>NZ_JBAKBF010000004.1:0-83114 GCF_036881715.1 Pannonibacter anstelovis
CGGCTCACGGTCTTCAAGATCAGGGGCCCAACGGCCTCCGTCCCGCAATCACAATGACAGACTTTCGATACACAGGGGCCCACTCGTTCGCAGAGAGCAGCCATTGTCCAGAGCGGTCCAGAGGCGTGATTTTTTTCTCGTGCAAGCAGCTTTGCCGGGTCTCTTCTTTACCGCTCTGGAAACGAGTGGTCCCCGGACCTCCGCTTCGCTCTCGTCCGGGGCGACTGCCTGAGCAAAACCGGCCCCAGTGACGGCAGCAGACTGCCCCTCACAGCATCGGATAGGCGAACCAGGCAAAGGCGATCAGGCCCACGGCACCGGCGAACGATCCCACGAGGAATGACAGGGCAACCGGCCCCCAAACGGACGATCTCCCGGTACGGCCATTGTTGCCAGCGATGGCTGCTTTCATGCGCTTGTCCAGCCAGTCGCCTTCCAGCGCCCGCTCCCGCTCGATGATGCGCTCAGCGATATATTCCGTCACGCAGTCCGCCATATCATCAATGTCGGCGGTCTCCAGAATGACGAGACGTCCGAGACGGGTATCCTTGAGGAAACGGTAGGTCTTCAGATCGCCCGCAACGACAATGTGACTGGTTACATCGATCCAGAGGCGCGGCGTCGAGCCCGGAATGATCTGGAAGGAAAACTGGTCGTCATCCTCCGGAACTTCCTTGAAGACATCCTGCAATTCCTCGGCCAGCATCTTCAGGCGGACACGCTCCGTGTCCTGCAGATCGATGACCACATCGGCCCGCTCGGCCTCGCCAAGGCGCACCTTGCGCAAGGTTTCACGCAGGCTCCGGACCTTGGAATGGGGCACCACGGTCGCGGCCGGTCTTGTGGTCTTCTGATCTGCCATGTGTTGTCCCGAGTCGTTTGCTGCTTTTGCCTTAAGCGGACTTTTACGGATCAGCGTCCTACTGGAAACCGGGGCAACCGGCTGGAAACCGCTCTTCCACTGGCAATGTCGCAGCTGTGGTTAACAAGTATTAATATATTCAGGTCCGCACGGCCAGACGCCGCGCAGCAAAAAACCGGAACAGCAGGATTTCACCCATGAAAGTCAATGGCATCCCCTACCGGACCATATGGCGGAGCAAATCCGGCACGGGTGTAACCATTCTGGACCAGACCTTGTTCCCGCATGCGTTCGAAACACGGGAACTGACAACCGCGGCAGAGGCTGCCGAAGCGATTCGCACCATGCGCGTGCGGGGAGCCCCCCTCATCGGCGCGACCGCAGCCTATGGCATGTGGCTGGCGATGCAGGCAGATCCAGGCGACATGGCCCTTGATGAAGCTGCCGCCATGCTGGTGGATACACGGCCAACTGCCGTCAATCTCGCCTGGGCGGTTGATATCTCCCGCAGGTCCCTGATCCATCTGGCGCCGGAGTTGCGGGCCGAAAAGGCCCTGCAGGTGGCCGAGCGGATCTGCGACGAAGATGTGGCCACCAATATGGCCATCGGTCTGCATGGACTGGACCTCATCAAGTCGGCACTCGCCCGCAAAAGCTTCAGCGAACCAGTCAATATCCTCACTCACTGCAATGCCGGCTGGCTGGCGACAGTGGACTGGGGCACGGCAACAGCCCCCATCTACATGGCCCATGATGCCGGCATCCCGGTCCATGTCTGGGTGGACGAAACCCGTCCGCGCAATCAAGGCGCATTCCTTACAGCCTGGGAGCTGGGCAAGCACGGCGTGCCGCATACCGTCATCTGCGACAATGCCGGGGGACACCTGATGCAGCATGGCGCCGTGGACATGGTGATCGTCGGCAGCGACAGGACTACAGCCAACGGAGATGTCTGCAACAAGATCGGGACGTATCTGAAGGCGCTGGCAGCGAAGGACTGCAACGTGCCCTTTTACGTCGCCCTGCCCTCCTCCACGCTCGATTTTTCCATCAGCAATGGCCTGACGGGCATTCCCATCGAAGAGCGGGATGGCACAGAAGTCTCGACGATCGCCGGACGTGCTTCCGACGGAACCATCCGCCGCATCTCGATCGTGGCGGAAGGGTCCGAAGTTGCAAATCCGGCCTTTGATGTCACGCCTGCGCGCCTAGTAACGGGGCTGATTACCGAGCGCGGTGTGATCGAAGCCTCACGCCCCGCTCTGACGGCAGCATTCTCAGACAAGATCAGGCACTGACGCCGGGATCAGCCTGCAGACCGCCCCAGCACCGGCACGTGCGGTGCCGCCGTTTCCGGGAGATGGCCAGAGAGGCGCGGATCATCAATCACTTCCACCGCCCGCTTGTAGGGCCGGAAGCCGTTCGCCTGATAGAAGCCTAGCGCCACCGGGCTGTCGCCGGTGCAGGTGTGGACAAAGAAGCGCTTCGTCTGCGGCCGCGACCAGGCGCGCCAAAGCGCTTCCTGCATCAGCCAGCGGCCAAGCCCGTGCCCCGTGGCCTCCCGTATCAGCCCGAAATAGACCAGCTCCACGTTCTCGGGATCAGCAAAATCCAGCTCCAGCAGCCCGGCATCAGCGCCGTCCTTGCGGACAATGCAGATCTCGCTCGAGGGGTTCGAGAGCGCTGCAGCCAGCTCCTCGCGCGTCATCAGCAGCCGGGAGAACCAGAGCCACTCTTCGCCCACCTTTCGGAAAAGCCTGAGAAAGCGATCCGCATCCGCCCCCTGAAAACGCTCAAGGCTTACGCCCTCCGGAGACTGATGAGGCGCTTCGAGCCCCTCGGGGGCGGCGGTCATTTCAAGATAGGTGGTGACCACTGCAACCTTTGTGTCCGGCAGATCCGTATAGCCGTTCATATTCAGTAGTGTCATCAGAGGGTCCTTGTACGCCACGCATCATGCCCCACCCGTAGCAGCGCCGCACCAGCAGAACAACAGGAACCCGGTGTCATGATGCCGGAAGAAGAATGGACCTGGCGCAAACTCCGCAAGCACTCTGCCCGCCCCTCTTGTAAACGGGCCAGTCAAAGGGCTGACATCACATATTTTGACGGAGTTTACCTTTCATTAACCATATGCACCAAGACTGGCCTTATGGCTACGATCGGAAACAACCCCAACCGCAACGCTAAAAAGCCAAGTCTCAAAGACTACAATGATGCCTGGGCACAAGTGCGCAAGCGTGCCGTTCAACGGACGATCAACCTCAACGCCCAGCTCAATCAGGCTTTTCAGCAGATCAACACTGGTGTCGCCCAGCAACAGGCGTCCAACGCCCTTCGCGGCAGCAACATCAGCGCGGCCTCAGCCATGTCACGGTTGAACATCCTGGTGTGACGGGACGCAAAAGGCCGGAGACTTTTACCTCTCCGGCTTTGCTTCAGATTGACCCGACCGTTTTCAGCTTCGCCCGGGGATGAACCTCATTCTGGCTCATCACAGTCGTATGGGCCCGGAAACGTTCAACGATGGAACGGACAAAGGGCCGCGTCTGCGGTGATGTCAGCAGAACCGGAACCTCGCCCTGCGTTGCAGCGTTTTCGAAGGCGTCACGCACGAGGGTGACGAACTCCTGCAGCTTCGAAGGCTGCATGGCGAGCTGGCGCTCTTCTCCTTCTCCGACGATGGCTTCCAGGAACGACTGCTCCCAGCGCGGGCTGAGCGCAATCAACGGCAGATAGCCGCCGGGCGCCATATTCGCCGCGCAAAGCTGGCGGGCCAGACGGCTGCGCACATGTTCGGCAATCGTGTTTGTGTTGCGGCTAAAGCCAACCGCCTCTGCAATGCCTTCCAGAATGGTACCAAGGTCGCGTACGGAAACACGCTCGCCCAGCAGGGTCTGCAGCACACGCTGCACGCCCGACACGTTGATCTGCGAGGGGATGAGATCGTCCACCAGCTTGGCCTGATCGCCCTTGAGCTCCTTCAGAAGCTTCTGCACGTCGGCATAGGTCAGCAGCTCGGCGACATTGCCCTTGATCGTTTCCGTCAGATGGGTGGAAAGCACTGTCGCCGGATCCACAACGGTGTAGCCGCGCAGTGAGGCGTCCTCACGGTAGGCCGCCTCCACCCAGGTAGCAGGCAGGCCAAAGGTCGGTTCGATCGTATGTGTGCCCGGCAGTTTCACCTGACCGCCGGCCGGGTCCATGACCATATAACGGTTCGGATAAAGCGTGCCCTTGCCGGCATCCACTTCCTTGACCTTGATGACGTAGTCATTCGCCCCAAGCTGAATGTTATCGAGTATGCGCACGGGCGGCATGATGATGCCCATGTCCGAAGCAATCTGCCGGCGCAGAGCCTTGATCTGCTCGGTCAGCTGATCCGCGCCGCCGCTTTCCCTGCCATTGATCAAGGGCAGCAGGGCGTAGCCCAGCTCGATACGCAGCTCATCCATCTTGAGGGCATCGGTGATCGGCGGTTCAGGAGCGGGCTTCGGCGCTTCCTCGATCACCTTCTTGGCGACTGCCTCCGCAGCTTTCTGCTGCTTCGCATTTCCGGTCTTGAAGGCCAGCCAGCCAGCAAGCCCGGCCAGCGCGACGAACGGGATCATCGGCATGCCAGGCAGGAAAGCCAGTGTCAGCATGACAGCGGAGGACATGCCCAGCGCCTTGGGGTAGCCGGTAAACTGGGCCACCATTGCCTTGTCGGCCGATCCGGCTACACCTGCCTTGGACACCAGAATACCGGCGGCAGTCGAGACGATAAGGGCCGGGATCTGGGAAACCAGGCCATCACCGACGGTCAGCAGGGTGTAGTTCTGCGCTGCCTCTCCGAATGTCAGCCCCATCTGCGCCACACCGATGATGATGCCGGCAATGACGTTGATAAAGGTGATCAGCAGGCCCGCAATCGCATCACCGCGCACGAATTTGGACGCACCGTCCATGGCGCCGAAAAAGGTAGACTCTTCTTCCAGCTGCTTGCGGCGGCGGCGGGCCTCCCCTTCGTCGATCAGCCCGGCCGATAGATCGGCGTCGATCGCCATCTGCTTGCCGGGCATGGCATCCAGGGTGAAACGTGCCGCCACTTCCGCGATACGGCCCGAACCCTTGGTGATGACGATGAAGTTCACGATCACCAGAATGGCAAAGACAATGATGCCGATGACGAAATTGCCACCCATCACGAAGTTGCCGAAGGATTGAATCACATGCCCGGCCGCAGCCGTACCCTCATGGCCATTGGCAAGGATCAGGCGCGTCGAGGCAAGGTTCAGCGCCAGCCGGAGCATGGTGGCGATCAGCAGGACTGTCGGAAAGGACGAGAACTCCAGCGGCTGCTGGATAAACAGGCCGGTCATCAGGATCATCACCGAAAAGATGATCGAGATGGCCAGGAACATGTCCAGCATGACCGAGGGCATCGGCACGATGAGCAGGACGAGAATGACCATAACGCCGATGGCAAGGCCCAGATCGCCCTGCCTCAGCGCACGCCAGATATCGCCTATGTTTGGCATCGGGACGCCAGTCCCCGGTCCGCGCCCTCCGGGCGGCGGCGGAGCGCCGGTGCCATTTGCTGATGCTTCACTCATGCAGCGTCCTTAAAAATCAGCAAGCGCTTCAGACCCGCGCCTCGCCCGGACCAGGCACATGGATGCCCTCATCCGTGTACTGGTTCAGCTTGTTGCGCAAGGTCCGGATCGAGATGCCAAGGATCTTGGCCGCATGGGTGCGGTTCCCAAGGCAATGGTCCAGCGTGTCAAGAATGAGATCCCGCTCCACATCGGCAACCGTACGCCCCACGAGCGAACGGTTGACGGCTTCAGCCGCCTGTGCCGCCCGTTCCACCGGGCCGCGCGGCGCCGACGCAAGCGGTGTCCCGTCCGGCATGCGGATCGCATCAACCCCGATCTCCGGCCCGATGGCGAGCAGAACGGCGCGGTGGATGGTGTTCTCCAGCTCGCGGACATTGCCCGGCCAGGGGCTGGTGGTCAGCGCCCGCCGCGCATCCGGGCTGATGGGCCGCACCGGGGCACCATTCACCTGCGCATAATGGCGGGCGAAATAGTCGGCGAGCTCCAGGATATCGGCCGGACGCTGGCGCAGGGGCGGCAGCTTCAGGTTCACCACATTGAGACGGAAGAGCAGATCCTCACGGAAGGTTCCCTGCCGCACGCTTTCCGCCAGATCCCGGTTCGACGTGGCAATGATACGGATATCCACCGGCACCGGCCGCGTGCCGCCCACCCGGTCGATCACCCGTTCCTGAATGGCGCGCAGAAGCTTTGCCTGCAGGCGCACGTCCATTTCGGAAATCTCGTCCAGCAGCAGTGTGCCGCCATCTGCTTCCTCGAACTTGCCAACCCGGCGGGCGACGGCACCGGTGAAGGCACCCTTCTCATGGCCGAAGAGCTCGGACTCCAGCAGATGCTCGGGGATAGCCGCGCAGTTGATGGAAATGAACGGCTTGCCAGAACGGGAGGAACTGCGGTGCACGTGGCGGGCAATGACTTCCTTGCCCGTGCCGGATTCACCGGTGATCAGGATCGAAGCATCGGAAGGAGCCACCTGTTCAGCCAGTTTCACGACGGCAGCCATGGCCTCGTCGCGGTAAATCAGGTCGCCGCGCTCTTCCGACACGGCGGACAGAACCGCCGCGATCATGTCCGGATCAGGCGGCAGCGGGATATATTCCTTCGCGCCAGCCCGGATGGCTGCCACTGCCGCACGGGCGTCGGTGTCCGTGCCGCAGGCAACGATCGGCACATGAATGCGCTCGTCCGTCAGCCGCGCAATCAGCGAACCGATGTCCAGTTTTACCTCGACCATCAGCAGATCCGCGCCACGGCCGGAGCGCAGCACCTTCAGCGCCCCCTCGATGTCATCCGCATGGGTGACCTGAGCGCCGCGCTGCATCGCGATTTTCGAGGCTGTCGTAAGCTGGCCGCCAAGCGTCCCAACAATCAGCAAGCGCATCTTCGTCTCCTGCCCGCTCTCAGCGGTCGGTCTTGATAATCTCGGTCATGGTCACGCCCAGCTTATTCTCGACCACCACAACTTCCCCGCGGGCGACCAGCCGGTCATTCACATAAATATCGATGGCCTCACCGACCTTGCGGTCGAGTTCCAGCACCGTTCCAGATGCCAGCTTCAGCAGGTCTGCAACATGCATCTTGGAATGGCCCAGAACGGCCGAGATACGCACTGGCACATCAAACACGGCCTCCAGATCGGCCGCTGAGGAAGCGTGGCCGATATCCCCCCGCTCTTCCCGGCGCCGGCCTGGGCTTTCAAGTTCGTCCAGCGGAATTCCGCCATCGCCTGTGTTGCTCATGCCTCAGTCTCCCCGGTTGCAGCCGCCTCACGGGCCTGAGGCCGCGCACGGGCAGCAGCCTTGGCCTGGAAATAGCCGCGAATGATCTCGTCAATCTGCTTCTCAATGGCCTTGCGATCCCGAAGGATACCGCCATCGGCCCATTCAATCCGGCAATCGCCGCGCTCGACCTCGGCTTCTCCAAGGATGACGAGACGCCCTTCGAACCCCTTTTCCTCGATGAGAGGATCCATGCGCTTCTTCAAGGCATCAACATCCCGGGCAGCTACACGGATGACCAGGTGCGGAGCTTCACGCAACGGACCGAGACACTCCGACACCAGCGCCACGATCTCACCCAGCGGGCTGCGCGCAATCAGATGTGCACACAGCCGCCGGGCGACGAGAAAGGCGAGTGAAATGGCGTCCCGCTGAACCTCTTCGCGAAAGCCATCAATTTCGTCAAAGACCTGCTGAGCGGCATTCACAAGACGGGCCGCCTCATCCGCAAGCCGGCGCTCCTCACCGGCACGCGCCTCTTCCATGCCTTCAGCCCGGCCCTTGCTGCGCGCATCGGCAATGGCGGCCGCCAGCAGGGCCTCATGCTGGGCAACCGGCATCATCGGCACGGCCGGTTCCTGCGGAACCTCCTCGGCCGGAGCGTCAGGAGCCGCAAAGTCCGTGCTGAACAGGAATTTCGACGGTGTCGTGAAGCGTGACATGCTTCCGCTCTAGACCTCGCTTGTCATCAGTAGATGATCTCGTCGTCGCTCTTCGACTTCGCGATCATGATTTCACCGCGCGCAGCCAGATCCTTTGCTGTCGCCACCATGGCGGATTGGGCTTCGTCCACATCACGCAAGCGCACCGGCCCCAGTGCTTCCATGTCATCCCGCAGCATTTTCGCAGCACGGGAGGACATGTTGCCGAAGAAGAAGTCGCGCACCTGATCGGTAGAGCCCTTCAAGGCGATGGTAAGACGGTCCTTCTCCACGTTGCGCAACAGGGTCTGGCAGCTGGCCGCATCAAGCTTCATCAGATCATCGAAGGTGAACATCAGGTTCTTGATGCGCTCGGCCGACTCGCGGTTCTCTTCTTCAAGCGCCGCCAGGAAACGGGCTTCCGTCTGCCGGTCGAAATTGTTGAAGATATCCGCCATCATCTCATGGCTGTCGCGGCGGCTCGTGTTGGTGAGGTTCGACATGAACTCCTTGCGAAGCGTCAGCTCGACCTTCTCCAGAACTTCCTTCTGGACCGCCTCCATGCGCAGCATGCGGTTGATAACCTCAAGCGCCAGATCCTCCGGCAGGATCGACAGCACCCGGGCGGCATGATCCGAATTGATCTTTGACAGCACCACGGCAACGGTCTGCGGGTATTCGTTCTTCAGATAGTTGGCAAGAACGTTCTCCTGCACATTGGAGAGCTTCTCCCACATGTTGCGGCCTGCAGGACCACGGATTTCCTCCATGATCACCGACACCTTGTCCTGCGGCAGGAAGGCCGCCAGCAGGCGCTCGGTCGCATCCACGTTGCCCATCAGAGAGCCGCGCGAGCTGAGGCGCCGCACGAAATCGGCGAAAAGATCCTGCAGCATGTTGGGCGTGACAGGGCCCAGCTTGGCCATGGCTGCGGAAATCTGGCGCACCTCGATCTCGTCAAGGCGGGCCCAGATCTGCCGTCCATGGACTTCGCCAAGGGCGAGCATCAGAACCGCAGCACGCTCGGCTCCCTTGAGCTCCCGCTCAACACCGTCGTCACTGACTGTCAGCTGGTTCTGCATTTGACTTTGCGCCATGGGTTACGCTGCCTCTTCCAGCCAGCCGCGCACAATTGTGACGGCCTCAGACGGATAATCCTCGATCATTGCGCCCACCTTGGCGATGGAAGAGGCCTGCATGGCGCCTTCACGCTTGGCTTCCTCAAGCCATTCGATGACCACGCCGTCGTCTTCCTCTTCCTGCTGCTGCGGCAGCTCGCTTTCGGCCACCAGCGTGCCATCTGGTGCAATGACCAGTTCCTGGGGCTGCTTTTCATCCGGCGTCACGATGCGGCGCAGGAGCGGACGCACCACGAAGAGGAGCAGCAGGAGCGCGATCAGCATCAGCACGCCCAGCTCGGCAAAGCGCATGATATCATCACGGGTGAAGTCGAACATGCCGTCCGATGCAGGCTCAAAGTCAGCCTCCGGCGCCTGGGCAAAGCGCAGATTGACAACCTCGACGACGTCACCGCGGGCAGCGTCGAACCCAACCGCCGAACGGACCAGTACCGCGATCCGGTCAAGCACTTCCTGCGTGCGCGGCTCATACTCGAGGACACCATCCGCATTCGGCGTGTAGACGCCATCCACCAGCACTGCGACCGACAGGCGCTTCACGCTGCCTGCCTCGACCACTTCGGTCCGGGTCGCCTTGGAGATCTCGTAGTTGACGATTTCCTCGTTGAGGTTCGACGCTTCGACGTCACCTGTGCCGGCAGCCCCCTGATCCGCATTCGGCAGCTGGTTGCCAACGGTCACAGCATCCTGGCCCGCGCCGCGGCTGCTGGCTTCTTCCTTGGTCTGGGTTGAACGGACAACCTGACCTTCCGGATCAAAGCGCTCCTGCGTTTCCGTGATCCGGTTATGGTCAATCTGAGCGGCGACGCGCACACGGGCACGCCCCGGCCCGACCACACTGTTGAGGATTTCCTCGACCTGATTGCGCAAGCGCGTTTCAACTTCCGCCGTCCGTTCCTGCAACTGCGTGGACAGCATCGCTTCCGCGTTGTCATCCGAACTGGATGCCAGCAGACGCCCGGCGTCATCAACGATCGACACGCGCTCTGGGGTGAGGCCATCAACCGCTGCTGCCACGAGGTGCTGGATTGCACGGATTTCCCCGGCACCGAGCGAGCCGCGGACCTTGACCGCGATAGAGGCTGAGGGCGGCCGGGCATCACGCTGGAACAGCTGACGCTCGGGGATCACGAGATGAACGCGGGCAGAGACAATCCGGTCGATGGAGCGGATCGTGCGGGCCAGCTCACCCTCCATCGCACGCAAGTGATTGATGTTCTGAACGAAACTTGTGGCGCCAAGCGTGTCGGTCCGGTCAAAGATCTCGTAGCCGATGGAACCGCCGGTCGGCAGGCCATCCTCGGCCAGACGCATGCGGACACGGGCGATCTGCTCCTGCGGGATGAGAATGGTCGAACCTTCACGCCGCAGTTCGTACGGAATTGCCTGCTGCTCCAGCGACGTGACGATGGCCGAGGAGTCTTCCAGCGACAGATCAGAATAGAGCTGCGCCATCTGCGGTGCTGTCACCCGCAGAATGATGAAGGCGAACACACCAATGAGGATCGCCGCGACCGCCCCCATGGCGGCCACGCGCGCTGCACCCAGTGTTCTGATGAATTCGATCAATCCGTTCACGTTTGCCCGCTCGCGTTCGTTTGCCCTGCCCGGCACCTGAGGGAATCACGGCCCACTCTGACCTGCACCCCATTGTCCGATAGGCAAAATTTGCCCGCCAGAAGGTAAACAAGTTATTAACGAGTATTGATGCCAACCCGAAAACCGGCAGAATTCCGCCATCAATCCTTACCGGCGCCGCTTGCAAATAGCGAAATTCTGCCGGTTTGCGTTAATCAGTGGGTAACTTTTGACGAGACTGACCATCTGCAGCGCGCCAGCCGAGTCCGCTTCTAGCGGCCTGCAGCCGCATCGCGCCACCGGGAATCAGCGCCAGACCGGTTTGACCACAGATGGTTGCAGCACCACCTCAGATCCTTGTCTGAGGGCGGGCATAAAACAGAAAGGCCGGCCTCTTTCGAGGCCGGCCAGTTTTTTGGAGGTACAGACCGTACGTGCGGCGAGCCGCGCGCCGAACCGTCAGTTTCTATACTGCTGGATACGGGTCGCTCTCAGACCCGCCAGCCCATGGCGCTCAATCGAGCTCTGCCATGACAGAAACTCTTCGACCGTCAGCGTGTAACGCTGGCAAGCCTCTTCCAGGGAAAGGAGGCCGCCGCGGACAGCTGCCACGACTTCCGCCTTCCGCCGGATGACCCACCGCTTTGTACTGGGCGGCGGCAGATCGGCGATGGTGAGGGGGCTTCCATCCGGCCCAATCACATATTTCACACGCGAACGAATTTGCTCGGTCATTTTACTCTCACACAAACCATGACCAGGTCTTGAAGAGAGAATAGACAGCGGAGTTTAAAATTTACCTAAGCGCTCAGTTACATTGTATTAACTATGAAATTGCGATTTCTTGAGGTGGTAGTTAAGTTCCCCCTCCAGAATAGTTCGCCTTTTTCTTGCCAAATTGAGAATCTGTTTACCTTAAAGAAATCTTTGACAGCAGACCGAGGGCAGGAGGCGGTAAGCCGGCCAGATAAAAAGAGGCGCGGAAGTGACCTTCCGCGCCTCTTTGAGTTTTGATTCTCTGACGGACTCAGGTGGCCCGGGAAACGGACGTCACCGAACTCACCGGAATGGACACACCACCAATCTCCAGATAGGGCGTCCCGCTCGACAGGTCGACGCGGTCAACCGTGCCGGAGATCTGCGTGGTCGGCGTCACCTTGTTTCCAGCGGCATTGGTCAGCTGGAACGACACGGTGTAGCTGCCATCGGGCAGACCTACTCCGGTGGAGGACTTTCCGTCCCAGACGAACGTGTTGTTGCCCTTCGAAAAGTCCACCTTGCCTTCATAAACCTTGGCACCCGCAGAGTTCCGGATTTCGACCGTGCCGGAGGCAGCCTCCGGAGAATTGGCCTTCCAGGTTGCCTCACCATCTGCAAGCACTGTGCTGGCGCCGGTCGCAGTCACCTGAGAGCCAAGGTAGTTCACATAGGAAGACGCCTGACCCGCCTCCATCATGGCCATCAGGTTTTCAAGATACTCGTTGCTCTTGATGGCCTGTTCAACGCTGGAATATTGCACCAGCTGCTGGGTGTATTGCGAAGCATCCAGAGGCTCGAGCGGATCCTGGTTCTGGATCTGTGTGGTCAGCAGCGTCAGGAACAGGTCATAGCTGCCAAGCAGGGTCTCCTTGCTGGCTGCGCTTGAGCTCTGGGCTGTGTTTGCTGCGGTGTTCGCGGAAACTGTTGCCATTCTCTTCACTCCTGACACCGGCGGCCTGCAGCCAAGCCGGAGTTTTCACGCATACTAGATTCGGATATCGACGCCGCTGCGCCCGTTCTGACGGTAGAGCTGCACCACGCGTTCGCTGATGCCGCGTTCAGCCGTCTGACCGTCCTGTCCCTGCTGCTGACCCTGACGGCCAGACTGTCCGGAACCATTGCCTTGCCCGTCTCCCGAGAAGGCAAACTGGCGGTTGCTGCCCTCATCGCGCAGCGAGAACTGCAGTCCGCCTTGCTCTGCTTTCAGGCCGATCTGCTCAAGCGCACGCTCAAGGCCCTTGTGATCACGCATGAACATGTCGAGCGTTTCGGACTTGTCGACGATGAGGTGAGCCTCGACTTCGCCACCAGCCTTGACCTTCATATGCACCTCGATCCGGCCAAGCTCAGGCGGATCAAGCCGCATCTGGAACCGGCTCTGCCCGGCGCGGGAGTGCAGCTGGATCTGCCCGGCAATCTGGCCTGCAGCAGCCTGGGCCTGTGCCTGCGTGGGCACCTGCCCGGACACGGATGCCTGTGCCGTGCCTGTGGTTGCTGCTGTCTGCCCGTCAGCCCGGCCAAACCCCGTAAAATCCATCCGCCCGGCACGGGCATCCAGCGCCACGACAGGGTCTGTCCCCTTGTCGGCCTCGGCGCCATCCGGCGCAGCAGCATTTGCTGCAGCCTGACCCGCATTGATGGCAGCAGAGGCACCCGCCAGATCAGCGGCTTGCGTGCCCTTGGCGCCAGCGGCCTGCGTCCCAGGCTTTTCAGACGGGGCATTACCTGCAAAATCATACCGGCTGCCAGTACCATCCTTGTCCGCAGCCTGCTTCAGGGCTGCAAGCTGCGCAGCCTCATCAGACTGAACCGTCTGCGCGGCAGTTTCGGCAACAGCCGCAGCGGTCAGGCTGCCGGCAGCCACATCTGGCACCGCAGTGGCGGCTGTCTGCCGGGCCACCACCCCGGGACGGACAGTTGCAGCCATTGCATCATCCGCGCTGGCAGCAATGGCAAAACGCAGCGTCTCGACACCGTCCGGCTGGGCATCACCCGCAATGGCGGCGGCGGCCAGCGGCTGAGACGGCGCGCTGTCAGATACCGCTTGCGCACCTGCCGGGGAAACCGGCTGCAGACGCGTCTGAGCCTGAGACTCAAGCTGAAGCTGAGACTGAGCATCAGCAGAGCCCGTTGAGCCTGCCTTGACAGCGGCCGCGTCAGCCTGGGTGGCGCTTGCAGAGCGCGCAATGGCGGCCAGAACGTCCGGTTCCAGAGCTTCAGCCTCGCCCGGGGTCAGCCCTGCTGCAGCAAGCGCCGCCTCAAGACCAGCACCAGCCTGCGGCAAGGCCGTAGTCAATTGCGGAACCACCTGCTGCGCAGCGCCCGAGGCGGGAGCAGATGCAGCATCAGCAACGGCAGGAGCTGCAGCAACACCCGGCTGCGCAACCACAGGCGCATTGCCCGCGTCAGCGGAGGGCATACCCCCACCCGCTGGCGCGAGGGGCGCAGACAGGGAGGCATCAACCTGCGGCTGGGCCATACCGGGCGCAGCGGGCTGCGGCTGACCACCCGGCAGCGGCATATCCGGCAAGGCCGGAGTGATGCTGCCGCGCAGGCCGTCCACGCCGTTCAGCGCACCATCCTGAAAACCATTCTGCGCAGGAGCAGCAACAATGGGCTGCGGCGCAGGCAGAGGGGCAGGCATGATAAATGCCACCACCATCGCCGCTGCATCGGCCCCTGCCTCGCCTTCCAGCACCGGGGTGTCCACAACCGGCAGATCATCAGCAACAGCCTCGCCAGCCGCAGTGCCGGGAACCTGGGACGGCAACTCACCGGGAGCTGCAACCGGCACCTGCGGCAGGGGCAATGGCAGCGCAGCTTCCGCATCAATGGCCTGCGGCTCCACCACGGCGCCAGGCTGCAGCACCTGCAGGCCCTGCGCGTCAATGGCATTCTGAACCGGAGGACTGCCGGCGGCAGATGCATTCACCGGCGCAGGCTGCGCGCCCGGAAGCGGCGCCCCGGCCTCTTCCAGGCCCGCATTTGCCAGAACGCCGGCGAAGACACCTTCCGGCGCCTGACCGCCAGCAGAAGGCCCCGCGCCTGCACCTGCAGGCCCGCCCATGCCACCAAGATCGATCCGAAGCTGAAATGCCTGCACGGCAACCCTCGACGCTTGCCCACACGGGGCGGATTTATCCTTGCCAGTCAAAAGCAAGGACGGGGCCAGTTTCAGCACCCGCAAATTGTTGTTTTGAATCAAGAAAATGGCAGGCAAGAGCCATTTCCGCAGCGTGCCAGACCCGGCAAATCCTGCCCGGCACGGCAAGGCTTGCCCGGTCACTTGCAGCTTTTGCCGGGCCGATTGGCAGCAGCGCACCTTCGCTGTATACTGTGTGCATCTCCCGGACGGTCTGACCGCAGTTCCGCCGGGCTGCTTCCGGCGCAAGACCCGGGCAGCCTGACCGGACCACTCTTCCGCCAGCACCTTCCGGCCAACGC
Source organism: Pannonibacter anstelovis (assembly GCF_036881715.1). Lineage (NCBI taxonomy): Bacteria > Pseudomonadati > Pseudomonadota > Alphaproteobacteria > Hyphomicrobiales > Stappiaceae > Pannonibacter > Pannonibacter anstelovis. The sequence goes on from NZ_JBAKBF010000004.1 coordinate 14,800, forward strand.
CCATCCCGCCCCCGGCCCTTGACCCCGGCGGAACGAGAGGACGCAGAATGCTGAATTCCCTTCATCTGCCGAAGCCCCCGGCAGAAACCCGTGTCGTTGTCGCCATGTCCGGCGGCGTCGACTCTTCCGTCGTCGCAGGCCTGATGAAGCGCGAGGGCTATGATGTCATCGGCATCACCCTGCAGCTTTATGACCATGGCGCTGCCGTGCACCGGGCAGGCTCCTGCTGCGCCGGGCAGGACATTCACGATGCCCGCCGCGTAGCCGAGCGCCTTGGCATCCCCCATTACGTGCTGGACTATGAGCGCCGCTTCAAGGAGCAGGTGATCGACCGTTTCGCCGACAGCTATCTCAACGGCGAAACACCGGTGCCTTGCGTGGCCTGCAACCAGACGGTCAAGTTCTCCGACCTTCTTGCGACCGCCCGCACGCTGGGCGCCGATGTGCTGGCCACGGGCCATTACGTGCGCACGGCCCCGGGCGCTGACGGCCACCACCAGATGTTCCGCCCGGCGGACCTCGACCGCGACCAGAGCTATTTCCTCTTTGCGACAACGCAGGAGCAGCTCGATTTCCTGCGCTTCCCGCTCGGCGGCATGCCGAAGGCCGAAGTGCGCGAGCTGGCCCGCGAATTCGGCCTGTCCGTCGCCGACAAGCAGGACAGCCAGGACATCTGCTTCGTGCCCAAGGGCAAGTACTCCGACGTGATCCAGAAGCTGCGTCCCGATGCGCTGGAGCCGGGCGACATCGTGCATCTGGACGGGCGCGTGCTCGGCAGGCACGAGGGCATCATCCACTACACCATCGGCCAGCGGCGCGGCATTGGTGTTGCCACCGGTGAGCCCCTTTACGTGGTGCATCTGGATGCGGCGCAGAAGCGTGTACTGGTCGGCCCCAAGGAGGCGCTCGCCACCCGCACGCTGGAGCTGCGCGACCTCAACTGGCTGGGCGCAACGCCTGCCACGGAAGGCATGCGCGCGGAAGTCTTCGCCAAGGTCCGCTCCACCCGCCCGCCGACCCCGGCAGTGCTGACCATTACAGATGGCATCACCAAGGTGGAACTGACTGATGGGGAAACCGGCGTCGCGCCGGGGCAGGCCTGCGTCTTCTATGACAGCGACGACAGCAGCGCGCAGGTTCTGGGCGGCGGCTGGATCGCCCGCGCCAGACCCCTCGGCCTCACCAGCCCCGCCTTCACCCGCGAGGAAAACCGGACGCTGCCGGCAGCGTGATACTGTCTTCCCGGTGAGCAGGCCTCACCGGGAGACCACATCCGGAAACCTGCAAGATCTGCTGGACGGCGTGCGCTTTGTGCCGCGCCGGGCTCTGCAGCTGACACCCTTCCCATCGCCGGAAACCAGTTGCATCCAAAAACGCTGCCGCCACCTGCCGGTCAGGCTCTCTCCAGTGCATTCCCCCGCGCCGTCCCGGCCTCCGTGCCGGGACCTGTCATGGACGCAAAGCTCACCCGCCGCGCCATCCGCGCCGGAGGATCATCCATACAATAAACTGAGTTATTCATGCATACGGTGCCACATCGCGCCTGCCGCATTAAAAGTAAGGCAACGTCATAAGCCCCAGCCCCAAGGCACCAGAAATCCGCCGGTTTCCCCGCATTTGCCGGACAGCTTCACCGCCGTCATCCACAGGCCGGACAGCCGCTTCTGCCGCCTGTCAAAATCCCGTCAAACCCCGCTTGACAGGAGCCCCCGCCCCTTCCTATAAGCTCCCCACACCGGCGCCACCGCGTCGCGCTAAAGCCTCTGCCCGCCGGACAGCACCAACCGCTCCGGAACTCCAAAACGGCAGACGGACGGATGGCGGAGTAGCTCAGTTGGTTAGAGCAGCGGAATCATAATCCGCGTGTCGGGGGTTCGAGTCCCTCCTCCGCTACCAAATTTCATGAAGTATACCTTGGTACGCCAAGCACTCTAGCGTGCTGCCTCCACATCTTAGATGCAGAGCTCGATTTAATCCAGATTTCAACTGGATAGATCTGAATGCGGCAGCGCGACACACGGCAGACATCAACGCATTTAAATACACCATCATCTTCCATGATTTTGATGCGGAATTAATCAGACCCCTTTTGATAATTGTGAAAAAAGGTTGCAATCATCCAATTGTTTCTATTTCAAATTGCTTTTCATAAAAAAAAGACATTACAGAAAATTTTGCCCGCTTGGGTATGACCTATACTGATTCGGTGGGTAGAATTTTAACTCCCGCCCTTGAAAGGAATTTTCATGGCATCCGTAGATTTCACTTTGAGCTACTCAGGCAGCTCATCAGAAAGTCATCTGATTGATTTCTACGATGTAGCGCTAGCTCTAGCTGGATTTCAACGATCCTTAGCACTTACAACTCATTTGATTCTAAATGACAATGTAATAACACAGGCGCCCTCTCTAACTGGAGCTAAAATCCTAGCGATCCCGCCGACAAACGGAAGCTGGAAATTTACTGCAACAGTATTGGCTGGAATATACGCGCTTGGCACCGCCCCCAGAGATACGCCAATCGGGCATCTAATTGCATCCGCATACGACTACGTGGTGTCTGAAACATTGGGATTTCACGTCGACTTTGACAAAACCCTTGGGCAAAAATACGATGAAATGCAACTAAAGCAAGATGATACAATAAAGAAATTACCTCAAGCCCGTTTTGACAGCGTCATCGAAAAGTGCGAAGTCGCGATTCGAGATATGCACCGGCCAATTATCAGCTCTGGAACCGCCCAGAAAGCTGCGATCTTTTCACAGATTGGCTCTCATACATCAAAATTCCAGCATGATTTGGACATTAAGACTTATGAAAATATTATGCACATACGAGAGGAGGAGCGTGCCGAGATATTCATAGGACGGGTATCAAGTTACAATATTAATACCTACAAGGGTCGCATTTACCTCAATTCTGAGGGAAGACCTGTCCCGTTTGAGTTAGGCGAGACAGCGCGTGCCTTTCTAGCTGTTTCATTAATTGCAAACAGTCTTGTGTCAAACGCGCACGACCGCATGCTTGTTGAAGGAGAAGTTTTACTTGAGGCCTATAGACGGGTGAGCAAGAGTGGAAAGCTGAAAAGCTTATTAGTCGTGGACGTCAGGAAAGTAGAATTTGGTGTTTTCTCTTGACGCCTTAGCTTAAAATATTCACTGTACCTGATGAGCGTAAAAAAATAATAGCCACTGAATAAATTTGATCAGCATGGCCCATTACGTCGAAATAACCTGACGCACCGTCCCAACCGGCAGGAACATCCGCAGCGGATTTGACGGCAGTGCCTGGAAACCATAGCCCGCATAGAGTCTCATCCGCCGCTCGACGAAGTCGGGGTTGCCGTCATCGAGAACATCCAGCACAACAACAGCGATCCCCAGATGCTCGGCAGCTCGGGCGACGCGCAGCAGAGCATCGGCCAGAAGGTCGCCGCCGTAGCCCTGACCAGCATAGCGCTGGTCCACGCCGATCATGGACAGGAACGCCGCCGGAATGGATCCATGCGCAGGCCGGGTGCGGGCGTATTTCGCCGGCAGGTCTTGATAGTCGATCGCATGGGCATTGAGCGCATAGAAGCCGATCACCGCGCCATCTGGGGTAGTCATCACATGGACGCGCAGATTACCGGCCTTCGCCAGCTTGTTTGCGGTCTTCTTGAAGAAGTTGTCAACCTGCTCAACACCACAGGAGAAAGCCGCCCGGTCGTGCTTGTCCGGATCGAACGGCTCTATGATGCTTTTCAGCGGTTCACCGTCAGTCACTTCGACAGTACACGCGACTTATGGCGGGCAAATGCGTCCTTCAGCTTCGCGGTCGGCTGTTGCGGCGTGTCGAGCGCTTCGAAAAAGGCGGCGTGATCGACAGGTTCAAGCATCGTACGCTCATGCGCGGCGATGGTTGCAAGCGCGGACTGGTAGGCGGCACTCATCGTGAATACGCTGTCGTCCACGCCGCTGAGCGCCGCAGCGCGCTGAATGATCTGTTTGATATGCGGCTTGGTACGAAAGTTCATTCGCTCGCTTGCGCGACCGTCAATGTCCTTCGTTGTATCATCAAATGCACGCATGGCTGTTATCCTCAAACCTGAAGCTGCACACAATGTACGCCTAACCGGCGTACATTGCAATCGCGCTCATTTATTTGAGGACCAGCCTGCGGTCTGCCGCCTTGTGTAGGCTCGTAAATCAGGTGGTCTACGCCCTCACGTCGCCTTCTTCACGAACTCGGACTTCAGCCCAATCGGCCCGATGCCGGGGATCTTGCAGTCGATGTTGTGGTCGCTGTCGACGAGGCGGATGCCGCGGACTTTGGTGCCGATCTTGAGGACACTGGAGGAGCCCTTGAGCTTCAGGTCCTTGATCAGGGTCACCGTGTCGCCATCGGCGAGCAGGTTGCCGACGCTGTCGCGCACTTCAAGGCCTGCCTCGGGGGCGGCGGCCAGCGGCCATTCATGCCCGCATTCGGGGCATGTCAGGGTGCCTTCCACTTCATAGGTGAAGGTGGAGCGGCATTCGGGGCAAGGGGGCAAAGTGTCCATGGCCGGGGTATAGGCCCCGGTCCGGCAGATGGCAACATGAGGGTTTTCCCGTATGCCGCCTGCCATCAGCGCAGGCAGCACAGGGCCTTAGTCTCCGCTCATCGCCCGGATCAGCACATCGCGCAAGCCGTCCATGCCCGGCTCCTCGCCTGCCTGCGGCGTGGCGGCAGGCATCATGCCGGGGATGAAGCCATGCTCGATAAAGCGGGAGACAAGCGCCCGGTCGCGGCTGACCACATGGACGGGCACGGCGCGCGAGGCCCCTTGCCCGGTGATGATCGCCGCCGGCTGATGGTCGCCCAGAAACACATAGAGCGCCTCGCCGTCCGAGCGGGCGATATAGCTGCCGAGGGTTTCCAGCGCATAATCGATGGTGCGGATATAGTGATCACGCACCCGCTCCGGGTCGGCCCAGACCACGGCCGGGCTATCGCCGCTTTCGGCCTGAGCGTTGAAATTGCTGCCCTCCGCGGCATCCTCCCAGTCGATGAGGCTTGGCACCGGCGTCCAGGGGGCGTGGCTGGAGATGAGGGCGATTTCCGCCATCACCGGCTTGCCCTCTGCGGCGGCAGGCTGGCGCGCCAGCCTGTCAAAGGCGGAGAGCGTATACTGGTCCGGCATCGTCACCCAGTTGAAGGGCTTGCCGGTGTAGCCAAGGTTCTTGGCCGCCAGCACCGTGTCATAGCCGTAATAGGCGGATTCCGGCCAGTCCATGGTTATGGCGGGCATCACCGCCACGCTCTGCCATCCGGCATCGCGGAACAGGCGGTTGAGGCTCGGCCTGTCGCTGCGCATCAACAGGTCATAGCGCGCCTGACTGTCCACCCACAGGCCGGACAGCAGCGTGCCATGGGCGAGCCAGCTGAGGCCGCCGACGGTGGGCGCGCGGGTCCAGCCGCTGGCCATGGCATAGCCCGCCTCCTCCAGCTCTGCCTGCACGGCGGCAAGGCGCGGGCCGGTGAGCGGGGCATAGCGCGGGTCCTCGATGGCGCTGCGGCCATAGGATTCGATGAAGGCCAGCACCACATCCCGCCCCCGGACGCGGGCAAACAGCTGCCCGGCCGGCGGCAGGTCCGCAGGCTGCACCAGCTCGGCCTCAAAGGCGCTGAGATCGGCGATGGAACGGGCCACCACCTGCAGCCGTTCACCGAGGCTGGCGCTGTGGAACCTGGCATTGCCGCCGGCGGCCAGCATCGACAGCCCGCCCGCCAGCAGGATGGCAAAGCCCGCCAGCACAGGAAGACGCAAGGTGGCGCGCATGCGGATGAGGCAGACTGCCGACCAGAAGAACGCCGTCATCACCCCTGCCAGCAGGGCAAGGGCCCGCGCCACAGCCAGCGCAGCGGTGAAGGTGCCGATGGTGCCCGACAACAAGTTCCAGCCGTCACCCAGCATCTTGAAGTCGAGATAGGGATTGAACGGGCGCTGAAAAGCCATCTGCACGCCGGTGTCGGCGAGTTTCAGGACCAGCAGGATGAAGACCAGCACAGTGGTCAAGGCAGCGGCACCATAGGCAAGACGCCTTGGCAAAAGCATGAGCGCCAGACCCGCCAGAGGCACATCCAGCGGCACATGGGCGAGTGCAGCCAGCGTAAGTCCGCCGGGCCGGTCCGGCAGATTGCAGGCCGCACCAAAAACCAGCAGGAACACGGCAAGCGCCAGAGCGGGCTTCACGTAGCCGCCTTGAGCCTCGTTACCCCCCCTCTCCCTCGCCTTTGGGGTCTTGCCGCGCCATTTATGGTCTGTCATTCACTGTGCCTTCTCAAGTCCCGGAGCCGCGCTTGCACCCCGCCCCATCCTTCCGCCAGCCTGTGTTTTCGCCTTGCGCAAAATAAGGTTGCTTGCGTCCCTTGCGGGTCTGGCGCTTCTGGCCGGTCTCATTGCCCTGCTCGATCCGGCCAGCATCGCGGCTGCCCTTGCCAGGACCCCGCCCGGACATCTTCTGGCCGGGCTGCTGCTCGTCCAGTTTCAGACCGTGCTGTCGGCGGTGCGCTGGCGTTTCACCGCTGCCCGCCTTGGCCACGCCATTCCGCTTGGCGCGGCCATCCGGGAATACTACCTCGGCGGCACGCTCAACCTGCTGCTGCCCGGCGGCATGGCGGGGGATGCGGCGCGGGTCTACCGGGTGAAGGACAGCGCAGATGGCGGCTGGAGGCAGGCGGCCACAGCCGTGGTGCTGGAGCGCCTGTCGGGACAGATCGGCTTTGCGCTGCTCATTGTCAGCGGCCTGATTGCATGGGCATTCTTTCTGCCGCAAGCCGGTGCTGCCGCCTTGCCGGAGTTTCCAGCCGCCCTGCCCCGCTCTCCCCTGTGGCTGGCGGCGGCGTGCGGTCTTGCGGCTGCTATTGCCCTGCCAATGCTCCTCCCCGCCTTGCGCGCCCGGCTTCGCCGTTTCCTGCCCGTGGCCGGCCGGGCGCTGCGTGCCGCCTTCTGGACCAGAGGTGCGCTGGCCGTGCAGGTGGGCCTCAGCCTGCTGATCACCGGCAGCTACCTGCTGGCCTTCGGTGTTGCCTCCGACGCGGTGGGAGCCAGTCTGCCCATTCTTGCGGTGGTCACCATCATTCCGCTGTGCCTGCTCAGCATGCTGATACCGGTCGGCGTCGGCGGCTGGGGCACGCGGGAGGCTGCAGCTGCGGCGCTTTGGCCGCTGTTCGGATTCACCGCAGCGCAAGGGCTGGCTGCCAGCCTTTTGTACGGAATGATGTCTCTGGCCGGAGCGGCGTTGCCGGGGCTCGTTCTCCTGGCGCTGGAGCTGCTGCGCCGCAAGCGCTGATCCGGCCAGGCGTATCAACTCATCAGCCTTGCATAGATATCGCCCGATGGGCTTTCCGGCGTCAGCCCTGCAATCTCCGCCAGCACGTCATCGCCTGTCACCCAGTGGCCGCTGACAAAGCGGTGCTGCTCGCCCACCACGCGGTTAAAGCGGTAGGGGCCGAGCTTTTCCAGCAGAGCAACCGCCTCGCGTGCCACTTCGGGCAAGGCCGGGATATATTCAAACGCCACGAGAGGGATAGGCTGCGAAAGGCCGCTCAGGATGTCGCTCTCCGCGCCTTCCACGTCGATCTTGCAGAAGGCCGGGCGGCCATAACGCGCGATCAGCCGGTCCAGTGTCGTCACTGGCAAGCGGATTTCGCTGTCCCACACCACGCCGCGGAAACCTTCCGTCTCGCGCACACCGTCGATGAACCGGTCCGAGATGGTCGTCACCGTCGGGTGGCGGCTGGAGATATGCAGCACCGTCTCCCCCTCCTCAGCCCCCACAGCCACCGTCTCGAAGCCGCGCAGGCGGCGGGCGAGATGGCGCTCGATCATCCGGGCAAAGACGGGCTGCGGCTCCACCGCAACCACTTCGGCGCCAAGGCCCAGCAGCGTGGCGCTGCGGCTGCCGACATGGGCGCCGATATCGAAGACGAGATCGCCGGGTGCGACAAGCTGACGGTAAAACCGCTTCAACTGGCGGCGCCGCCAGGGCTGGCCGTAGTAGATGACGAGCGACCGGGCAAGACCGAGCGTGGCGCGAACTGAGAACCGTCCAGTCAATGGCCAGCCTCCGGCTTGCGCAGCAGATAGGCCGTGTCCACCGCAAAGGACCAGGTGAGCGCTGCCAGTGCCGCCGCTGCAATCCAGATTGAGAACGGCGCCGTGACGGGCGGCAGCAGCAGCCCGCAAAGCGCCACCACCTGCACGACACAGACCAGCTTGCGCCGGAAGGACGGCGGCAGCGGCGCGGCAAGGCGCGGCTGCAGATATTGCGCCAGCACGAAGCCGTAACGCATCAGCCCGATGAGTAGCACCCACGGGCCCGCCTTACCCAGTTGCCATGCGGCAGCCGAAAGGCAAAGGATCAGAAAGGCATCCACTTCCATGTCAAAGCGGGCGCCAAGGTCGGATTCCTGATGATACCGCCGCGCCAGATAGCCATCCAGCCCATCCAGGGCCAGCGCCAGGCTCGCAAGCCCGGCCAGCGCCCAGTGAGCCGCGGCTTCTGCCTGGTGCATTTCCGCAAACAGAACCACCGCCGCAACAAGGCTGACCATGGCCGCGCGGACAGCGGTGACCGTGTTGGCGGCACCAAAGAACTGAAACCGGTGATGCACGAGCCCGCGCACCACCAGACAGAATGTTCCAAGCAGCAAGGCGGAAGCTGCCAAAGGCACGTCGAACCCCAGAGACAGGGCCACAGCCACCGCCGCATAGGCCGCAACAGACAAAGCAAGGACGGCAGCCAGAACCCGCAAAGCATCCCGTCTCAACGCAGACAGTTGAATAGAGGCGGCCTTTGCCCCGCTCGCGAGCGGCATCAGGGCACGACGCCCTGTTGAGGTTTCATTCGACAGCATCAGCAGCCACTCCGGCGAAAGGCTTTCGGCGGGAGCTCAATAGAGTTACCGAGCTCTCACATGCACCCCTTACGCAGGAACATTGCCGTCAGATTTCTCGGCCGGGCAAGCTCTACAGCTCAGGCCAGCTCACCCCACGGCCATAATCTGCTGCCAGGCGTCATAGGCGGAAAGTACGGTTTCCATCTGGGCGGTGTGGCCGGTGATGAAATCCGGACCATAGATGGTTTCGTCCGGGTACTCGGTGATCAGCGTCACCGGCACCGTATGGCGCGCATCCACCGAGCACAGGCAGGGGAAGCCATTGACCATCCGGAAGCCGGTTTCGCCCGCATGGGCCTCGTACAGCGCGATCTGGCGCGCGTTCTCCTCCAGAAGGCCGGGGATGGAGGCAAGATGGCGTGTCACCCGGTCCATCAGGTCTTCGGCCTGCCGCTCCCATCCCTCGAGATAGCGCAGGATCAGGAAAAAGCCTTTCGGCAGCGTCCACATGGCAAAATGCCGGGGCACATAGCCGGAAAGCGGCCTCGTCCACTCATGCGAGGGATAGCCATGCAGATTGACGTGAAGCTGGGCACCCGAGCGCGCTTCGGCCTCAAAACGGATGGCTTTCTCAAGGAGAAGATCACCGGCTGTTTCCGGCCTGCGGTACTCTAGGTCATCCCCAAGCGCCGTGTAGCGGGCCGCGTGATGCATGTGCAGCGGATTGTCGGCAATCAGACGCTGGTGCAGGGCGTAACCATCCGGGTTTTCCTGCGGCGACAGGGTGAAATGCGCGCCTGCACGGGCGGCCAGAACCTGCCCGGCACGCAAGGCCCCGACGACACCGGTCGTCTCGTTGGCATGCTGTCCCGCGCTGATCATCACCGGCACACCGGAGCCCCTGATGTAACACGCCTCAACCTTGCGGCCAGCGCGTGAAGAGGCAGTGAAGTGCTCGCCGCCCACCCGTGCCAGTTCTGCGGAGATCTGTGCGGGAGACAAAGGCGCAGCAGCCTGCGCCAGCTCCTGCTCTGCCGGACTGTGCACTGTCGCAGGCAGGGTCTGGGTGGCAAGCGGACGCAACTCGATGCGCAGGTGATAGCCCTCCTGCCCGCCAAGCACTTCCGGCACGATCTGCCCCGGCTTGAGCCCGCGGTCACCCTGCGGGCGGCCGGATTTCATCTGGAAGAATTCGAGCAGCGAGAAATAGAGATCCTCGTGCATCGCCTCGGCAAGGCTCATCGCCTCATGCGCATGGGCCAAAGGCTCATCAACTGACGGAAGGCTGACGGACAGGTTCAGCTCCTCGAACCAGGGCTCAGCTGTGCCCCAGTCATGGCCAGAGACTACCTCCAGCGCTGCGGCGAAAAGCGTCTCATAGGGCGTCTCGAATGGCGTGCCCACCGCATCGCCGTTCAGCTTCACCCATCCGCAGGGCGAAAGGTTCGTCTGTCCGGCAAGGTCCTGATGCTCCCGGTTGGGGGCAAGGACGGTGACGGTCTGTGTGCAGCCATCGTGACCTGTCAGCAACAGCTCATACTGCAGGCTGTCATCCGTCCGCGCCGCGAAGGTGAGCGGACGCGGCGCGATCAGCGCGGCGAGCGGATAGGCCTCCAGCCGGAAACGGTTTTCCGGCGCCAGCGGATGCACCGGATAGCGCAGCTCTGCGGCAGCAATGCCATCCAGATCCACCTCTTCCAGCACCGCATGGACCAGCGGCTTGTAGGCACTGCGGATGATCGCCGTGATGCCCTGTTCCGCCAGCGCCGTTTCAATGGCACCGCGGGTCTTCAGGTCGTCGAAGGTCCAGGCTTCGAGCGCCGTGATGCCGGGGCGCAGCAGCGCCGTCAGGCGGTCCAGCGTGGGGGAAAAGCCGGCGTCTTTCAGGCAGATGGTCGCGCTGGTCATCGGTTTACCTCGTGCTGCGTCCGGTGGGGTCGAGGCTGTCGCGCAGCCAGTCGCCGAGAAGGTTGAGGCCGAGTACCGTCAGCAGGATGGCAAGGCCGGGGAAGACGCTGATCCACCATGCGGTCTGCAGGTAGGTGCGGCCTTCCGCCAGCATGCCGCCCCAGCTGGGGACCGTGCGGTCAACACCGAGACCGAGGAAGGTCAGGCTGCTTTCCAGCAGGATGTTGTTGGCGACGTTCAGCGTCATGAGCACGATCACCGGCCCCAGCAGGTTGGGCAGCAGGTGTTGCAGGATGATGCGCCAGTCACGCACGCCGATAGCCTTGGCGGACTGGATGAACTCCCGTTCGCGCAGGGTCAGCACCGAGCCTCGCACGAGGCGGGCATATTGCACCCACTGAGAGACGATCAGCAGGATGATGGTGTTGGTCAGGCTGCCCCCCACGATGGCGATGAAGGTGATCGCCAGCAGGATGAAGGGCATGGCGAGCTGCAGATCGGCAAAGCGCATCACCACCATGTCCCAGAAGCCGCGATAGTAACCGGCGATCAGCCCCATGATGACGCCGAAGACGACCGCACCAGCCACCGACACGAAGCCAACGAGCAGCGAGATCTTGCCACCAGCCACCACCCGCGCCAGCACGTCGCGGCCCAGCGCATCGGTGCCAAAGGGATGCGCCCAGGAGGTGAAGGGCGCGAGATTGCGGGCCATGAAGTCGATCTTGTCGCCGCCGCCGGGAAACAGCAGGCCGGAGAAGACGACGGAAAGGCAGATCACCGTGGTCAGGCTGGCGCCCAGCACGAATTCAAGGTTGGAAAAGCGCCAGTTGCGCGAGGTTGCGGAAGCCATGGCACTTACTCCGTCCGGATGCGGGGATCGACCAGCCCGTAGGCGATATCGACCAGAAGATTAATGCCGACAATCATCAGCGAGAGGACAGTGATGACGCCCTGCAGCAGCGGATAGTCTCGAGCCCCCACCGCGTCAAAGGCAAGGGTACCGAGGCCCGGCCAGTTGAACACCCGCTCGATGACGACGATGCCGCCAAGCAGGCCGCCGAACTGCAGGCCGAAATAGGTGATCAGCGGAATGGCGCAGTTCCGAAGCGCATGCTTGTAGAGCACCTTGCTCTCGCTCAAGCCCTTGGCACGGGCCACCATCACATATTGCGACTGCAGCGTTTCCAGCATGGCGGTGCGCACCAGACGCACGTTTGTCGCAGTCAAAATGACGCCCATGGTCAGCGCCGGCATGATGTAACTCTCGATGCCGGTCATGCCGCTGGGCGGCAGGATGCGCAAGGTGATGGCGAAAAGCAGCACCAGCATGGTGGCGAGCCAGAAGTTTGGAAAGGACAGGCCGATCAGCGAGAAGATGCGGATCGCCTGATCCACGCCCTTGCCCCGCGAGGTGGCGGCCTTGATGCCAAGCGGGATCGAAAGGGCGATGGACACGGCCATGGAGATGAAGGCAAGCAGCAAAGTCGCCGGCAGTGCCGCGCCAATCAGCTGCGAGACCGGCGTGCCGCCCACGAAGCTGCGGCCGAAATCAAGGGAAAGCAGCCCTTTCAGGAAGCTGAAATACTGCACGAAGAACGGTTGATCCGTGCCCAGTGCGGCGCGGATGCGCGCAAGGTCTTCCTCCGTCATGCTGCCGCCGCCCTGGAACATCATCACGGCGGGGTCGCCGGTGAGGCGGATGGCAAACGAGACGACAAGCGTCAGCGCTATGACGACGAAGAGGGCCTGCAGCAGGCGCTTGATGAGGAAACTGGCCACGTTCTTCTCCTTCAGGGCAGAAAAGCTGCCGCCCGCATGGGCAGGCGGCAGCCGCTGTCATGAGGTCACTCGACGGTGACTTCGTTGAGCTTCAGGCGAGTGTCCGGCGCCGGCACGAAGCCCTTCACCCGCTTGCTGATCGCGTAGATGGCGTTGGTGTTGTAGAGCGGCAGCTCCAGCGCCTTGTCAGCTACGTAACCACCGATTTCCTTCAGAACTTTCTCGCGCTCTGCGCGGTCAGTCATCGGGCGCTGGGATTCCAGCAGCTTGTCCAGCGTCTCGTCCTTGTCATACGGGTTCCACTTTTCGCCCGTGTGATACATGGCATAAGCGGTGTTGTCGTAATCAAAGGTCCAGCCGCCCCACTTCTGCTGGAACATCGCGCCGGTCTTGCCCTGCGGGATGATGTCGTTGATCAGCGTGCTGGTCTCATGCGGGGTTACGGAGACGTTCAGGCCGACGGTCTGCAGGTAGAAGGAAATGGCCTGCGCCACTTCGTTCATGGTCGCGTCATTGCCGCGCACGTCGATCTGAAGCGCGGTGCCTTCCTTGACGCCCGCTTCTGCCAGCAGCTTGCGCGCACCTTCCGGGTCAAACGGCAGCGGCTTCAGCTCCGGATCATAGCCGAAGGACAGAGCGCTCTGGAAACTGGCAATCTCCGAGCCCTGACCGGCCAGGATCGACTGCACGATGGCCGTGCGGTCCACGGCCATGATGATGGCCTTGCGCACGCGCGGATCAGCGGTGATGCCGTCACGGGTGTTGAAGCGCAGGGCATCCACCGTCGGTCCGGGAACGCTGACGATCTCCAGATTGGTGTCGCTCTCGATGGTGGGGATCATGCCGATCGGAATGGTGGGCGGGATCACCAGATCGACACGGCCGAACTGCAGCTCGGCAACAGCCGTCGCGGGCTCGGAGATGAAGCGGTATTCCAGCTCCGACAGCTTGGGGGCACCGCCCCAGTAATCCGGGTTTGCCGCCAGCGAAATGGAGGTCTTCGGCGCATAGGAGACGAACTTGAACGGGCCGGTGCCGACCGGATTGGTGTTAAAGAACTCCTCGCCCTTTTCGGCAATGTACTTCGGCGGCACGATCATGGCGCCATAGCCCGCCAGCTTGGTCAGCAGCACAGGGTCCGGGTTCTTCAGCTTCAGGTCTACCGTGTAGTCGTCGATGATCTCGACGCTGTCGATGACGATGTAGTTGGACCGCTGCGGACCCTTGGCGCCCTCATCGCCCAGAAGGCGGTCGAAGGTGAACTTCACGGCGGCAGCGTTGAAGGGCTCACCATTGTGGAACTTCACGTCCTTGCGCAGGGTGAAGCGGATGCGCTTGCCCTCGTCCAGCTCTTCCCAGCTCTCGGCAAGGCCAGGAACCAGCTTCAGGTCCGGCCCGCGATAGGTCAGGCCTTCAAAGATGTTGGTCGAAACAGCGGCCCATGCGACGAGGAAGGTGTCGATCGGATCCCAGCTGCCCGGATCCTGCGGGGAGGAAACCGTCAGCTTGCCAGCCGCAAACGCAGGCTGTGCCGTGATGGATGCGCCGGAGATGGCCAGCGCAAGGGCGGCAACGCCCATGCCCCATGTCTTCAGTTTCATTTCCATGTCCTCTGCTGATTGGCTTTGGGTCTGCAGGTCACGGTCAGGCGCCGCGGGCGGCAAAATGGCCGGGACTGATTTCCTCGTGGGTGAGGATGGCAGGCTCATCCCCCACCCGGCGGACCGGGCTCGGGATTTCGCCCTCGATCAGCACACCGCCACGCGGACGCGACGGATCGGCGACCGGGACAGCGGCGAGCAATTTGCGGGTGTAGGGATGGGCCGGCGTCTCGAAGACCTGACGGCGGCTGCCCATTTCCATGATCTGGCCAAGATAGAGCACCGCGACCCGGTGACTCATCTTCTCCACCACCGCCATGTCGTGGCTGATGAAGAGATAGGCGAGGCCGCGCTCGGCCTGCAGATCCATGAAAAGATTGATGATCTGCGCCTGGATCGACACATCCAGCGCCGACAGGGCCTCATCGGCGATGATCAGTTCCGGGTTGGAGGCAAGGGCGCGGGCGATGCACACGCGCTGGCGCTGTCCGCCGGAGAACTCGTGCGGATAGCGCGCCGCATGCTCGGACCCAAGCCCCACGCGCTCGAGCAGCTCATCCACCCGGCGGCGCACGGCCTTCGGATCGGCGATCAGGCCGTGGGTGTGGATCGGCTCGGCAATGGAGAAGCCCACCGTCTTGCGCGGATCAAGCGAAGCGAAGGGGTCCTGGAAGATATACTGCACCTTCTGGCGCATGGCATGGCGCTCGGCCCGGCTCATCTGCGCGAAGCTGCGCCCGCCGAACAGGATATCGCCCGACTGGGCTTCCTGAAGCTGCTGGATGGTGCGGCCGATGGTAGACTTGCCGGACCCGGACTCGCCCACCAGTGCCAGAGTCTCGCCCGGATAGATCTCGAGCGAAACGTTGGAAACCGCGCTCAGCCGGTGCGTCGTGCGGCCCAGAAGGTTGCGCCGCACATCGAAGCGCACGAACAGGTCCTTGACCGACAGGAGCGGTGCGCTGTCATAGCGGGCGGTGTCCTGCACCCGCTCCTCCTGCTTGCCCTCCATGCTGCCGTCAGCACCAGCCAGATCGGCGAGGCGCTTGGGGAAGTCCTCGCCCGTCATGCTGCCAAGGCGCGGCACGGCGGCCAGAAGCGCTTTTGTGTAGGGATGCTGCGGGCTGTTGAAGATCTGCCCCACCGGGCCCTCCTCCACCTTGCGCCCCTTCCACATCACCACCACGTCATCGGCCATTTCCGCCACGACGCCCATGTCATGGGTGATGAAGATCATCCCCATGCCGAGTTCCTTCTGCAGGTCCCGCAGGATGTTGAGGATCTGCGCCTGAATGGTCACGTCGAGCGCCGTCGTCGGCTCGTCGGCAATCAGCAGCTTTGGGCGGCAGGCCAGCGCCATGGCGATCATCACCCGCTGGCGCATGCCGCCGGAGAGCTGGTGCGGATAGCGCTTCAGCTGCTCGGCAGCATCGGGCAGACGCACCATCTCCAGCAGGCGCTGCGCTTCAGCAAGGGCTGCCGCCTTGCTGCTCTTTTCGTGCAGCATCAGCACTTCGCTGATCTGATCACCGATAGTGAAGACCGGATTGAGCGAGGTCATCGGCTCCTGGAAGATCATGGCGATCTCCTTGCCGCGAATGCTGCGCATGTCCTTCTGGGAAGTTTCCAGCAAATCGCGGCCGCCGAAGAGAATACGCCCCGCATCGAAGCTTGCGCCCATCATGTCCGCAAGGCGCATGACGGAGAGGGACGTCACCGACTTGCCGGAACCGGATTCGCCCACCACAGCAACCGTGCGGCCCGGCTGTACCGAGAAGGACAGATCCTCGATGACTTTTGTGCTGCCGAAGCGGACGGTCAGGCCATCGATGGTCAGGAGCGGCGCTGCGGCCTGCGGGGTCTCCGGGCTCGTTGAAAGCGTCATGCCTTGGCCTCCGGCTGTGCCACTGCGGGCGAAATACGGGCAAGGATTGCATTGGCGGCCTGCGTGGAGCCTGCGGCAGCAAGTCCGGTGATACGCCCGGAACAGGGCGCGGTGACGGCGGTTTCCATCTTCATCGCGTCCATCATGGCAAGGACCGCCCCTTCCTCGACGAGGGCGCCCTCCTCAACGGCCCAATGGGCAAGTGTGCCGGCAACGGGCGCGCGCACGGCGCCAGCATCCTCACCCTCGCCGGTTCCTTCAGCGGCAGCGGGAGCAACCGCCCCCAGCAGGCGCAGGAAGCCATCGGGGATACCCACCTCGACCAGACGGCCATCTATCTCGATCCGGCCCCGCAGCAGCGGGCGGGCGGCGGGTGCATCGGGACGCGCCGCTTCTTCCAGGGTTCCGGCGAAATCTGTCTCGATCCACCGGGTGTGAACCTCGAAATCGGCACCGGTAAAGTCCGGATGCTCCAGAACCGCCCGGTGGAAGGGCAGCACCGAAGGCACGCCCTCGATGACGAATTCCGCCAGAGCGCGGCGGGCGCGGGCGATGGCCTTGTCGCGGGTGGGACCGCGCACGATCAGCTTGGCGCAAAGGGAATCGAACATTGGCGGAATGAGCGAACCGGTCTCTACGCCACTATCCACCCGAACGCCGGGGCCCGACGGCTCCCGCCAGCGGCGGATTTCGCCGGCAGACGGCAGGAAGCCCCGGCCCGGATCTTCGATGTTGATGCGGAACTCCAGTGCGTGGCCGCGCGGCTCCGGCGTGGCCGTGAAACCGAGCCGCTGTCCCTCGGCAATGCGGAACTGCTCGATCACAAGATCAAGCCCGGTGGTCTCTTCCGTGACAGGATGCTCGACCTGAAGGCGGGTGTTGACTTCCAGGAAGGAGATCAGCCCGTCGGCACTCAGCAGAAATTCCACCGTCCCGGCGCCGGAATAGCCAGCCTCGGCGCAGATATCGCGCGCGGCCCGGTGGATCGTCTCGCGCTGCGCCGCGCTGAGGAAGGGCGCAGGCGCCTCCTCCACAAGCTTCTGGTTCCGGCGCTGCAGGGAACAGTCACGGGTGCCCACCACCACCACATTGCCGTGCTTGTCTGCCAGAACCTGCGCCTCGATGTGGCGTGGACGGTCGAGGAACTGTTCCACATAGCACTCGCCCCGGCCAAAGGCGGCAACGGCCTCGCGGGTGGCGGATTCAAAAAGTTCCTCCACCTCATTCAGATGCCGGGCGATCTTCATCCCGCGTCCGCCGCCGCCATGGGCGGCCTTGATGGCCAGAGGCAATCCAAACTGACGGGCGAAGGCCAGCGCTTCGGCTGCGCTCGACAGCGCGCCCTCGCTGCCCGCCACCAGCGGAGCTCCCACCTTCTGGGCGATGCGACGGGCCTGCAGCTTGTCGCCCAGCACCTCGATTACCTCCGGGTCCGGCCCGATCCAGGTGAGGCCTGCGTCAATCACGGCACGTGCGAATTCGGCACGCTCGGACAGGAACCCATAGCCCGGATGCACCGCATCAGCTCCGGACTTATGGGCAATGGCGATCAGCTTGGCGATGTCGAGATAGGTGTCCTTCGGCGAAGCGCCATTGAGGGCATAGGCCTCGTCCGCAAATTCCGTAAACAGAGCCCCGGCGTCGGCATCTGCGTAAACGGCCACGGAGGCGAGGCCGTAGTCCCGGCAGGCCCGGATGATGCGCACGGCGATCTCGCCGCGATTGGCAATCAGCACTTTTTTCATGGAGTGTCACCTGCGCAAAGGGAATAGGCTGTGAAGGGCCGGACAGCCCGGAAACGGATGAAGGCACCGGGAGGAATCTGCCCGGCCAGATCAAGATGATGCGCCGCCACCGTGGCCATGACCGGATAGCCGCCGGTCAGCGGATGATCGGCAAGAAACAGCACCGGCTGGCCGTTGGCAGGCACCTGAATGGCCCCGCGCAACGTACCTTCGCTCGGCAACTCGCCCGTGACAGCCCGCTCCAGCACCGGCCCTGACAGACGCAGGCCCGTCCGGCTCGCCTGCGAGGTCGCGGCCCATGAGACTTTCAGGAACTGTTCGGCAGAGGCAGGCGTGAACCAGTCCGTGCGCGGCCCTGGGACAACGTCCAGCACAATGGTCTCCCCGGCGCGCGGCATGGGGAAGGCGGGAAGTGCCTCCGTCTCGACGGAAGAGAGCTTCATCCCGGATGCCGCCCGCAGCCGCGCTCCGGCCGTCACAGCAGCAGGACCGATCTGTGCTAGCGTATCTGCCGAGGCACTGCCAAGCACCGGCTCAACCGCAAAGCCGCCGCGCAGAGCGAGATAGCTGCGCAGGCCCGCCGTGGGCGCGTCCAGCGTCACGCGGTCGCCCGGCTCCAGCGCCAGAGGCCGGTTCATGGGCGCAGAAATGCGCGGGCCAAGCTCCGGCTGGATGGTGATGGCCCGCTCCGCGCCCGTCACCGCGATGACGGCGCGGCCGCACGCGCGGAAGGAAAAGACGGCTGGCGCGATTTCGAGAGCTGCCGCGTCTGCCGGATTGCCCGCAATGCGGTTTGCCAGCGTCAGGCTGGCCCGGTCCGCAGCGCCAGAGCGGCTGATGCCCTGCCCCGCCAGTCCCGGACGGCCATGATCCTGAAACAGCGCCGGCAGCCCGGCGCTCAGCACATCCAGAGACAACCCGTCCACTTCGCCTTCCGGCGATGCGGCGGACAGTGGCTCAGCCTCAGTGGAGATATTCGTCACCGGATGGACTGTGGCTCCCGCCATATCGCGGAACCGCACGTGCTGGCCCGGCTGCAGCAGTGCGGCAGGCTTGCGGCCAAGATCGAACATGGCGAGCGGCGTCGTGCCGATCAGCTGCCAGCCGCCGGGGCTGACCTTCGGATAGATGCCGCTGAATTCACCCGCCAGCCCCACGGCGCCCGCAGGCACATGGGTGCGCGGCGAGGCGCGGCGCGGCACATGCAAACCGGCGTCAGGCGCACTGAGATAGGCAAAGCCCGGCGCAAAGCCGGTGAAGGCGACAAGATAGTCGGCTTCCACATGGCGGCGGATCACTTCGTGTGTGGAAATGCCCAGAAGCTCTGCCACTTCGGCAAGGTCCTCCCCGTCATAGCGGACGGGAATTTCCACGATCTGCGCGGCCCCTGCCTTGCGGGACACGCCAAGCCGCACAACTGTTTCAGCTGCCAGCTGTTCGGCGGAAATGGTATGGGGATCATGACAGATCAACAGCGTACGGGCGGCCGGAACAATCTCCAGAATCCCGGCTACCGGATCGGCCTCCAGCGCATCGAACAGGGCGAGTGTCACATCAAGGCTGGCGAGTTCGAGCAGCACTGCCCCCTCGCGCAGCATCAGCACCCGCATGGAGTGGCACGCCGGCATCTCAGGCCTTGCCCGCCGCTGCAAAGGGAGCAATGCGGTGGCCGGCCGCCTCCAGCACCTCACGCACACGGCGGGCCATGGCGACCGCGCCGGGGCTGTCCCCATGCACGCAGATGGACCCGGCATCAATGTGTGCAAGGCTGCCGTCGATGGCCTCCACAGCCCCATCGGCGACGAACTGAAGCATCCGCCGGGCAACGAGTTCCGTGTCATGCAGCACGGCGCCAGCCTCGCGGCGCGGCACCAGCTTGCCATCCGGCGTATAGGCCCTGTCGGCAAAAGCCTCGCCAACCACCTCAAGGCCAGCCGCACGGGCCTGCGCGATCAGCGGAGACCCCGCCAGAGCCACCAGCACCAGCGATGGATCCACCGCCTTGATGGCATGGATGACATCAGCAGCCTGCCGGGCATCAAAGGCGATGGTGTTGTAGAGTGCGCCATGCGGCTTGACGTAGGCGACCTGCGTCCCCGCAGCCGCCGCCAGCCCCTTGAGGGCACCGATCTGGTAGATCACGTCACCGGTCAGCTCTTCGCTGGACGGGTCCATATTGCGGCGGCCGAAACCGGCAAGATCGCGGTAGCCCACATGGGCACCAACCGTGACGCCGCGCGCGGCAGCAGCCTTCAGGGTGCGCAGGATGCCGGCCGGATCGCCCGCATGGAAACCGCAGGCCACATTGGCGCTGCTGACGATGTTCAGCATTGCGCTGTCGTCGCCCATGGTCCATGCACCGAAGCTCTCGCCCAGATCGCTGTTGAGGTCGATCACCCGCATCTGCCCTGCCTTGCCACGCAACCCTGACAGGAGGACAGCACGGCCCTCCCTTGCTTCAAGGCGTAGCAAAGGCAAACAGGCTTGTCCATATTGTTGAACAATTTTATTGTATTGCACTGCAATGCGGCATGTTGACGCCTACAATTTTAGCAAATACTGCAGGTTTGCACATGCAGGCAGCAGGATGGCAAAGGCGCCCGTGTATGCGGCTTGAAGCAGTGCACTGCGCCTCATAACTTGCGCGGATATCCGATTCTCCGGCCCCGGTGCGGGGGCCAGGGCAAACGGGTGCGAGAGGGTGGCGGGTCAGCCATTCCACAGGGAGAGCACATGAAGAAAACCGCTCCGGCAGGCCCTGCGGCTCCGGCAGACGAGCAGGCGCAACCTCTGGCGGACACAGTTGCCGGGCGTATGCGGCAAAAGATCATCGACGGCGTGCTGACGCCGGGCAGCCACCTGTCGGAAGTGCAACTCTGCGAAACCATGCAGGTTTCCCGCAACACCTTGCGCGAAGTGTTCCGCCTGCTCACCAAGGAAGGCCTGCTGCGGCACGAGGCGAACCGGGGTGTTTTTGTCGTTACCCCGGACATGTCGACGATTGTCGATATCTACCGCATCCGCCGCCTGATCGAATGCCCTGCCCTTGCCAGCGCCCATCCGCGGCACCCGGCTGTAGCAAAAATGCAGGCCGCCATTGATGCCGCGCGCGCCCACCGTGAAGCCGGGGAATGGCTCAGCGTCGGCAGCGCCGACATCGCCTTCCATTCGGCCATTGTGGAGCTCGCCGACAGTCCACGCCTGTCTGCTTTCTATGCGCAGGTCTCCGCCGAGCTGCGTCTCGTTTTCGGCCTTCTGCATGATCCGGAATATCTGCACGGACCTTATGTTGACCAGAACCAGATCATTCTCGACATGCTGACCGCTGGCGATGCGCACGGAGCCTCCGCAAAGCTGGAGGCCTATCTGCAACAGGCAGAGCGCTTCATCCTTGGTGCTTACGAGAGACTGGAGCGCAAGCCAGCGGACCGCAAAGCCCGCTGAGCAGAAGGCACATCTGTCTGAGGTAATTGCCTTTTACAGCCGGAGCAGACTGATCTAGTCTGCCGCCCATGCGGGACATCAATCTCAAGTCGACCGAGTACTTCGAGGCCGTGGCACGGCTTGGCAGCGTCACGCGGGCGGCTGAAGAGCTGGGCGTCTCCCCGTCTGCCGTCAGCCAGCAGATCCGCCTGCTCGAGAGCCAGTTCGGCGTGCGCCTGTTCCGCCGGGAAAAGCGGCGTCTGGTGCTGACGCTGGATGGCGACCGCCTGTTTCAGACAACGACCCAGGCCTTCGCCGCCATCCGCAACGCACGCTCGGCCATTGTCCGGCAGCGGGACCTGCGCAATCTGACGATCCGGGTCAGCCCCAGTTTTGGCGTGCGCTGGCTGGGCCCGCGCATTGCCGCCTTTGCCAGCACCAGCCCGGAATGGAACATCCGCATTGATGCGACGCCGGACTTCACCGTTTTCGAGACCGAAGCGGTGGATCTTGACCTGCGCTATGGCCTGGGCGGCTGGACGGGCCTCACCGTCAATCCGGTGATGAATGATCTGGTGCTGCCCTTCTGCAGCCCGGATTACCTGCGCACGCTTCAAGCCATCTCGCCGGACCCGGTTGAGCAGCTGGCCCATGCCAGGCTCATCGATAGCGTCAAGATGCTGTACCGCTGGGACCTGTGGCTGGCGGCGAACCGCATCAATCTGCCAGGCCTCAGCTACCAGTTCCGCTTTGACCGCTCATCCATGTCGATCGAACTGGCGCGGCAGGGCGGCGGGCTGGCGCTGGACAGTCTGACGCTGTGCCTGCCGGAACTGGAACGCGGAGAACTTGTCCCCTTCTGCCCGGCTTTCCCCGTCATCGACTTTGCCGCCTACTGGCTCGTCTGCCCGCCGAAACACTTCAACCGGCGCATTGTATCGCGGTTTTCCAGCTGGCTTGAGGAGGCCGCGCAGGAGCATGAAGTCCGGGCCCGCGCCCTGCTCACCGGCCTTGGATGCCACTTCCGTGAAGGACTTGGGCCGGAGCTGATCGGCCCCGGCCCGGATACGGTTCCCTGAGCCGGCTGCCATCAGTAGATGGTCAGGAACGGCAGGTAAGAGATCATCAGAAGCACGGCGATTGCGACGAGGTAGAACGGCAGCAGCGCCCTGATCACATCTCCAATCCCGGTCCTCGCAATAGCCGCCGATATGAAAAGTGTCGTGCCCACGGGCGGGGTGTAGAGGCCGATGGACAGGTTCACCACCATGATCAGCCCGAGCTGCACCAGATCAAGGCCAATGGCCTGACCAATCGTGACGAACAAGGGCCCCAACAGCAGCACGGCGGCAGGCAGGTCAATCAGCGCCCCTACGATCAGCATCACGATATTGAGCGCAAGGATCACCATCCAGGGCTCGGAAAAGGTAGCCGTCACCCACAGGGCAAGATCCTGCGGCACGCGTTCGGCCGTCAGCAGCCACTGGATGGTGGATGAGGCCATGATGATGAACATGACTGCACCGGTCATGACCGCCGTCTCGATACAGGCGCGCCAGACGATGGCCACCGAAAGATCCCGGTAGATGAGCCCGCTGATGACAAAGGCATAGGCCACCGCCAGCACACTCACCTCCGTCGGCGTGGCAATGCCGAAACGCAGCATGCCGATGACGAAGACGGGCATCAGCATGGCCGGGATGGCAGCCGCGAGATCTTTCCGGAAGGCGGCAAATCCCCCCTCCAGCGGCGAGCGCGGAAGGTTCTTGCGGCGTGCCACAAACCAGACGGCGGCAAACATGCCAGATGCCAGCATCACGCCCGGCAGAATGCCTGCAACGAAGAGATCAATGATCGAAACATTGGCCACAAGGCCATAGAGGATCAACGGGATTGAAGGAGGAATAAGCACCGAGACAGTTGATGAAGCCGAGTTGATCGCCGCCGCAAAGCCTGCCGGATAGCCCTGCTTCTTCTGTACGGGGATCAGTGCATTGCCCAGCGCGGTCGCATCAGCCACGGCCGAGCCGGACACGCCGCCGAAAATGACGGAGCCGATGATCGACACCTGCCCGAGGCCACCCTTCATGTGCCCCACCAGCAGGCGGGCAATGTTGACGAGATAGACCCCGAAACGGCCGGACATCATCAGGCTTCCAGCCAGGATGAAAAACGGGATGGCCAGCATCGGGAAGCTTTGCATCGGCGTGTAGAGCCGCTGCATGATGACCGCCATCGGCTTGCCTTCCAGCCAGAGCGCAGCAGCGACTCCGCCCAGCATGGCATGAGCGACAGGCACGGCAATGGCCATCAGGATAATGAAAATCCACAAGAGCGGCGCAGTCATGGCCGTTTCCTTTCAGGATCAGAGTTTCGGAACGCTGGAACCGGTCAGGAGAAACTGGCCCGGCCCGCATCCTCCTGCGCAGCGTCTGTGGTGAAGAGAGCCGTTGTCGCTTCAATTACGGCAATGACCGCCATGCCGCCGAAGGCATAGACCATGCTTGAATAGCCCCAGATCTGCTTGATCCCCAGCGTGGACAGGGACTGGAATTTTGACGCCCTCAGGATCGGCTGACCGGACCACAGGACGCTGACCGCGATCACCGCAATCACCGCGTTGATGATGAACCGAAGCGTCCGCCGCTGGCTTGCGCTCAGCATTTCCGGCAGCAGCGTTATCGCAATGTTGCTGCCCCGCGCCGAGGCGATCACCATGCCGCCAGCCACCATCCATGGCAGCAGCAGCGCATGAATCTCATAGGCCCAGGCGATGCCGGACCCGAAGAAATAGCGCAGGATCACGTTCACCAGCAGCGCCGCGAACAGCATGGCAAGACACGCAACGGCAATCAGGCAGCCGCTCCAGTCGAGCACCGTCACCAGCTTGCGCGACAGGAACAGGAAGGGGCGCTGCCGCCCCTCCCCGCTCATCCGCTCACCTCCGGATGAGCCCGTATTCATCACAGACCTGCCGCTTTCTTGAGAGCGGCCACGAGATCCGGATACTGGGTCGCATACTTGTCGTACACGGAGGCGGTTGCCGCCTGATAGGCCTTCTTGTCCGCCTCGAAGAACTTCGCGCCTTCAGCCTCCATCTTCGGCCTCAGCGTCTGGTCCCCTTCCTGCGACAGGCTGCGCTGCAGCTTGCCCGCCTCTGCCGTTGCATCAAGAGCGCATTTCTTCGTGGCGTCGTCGATGCTCTCCCACCAGGCAAGCCCGGCCACAACGGGGGTGGATTCGTACTTGTGCCCGGTCAGCGTCACATAGGGCGTGATCTCGTGCAGCTTGGCCGAATAGATGTTCGTCAGCGGGTTTTCCTGCCCGTCGAAAACACCCGCCTGAAGGGCGCTTGGCAGTTCGGAGAAGGCCAGCGGCGCCGGTGAGGCGCCCAGTGCCTGGAAGATGTCCACGGTCATCTGGTCCGGCGGAGTGCGGATCTTCATGCCCTTGATATCCGCCGGGTTGGCAACACTCTTCGTCAGATGGGTGACATTGCGGATGCCATTGTCCCAGAAGCCGAGGATCTTGAGCCCGGAATCCTGCGCCCGCTTGTCGAGCATGTCTCCGACTTCTCCATCCAGCACCGCCCAGGCAGCGGGAAGATCGTTGAAGAGGAACGGCAGACCGAGAAGGCCAATTTCCGGAACCATCTGCGACATGGCACCCTGACTGTTGGCTGTCACCTGAATGACGCCGCCAACGGCAGAGGTCAGCAGCTCCACATCATCGCCCATGGTGGCGGAAGGCGCGAGATTGACCGTATGGGCGCCGTTGCTGCAGGCGGCAAAAAGCTCGCTCCACTTCTCGGCAGCCACATAACGCGGGTTGCCGGGATTGGCGCCGTGGGCAAAGATCACCTCATCGGCCTGCGCCGCACTGCTGAGCATGGTAGCAGCGGCCAGCGCTGCATAGATCATTCCCTTCATCGGATTTCCTCCCGTTTGAATTTCAGTTTGCGGCCTCTTGCAGACGAAGCGGTTCTCCTCCCGGCTTCATCCACCGCCGCGCCAGGTGCTCAGTGGATCAGCGAGCCCCCGTTCACATCCACCTCCGTACCCGTACAATAGGCTGCAAGGTCAGAGGCCAGAAACAGCGCGCATCCCGCCACATCGGAGGCCGTTCCGGCCCGGCCCATGGGGATGCCGGCAACAATCATCTCCTTCATGTCCGGTGTCAGCTTTCCGGCCGTGATGTCCGTTGCGATGAAACCGGGGCAGATTGCGTTGACACGGATCGTGTCGGGGGCGAGTTCGCGGGCCATGGCTTTGGTCAGGCCAAGAATCCCTGCTTTGGCAGCAGAGTAATGCGGTCCGCCGAAGATGCCACCGCCACGCTGCGCCGAAACCGAACTTAAGTTAACGATGCTGCCGCTCTTGCGGGCCCGCATGCCTGGGATGACGGCCTGGCTCATGTAGAGCGTGCCGCGCAGGTTCACATCCAGAACTGCATCATAGTTCTCCGGCCCAATCTCCATGATCTTCAGCGGCTGGGTGATGCCCGCATTGTTGACGAGAATGTCCACACGGCCCCAGCGGCTTTCCAGTTCGCGCACGGCGGCTTCGCAAGCTGCCTTGTCGGTGACGTTGCAGGCAAGGCCCACATGCCCGCCCCCCAGATCCGCAGCAGCAGCTTCCGCAGCCGCCGCATCGAGATCCAGAATGGCAACGGTCGCGCCATGCTCGGCAAAAAGCTGTGCCGTTGCCTTGCCCAGACCGCGCGGCGAGGCGGCCCCGGTGATGACGGCAAACCGGCCCTTCAACAGACCCATGAAATTCCTCCTCCTGTTCGGCTATTCCTGTTGGTTCAGAGCCAGGACCTGATCCGGGCGGTCAGCTTGTCCACGGACAGGCCGTACATCTCGTGCAGCGTTGGCAGGGCACCGGCCTCCAGGAACTCGTCCGGCAAGCCCACCATGCGGAAGGACGGAGTGACGCCATTGGTCAGCAGCAGGCCGGCCACGGCCTCTCCCAGACCACCGACAACCGTGTGGTTTTCTGCCGTCACCACGAGCCGTCCGCCCTTGCGTGCCTCTTCGAGGATCTTGGCCGTATCCAGCGGTTTGATGGTCGGAACATGCAGCACCGCCACATCCACGTTGTCCTTTTCAAGGGCAACGGCAGCGTCCAGCGCCCGCATGGTCATGAAACCGGTGGAGATCACCAGCACATCCTTGCCCTCGCGGATTGTCTGGGCCTTGCCCAGCTCGAACTTGTAGTCCGGCTTGTGGCGGGTCAGCACGCTGGGCACTTTGCCGCGCAGCAGGCGCGAATAGACAGGGCCGTTGTGAGCGGCGATCTGCGGCACCATTCCGGCAATGTCATCAGCATCACAAGGGTCGATCAGCGTCATGTTCGGCAGGCCGCGGAAAATCGCCAGATCCTCGGTCGCCTGATGGCTGGGGCCATAGCCGGTGGTCAGGCCCGGCAGGGCGCAGACGATCTTGACCGGCAGGTTTTCCTCGGCAATCGCCATGGCGATGAAGTCATAGGCCCGGCGCGAGGCAAAGACCGCATATGTGGTGGCAAAGGGGATGAAATCCTCCCGCGCCAGACCTGCGGCAGCCGACATCAGAAGCTGCTCGGCCATGCCCATCTGATAGAACCGCTCGGGCATCGCCTGCGAGAACACGTGCATGTCCGTGTACTTCGCCAGATCCGCCGAGAGGCCGACGACGCGCTCGTTCTGCCTTGCCAGATCCAGAAGCGCGTGGCCGAAGGGAGCCATTACCGTGTCATAGCCTTCAGCGGCGAGCGAGGCGATCATTGCGCTGGTTGCCATTCGCGAGCCGTCCGGTGCCAGCTGCACCTTGCGCGGCTCATGTTTGCGGGCCATCGAGGCGAGGGTCATTGGGGCTTTCCTTCTTCCAGAACGGCCAGTGCCTTGGACCATTCATCAGCTTCCACACGCACGAAGTGGGTGATTTCGCGGCTCTCCAGGAAGGGCACGCCCTTGCACATGGTGGTGTCGAAGATGATGACGCGGGGCCGTGGCTCCTTCAGCGCCCGGGCGGCATCGAAGGCTGCAACAACGGCCTCCAGATCGTTGCCATTCACCCGCTGGCAATGCCAGCCGAAGGCTTCCCACTTGGCATCCAGCGGCTCGGAGCACAGCATCTCCGTCGACTTGCCGTCCGCCTGCTGGTTGTTGAAGTCGATGAGGCAGATGAGATTGTCGAGCTTGTGGTGGCTGCCGGACATGGCTGCCTCCCAGGTCGATCCTTCGCCCAGCTCTCCATCCGACATCATGTTGTAGACGAAGGCAGGGTTCTTCTTGCGTTTCAGGCCGAGCGCCATGCCGACGGCAATGCCGAGGCCCTGCCCCAGCGAGCCGCCGGTGATTTCCATGCCCGGCGTGTAGGAGGCCATGCCGGACATGGGCATGCGGCTGTCATCCATGCCATAGGTTTCCAGCTCGTCTTCCGGCAGGATACCCGCTTCCATCAGCACCGCATAAAGGGCGATGGCATAGTGCCCGATGGAGAGCAGAAAACGGTCACGCCCCTCCCACTCCGGCTCTTCCGGCTTGTAGTTCAACGCGTGGAAATAGCTCGCGGCCAGCACATCGGCGATACCAAGGGCCTGGCCGATATAGCCCTGCCCCTGCACTTCGCCCATCATCAGCGCCTTCCGGCGGATGTTCCAGGCACGCAATTCAAGCGAAACATTCGCACCCGCCCGATGGCGGTAACCGGCATTCATGTGTTTCCTCCCAGTGGCACTTGTCAGCCCTTGCAATAGGCCTAGCACCGGGCGGCACATTAAGCTGTCTTGAAAAATTCAAGACTTGTGTAGCTCAGCTTCACAAGTCAGACGTCAGCGCAGGGCTTTGCCCGCACCCTCCCCCCTCTGGCCGGTTGAAGTCGGGGCGCCGGTCATGCAAGTTGCGCCAGCATGCGGAGAGATAACAGAGGGGCGCAATGACCACTCCCGTTTCATATGAAGTTCAGGACGGCATTGCCGTGATCACCATCGCCAACCCGCCGGTCAACGCGCTGTCGCAGGCCGTGCGGGCCGGACTGCAGGAGGCGGTGGCACGGCTGGCGGCGGATGACAGCGCAATTGCCGGCGTCATCACCGGCGCGGGCCGCATTTTCGTTGGCGGTGCCGACATCACCGAGTTCGGCAAGACGCCGCAGCCCCCTTATCTGCCGGATGTGATCAACGCCATTGAAGACAGCGCCAAGCCCATTGCAGCCGCCCTCAATGGCGCGGCCATCGGCGGAGGTTGCGAAGTGGGCCTCGGCGCCCATCTGCGCATTGCTTCTGAGACGGCCAGGGTCAGCCTGCCGGAAGTAACGCTGGGCCTGATGCCCGGCGCAGGCGGCACCCAGCGCCTGCCGCGCCTTGCGGGCGTGGAGGCAGCCCTCGACATCATCACCACCGCCCGCCAGGTGAGTGCTGCCGAAGCGCTGTCCCTTGGCATTGTGGATGCCGTAGTGCCTGCCGCAGACCTGCTGTCAGCGGCAAAGGACAAGGTCCGCGCCGTGGCAGAAGGCTCCGTCAGCCGCCCCGAGGCGTCGGGCCTGCGCCCCCGCCCCGTTGCGGACGCCGCTATCTTTGAGGCCACCCGCAAGAAGGTGCGTGCCCGGAATCGCGGTGAGGTCTCGCATCTGGCCGCCATCGACGCGGTGGAAGATGCCACCCGCATGGACCGGACGGAGGGACTGGCCGCCGAGCGCAAGCGCTTCCTCGACCTGATGCAGACACCCCAGCGCGCTGCCCTCATCCACGCCTTCTTTGCCGAGCGCAAGGCTGCACAGGTGAAGGAGATCGCCGGACTGACGCCTCCGCCCTATGCCTCCACAGGCGTCATCGGAGGCGGCACCATGGGCGCGGGCATTGCCACCGCAGCGCTGCTTGCAGGTCTGCCCGTTACCCTGATCGAGCGCGAGGAGGCCTTTGCCGAAAAGGCGCGCGCTACAATTGCCCGCAATCTCGATGGCGCCGTCGCTCGCGGCAAGTTGAGCGCGGAACAGCGCGATGAAATCCTGAGCCTGAAGCTGAAGACCGCCACCACCTATGAGGCTCTGACGGAGGCCGACATCATCATCGAGGCGGTGTTTGAAAGCCTTGAGGTGAAGACGGACGTGTTCCGCACGCTGGACGCCATCGCCAAGCCGGGCGCAACGCTGGCCACCAACACCTCCTATCTGGATGTGAACGCCATCGCCGCCGTCACCTCACGCCCGGAAGACGTGATCGGCCTTCACTTCTTCTCCCCCGCCCATGTGATGCGGCTGCTGGAGATCGTCGTGGCGGAAAAGACGGCGCCCGCCCATGTCGCCCGTGCCTTTGATCTGGCCCGCAAGCTCGGCAAGACCGGCGTCTATTCCGGCATCTGCGACGGCTTCATCGGCAACCGGCTGATGATGCAATACCGCCTTGCCTCCGACTACACGATGATGGACGGGGCCAGCCCTTACGAGATCGACGCCGCGCTGACAGACTTCGGCTTTGCCATGGGGCCGTTCCAGGTTTCGGATCTGGCCGGCATCGACATCGGCTATGCCTCGCGCCAGCGCCGCGCGCCCACGCGCCCGCCGGAAGAGCGGGTGGTGACCTTTGCCGACGGGCTCTATCACCGGGGCTGGCTCGGCCAGAAGACTGGGCGCGGCTTCTACATCTATGATGACCAGAGCCCCAAGGGACGCCCGGACCCGGAAATCCTCGCTCTGCTGGAGGAGGCCCGCAAGGAGGCCGGCATCACCCCGCGCAGCTTCACGGCAGAGGAGATACAGCGGCGCTACATGGCCGCGATGATCAACGAGGCCGCCCGCGTGCTGGAAGAGGGCATCGCCCGCCGGGCGTCGGACATCGACACGGTGCTGCTCACCGGCTACGGCTTCCCCCGCTGGCGCGGCGGCCCGCTGCATTACGCCGACACGGTGGGCATTGCCTCGGTGCTGGACGACATCAACCGGCTCTCGGCAGACGACGCCTACTTCTGGCGCCCCGCCCCACTGCTCGTCCGCCTCGCCGCCGAGGGCAAGACCTTCGCGGATCTGGATGCCGGAGAGGCGGCATAGAGGCAAAGCGCTTCCATATGACCGCAGCGCCCCTCTCCCTCCCCGAGGGGGAGAGGGGTTGGCACCTGACTGGCCACGCGGATCAGACACCACTCTTGCGAATAAAATGCTTCTGCACATTCCCGTAAAAATGGCTGGCATCGGAAGGGCAAGGCGGTCTATCACAGGCTGAAAATCAGCCGGTGGCCCCTCAAGCCCCTCCCCCGCGCCTGCCGCCCCTCAAGGCCCTCCGCCTCGCACAGGACCATGTGCAGGGCGGCCTTGCCAGCGGTAAAGGACGCGGAACCAGCCAGAGGAACATCCACAGGACGGCAAGCAACCCCGAGGGGCCTCATCCATGTTTCTTCCTGCCCATGTCCGCCAGTCCATCGCAAAGCTTGGTGCGGACAAGACCAACGGACGCAGTTTCTTCGTCTATGACCTCACGGTCATGAAGGCCAAGATTGCCGCTCTCAAGGCTGCACTGCCGCAGGAAGTCGGCATCTTCTACGCGATGAAGGCCAATCCGAATGCCTCATTCCTCAAGGCGGCACTAGCGGCTGACGTGGCAGGCGTCGAGATCGCCAGCATCGGCGAGGGCCGCAAGGCGCTGGAGGCAGGCTTTGCGCCGAAGCAGATCGTCTTCACCGGCCCCGGCAAGTCGCCGGAAGAGCTGGAATGGGCAGTTTCCACCGGCATCAAGCTGGTGCATGTGGAATCGCTGACCGAGGCGCACCGGCTGGAGCAGATCTGCGCCCGGCATGGTGTGATGCAGGAGATCCTTGTCCGCGTCAACCCCAACTTCCATGTGCATGATGCACAGGCCAGCTTCTCCGGTGACAGCTCCAAGTTCGGCATCGATCAGGAGCTGTATTTCGGTCAGCTTCCGCAGATCGCCGCCCTGCCCCATCTCGCCTTCCGGGGCCTGCATGTCTATTCCGCCTCGGGCGTGCTGCAGCTGGATGATCTTCTGGAAAACTGCCGCCGCGTGTTCGAACTGGCCAAGGAAACGGAAGCCCGTGTGCCCGGCCTCCAGTGCAGCACCATCGACTTCGGCGGCGGCTTCGGCATTGACTATCTGGAGACAGGCCGCGGCTTCCAGCCGGAAGCCTATGCCGCGCGCCTGACGGCGCTGATTGCCGAGCATGGCTTTGCCGGACGCCACTTCGTGCTGGAACTGGGACGTTATCTGACCGCCGACAGCGGCTGGTACTGCACCGAGATCGTCGACATCAAGACCAGCGTCGGCATGAAGCAGATCGTCTGTCAGGGCGGGTCACACCATTTCCGCCGCCCCATCGCGCTGAAGATCAATCATCCGGTGGACGTGGTGCGCATGAATGCCCCGGCCATTTTTGACGGCCAGCAGTCGGTGCGCAATGAAACCGCCTTCATCGGCGGCGCTCTGTGCAACTCAGCCGACAAGCTGACGGCAACTCCGGTACATCTGGAAGCCGCTGATATCGGCGACCTCTTCGTCGTCGGGCTCGCAGGCGCCTATGGCTATTCGATGAGCCATCTCGACTTCCTGTCCCACCCGCGTCCGCTCGAGATTGTCATCGCGGAATAAGACATCCCTCTGCGCCGCCCCGGACATGCTCTGGGGCCGGTCAGAGGATGCAGCCCTCGAACCGGCTCAGCCAGCATCCCCCGGCAGGCGCGAGCGCTCTTCCAGTCCCGTGACGAAACGGTCGAGCAGAATGGCGAAGCGGTCGAGATCCTCCGCGCTCCACTCTGCGGTAATGTCTCGGATGAAGCCCTGCTTCACCCGATCGGCAACGCGGAAATACTCGTGGGCACGCTCCGTCAGCTCCACGACACTGCGGCGCGCATCTTCCTGCGACACGGTCCGGCGCAACAGGCCACGCTGAACCAGATCCGCCACCAGCCGGCTGCTGCGGGATGGGTCAACGCGGATGAACTCCGCAATCGCCCCAACCGTCACCTCGCCGTCCGGCGCGCGTCGGCGCACGGCGTCGATGACATCCAGATGGGTCAGCTCCAGCCCCGGCTCGGTCTGCTGCAGGGCGATGCGGCCAATGATGCGGCGGCCGATCATCATGCGCATGCGGCCGAGACTTGAGGAAATCAGCGAAAAATCCTCCTCCTGCCGTTCCCGGTTCTGATCTGGCACCTGATCCTCCGTTTCCTGCCCCATGGCCATCCTTACGCCCGTGCTTCATGGCGCTGCCTGAACAGGCCCGCGCATCCTATTCACAATAGCATGCCCTTGTCACTTATTTGACATTGACACATATATGCCAAAAGCACATATTTTTCAATCATCCGTCCGAGGGGTCACGGCCTTTCCGTGGAGGACGGAGTTTCTGGACGGCCTTTTTGCCATGAACAAGCATCTTACGGAACCGGCGGAGCTTGAAGCCGGTGCTGCCGCTTCAACCGCCCTTCCCCACACCACCCCGCCTGAAAGACCACCCCACCCGCGCAGGATCATCATTTTCCTGTTCCTGCTGATGGGGGTGTTCATGGCGACGCTGGACAACCAGATCGTCGCAACGGCCCTGCCAACCATTGTCGGCGAATTTGGCCAGATCGAACGCTTCGGCTGGGTGGCGTCGGCTTATCTTCTCGCCTCCAGCGCCGTGATGCCGGTCTATGGCAAGCTTGGCGATCTGTTCGGGCGCAAATATGTGATGCTGGCCGCGATCAGCATCTTCATCATTGGCTCGCTCACCTGTGCCCTTGCCGTATCGATGAACACCCTGATCGCAGCCCGCGTGCTGCAGGCCCTTGGCGGCGGCGGCATCATGGTGACGATCTTCTCGATCAACGCCGACCTCTTCGCGCCGCGCGAGCGGGCCCGCTACCAGAGCTATTCCAGCCTCGTGCTGATGCTCTCCGGAGCCATTGGCCCGGTGCTGGGCGGCACCATGAGTGACCTGTTCGGCTGGCGGTCGATCTTCTTCATCAACCTGCCGGTCGGCATCATCGTTCTCACCGCCCTTGCGGTCATGCTGCCCTACACGCGGCCCAACCGGAAGCCAAGGATCGACTATCCGGGCGCCATCCTTGCAGCGATGGTGACGGGGAGCATCGTGTTGTGGGCTGATGGCTCGGAACTGTTCGGCGGGCTTCTGTCGCCCACCGCTCTTGCGGTCCTCGGCACAGGCCTGCTGGCCCTTGTTGCCCTGATCCAGGTGGAAAGGCGCGCGCCGGAACCGGTGCTGCCGCTCTCGCTCTTCCGCAACCGCCAGATCTGCCTGCTCTTGACCATCTCGGCGGCAAGCGGCGCCATCGGCATCGGCCTGGTCACCTATTATGCGCTCTATCTGCAGTCGGGCCTCGGCCTCAGTCCCTCGGCAGCAGGCGTGTTCTTCATTCCGCTGACCGCCGGCATCGCCATCGGCTCGCTTTCAGCCGGCCGGCTGATGTCCGTATCCGGAAACTACAAGATCTTCTCCGTGCTCTCGACACTCACAGGGGTCACCATGCTCCTGGCCTTCAGTTTCACCGGCACCAACACCCCCACCATGCTTCTGGGGCTGATCATGCTGGCGCAGGGCATTGGCGTCGGTATTGGCCAGCAGGTGCCTGTGCTGGGTGTGCAGAATGCCGCTGACAGGCGGGACGTGGGGGCTGCCACCGGCAGCGTCACCCTCACCCGCATCGGCGGTGCTTCCATTGGCATCTCGATCTATGGCGCAATCCTCTCCTCCGGCCTTGGCCGCCACATGGGCGAGGTTCCGGGTGTGGAGCATCTGGAAAAGCTGTCCCCCGCGCAGACGG
Source organism: Pannonibacter anstelovis (assembly GCF_036881715.1). Classification (NCBI taxonomy): domain Bacteria; kingdom Pseudomonadati; phylum Pseudomonadota; class Alphaproteobacteria; order Hyphomicrobiales; family Stappiaceae; genus Pannonibacter; species Pannonibacter anstelovis. The sequence continues at coordinate 48,760 of NZ_JBAKBF010000004.1, forward strand.
CAGCCCTTCCGGAAACCGCAAGGCATCTGCTTGGTGGCATCTACCAGTCAGCCTTCCACCCGCTGTTCCTGACAGCCGCCCTCATCGCCGCGCTCGGCCTCGTTGCAGCCCTTTCCTTGCGCAGCATCCGCCTGCCGGTGGGAGAAGAAAAAGGCTGAGGAACTGGCGGGATCTCAAGCAAAAGCCCCCGCCAGTGCAGTCACCGGCGGGGGCTTTGTTTTCTGCAGGAGACTTACTCCCCCGGTGTCATCCGTGCGGCACCTTCACGCGCATCACTCATTTCCCGTGCCAGACGGCTCTCCTCTTCCGCCTGCGGCTTGATGAATCGGCCAAGCAGAAGGTAGGCAACCGGTGTGAGATAGAGAGTAGAGAAGGTTGCAAGGCCAAGGCCGCCGACGATGATCCAGCCCAGCGCAATGCGGGCCTCGGCTCCGGCCCCGGATGCCAGGATCAGCGGAATGCCGCCGACGATGGTACAGATCATCGTCATCATGACCGGACGAAGCCGGATGTTGGCCGCATTTTCCACCGCCTCACGAACACCCAACCCTTTGTCCCGCAGCTGGTTGGCAAACTCCACCACCAGAATACCGTTCTTGGCCATGATGCCCACCAGGAGCACAAGGCCGATCTGGCTGTAGACATTGAGCGACGTACCGCTGAAAGCCATGGCATAGACCGCGCAGGCAAGGCCAAGCGGCACGGTGAACATGATGATCAGGGCACTCACGAAGCTTTCAAACTGCGCCGCCAGCACAAGGAGGATGATCAGCAGGGCAAAGCCGAAGGTGCGGGCCATGCTGGCCGACTGCTCGCCCAGGGTCGCGGCCTCCGCAAGAGGCACAATGCGGGCGCCCGGCGGCAGGAGCGGCTGCGCAATCTGCTGAGCCACCTGATAGGCATCCCCTAGGGCAAAGTCCGGCGCCAGACTGGAGGTGATGGCGACGGAGCGAAGCTGCTGTTCCCGGTCAAGCTGAGGGGGAACAGCCTTTTCCGTCAGCGTGGCAATGGTCGACACAGGAACGAAGCGTCCATCACCGGTGCGCAGGAACACATTTTCAAGATCCGTCGGATCGTTGATGGGATTGGTCGTGGAGACGAACTTCACATCAAAGCTGCGGTCTTCGATGAAGACCTGCCCGACGCGGCGCCCGTCCAGCATCGCCTGCATGGCATTGCCAAGGCCGTTGATGTCGATCCCGAGATCAGACGCCCGCTCACGGTCGATGGAGACGGAAAGCTGCGGCTGGGTCGCCTCGGTGGACAGGCGCGGCTGGGTAAAGCGCGGGTCCTTTTCCAGCTCCGCGACGATCTTGGCGGCACTTTCCCCGAGTGCCGCATAATTGCTGCCGGCCACCGCAAACTGAAGGCCTGAGCCTGCCCCGCGAATGCCCAGGCTGTTGGGCTGAAACACAAAGGCCCGAACGCCCGGCACATCCCGCACCCGCCGGGATACATCGGCGACGATCTCCTGCTGCGAGCGCGAACGTGCGTCCCAAGGCGCCAGGCGCATCACCATGAAGCCGTTGTTGGACCGTCCTCCCTGACCCGCGATAGAAAAGGTGCTGGTAATTTCACCGCTGTCCCGCAGTGGCTGGATCAGCTCTTCGACGCGTGTCATCTGCGCCGCGAGATAGTCAAGGCTCACGCCCTGCGGGGCCGAGATCCGCATGAAGGCGATCGACCGGTCTTCGGATGGCGTCAGCTCGGACTTGATGGTGCCAAACAGCACGGCAGCAGACATGGCAAAGAGCAGCGACACGGTAAGCACTACCATCGGCGCATCGAGGCAGGCTCGCAAGGTCCGCCGGTAGAGACGGGCCAGACCGCTGTCTGTCTTGCCGTCCGGAACGGCTGCCTGTGGTGCCCCGGCATCTCCCTGTGCCTCTGTTTCGAGGATGACAGTTTCGTCTGCCCCAATATTGGCGGCTTTGCCTTTGAGCAGGCGGGAGGCCAGCATCGGACACAGGGACAGGGCCACGACGGACGACAGCAGCACCGCAATCGCCAGCACGAAGCCGAATTCCTGGAACAGGCCGCCGGTCTGTCCGGGCAGGAAGGACAGCGGCACAAACACGGCCGCCAGCGTTGCCGTGGTCGCGATCACCGCAAAGAACACTTCGTCCGTGCCCAGAACGGCCGCCGCCCGCGGCCCCATGCCCTGATTGCGGCGTCGCACGATATTTTCCAGCACGACGATAGCATCATCCACCACAAGGCCCGTCGCCAGAACCAGCGCGAGAAGAGTGAGGATATTTATGGAGAAGCCTGCCAGATAGATCGCGGCCAGCGTGCCGATCAAGGCCACCGGCATTGTCACGCCAGGGATGAGGGTTGCACGCCAGTCCCGCAGGAAAAGGAAGATGATCAGCAGCACCACGCTGACGGAAATCACCAGCGCAATCTCCACCTCATGGATCGAGCCGGTGATGAACGTGGCATCATCGCTGGTGACTTCGATCGTCGTGCCTTCCGGCAGGGTCTGCTGAATGCGCTCCGCGGCGGCCTTCACACCTTCGGAAATTTCCAGCGTGTTGGACTGCGCCGCACGGATGACACCGAGGCCGATACCGGTCTTGCCATTGGCACGCAACTGCGACTGGCCGATATCCGGACCCAGCGTAACCGTGGCAAAGTCTCCGAGACGGGCACGGCGGTTGAGAATTATGCTTTCGAAGGCCTCGGGCGTGTCGATGGCTGCACTCGCCCGCACGATCAGGTCCTGCGTCTGGCTGGTCAGCGAACCGGCCGGTGTGTCAAAGGCCATGGTCGAAAGCGCAGACGCCACATCGCCGACGGTCAGATTGAGGCTTGCCATCTTCGCCTGATCAATGTCGATCCGGAAGATCTTCTGCCGGTCACCGTAAACCTGCACATCTGCGACGCCGGGAACAGCCGACAGCACGTCCGAAATTTCATCTTCCACCAGCACAGTCATGTCCTCGACGGACATGATGTCTGAAGTCAGCGCCAGGCGTACCACCGGCTGGGCGTTTGAATCGGCCTTGATGATGCGTGCCGCATCGGCGTCCTCTGGCAGGTCGTTGGTGATCCGCCCCAACGCGTCGCGCATGTCGGCGGCGGCTGCATCCAGGCTCACGTCATCATAGAATTCCACCGTGACCCGGCTCTCGCCATAGGACGAGGACGAAGAGATCGACTTGACGCCGGAAACACGCGACACCGCCCCCTCGATCACACCCGTAACTTCACGGTCGATGGTTTCGGCAGAGGCTGAATCGTAACTGGTGCGGATGGAAATGACAGGCTGGTCCACATCCGGCAGCTCGCGGATTTCCACACCGAAGAAGGCGGCAAGGCCCGCGACGACGATCAGCATGTTCATCACAAAGGCCAGCACGGGGCGCCGGACGAAAAGGGCAGTAAAGCTGCGGTCAGGGATATGGCTGGAGCTCATCTTGGCCTCGTTCCGTTTCACCGGCTGCGCGCCTTCACAAGGCTGCGGTCAGTCCGGGAATGATTGTCCTCGGCGAACAGAACCACCTGCACCACGGACGGAGTCAGGAAGGCACTGCGGGCATTCGCAGGCAGCTGGACGCACCAGCCGCCCGGGCTCTCAGGAACCGCTGGGAGCAGCTGCGGGCTTGGAAGCTGCGTCCGCAGCCGGTTTGGGCGCCTGACGTCCGGCAATGTTCAACTGCGCCCCCTCACGGGCCAGATGCAGCCCCTCGGAGATGACCTCATCACCCGGCTTCAGATTGGCCTCTACGAGCACGCTGGTGGTGTTCCGCTGAATGATCCGGACGAGCTCACGCTTCGCCTTGCCGTCACGAACTGCCCAGACGAAAGCACCGTCCGGCCCCCACTGTACCGCCAGCGGGTTCACCGCAGCATATTTGTCGCCGGGGAACTGCATCTCAACCTGGAAGGACATGCCGGGACGCAGCCGGTCTCCGGCGTTGCGGATGCTCGCTTGCACCTGAAGCGTACGGCTTTCAGTCTCGACCCGGTTGTCCACGGCACTGACTTCACCGCTGTAAACCTCACCGGGGCGGGCGACCGACTCTGCCGTAAGCGGCGCGCCGACGGAAATACCGGCAAAGCGCTCGGGGATCCAGAAGTCGACAAGGATTTCAGAGCGATCCTCGACCGTCGCAATCACAGAGGATGACGTGACATAGTTTCCGGCTGTAATCGGCAGAATTCCAACGATGCCGTCAATCGGGCTTTCAACCGAGCGGCGCGACAGGGCAAGGCGCGCCTCACGCAGGGCAAGACGGGCGTTGTCCGCAGCAAGCTCTGCATCGGTCACCTGCACATCGCTGGCGGCGTTGGACTGACGCAGCTGGCGGGTCCGCTTGAGACGTGCCTCGGCATCCTTCAGGGCGATACCGGCGCGCTCAGCCGCTATCTCCTCAGCTTCGGAATCGAGCTTGGCGATGATTTCGCCGCGCTTCACCGAAGCGCCGGAATTGACCAGGATTGCGGTCATCCTGCCAGACTCGAAGGGACGCACCTCGACCGACCGCGCAGCGCGGCCCGAACCGATGGCTGAAAGACGGTCATTGATCGTCTGCTCGATCACGGGAGAGACGACAACCACCCCCTGAGGGCCACGTCCTCCGCCATTGCCTTGACCACGGCTCTGACCATCGCCTGCACCAGGTGCAGTCGAGGCGGCGGCGAGCCAGCCCAGCCCGGCAGGCGCCAGAATCTCGCCCGCACCTGGATAAAACCTCGCCCAAAGGCCAAAGCCAGCGGCGATGATGACAAGACTTAAAAGCGATTGTCTCCAGAGCGACACATGAAACTCCAGTTCAAAATTTTCCGTTCAGCCGCCAAGCCCGAAACCGGTATCGCCCTGCCATCACGACACTATCTAGCGTGAACACCATACGGGGAAACATCAAAATTTTTTGACCCGGTTGCCAGCGGAGAATTGCGGCAACTCAGGTCAAACTGAAGGCTAGGGGCAAGAAAGCCCCGGAAAATTTGTACCAGAGTGTATCAGGCAGGTTCCGGCCAGCGCGCTTCGCCGCTCTTGAGCCGCACGCAGCCGTACCAAAGACAGAGACAGGAACGCCCTTATGACGCCGCCCGCTCCTTCGCCAGAGCAGCCAGATCGAAGCCACAGGCTTCCAGGTCTGCCCGGGAGGGCGGGCTTGCCCCGGCAAGAAGCTTGCGGGCCTGCATGTGGATCTTGGCGTCATTGACCGTCTCGACCGCCGAAAGCACCCCGCCGCGCAGGCGCAGAACGGCAGCAGGCCCGAGAGCCAGACTTTCATCCCCCGGCCCGGCAAGGCCTGCGATCTGCAGCTTCCAGTCTGCCTGATCCGACCAGAACCACGGCACGGCGGCATAGGGTTCGCCCGCACCTTTCACGAGACGCCGGGCAATGTGGCGGGCGTGATCAGTGGCCGCCTGCACGCTCTCAAGGCGAATACGCGCGCCCGTCACCGGATCAGGGAAGGACGCGCAATCCCCCAGCGCGGAGATGGAAGGATCGGAGGTCAGGAGCTGGCCGTCCACCGCGATGCCGTTCGCTATCTCAAGCCCCGCCTCTGCCGCAAGCTCCGTATTCGGCACGACACCTGCCGCCAGCAGCACAAGATCCGCCGCAATGCCCGAACCATCGGCAAGCGTAACACCTTCGTCCGTCACTGCACTCACCGGCTGGCCCAGCAGAATGCGGGTGCCCATGCCTTCGTGCAGGGAGAGAAACCGGGCCGAAAGCTCCGGCGACAGCACACGCGCCATCAGGCGCGGGGCGGCTTCCGCCACAGTCACCTCATGCCCGGCAGCGCGGGCAACGGCGGCAAACTCCAGGCCGATGAAGCCGCCGCCAATGATGGCAATGCGGCGGGGCCGTTCCAGCTTACCGCGCAGCCTTGCCGCATCTTCCAGCGTGCGCAGGTCCAGCACCCGCTCAAGTCCGGGAATGGGCGGGCGCAGGTTGCGGGTGCCGGTGGCGAGGATCAGATGATCGTAGGGATATACCGTGCCGCCCGCATGCACCTCACGGCCTTCACGGTCAATACGTTCCGCCCGGACGCCGGAAACGAGCGTAACCCCATTCTTTTCGAAGAAAGCGGCCGGGCGCAGTTCCAGCCGCGAGCCGTCACCATCCTTCAGATAGGCCTTCGACAATGGCGGGCGCTGATAGGGCAGGCCAGGTTCGGCACCGATCAGCGTGATCTCGCCGGCAAACCCTTCCTGCCGAAGGCTCATGGCCGCCTGCAGGCCGCCCTGCCCCGCCCCGATGATGACGATCCGCCGCATGGTCTGCCCCTTTTCAGCTCACATCTGCTCTTCAGGCAGATGCACGACGAGGCCATCCAGCGCCGGGCTGAGCCGGATCTGGCAAGACAGGCGCGAGCTCGGCTTCACCTCGGCGGCGCCGCAGTCCAGCATGTCTTCCTCGCCGTCGCGCCGCTCTCCGGCGGCGTCCAGCCACTCATCGTCCACGTAGCAATGGCAGGTGGCGCACATCATGGCACCGCCGCATTCGCCGACGATGCCCTCCACATCATGGGCCACCGCCGTGTGCATCACGGTGTCGCCCTCTTTCCCATCCACCTCGGTGCGCGTGCCATCGTGGTGCACGTAGGTCACCTTCACCATGTCTCTCCCTCCTCCATTCGAGACCTTGCGAAACTTGAAACCGCCAGCCTAGTTCAGCTTAACCGGCAGATTGATAGGCCCGCGGAAGCCGAAGCCTTTCCACTTGACCGCAGACGGGTCCGGCAATTCCATGTCCGGGAACCGGTCAAACAGCAGCGGCAGCATGATCTGGCCGACCGTGCGGCGGGCAATATGGGCACCGGCGCAATGGTGCGGGCCGCTGCCGAAGGCCTGATGCGGGTTCTTGTCCCGGAAGACGAAGAACTCCTCGCCGTTCTCGTAAATCTCCTCATCCCGGTTGGCGGAGGCCTGAATGGTCATCACCGTGTCACCCTTCGGGATCTCGAAGCCCCCGATCTCCGTGTCCTCAAGCACCCGGCGGGACGAGGCCTGGATCGGTGCCACCCAGCGCACGCCTTCCTCAAACGCCTGCTCCCAGGCCTCCTGACGGCGCACTTCGGCGAGCTGATCCGGGTTGGTCAGCAGGCCATAGATGATGGTCGCCAGCGCATCACGCGGCTCGTTGATGCCGCCGCCAATGGCAATCTTGATGTTGGCGTAGATCTGACTGAGCGGGATCGGGTCCGGCGCATTCAGCATGACCGAGAAGGCCGACGCATTGGGCTCTGCCTTGTGGCGGGCCTGAAGCCTGTCGAACAGCGCGTTCATCTCCGCATTCGCCTTGTCGCTGGCCTCGAAGGGCTCCGGCCGCCAGCCGAAATTGCCCGCCCCGTCAATGAGAAGCTGCGACCAGCGCTGCATCTCTTCGTCGGTCGCTTCCTCTACGCCGAGAATATGCGCCAGAATGCGCGCCGCCACCGGGCCGCAAAGATCCGTGAACAGATCCACCGTCTGGCCGCGCGGCAGGCGGGACACGTAGTCTTCGGCGATGGACTGATAAAGTCCGGCCCAATTGCTGCGGATCACCTTTGGCGTGAAGGCCGGCTGCATGGCCATGCGCTCGCGCCGGTGCTCCTCGCCGTCCTTGCGCATCAGGGTATGGGCCTGAAAGGCCGGCTTCATCGGCGTGTTGGGATCATCGGAGCTGAACAGATCCGGATTGTCCTTCACCGCCTTGGTGTGAACGGCCTTGGTCAGGAACGTGCGTTTGACCGAAGCAACGCGGATGACAGGCGTTTCAGCCCGCATGCGGCGGTAGACCGGATAAGGGTCGTCCGTCAGCTGGGCAATCGTGGTGGTCTCGTCGAGTGGCGCGAGCGGCATGTGCAGTCCTCCTCCCTTGATCTGCAATCCGTGGCTCCACGAAAGCGCATGAGCCTTGACGCGGCAATGCGGTTTCCTTGATACCTGAAATCGGAAAATTTGATGGAGCGATTGGGAGAGCGCGCCATGCTGGAGGAAAAGCCGGATAACAAACCGGGCGCTGCACGGGCGGGGCCTCTGGGGGTGGATTTTGCCGCGCTCAACACCCTGCATGTGGTGCATGCGCAAGGCTCCTTCAGCCGGGCGGCGGAGGTGCTGGGGCTTAACCAGTCCGCCGTCAGCTACACGATCGACAAGCTGCGCAAGGTCTTTGCCGATCCGCTGTTTCTGAGGGTCGAAGGACAGCAGATGCCGACCGCGCGGTGCGAGCAGATCCTCGCCAGCACCCGCACCATGCTGGATGATTTCCTGCGCCTTGCCGAGCCGGACCCGCTGGATCTCGCCCGCATCGAAGGGCGCTATGTCATCGCCTGCAACTACTATGAGCGGATAATTATCATTCCCGAGATCGTGCGGGACCTGCGCCTGGCTGCCCCCGGTTTCACCATCGAGATCATTCCATCAGCCGACATTGGCCCGGACCAGCTTGTGCGCTCGCATGCGGACCTGCTGCTTGGCCCCTTCCGCCGCAACGATGCTGCCTTTTACAGCCGCAAACTGTTCGATGAGCATTATGTCTGCGCAATGGACAGGGAGCACCCGCTGGCGGGCAAGACGCTGACGCTCGAGGACTATCTGGCGCTGGACCATGTCGCAGCCACCTATGGCGGGCTTTGGAAATCCGGCTATCTCAGGGAGCTGGAGGCCATGGGACACCGGCTGAGGGCCAGCCTTGAAGTGCCAAGCCCCGCCGGGCTGCCCCGCCTTATCCGCACCACAGGCTATGTGGCCACCATGCCGGGCCTTCTGGCGCAGTATTTCTCGGACGAGCTGCACATCACTCCCTGTCCGGTGCCAGCCCCCTTTGACGTGCTGATGGTCTGGACCGAGAGGGTGCACAAGTCCCCGCTCCACCGCCAGATCCGGGAGGTCATCGCCCAATCCGTCAGCCGGACAGTGGGGCGCGGATGAAATACCTGCAGCATGCATGAAAGCTGTCATGTGATGGCCATATGAGACTGAACAACTCCCGCAAACATTGCTTGAGCCAGCTCTTCCACTGCCAGTTAAAGGACACAGTCCCCGAAATGACCGCTGCCCCGCATTCCGCCGCCATCGCCGCCCGCTTCGATCTGGCCAGATCCATCGCAACCGAAGCCGCCGCCCTTGCGCTCGACTATTTCAACCGGCGCGAGACGCTGGTGATCGAAACGAAGAAGAACCTGCAGGACGTCGTCTCCATCGCCGACCGCAATGTCGAGAAGCTCATCCGCGAAAGGGTCGCCGCCACCTTCCCGGAAGATGGTTTCCTCGGCGAGGAATATGGACAGACGGACGGCAGTTCGCCCTACACATGGGTGGTGGACCCGATCGACGGCACGGCGCCCTTCGTCAATGGCATGCCCACATGGTGCGTTTCCATTGCCGTTGCCCGCGACGGCGCACCTGTGGTGGGCGTTATCCTCGCACCTGTCCTGCAGGAAACCTACGCCGCCGCCGAAGGCCATGGCGCGACGCTCAATGGCAAGCCGCTGAAGCTTGACCCGTCCCGCACCATGCAGAACGGCCTCACTGGCATCAGCAGCAACAGCCACGTCACGCCGGAGCGCACCGGGGCAATCGTCACGGCGCTGACGGCAAGGGGCGGCAACATGATCCGCAACGGCTCGGGCGCGCTGATGCTGGCCTATGTTTCGGCCGGCCGGCTCGTCGGCTTTTACGAGCCCTACATGCACGCCTGGGACTGCATGGCCGGCTTCTGCCTCGTCAAGGAGGCCGGTGGCTTCCACGAACCGTTCCCCGCCACCGCCTTCGGTCTCGGCAAGGGCGCCCCTGTTATCGCGGCCGGACCGGGGGCGAAGGACGACATCTGGGCTTTGGCGCAGCTGTGAGTTAGGCTTTCACAACACGTCCAAACACAAAGGCCGGGCATCGCTGCCCGGCCTTTGACGTTCATGATCTGACGCGGCAGATCAGATGAAAGCGCGGATGGCGCGTTCGACGCCGCGCAACTCGGCAAGCCCGCGAAGACGGCCAATCGCCGGATAGCCGGGGTTGGAGGTCTTGCGCAGGTCATCCAGCAGCTGATGTCCATGGTCCGGACGCATCGGCAGTTCCACACCACGGCGGCGCTCGGCCAGCAGCACGGCTTTGATCACCGCAACCATGTCCACGTCGCCATCAAGGTGAGCGGCTTCATGGAAGCTGCGCGGATCGGCCTCGCGCTTGGTGGCGCGCAGATGCAGGAAATGCACCCGGTCCGCATGGGTTTCGAACATTTCGACCAGATTGTTGTCCGGCCGCACGCCATAGGAGCCGGTGCAGAAGGTGAAGCCGTTGGCGGGGCTGTCCACCATCTCCGCAATCGCCTTCATGTCGGCAGCGGTGGAGACCACCCGCGGCAGGCCGAACAGCGGGCGCGGCGGATCATCGGGATGGATGGCGAGCACGACGCCTTCCTTCTCGGCCACAGGAATGACGATCTTCAGGAAGGCTGCAAGGTTGGCGCGCAGACGCTCCGCATCGACTTCGGCATAGGTGGCAAGGCGGGCGCGGAAGCTGTCGAGCGAATAGCTTTCTTCAGCGCCCGGCAGGCCGGCGATGATGTTGGCCATCAGCTTGGCCACATCAGCTTCGCTCATGGCAGCGTGAGCTGCGCGGGCCTGTTCGATTTCCTGCGCGCTGTATTCAGCCTCTGCGCCCTCGCGCTTCAGGATGAACAGGTCGAAGGCTGCGAAGGCATCGGCATCAAAGCGCAGGCAGCGGGCACCATCGGGCAGCTCGAAGGCCAGATCCGTACGGGTCCAGTCGATCACCGGCATGAAGTTGTAGCAGATGGTGCGGATGCCGCAGCGGGCAAGGTTCACCATGCTCGCCACCCAGGCTTCGGCATAACGCTCCCAGCCCGGCGCGGCGGTCTTGATGTCCTCATGGATCGGAATGCTCTCGACCACGGACCAGGTGAGTCCGGCCGCTTCGATCATGGCCTTGCGCTCGAGAATGCGCTCCACCGGCCAGACCGTGCCATTCGGCTGGTCATGCAGGGCGGAGACGATGCCGGTGGCACCAGCCTGACGGATATCTGCGAGCGAGACGGGATCGGCCGGGCCGAACCAGCGCCATGTCTGTTCCATGGATGAGGTTCCTCAATTGGAGGCGGTTGGGGACTTGGGAGGAAACGCCGGCACTGGCCTGCCCTGCTTTCGTCTTCGGACAGGCCAAGTTCCGGCTGAAACTCGGTACAACGGGCAAGTGCCCTTCTTCAGTGCTCCACTCTTTCCCCGCAAATGCCGCCTTCAGGAAACGGCGGCTGCAGCGGGGCGGCTGTCGAACAGATAGCCATCAAACTGCGGGTCATCCACGTCGGACAGTTCCATCAGGGTCTGGCGCACGTTGTCCAGGTGCTGCCACATCGCCTGCCGGGCTGCGCGCGGGTCGCGGCACTGCAGGGCCGTGAGGATCGCCTGATGATCCTCCAGCCAGCGGTGCCGGTAGGTCCGGTCGAAGATGCGCGCATGCAGGCGGGCCCACATGGGGCTTTGTTCGCGCTTGCGCCACAGCTCGTCGATCATATCGACCAGCACGCTGTTCTGGGTGGCTTCGGCAATGAGATGATGGAACAGCTCATCGCCTGAATAGTCACCCGTGTCCTCTGCAATGGCCCGGCGCTCCATCTCCATCGCCTCACGCAGGCGCAGGATGTCAGCCTTGGTCACCGTGGTAGCTGCAAAGGCGGCGATGGAGCTTTCCAGCACCTGCCGCGCCTGCAGCAATTCGAAAGGACCGATGTCTCCGCGCGTGCCTGTGTCGTCACCGGCGGGCACCTTCACCACATAGGTGCCGGAGCCCTTGCGCACATCAACAAGCCCCTCGATTTCGAGCCTCAGGATCGCCTCGCGCACGATGGAGCGCGAGACACCCATCTCGTCAGAAATCTGCCGTTCGGGCTTCATGCGGTCGCCGGGCTGATAACTGCCTTCGGCCAGCTCCCGCCGCAGAGCCTCCGCCACCTCCTCGTAGCGCCGCCTGCCGGATGCCTCGATCATCTTCTTCCTCCATCCAGCGTCAGGACCCCTCACTGCGGCCCCGCTCCTCCCGCCGGTCTGCTTCATCCCTCAAGTGTCTGGCAAACTGCCACATTGCGTCAATTGCACGATGCAGCGGTTCTGCCCACCTTCCCCCTGAAACATAAGAAGAATCCGGGTGCAGGGCACCCGGATTCCGGTTGTGTTTACTCACCAGCGGCCTGAATGCGCTTGATGAGGTCGGCGACGCGCGGAGACTTGGCAGAAGCTTCCTCGATCATCGGCTTCACGGCTTCAGCGAAAGGAGCCTTGTCGACAGCCACGAACTTCACGCCCATTTCCTTCTCGGCCTGCGCCTTGCCGGCAGCAACCTGCTCATTCCAGCTGGTGCGGTGCAGGTCCATGGACTCGTGCGCAGCCTGCTTCAGAGCAGCCTTTTCGGCATCCGACAGGCTGTCCCAGGTCTGCGTGGAGATCAGAACCACCGACGGAACCATAGTGTGCTCGTCTTCGGAGAAGATCTTGGCGATTTCACCGTGACGGGCGGTCGTCAGAGCCAGCGGGTTGTTCTCAGCGCCGTCAACCACGCCCTGCTGCAGCGCGCTGTACAGCTCGCCATAGGCAATCGGGGTCGGGCTTGCACCCAGCAGCTCGACCATGCGGATCGCGGTCGGGCTCGGCTGAACGCGGATCTTCATGCCCTTCAGGTCGGCCGGGGTCTTGATTTCCTTGTTCGCGTAGAAGGAACGTGCGCCTTCCACGTAATAGGCGATGCCGATGAAGCCCTTGTCCTTCGAGGCTTCGAGAATGTCGGTGCCGATGTCGCCCGAGAACACCTTGTAGGCGTGCTCTTCATCCTTGAACAGGAACGGCAGGTTCAGCGGGGTGTAGGATTCGTCGAAGGCTTCCAGCTCGCTGGCGTTGGAGCGGGCCATGTCCAGCGAACCATTCTGCAGCATTTCCATGGATTCGCGCTGGTTGCCCAGCTGCGCGTTCGCATAGACGCGGATCTTGAGATCGCCGTTGGTCAGCTCGTCGACGCGCTTGGCCATGAATTCCATCGACTTGTGCAGCGGATGGTCTTCCGGGTTGTTGTGATTGAGCTTCAGGGTGCGGGCGTCGGCGGTTGCGGAAAAAGCCAGCAGAGCTGCACCAGCCAGCGCGCCGAGACGATAGGTCATACGCATGTCAAATTACCTCCCGATGATGCTTCAAGGATGCGCGCGGCGAGGAACCTCCCCCTGCCGGCTACATCGGAAACCGGCGGCACCCTCCGACCAGATTGGTTGATCAAAAAGGCCCGGCGCGCGACCAGAAATTTCGTCAAAGCACAGACAATGTCAACCGGTTTTGAAAATTGGTTGACCAATTCCCGGAAATAGGTTTTCTCTGACAAGCCGGATAAAGGGGCAAAACGCCTCTTTTCCGGGCATTGTCTGAGGTTTTCAACATCGGGCCAGTTGTCAGCAGAGGTGGCATAAACCGCCGCATCGAACCGCCGCATCCCCGGTACGCCTTAGAAAGCGCGGGCGTGGGGCAGGAAAGCGGACAACCGGAATGGCAAACCGGCAGACCAAGCTTGAAAGGCAGGCCGGGACATAAGAGGTCCCGGGAGGAAACAGGGGCCTTGCATCTTTGCCCCACGAGGAGGACATGCAGCCATGCATGCACTGAAAGCCCGCGTAGACTACGCTTTGGGCCTGTTCATCGCCGCGGTCTTCGCGGTTCTGGTCGCCTGCGTCGTCTGGCAGGTGGTGTCGCGCTACATTCTTGGCGCGCCCAGCACCCTGACGGACGAGACCGCAAGATTCCTGTTCATGTGGATTGGCCTTATCGGCGCTGCCTACACGCTTGGCCAGCGCAAGCATCTGGCCATCGACGTGCTGATGCAGATGTCCTCCCCTAAGGTTGCGCGCATGCTCGCTCTGCTCGTCACCGCCCTGATCGCCGCTTTCGCCGCCATCGTCATGGTCAAGGGCGGGCTTGCGCTCGTGCAGAAGACCCTTGCCTCCGGCCAGGTCACGCCGTCGCTGCGCCTGCCCATGGGCTATGTCTATGCTGCCGTGCCACTCTCCGGCGGCATGATGCTGCTCTATTGCGCCGAATTTGCCGCAGGCCTGATCTCCGGCCGCTACGCCCCCGTTGAAGATCTTGAAGCCGAAGCAATCACCGGCACTGACCAGGGCCAAGGATAATCCATCATGGAAAGCGAACTGATCAGCGCCCTCACCCTGTTTGGCGCCTTCTTCCTGCTGATGTTCATTGGCGTTCCGGTTGCCTACGCCATCGGCATTGCAACGGTCGTGACCTTCACCCTGTTCCTGACCTTCGACCAGTCGATCTTCAACACGGCGCAGCAGCTGGCATCGGGCCTCGACAGCTTCACCCTGCTGGCAGTGCCCTTCTTCATTCTCGCCGGCAACATCATGAACCGCGGCGGCATCGCCCTGCGCCTCATCGAATTCGCCAAGGTGCTTGGCGGCCGCCTGCCGGGCTCACTCGCCCACTGCAACGTGCTGGCCAACATGATGTTTGGCGCAATCTCCGGCTCCGCCGTGGCTGCAGCTGCTGCCGTTGGCGGCGTGATGGCACCGCTGCAGAAGAAGGAAGGTTATGACCCCGCCTTTTCGGCTGCGGTCAACATCGCCTCCTGCCCCACCGGCCTGCTGATTCCGCCGTCCACCACCTTCATCGTCTATTCGCTGATTTCCGGCGGCACGTCGATCGCGGCTCTCTTCGTTGCTGGCTACGTGCCCGGCATCCTCATGGGCCTTGGCATCATGATCATCGCCGGCATCGTGGCAAAGAAACGCGGTTATCCGGTCGCCCCCCGTCCGAGCTGGAAAGAAGTGGCCAGCAAGACCGGTGACGCGATTCTGCCGCTGGGCCTCATCGTCGTCATCATGGGCGGCATCATCGGGGGCGCCTTCACGGCAACGGAAGCCTCCGCAGTTGCCGTGGTCTATACGCTGATCCTCGCGCTCTTCTGGTACCGCGAAATCGGCTTCAAAGACCTGCCGGGCATCTTCCTGGAGTCTGCCGTCACCACGTCTATCGTGCTGCTGATGATCGGCTGCTCCATCGCCATGTCCCGTGTGATGGCCTTTGCTGACATTCCCTTCACGGTGTCCGACCTGCTGCTGTCGCTTTCCGACAATCCGCTGGTGCTGCTGCTGATCATCAACATTGCCCTGCTGATCGTCGGCATGTTCATGGATATGACGCCTGCGCTGCTGATCTTCACCCCCATCTTCCTGCCGGTGGTGAAGGATCTGGGCATGGACCCGGTGCATTTCGGCGTGATGATGACCTTCAACCTGTGCATCGGCATCTGCACCCCGCCCGTCGGCTCGGCGCTGTTTGTCGGCTGCTCGGTGGCGAAGGTTTCCATCGCCCGCGTCATCCGTCCGCTGCTGCCGATGATGGCCATGCAGCTCGCCGTGCTGCTGCTGATCACCTACGTTCCGGACCTCAGCCTGGCGCTGCCGCGCCTGCTGCTGGGTTATGCTGGCTGACGCTGGAGACATCTCATGAAAACGCTTGAGACATTCACTCTCACCCGCTCCATCGAGTCCGGCATCGAGCTGTCCATCGAAGGCCGCCACGTGATGACCGTGGAAGTGCTGGAAGACGCCCTGTTCCGCGTGCAGCTGCGCAAGAACGGCGAATTCCGCCTCGGCCGCAGCTGGACCGTGGCTCCCAAGCCGGAAGGCACGGCCACACCTTGCGAAACCCCGTGGGAAGGCCGCTCGCGGCGCGACCTTTCCGGCTTCACCTGCCCGGCCTTCACGCTGACCGACAATGGCGAGGCGGGCATCGTCCTCACCACCGGGAAGCTGCGTCTCACCATCACCCAGCCTCTCACCTTCGTGTGGGAAGCTAAGCAGGCCGATGGCAGCTTTCTTGTCTTTGCCGAAGACCGCCCGACCGGCGCCTATCTGCTGGACGTAAAGTCCCACGCCCATGCCCATTTCCTGCTGCGCAAGACCGGCGAGCGGGTCTACGGCCTCGGCGAAAAGGCTGGCGATGTTGAACGTTCCGGACGCCGCTTCGAGATGCGCAACCTCGACGCCATGGGCTATGACGCCCGCTCGACGGACCCGCTCTACAAGCACTGGCCCTTCAGCGTCACCCGCACACCCTCGTCCGGCGCCTTTGGCATTTTCTACGACAACCTTGCAGGCAGCTGGTTCGATCTCGGCAACGAGCTGGACAATTACCACAAGCCCTACCGTGCCTACCGCGCCGAGGACGGCGACCTCGACTATTACATGAGCTGGGGCGCCTCGGTTCTGGATGTGGTCAAGGCCAATGTCCGCCTCACCGGCGGCACCGCCTTCCCGCCGCTGTGGACCATCGGCTATTCCGGCTCGACGATGCATTACACCGATGCAGACAACGCGCAGGAGCAGCTGGAAGGCTTCGTCCGGCTGGTGGAAGAGCACGACATCCCCTGCGACAGCTTCCAGCTGTCCTCGGGCTACACCTCCATCGGGCTGAAGCGCTACGTCTTCAACTGGAACACGGAAAAGGTGCCGGACCCGGCCGGCATGTCGGCGAAGTTCGCCTCCGCCGGTCTGCATCTGGCGGCAAACATCAAGCCCTGCCTGCTGCAGGACCATCCGATGTTCGCGGATGTAGCGGCGAAGAAGCTCTTCGTTCTCGACAGCGAGAGCAGCACGCCCGCGCGTTCGGTGTTCTGGGATGACGAGGGCGCGCACCTCGACTTCACCAACCCGGAAACCATCGCCTGGTGGCAGCAGAACGTGACCGAGAAGCTGCTCGGTTACGGCATCAACTCCACCTGGAACGACAACAACGAGTACGAGATCTGGGACAGCCACGCCCGCTGCAACGGCTTCGGCGAGACCATCGACATTGGCCTCATCCGTCCGCTGATGCCGGTGCTGATGACCCGCGCCAGCTACGAGGCGCAGGTGCGCCACCAGCCGGATGTGCGCCCCTATCTCATCTCCCGTTCCGGTGCACCGGGGCTGCAGCGCTACGCCCAGACATGGTCCGGTGACAACCGCACCGCCTGGGAAACCGTGCGCTACAACACCCGCATGGGCCTCGGCATGTCGCTGTCCGGCCTCTACAACATCGGCCATGACGTGGGCGGCTTTGCCGGTCCGCGCCCCGAGCCGGAGCTGTTTGTCCGCTGGGTGCAGAACGGAATCTTCCATCCGCGCTTCACCATCCATTCCTGGAACGACGACCGCACGGTCAACGAGCCATGGATGTTCCCGGAAGTGACGGACCACATCCGCGATGCGATCAAGTTCCGCTACCGCCTTCTGCCGTACCTCTACACGGTGCTGCATGCGGCAGTGACCGCTGACGAGCCGATGCTGCGCCCCACGTTCCTCGACCACGAGAGCGATGCGCGCACCTTCGCCGAGAGCGACGAATTCCTGATCGGCCGTGACCTGCTGGTGGCAAGCGTCATGGACAAGGGCGCCGCATCCCGCACGCTCTATCTGCCGGAGAACGGCACCGGCTGGTGGAACTTCTGGACCGGCGAATGGCATGCAGGCGGCCAGGAACTCACCCTGCCCGTCACGCTTGGGTCCATGCCGCTGTTCGTGCGCGCTGGCAGCGTGCTGCCACTGGCCGAAGGCCTGACCCGCGCCGACAGCCGCAAGGACACGGCCCGCACCCTCGCCATTTTCCCGGCACAAGGGGCAGCTTCCAGCGTCAGTCATGAATATGCGGACGACGGCTTTGCGGCCAATGCACTGGACGGCAACCATGCCCTGATCCGCATGGACCTGACCAGCGATGCAGACAGCATCAACCTGACCCTCTCCCGCACGGGCGCCTATGCCCCCGCATGGACTGAGGCAAAGGTGATCCTGCCGGCCGGTGAAAAGCGCAATCTGACGGTGAACGGCGTGGAAGCTGCAAGCGGCGCCACGGCCAGCTTTCCGGCAGCCTGACATGAAAGGCGGGTGGCTACACCCGCCAGAAACCCCGGCGGTCTGAGGACCGCCAAAACAAGAAGAGCACGGGCACCGGCAGTACCGGCAAGCCCGCGCCTTTTTCCAAGTCCTCCCAAGACGCACCTCGGCGCGGATGACCCCGGTCATCCGCGCTTTCTTTTTGCGCGATCTGACGCAGCATCACACCGGGCTGTTCAGAAGATGCATTCTGTTTCGGATAATTGCTGGACATCGCTTTCCGTAGCAGCAAAAGTCCTCGCGGATCTGTTATCAGATCATTCTGCGCCTCAGCCAGCAAGACGGGGGACCTTGCATGGACGACCAGGATACGGAATTCATCAAGGTGCGGGACAGCTTCTTTGAGGCAGCTGTCAACCCTGACCTATGGGACAGGGCTCTCGCCGGTTTTTCAGATTTCACCGGCGGATCTTCTGTAAACCTCGTCGTTCTGGACAAGCCCGGCGCGCCACCGGTGATCGAGCATTTTGTCCGGGGCGACGATGCAGCCTACGCTCGCTATCTCGGTGACTATTTCGCCATTGACCGCCGGGTGCCGCGGGTTGCGGCGGCACAGGTCGGCAGGATCCTGCTGGAACAGGATGTGCTGAGCGAGGAAGAGAAGCGGCAGGACACGGTCTACAATGAGATCCTGGCCGGCAACGGCATGCGCAATCTCGCACTTGCCAACCTGTCCAGCGGCCACCTTCTCATGGGCATCGGCATAGCCCCGCAGAATGATGCAGACCCGTTCGAAGCAGATCAGTTGACACGGCTGGCCCGGCTGCTGCCGCATCTGCGCAATGCGCTTAGCTTCTATACAATCAACATTCAGCTGCAGCTGCAACGGCAGATGCTGGCGGATCTCTTTGCCCTTGATGGCAAGGGGATCGTGGTGCTGGACATGAACCGCCGGGTGCTGTTTGCCAATGCACTTGCCGAAACGCAGTTTTCCAGCGGCCTCATTTCGGTGCGCCAGGGCACCATCACCTTCCGGCACCGCAACAGTGAAATGGCCTGGCAACGCGCCTTGCAGGATCTCCAGGACGGGGAAGTTACGGGATCAGCAAGCTTCATGGCCGAAAACCCTGAAACGCTCGGCATGACGGGTGTCCGTGTGCTTTCGGCGGCCCCTGTTCTCGAACAGTTTCCGATGTTCACCGCCCCTGCCATGCTGATGCTGCTCACGCCCATCAATCCGGGGCTGGCAATCAGTCCCACAGAGGTTGCCCGCTTTGGTGCGCTCTTCAGGCTGACACCGGCCGAATGCCGGGTGATCGAGGCCATTTCCGCAGGCACAGGACTGGATGATCACGCAAGCCAGCAGGGCATCCGGCTCGATACCGCCCGCAAGCAGTTGAAGTCCGCCATGGCAAAATGCGGTGTCACCAGCCAGAAGGCACTCATTTCCCGGCTGGAACGCTTCTGCCTGGTTGCCTTGCGGTAAAAAAGGAAGGGCGGCAACAGCCGCCCTTCCGATCAACTGAAAAGTATTTCCGAGTATAAATGTGCCTCCCGCCACTATGGCGTTCGGCAAAATTCCGGGGCCTTGCGGCACAAGCGGTAACGCCTGCGCCGCAAGGCAGATCAATTGGCCTGGGCTACCGGGAAATCGAGCACATTTTCCGATTTCGGAATGGTCGGATGCTGTGCCCCGTCCGTCAGCTGCGGCACACGGCGGGAGGTGTAGCTGATGAGCTCCTGAATGCTGGTGAAGCCGTTGGCATCACCTGCATTGCGGTCTGCCTCGCCGTCCAGCCCCTCAAGCAGTGCCGCCGTAAACGCACCGTGGCCGCCCCTGTAGCTTTCGTCCTCCAGCGAAGACTGCGCGCCCGTAGAGGAAGCGACGACAATCGTACCTGTGCCTTCCGTCAGAGCCTTCACCGCGTCTTCAGCCGTGACACGCCCGCGCTTGCGCGGTCCAACCGTGCCCGCATGACAGATATCCATCAGGAACACGGCCTTCTGGTTGACCGGGCGCCCCTCCAGGAAATCGCGGAACTTGTCCACCTGCATGCCCGTGTAAGGCCGCTGCATGTCGCCGTCATGGGTGACAAGATAAAGCTGCTGCTCATTGTCCTGCACACCATGCCCGGCAATGAAGAGCACGATCACGTCCTCGGCCGAGGCCTGCCGCAGGAAGTCGTTCATCTCCACCCGGATGTTGCGCTCGGTCGCCTGGTCATTGACCAGAACCCGCGTATTGACCTTGCCGTAAAGCACACCCTCCTGCGCCTTGAAGGCTTTCTCCAGCTCCTGCGCATCCTTGTGGGCATATTCGAGATTCTGGGTGGCGATCTCATAATCGGAGATACCGACGCCGAAGAACCACAGCTGCACATTCGAGGCCCGCTTCTGCGGCTTCGCCTCGGCCGTGCGGGTGATCTCCACCCGCTGGGTCAGGATCTTTGCATCCCTGTAGGCGATGCTCGCCTCGATGACGTTGACGCCCTCCTGCAGATTGAACTGACGCGAGGTACCGATCACCTCGCCGCCCTCATAAACCGGCTCCTCGTCGAAGCCGCGCCCGCGCGGAACAGGGCGCCCGTTGAGCGTATAGACAAGCTCCGGATCGGGCAGGCTGGCATCGGCTTTCTCGATGCGCAGCTTCAGATTGAAGCTGTCCTCCGTGACCGAGGCTTTCAGCGGGCCGTCGACGGACATCTTGTAAGGCGCTTCGAAAAGCTCCGGCTCCACCTGCGGCGGCTCCGGCGCGGAAGGCGTGCCCCCCTCGCCGGTCAGACGGCTCAGGCGCTCCTGAATGACACGCGGCCGCTCGAAACGCTGCTTCAGGGCATCGAAAGGCAGGTAGTTGTCACCCAGAGACCAGAACACGCCATCGGTTCCGCCGAGTGACGAGGTGAACTCGCCGCTGGGCGCATAGGCGATCCACTCGTTACCGTTCTTGATCACCACGGTCAGCTGGCGCTCAAGCGTTCTGAGGTCGAAGTAGACCAGTTCGTTGCCTGAGGTCATCGCGACAAGAAGGTTGCGCGGCTCCAGCACCTCAATGTCACGCAAGGTGCCCCGGAAGAAGGCAGTCCGGTCTCCCAGTTTCAGCAGATCGCGCGACCATTCGATGGTGCGGCCGTCATCCAGCTTGCGCGTCCAGAAGCCGTTGTCCGCTTCCCATTTCTCATACCGCCCGCTCGCCACATCATAGATCCGCCAGCCGCCTGCGACTTCCAGAACGCGCAGCTTTCCGGGTTCCTCATCCCGGAACGAGAGATCCCGCACTTCCTTGTTCAGGCTGATGACCTTGGTTTCACGTCCGGACGCAATTTCATAGACACGGACAGTCTTGCCATTGGTCCAGCCGTGCCCGTACCCATCTTCCCAGCGGGTAGCAAGTGCGACGAGACCGTCCGCGTCGCTGATGGAAATGTCGTTCACCGCCGTGCCGTAGCTCTTGCCATACTGCAAGCGGCTAGTGACGAAATCGAACTCAATACGCGACAACTTCCGCAGGGAAGGACGCTCCCGCACTTCCAGAACACCCGTCCGGGAGTCCGTCTTGCCCGCCGGCTGACCGGCAAAGACCACATACTTGTCGCTGGTGCTGACAAACTGGACATTGAACCCGAGGTCCTCCAGCACCTCCTCACGGTAGTCCTGCGTGCTGAAGGTGACGATCCGGTTGTCTGCATCCACCATGAACTGGCGCGATCCATCCTCCTCCAGAGCCATCCAGCCAAGCTTGGGGCTTACTTGCAGGGTGTGCACACGCTGGCCTGTCGTCAGGTCCCAGACATGGCTGGCGCTGCTGTCACGCGAAACAAGCAATGCATTCGTCTTGTCGGATGAGATGCTGTAGCCCGCCGGTGCAAGGCCTGTCATGTCCGCAACGGGCTCGAGAGAGGCAGCGTCAAGCCATTCCACCGTGCCGCCGCTTCCTGCCACAATACGCTTTCCATCAGGCGTGAAAGACAGGGAAATGTCTTGCGCACCCTTGCGCTTTGCAAGGATTTGTCCGTCAGACAGGTCCAACAGCATCAAGCCCGTTTCACTGTTGAAAGTGTCATTCATCACGGCCAGCGGCCGGGAGGGGTGAAACGCAATGCTCTTTGGAATGACAGGCACGCTCCTGGACGCAACGACGCTCCAGTCCAGCGTGTCCCAGATCACCATTTGATGCTGGTTGTCGACCGCCACCACATAGCGGCCGTCGCGGCTCGCCCCCATGGCATGGGTCCAGTCTACGCCGGGGAGATGACGCTCCATCTGGAGCGTCTTTCCATCAAAAACCCTGATACCTTCACGCTGCGCCTGGCCAGCAACAATCTTGCCGCTGCCAGCCAGCCAGACCAGCGGCCCACTGATCCGCGTGGTGCTCAACCGGGTAACGGCTCGCTGGTTACGGGACTGCACGTTGTAGATCTTGAGGAAACCCTCGGCATCCGTGTAGGCTAGTTCATCGCTATATGGGCTCCAGGCAAGCTTGGCAATTTCGGCCTCACCATGAACCTGCGCAACCGCATGCCCCGTCTTGGTGTCATAGACATAGAGCGTGTAGGTGACACTGCCGCTGACTTCCGTGTATTTCGAGACAGAAGCGAAATACCGGCCGTTGGGTGAGAAGGCGCGCTGATCGCCGCCCCGGTAAAAGTCGCGCAGCTTCACCTTCTGCTGCAGATCCCACAGCTGCACGGGCTCAAAGCCCGTCGCTGCCAGACGCCCGCCCGGCGCAAGCCGCAGCCCTCCGGCGTCAAGTCTGCCCGTGACCGCGATTTCCGGTGCACTGACATTGCCATAAGGCCGGATTTCGACACGCCGGTTGCGCTGGCGCCCTGCCTCACTGTCATTTCCGGCAATGGGCTGACCCGCGCCATGACCGGCCGTCCGCAAGCGGCTTGCCGGAATGCCGTGGCGCGTCTCCAGATAGGCGGCAACAGACTGGGCGCGGCGGGCAGACAGGGGCAGATTGATCTCGTCAGACCCGCGGCTGTCCGTGTGCCCCTCGATCAGGAAGATATATTTCTCGCCGCCCGGCGCATTGAGAGCCCCAGCCGCCTTGTCGAGTGCCGGATAGGTGTCAGGCCGGATCACGTCCGAATTCGTTTCGAATTCCACCGCCAGTGTCAGGCTCGCACCAATGCGCGCTTCCCAGTCCTTCAGGAAGGGGTTTGCCTTGAGGAAGGTCTGGCGCTCATTTTCCAGCACTTCCGCAGTGCCAAGGAGCCGCTGCCAAGTGGAGAGCCAGCTGCCGCTGAGACCTTTGGCGCCTGCAGCCTCATCCAGATAACTCCGGGCCTTCGCATAGTCCTGAGCCCAGACCCGGTTCTTCACCAGTTCCACCAGCATGGCGTATTTCCGGCTGGATGGTGTCACATCAAGGACCGCCTTCAGCGCCGCTTCCCCTTCATCCATACGGCCCAAGGTTTCCAGCAGGTCCACGGTCTGGCGCACGGCCGTATGCCTGTAGTCAACGAGCACCGCCTTCGCCTCTCCTTCACGGCAATAAGCCAGCGCCTGATCCGGCTTGATCGCGAAGGAGAAATTGGCCCAGCACATGTACGTGGCAGTCTGACTGACATGCGGCAGATCCTGATAAGCCTTCTGCAAGAGCGCATAGCTGCGGTCAAAATCGTAGCTGGCCATCGTCTCGAAGCCATCCAGTGCAGCTTCCGCCACCTTTGACATGGCATAGGCCTGCTCATAGAGCTTCATGGCCTGCTGGCGGGCATTGAACCGGTCTTTCAGCTCACCTGCCGCGAAAATCAGCGCTTCAGCGCTGCGTTCCGCCACCGCATACTCCAGGACACGCTTCAACTCGGCAGCCCGTGTTTCGGCAGTGGCACCACTGCGCTCAAGCCGTGTCATCCGGAGCTGTGTCAGCCGCTTCAGCGCTTCGAAGGGCGCGCCCTCGTTCAGGGCGGCATCGAAGAGCTTCTCTGCCTCCTCCGTATTGCCATCTGACTGGGCGGCAATGGCGCGGATGAAGGTCACGGCACCATCCCGGTTGCCGAAGTTGCGCTCGATGCCTTGCAGGAAGGTGTCTGCCTCGGCTGGCTGTTTCAGCTTTCCCCGCAGCAGGAAGTAGAGGTTCCGGATGAGATCGGTCTCAAAGCCAACAGCCTCGAGACCCTTCTCATAGATGCCGCGGGCACGGTCGAAATCGCCGACCTCTTCATAGGTAAGGCCAAGGTAGACATAGGCTGTCGGAAAATCCGGCCGCTGATTGATAACCTTGAGATAATTGGCGATCACTTCCTGCCGGTCGGCATAGTTCCGGTCCTCGATCCAGGTCCGGGCAAACAGGCCCTCCGGAGTGTCCGGAAAGGTGTCTGCCAGATGCTTGCGCATGGCCGATCGCTCAAAACGGCCAGGGATTTCAAGGCTCAGATCCAGCAGCTGCTCCGGCTCCAGTCCCTGATAGGGAGAGACGCCTTGCGCAAGAGTGGCACCACCAGCAAAGGGCATGGCGAGGAGGAGGCTCGCACCGGCAAGCGCGGAAAGAAGACGGGTCATTCGGTTCAGGCTCCAGCAAGTTCTGGAAAGCGGAAAGAAAAGTACGGTCCGGGGTGCTTGGGTCTGGGTCATGGGGCCACCTGCACCTCAATTGTTGTCTCGGACCGGTTGCCGGCAGCATCGACGGCAACAATCGTGACGGGATGAGCCTTGCCATCCGCAGGCACCTCCACGCTGGCCTCGAATGGCCCGCGTGAGGAGAATTTCGATGAAAGGGCCCCAGCAATGGTGATGGACTGGATCAGCCCCTCATCCTGTGCGTTGCCCTTGAGCACAAAGGAAGCTTCAGAGATACGGCGGATGGCAGCCTGCCCGGCAATGACCTCCAGCTCGTCAGCGGTAGGTTCCGACACCACCAGCTTTGGCGGCGTGCGGTCCTGCATGTTCTGCTCCGGGGCCACATGCTCGATGCTGACGATCAGCGGCACCACCGTGGCCTCTCCGCTCGCTGCTTCAAAGGAGAGCGGCCCCTCGCGTGTGATGTCCTTTTCCGGGACGAGAGCTGAGCCCAGCGCCGCTTCAAGACGCGGCAGCGGTCCTGCCCTGCCCCCATTCATCCGTTCGGCGATGGCACTCGCGTCCAGCGGCTCGCGTGAGAACAGCACGACGTAGTAGTCACGCCCCGTGTCATCATTCAGCCGCGTGAAGAAATCCTCCGTCGGCCCCGGCACCAGCAGCGCATTGCCTGCCTCTGCCCTGGGATTGATGCCGCGGTTTCTCGGGAAAAGCTCCACATAGCGACCGGCGCTGTCACCGCCCAGAACGTAGATATAACCACCGGACCTGCTGGAAATTTCCGCCCGGAAGCGCGAGCCCGACGGCATGGGGTCATCCAGCCGCACGTTCTCACCACGCCGTGAAACCGTCAGCTCCTTGCCCGTGATATGAATAAGCCGCAGGCTGCCGCCCATGTCCACCACCTTTTCAGGCTCCGGCGGCTGCGGCGGGATCATCTCGAACCCCTCCCTCACAAAGGCATTGAAGTCGTCATAGGAGACCCAGACGAAGCCTCCATTACCCCATTCCGTCCCCCAGCTGTTGATCAGCTCAAAGGCTCCGCCGAACTTCGTATCGTCGTAGCCGATCACCGCCATGGCATGTCCGCCAAGCTCGCCCCGGTCCCGCAGGGCGATATCCTCGCGGCCACGCAGGTAACGCTCGCCCGAGTCCATGAAAGCATCGGAAACAAGCATGCCGATGACGACCGGATTGCCATTGGCAAGCGCCCGGCGCACGGCTACATGTTTTGCGTTGGACCGCCGGTCGAACAGGCGCTTGTAGCCGCCAATGCGGTAATTAGCTGCAAGATTCAGATGTTCGGGCCCCGGACGGGCACTGCAGCTCTTGTCCGTATAGGGAAAGTCGCGCAGAAGCGGCACGCCATCTTCTGCCATCAACTCGAGCGCATCAGCCGGCAGCGAACCAGCATCGCAGCCGCCCCGGCGGATCTGGTTGTAGACGAAGGCTGGAGAGAAAACGCTGCGGTTGATGTCGCTGCGGGAGGTAATCTCCAGACGCCGTGCCTCGCTCAGGGTGCGGGCGGCATAGGCAGAGGCCCAGCCAACACAACTGCCCTGCTGCCCCTGATCGCCCGGCGTAGGCGCGAAGGCCTTCAGAGACACGCGAGGCGGCAGGGCCGCATAGTTGCCCCGCGCCATGGGTGCCCCCTTTGGCACGGCCCCATAGACCTGCTCGTCGAACACGGCCCCTGTCGCAAATTGCGCAAGGGCAGAAGCGGCGGGGAACACGGCTGCCGCCCCGATCAGCGCCGCCACGAGGCATTGCCTGACCGCCCTGGATGCAAAACGCGAAAGAAATGACCTGGCACCACCCGGCGTCATATCCGCGCCGGTGTCACTATGCTGCATTGCTATCATGCGTTCTGTCCCGCTCCACGCTGCATACGCCCCGAACGCCAGCACGGAGAAACCTCACTCACCCGGTTTTCACGAACCGGCCTGCCCTTGAGGCATATCAGCAGGGAGCGGCGGCGGGCTCATCCCCCAAATGGGGTATAAACTGCGCAAAGATCTTCAAGCCGGTGCACCAGACACTTGATCCGAAAAAGAATGGGCGGCCCGGAGACCGCCCCTTCGAAGGACTGAAAAGGTCAGTTGAAAATTGATGTTCCGTTTGCCCACAAGGCACCCAGCCATGCGCGAGATCTAGACCTTTTCAGGAATAGAGGCTGAAACTCACCCGAAAAAAATCATTTCAGCAGGCTGCGGATCTCACGCGCGACAACAACCGGAAGCGTTCCCACACAATGCTCCCCAGCCGGAACTGACGGGAGCCCTGTCAGATGAAGCCGGGGCGTCCCTCCAACTCAAGGCCGGGAAACACTGTGTCCGTCAGCGCGGAGGCCTTGAGGCCGAACTGGTGGCCGAGAAGAGCGGCAGCCACAGCGCGCACGTCACCGGTCGGGTTGAGGTCCCGGTCATCCAGCAGGTTCCCCTCACCCAGTCCTGGCCAGCGTCCATAGACCTTGCCGCCCCGGATGGCCCCGCCCGCGATCACCGCGCAGCCACCAGTGCCATGATCCGTGCCGTCATTGGCGTTCTGGCGCACGGTGCGGCCGAATTCCGTCATCGCCACAACAGCCGTCTTTGCCCACACCCCAGGCCCCAGCTCTTCACGAAGCGACAGAATGGCCGCGGACAGGTCCTTTACGGCGCTGGAAAAATCCTGCTTCTGCTGGACATGGGTATCCCAGCCGGTGATGGAGAAGCTGGCGATACGGTATTCATCCTTCAGCAGCGCTCCGGCCATCCTGGCAACCTGGATAATGCTGTTGTTGCGCTTTTCCTCTGCGTAGAGCGCGTCGGTGAAACTGTCGATGCCGACCGCCTGTTTCAGAGCCTCCGAAAAGGCAGGCTCACGCTCGTAAAGCCTGACCAGAAAGGCCAGCTCATCCTGCCCCAGTGACACATCCGAACGCGGCGACCACACATCGGCCGGATTGGCCCCGGACAGGATCATCTCCTGCGCACTGCTGACACTGATCGCCTTCAAGGGCTCGCCGGTAAGCGACAGCGTCCGGTTGAGCCATCCGCCGGCTCGGGCTGCACCTTCCGTCCCGCCTGCTTCCAGAATGTCCTGCCCGTCGAAGTGGCTGCGGATGTTGCGGTATGGAGTTGAAACTGCATGAACGAAGGCCAGCTCCTCTGCCTTCCACAAGGGCAGCAAGGGCGCCGCCGCCGGATGAAGGCCGAAAAAGTTGTCCAATGGGATCAATTGTGGCGCCGAGGCTTCCACCAGTTTGGGCCGCAGGCCCGCAAAGGCCTTGTCACCAACCGGCTGCACCAGATCCAGCCCGTCCATCGCCCCGCGCAGGATGATCGCGATGAAGCGGTTGTCTCCCGGCATGGCGGCCAGCGCCAGAGGCGTGAAGAGCGGAGCTGCCGCCGCGCAACAGGCAGAGGCCAGAAACCCGCGCCGGGTCAGTCCAGTCAGCGTGCCAGCCATCGGTTTATCTCCTGTTGAACTCGGGTGAAACCAGCACGAGCATCAGCCCGGCCTCACGGCTCGGCGCGCGCGAGACGAGTTGCAGCGTATCGTCGCGGGCCAGATCCAGAAGGGCGTCATGGGCAAACTGCCGCGGATCCGGCTTGCCGGGAATGCGCCGCGCCAGCCGCCGCGCCCATTCAATCCGCATCGAAAGCTGTGCCGGGTTGAACCAATAGGCGCTCTGATCCTTGAAGCCTGCCGCATCGCTTGGCCGCCATACGGGCTCCCCAAGGGCCGTTATCATCTGCGCCGCCTGCCGGGCGAGAGAGCGTTTCATCTTCGGCCGGGGTTTGCGGTCATCACCGCTGTTCTCCCCGCTCTCCATGCCGCGCCAGGTTTCATCACCGCTCCCGGGCTCCGCCATGGCCAGCCGCTGAGGTCCAGCCTCCGGCAGGTCAAAGGCCCCAAGGATCCCGTCCTCATCATTCAAAAGGTCCTGCGGCCGCGTCAGTCCCGCTGCCCGCAGACTGGAGACAACGTAGTCGAACGGCTTCTTGAATTTCTGACCAGGCTCCACCCAGGCAGCCTTGCTTTCCAGCATCGCCCGGTACACAGCCATCAAGTCTCCATCTTCCGTCTTCCATGCCTTCACCATGGCAGCAATGGTGTGCTCATCCGGCGTCTCGCTGATGAAATGCTTGAAGAGCTGCGTGCTGACATGGCGCATGGTGCGCTCATCCGAGGCCAGATCCTCCAGCACGGTGTGAGCGACGTCGAAAACGCCCTCGGTACGCTCATAATGCCTGCCGAGCACCTTGAACGCCCCCGGTTCTGCCCGGTTGCGATCGAACCCGGCCCGAACCTCGTCTCGATTGAACACAAGGCCAGTCAGCAGCAGCGCAAGCTCGCGCACATCCGTCTGGCTGTAACCGGAGTTGACGCCCAAGGTGTGCAGCTCCATCACCTCACGGCCGAAATTCTCGTTTACGCTACCGCCGCGCTTCTGCGCCTGCCGCGAGTTTGGCCCCATGGATTGCGCCTGATCCAGAAACACCAGCATGGCCGGGTGCAGCGACACCGCCTTGAGCAGGTCTGCAAAGCGCCCGGACAGATTGGGCCGGATGGCCTCTGCCTCATAGAGCGGCACGATCAGGCGCATCTCGGTGGACTTGCTGGCACTAACGGTAAAATGATTGAGCCAGAAACCAGCCAGCCGCTCCTGAAAGCCGAAGGAAGAGCCCGCGGCCTGAGCAATCCTGCCCGACACGTCCGCATCGAATCTGGCCGCCACGCTCCGATTCAACGCCTTCTCCTGCTCTCCCAGCGCTTCGCCATTCCTGATCCGCTGTGTCAGATCCTGGCGCACGCTCCGGTATTGCCGGATACGCGTCTTGCGCGTCTCCACTCCTTCACGGGGAAACAGCAGCTTCTCGTCCTGCGCCTGGCGCAGCTGTTCCAGAAGCGCATCCGGATCGCTGTCCGGCGTTTCTCCCGGCGTCAGGCCAAATCCGAACCGCACCCCGGCCATCACCGCCCGTGAAACCGCCATACCTGCTCCTTGGCTCATACCTCCGGCATGCCGATACGCAGCCGGAACGCCTGACATGAGACGCTGGCAATGCGGTGAAACCAAGAACAGGTTAAGTCATTGCGTATATGATTTTTTTTCACAATCCGGCGGCCAGAGAAGGCAAAACTTGGGCAACTCTGGAATCCCGGCAAGCCAGAGCCGCCCACATTAATATGAGTTTCAGAGTCTTGTTTGCTTCAGCACGTGCAGTTATAAGGCGCCAGCTCCAACAGCTTGGCCGGAACATACCCATGAAATCTCTTCTGATCGCCTCGAGCGTCATCGCCTCCCTTGCCGCAACGGTGACGGCAGCCTCTGCTGCACAGACCAAGTACCCGCTGACGATCGAGAACTGCGGCGTGCAAGTCACCTTCACCAAGGCTCCGGAGCGGGCCGTTGGCCTTGGCCAGAACAGCGCGGAAATCCTGCTGCTGCTCGGCCTTGAGGACAAGATGGTTGGTACCGCCTTCTGGCCGAACAAGGTTCTGCCGCAGCTGGAAGAAGCCAATGCCAAGGTGAAGGTGCTGACGGTCGAGTTTCCGACGTTTGAATCCATTCTGGCAGAAAACCCGGACTTTGTGGCTTCTGCACTGCCGAGCCTGATCGGCCCGTCGAGCAAGGTCGCGAAGCGCGAGGATTTTGAGAAGCTGGAAATACCGGCCTACCTGTCGCCCAGCACCTGCGTCGCTGAGGGCGTAGCCAAGGACAAGTTCGGCTATGGCGAGCGTTCCGAACTGTGGAAAATGGACACGCTCTTCAAGGAGATCGATGAACTTGCCCAGATCTTTGACGTGCAGGAAAAGGGTCAGGCCCTGATCGCCGATCTGAAGAGGCGCGAAGCCGAACTGCGCGCCACGGCGCCCAAGGATGGCAAGAAGCTGTCCTACGTGTTCTGGTTCTCCAGCCCTTCTCCGTCCGCAGATGCTTACCTGGGCGGAAAGTACAGCGCGTCGGGCTTCATCGCCGACGTTCTCGGCGGCACGAATGCGATTCAGTCGGAAGCCGAATCCCCGGCTCTGGGCTGGGAGAGCATCATCGCCTCCAACCCGGACGTGATCGTGGTTGCCCGTGTCGACCGCAACCGCTGGGAACTCGACAAGGCCGAGGCCAAGATTGAGTTCCTGACATCGGACCCGGCAACCAGCCAGATGCCTGCCGTCAAGAACAAGGCGATGGTCATCATGGACGGACAGGCCATGAACCCGACCGTCCGCACGATCTTCGGCGCCGAACAGGTGGCTGAGCAGCTCAAGGCGCTCGGCTTGCGGTGAGCATCGTGATTGAAACAAGCCGGTCCGGCCATGCAACGCGGCAAGCCCTGGTTACCCTGGGCCTGCTGCTTGCCAGCCTCGCAGCCATTGGCCTGGTAGTCGGCATCAGCGTCGGGATCGGTGATATGCCGATCCCGCTAGCCACCACATACACTGCAATCACCAACAAGCTCGGCTGGACTGCAGTCGAGCTTAACCGCATCCATGAGTCCGTCATCTGGGATTACCGTCTCAGCCGTGCACTCGTTGCGGCATTCTGCGGGGCAGGCCTTGCCATCTCCGGCGCGATCATGCAGTCGCTGCTGCGCAATCCGCTGGCCGAGCCCTACGTGCTCGGCATCTCGGCAGGCGCATCGACTGGCGCTGTCTGCATTGTCATCCTCGGTGTTGGAGCTGGCACGGTTTCCCTGTCGGCAGGCGCCTTCGCCGGTGCCTTTGCGGCCTTTCTCTTTGTCGCCCTGCTCTCCAACGGCACCAGAGGCGGTGCAGACCGTACCATTCTGGCCGGTGTTGCCGCGTCCCAGCTCTTCAATGCTGCCACCTCCTATGTGGTGACAACGGCCGGCAACGCCCAGCAGGCGCGTGACGTGATGTTCTGGCTGCTCGGCAGCTTCGGCGGCGTGCGCTGGCCGGAGTTCACACTCGTCTCAATTGTCGTTGGCCTCGGCCTTATCGCCTGCCTTGCCTATTCGCGCATCCTGGATGCCTTCGCATTTGGTGATGACTCGGCCGCAGCGCTTGGCGTCAATGTCAGCCGCGCCCGCCTCAGCCTGTTCTGCCTCACAGCCATGCTTACAGCGACCATTGTCAGCATGGTGGGGTCCATCGGCTTTGTTGGTCTGGTCATCCCCCATGCAGCCCGCTTCCTCGTCGGTCCGCTGCATATCCGGCTGCTGCCGGCCTGCGCCATTGGCGGAGCCATCTTCATGGTGCTGGCGGACATTGCCTCACGCATTCTCATCCCGCAGCAGGTGCTGCCCATCGGCGTTGTAACGGCGCTCGTCGGCGTGCCTGTCTTCTCCATCATCCTCTACCGTTTCCAGCGTGCATCATGAGCATCAAGTCTGAAAACATCACCTGGAAGATCGGCACCAAGACCGTTCTGGAGGATATTTCCTTCGAGGCGAGGCCCGGCGAAATGCTGGGCCTGCTTGGCCCGAACGGTTCGGGCAAGACCTCTCTGCTGCGTCTCCTGGCCGGCCTCAAGCTGCCGCATTCCGGCCGCGTGCTTCTGGAGGACCGGGATATACAGAAGATTTCCCGCAAGACGGTGGCCCAGCGTGTGGCCTTCGTGGAACAGCACGCCACCACCAATGCCAACCTCAAGGTCGAGGATGTGGTCAAGCTCGGCCGCTTCCCTCACCGCTCCATGTTTTCCGGCTGGACAAAGGCCGATGAACATGCGGTGGAAGAAGCGCTGGAACGCTGCGGCATGGCTGCCAAGCGGCACGAGCGCTGGCAGCACCTGTCGGGCGGCGAAAAGCAGCGTGCACACATCGCCCGCGCACTGGCCCAGAGCCCGCGCGAGCTGATCCTTGATGAGCCGACCAACCATCTGGACATCCAGCACCAGATCAGCCTGCTGAAGCTCATTGCAGGCCTGCCCGTCACCAGCATCATCGCCCTGCACGACCTCAACCATGCGGCCATGTTCTGTGACCGCATCATCGTGCTGGAACAGGGCCGCATCGCCGCCAATGGCACCCCGGCCGAAATCCTGACCGAAGACCTGCTCCGCTGCGTCTTCTGCGTCAGAGCCCATGTCTGCCCCTCCGACCATCACAATGGCCCGCATATCCAGTTCTTGACGTGAGGCGGAGACGGGAGGAACGGCTCTCTGAGGAAAAGCGGTTTTGTGCAGGAGCACGATCAACGCATGCCGAAGTTATAGAATCGCGAGCCGTTTGCCGCGCGAAGGCACGAAGTGCGCGCATCTTGATACAGCGTAACTCAGTTTGGCAATGGAATGGGTGCCGCCTGCAATTCACACCAGGTGGAGATATCGCCCGGATCAAACCGCTCGCACCCGTTCTCCTTTTCAATATGAAAATACTCCCGCCCCGTTTCGGACAACGCATAGTAGCGGGTACGGTCGCTCCCCCGGAGCCAGAAACTCCCTGAGCCTGCATTCTCAACATCGGCCCGAAAGGTCCAGATGCTGCTTTCTGCCGGGATGAAATAGCTCCCGCGCCCTTCAAGCAGGCCCCATGCGTTCTGCGGAAGCCGTGTTGTCAGCGGCAGAACAACCATCATTCCAAGAGCAGCCAGGATTACTCGTTTCACGTTGGACCATATCCGCGCCAGGACGATTTTATAAAAACCCTTGGCTTGTCTAGGTGGAATTCATCAAGCTGAAGCAAGCGGCGCTTACGGCGGAGGGCCGGAAGCACAGAACAAGAATTTGAGGCATCCGGGTTTTTTCCGGGGCATAATGCATCAGCATACCGGATGCCTTGAACATCATCCAGCCACCTGCAAACGTCCCGCAACCGAAAGGCCTGAGCCATAGAACCCGGAGCCAAGATCCTTCACCAGATCTATGAAGCAGCGCTGGAGCCGGAGGGCTGGCAGCCGGTTGCCGAGAGTCTTGCAGGACTGGTGGATGGGGCGGCAGTTCATATGTTTCTGGTGTCCGGATCATCCGGCCACGCCCATGTGAACCTTTATGTGGGCGGCGATCCTGACTTCGCGCCCGTCTATCTGGATGGCTACGCCAGAGACGATTTCCGCGTCCCGCGTGTCATGGCACGTGAAGCAGGCAGCTTCTGCTCCGAGCATGTTTATGTATCAGAGGCAGAGGCACGCAGAAGCAGGATCCATCAGGAACTTCTGCCCCGCTTCGGCATCCATGACATCCATGGCAGCAATCTGAGCTTTGATGGAAACATCGGCTGGTTCGGCATTGGCTCGTCGCGGCGGGACCGTGGTATCGAATCACCGGCCGTCAAGCTGCTGACGGCACTGTCACCGCATTTGCTGCGCGCGTTCAAGCTGGGCATGGCACGGCTCGGCCTTGAAGATGCCCCCGGCACCCGCACGGACGTAGCCGACCTGATAGCGTCAGCCGTTTTCGTCTTCAACGGGAAGCAACTGGCAGAACTGAACCGCTTCGCCGGGCAGCTTCTGAATGAAGGCTGGTTCCGGCTTTCGCCCGCCGGGACGCTGTCCTGTACCGATACGCTCGAAAATGCGCGTCTTGCAGCCTTTCAGCAGTCTGCGGATGCGGCTTCCGGCCAGGTCACCCTGCATCTGCGTCACCCGGACAGCAACACCCTTTACGCCCTGAGGCGATGGAGCGCCGGCACGGCACGGATTGGACCATCCCGCCAGATCCTGACAGTCACACCCCTGACAATCGCCGCGCCCAGTCCTGAGCAAGTTGCAGACTTCTGCCGGCCATTCGGAATCACATCAGCAGAATGCAGGGTCGTGCATGCCGTCCTGTCGAGCCTGCCACTCTCCGCCTTCGCAAGCCGGACAGGTTCCAGCCTCTATACGGTGCAGGACCAGTTGAAGTCGGCCATGCTCAAGATGGCCATGCCATCCCAGAAACTGATCTTCGCAGCCTTCGAACGATACCAGGCCTTGCAACGCTGATCCCCTGAACGGGGGGGGGGGGGGGGGGCGGAAGCATGCGGGCCCGAACCAGCTTTAAATGCGGCAAAAAACCCGGCCGGGCGAACCCCCTTTCAAAACGGGGCCCTGTAAGGGAAAAACCTTTTCTGACACC
>NZ_JBAKBF010000004.1:83124-388605 GCF_036881715.1 Pannonibacter anstelovis
CGGCGCAGGGACGAGAGTCCCGCTCCCGGGGAGGGGACGGCCGGCGGTGGGGTGGGGGGGGGGGGGGGGGGGGGGGGGGGGGGGGGGGGGGCTGCAGCATGACGGTCCGTACCAGGCTTCAATGCAGCCAGAAACCCGAGCCGGCTGAACCCGCTTCAAAACGCGGCACTGTCAGGTGAATACCGTTTCTGTACACACTGTCAGAGGAGTACCGTCTTTGCGCACATGCAAATATTCATTACTTCGCCTAAAAATCCTTCAGACGTTCGGAAATGTCACGCCAAGCGATAATACCAGGGTCAGCAGAACCTTCCCAAAAGGCCTTGAAGATCAAGATAACATCCTCAATGAATAAAATCTCCTCAGGCTCAGCCTCAAGCTTCCCGCCACCAAACACAAGGGTCTGTTTCCCTTCATAAGGAACTTTTGCCCGTTCATAGCGGGCCCGCATCTGCTTGCCGGTTCCGGCAAACCTCTGCTCGACAACGCATGTCAGCCTCCCCCCGGCAACCTGCACGTAGGAACCATCCTCTTTCGTCAGAACTGCAAAGGACGCAGGCCCATAACTCTTCAGGGAACGCAGAGCCTTCTCCACCTTTGAGAACTCAGACACCTGCACGGGCAGACGATTCTCAACCTCAAGAGACACTTTTGTCATGGCAGATATATCGTGATGTTTCCCACAACACGCTCCCCTGCAAGCTGGCCAACACCATCAGCCCCAAATCGATTGATATACATATCATTAAAGTCCTGCTGAGGGGTCTTTGTCGCCCCACCGCTTTTGTATTCGATTCCCCACAACTCACCATCTTTGGTACGAACGACCGCGTCATACCGCCTGTTGCCGACGGCAGCTTTGACAGTTAGTTCCTCGCCAACAACGTCAAATCCATTGTCACGCAGATGTTGGGTATATTCTTGTGCCGAGCGTGTTCCAGGAGCCGGTAGCCCCCCTTGACTTGCAAACTTGCCGTCAGGAGTTCTGAAGCTGCCGTCAGGATACTGCTTGATCGGCACTCCATCTGCAAAATTATCCGCGGCCCGGTCGATCGTTCTCAGTGTGTCGGCGTCGGCGTTCTTGCGGACCCAGCGGATCAGGTCGGCGCCGGCCTTGGAGCCGGGCACGATGGAGCCGATGCTCAGTTCGATGCCGGCATCAAGCGCTGCCTGCTTGGCCATTTCCTCGGCCTGGCTGCAGGAGGCTGCGTCTCCGCCGTTGCAGGCATAGACCGCCATGGAGATGTCCACGGCGTCCTTGGCAACGAGAACCTTGTCCGTAACTTCCAGCGCAATCACGATCACCGCGATGACGGGGATCCAGAAGGCGTTGTTCTCAGCCGCGTTGCCGCCAGCGTCAGCGCCCGTATCCACGTCTCCGCCGGCAAGCGCTGCGGCAAGGCCGCCCGCCAGCCGGGCAACGTTCACACCGCTCTCCCGCCATTCCAGCACCATGTGCTCGGCCTCGGCCTCGCTCAGCGTGCCCTTGGCAAAGGCCTCGCGCAGGTCGTCCTCGATCATGGCCGAGATGGCATCTGCCGTCAGTTCACCGGCAACAGCACCCGCCGCCCCGCCCTTGCAGTCGCCTGTGGCAACCGATCCGGTCAGGCATCCCACCGCCGCATGGGCGATGAGCTGCGGCAGCCGGTCCATGCCGCCTTCATGCACGGCAGCGCCAATCTCCTCGGCAAGGGTTTCGCCCAGAACAAGGGCTGCCTGCTGCCGCAAGGCCGAGATCAGGGCATCGCCCAGCGGCTGGCCATTGACGGCTGCTTCCACACCGGCCGTCACCGAGGCGCGGATCAGGCCGCGCTGCAGGTCCTGCACGATACGGTCCGCCAGCGGTGCCTGCGGATCAAGGTTTGCCCCAATCCCCGACACATCCATCAGATGCGCGGTGAGGCCTGCGGTGACCATGGAGGTGACGAGGCTGCGCAGGGTGGCGGAGGAGCCGAGTTCTTCCAGCGCGCCGCCGAGGTTGCCGCGGTTGTTGACGAGGGCGACGGCGGTCTTGTTGATGAGGGCCTGAACACCCGCCTGAAGCGCCGCTTCCAGCGCAACGTTGCCCGCAACGCCGAGACTGGTGGCCAGTGAGGAGGAGAGCGAGGCGGTGAGGCCGCCGCTGCCTGCGGTGAGCGCGGTGGCAACCAGCATCACCAGCGCCGCGCCTGCCTCCGTCAGCCCCTGTTCCTTGTAGTCCCACTGTTCGAAGCGGGTCTCGACCGCCTGCCAGTCCACCTTGCCGGCCAGCGCCGGATCGTTGCGAAGCTCACCCACCCAGGAAAGCCCCGGCTGGGCGGCCAGCTGCTCAATGGAGGCTTCGAAGCTGCCGGTCTTGTGGTATTCGACGATGATGCCGTTGCCCGCGTCGATCTTCACGCCGCCGCCGGCCTCAATCTCCACATGGGCGATGGTCTCGCTCAGCTGGCCCTGATCGCGCGAGTTCCACCACAGCAGGTCTTCTTCGCGCTTGCTGTCGTGCCGGTAGCTCTGGTCCGTCGTGGTCAGCAGCGCCACCTGGCCTTTCCCGGCCTCGATGCGGGTTTCTCCGCCGCTCTGCAGCCGGGCCGCCCCCAGCGCAATGTTGCCATCACGGCTGATGATGGCGATGTCTTCGCCAGCCAGAAGGGTGGTACGCCGTGTTCCGGTGCCGGAAGCCTGACGGCGGATGTTGGTTTCCGTGCCGAAGATTCCGCCGCTGTCGATATCCAGCTTCAGGTCGCGGGAGAACTGGTCCTGCACGGAGATGATGGCAAGGTTGCCGCCCGCATCCAGCGTCACCGTGCGGCGGGCTTCCAGCTCTGCGCCCGCAAGGGTCAGGTTGCCGCCTGCATCCACCAGCATGGCGCCGCCTGCACTCAGCTCCGCCAGGGTGTGAGTCAGGCTGCTCGCCCGGTCATAGCCGCCCTTGATGGTGTCGTCGCGGCTGCGCTCCAGCTGCAGGGCGGAGATTTCCACCGCATCACCGGCGGTGAGGACGAGATCCTCCCCGGCGGCAAAACGCCCGCCTTCGGACAGGATGGAGCCCGAGGCGTTGATCAGCAGATCGTTGCGCGCCTCGATGCGGCCCACCTGCTGGATGCGGTCGGCATAGCCGTTGAAATAGGTGTCGCGCTGCTTCAGCGTGTCATTGGCCACCATGTCCGCGTTGATGACCACCGTGCCGCCGGAAACGGTGCCCGAGCGGTTGGCGAAGAGGCTGCCGGCATCGATGATGATATCGGCCCCGGCGAAGAGGCTGCCGCCTTCGTTGACGGTGCTGAAGTCCGTGTCGATGCGCAGATCGCCCGCCGTGGCGATGAGGCCCGAGTTGGCCACGCCTCCTGCCACCAGTGTGGTGTCTCCACCCGCGCGGATCTGGGCCGAGGCCACCTGCGTGCTGCTGCGCAAGGCAGCAAGGTACAGCCGGGGCACGAGCACGTCCTGGCCGTTGACGCTCCGCTTCTCCAGCCAGACGATATCGCGCGTCAGCGCAGCCGCCTGCTCCTTCGTCAGCGCCACGCCCGGCGTCAGCTGCAGGTCTCCCTGCACGGCAAGGGCATTGTCATAGAGCTGGCGCATCAGCGCCATCGGATCGAGCCCCAACCCCAGATCCAGCGTGCCGGTCAGGTTGAAGATCTGCTCTCGGATCAGGCGGAACTCGGCATAGGCATCACCGAAGCGCCGCTCGATGCCGTTGGGGTCGTAATCGCCAACACGGGAAAGGAAGTAGTCGGAACTCAGATATTTGCTGAGATCGATGAACTCGGAGCGCGTTTCGATGAGGAACGGCGTATCCGGGCTCTGGGCCTGCTCGAAGGTGGCCTCACGGCCAATCAGGCCATCGATGCTGATGTCGAGCGAACCGGCCTCGGCAAAGTCACGCGCTGCGGTGCTGGCATCGACAAGCGCCGGATCCAGCGCCCGCCCGCCCGAGGCAAGGCCGATCTGGCCCGCAGCTTCGCGCACGGCGCTGTTTGTCAGGAAGCCAGTCACCGCGGCATCCAGGTCGCCGCCCGCCACGATGGTACCGAAGACCTGATCATAGGTGGAGGACGCGGTGTCCGTGTCCGTGGTCGTCCAGTAGCGGGTGTCGTAATCGATACAGATGCCAAGGATACGGGTGTCGCAATACCGCTCGGAATGCTGGGTGACGGCTGTCGTCACCACGGTCTCGATCAGGTCGCGCCCCTCGTTGACCACGGTTGCGGCCGCCAGTGTCATGTCACCGCCAGAGGCAATCTGGCTGTAGCTGTTGGTCAGGGTGCCTGCGCTTACGGTCAGCGTGCCGCCCGCAAGGACTTGGCCGGCCGGACCATTGGCCGTGGCCTTCTCGCGGGTCGTTTCCACCGTGGTGGTGGTGTTGCCGGAGGTACTGGTGGTGCTCGAGGTCTCCGTTGTCACCACCAGCCCGTCGCGGCGGTTGGTGATGGTGCCTGCCGCCAGCGCCATGTT
Organism: Pannonibacter anstelovis; assembly: GCF_036881715.1. NCBI lineage: Bacteria > Pseudomonadati > Pseudomonadota > Alphaproteobacteria > Hyphomicrobiales > Stappiaceae > Pannonibacter > Pannonibacter anstelovis. The sequence goes on from NZ_JBAKBF010000004.1 coordinate 87,559, forward strand.
GCCTGAAACAGCTTCAATGGTGGCAGAGCGGTTGTCGATAGCAGCCGCGCGTGCGGCGCTGCGCCCCGCAATGGTCAGGTTGCGCTCGGCCAGAATGTCGGCGTTGACATTGGTCAGCGTGCCGTCGAGCAGGATGGCGAGATCCGTGCCGCCATAGAGGAGGCCGGTGTTGTCGAGATTGCCCGAAAGCGCGAGGCTCAGCGCCCCGCCGGAAGACCCAAGGGCCCCTTCGTTGACAAGCGATGCCGCCTTGAAGCTGACGCCCGCGCCGCCATTCACCGAGGCGCCGGAGGCAGCTGTTACCGTGCCTGCCAGCTCACCGCTGATGCCCTCAAGCGTGAGAACTCCGGCAGAGACCAGACGCCCGCCAAAGAGCGTTGCGCCATCGGTGGCCAGCGTCACCGGCCCTTGCGCCAGGGTTTCGGTGCCAAGCTCCAGTGCGCCAGCGCTTGTGACGTTGAGCGCACCGGCATAGGCGACAAGGCTCCCCCGGCTGAGGAGGCTGCCTGCATCCACCGTCACCGTGCCGCCGTTGATGGTGCCGGTTGAGGTTAGCGTGGCACCGGAAGCATCCAGCGTCAGCGCGCCGGTCGCAGCCATGATGCCGCTGCTCGACAGCGGACCACCCGCCTTGATCAGGGCGCCGGAGGTACTGGAAAGGGTGCCGGAATTCTCCAGCGCCCCAAGGCTCGTCACCTCAAGGCCATTTCCAGCCCCCGTCGACTGCCCTCCTATAACGCCCTCATTGCGGATGCTGGCCGCAGAAACGGTCACCTTGCCATCAGCCGCAATAACCGCGCCGCTACCGGTGGTGATTGTTCCTGCTGCCGTGAGAGTAAGCGCGCCGGAGGAACCCGTGCGGCCATTGACGGCCATGTCCGCCGCAGAGGTTAGGCTGACACCGCCGTTCGTGGAGACCTCACCGTTCTGATTCAGCGCGCCGCCCATGCTGGCCAGCGTTGCACCGCCGAGGGCGGCAAGGCTGGCTGTGGAGGTCAGGCTTGCCGCCTGCGCCAGCAGAGTGCCGCCGGAAGCATAACGGCCGTTTTCCAGCGCCAGCGCAGCGTCAGAGCGCAGCGTGAGATCCCCGGCAGCGGTCACATTGGCGTTGAGGGCGGCGATGCGCTCCGCCGACAGGATCATGTCCCCGCGCGAGCGTAAGGTGATGGCGCCATCATCCGAAGCGCGGTTGATCAGAAGCTCGTTGGCTGTGACAGACAGGCGCCCTGCCCCGGCGAGTTGACCGGCACGGGCATCCACCGTGTCCGCCTCGACACTGAGCGTGCCAGTGGTGCCCTGCGTGCCATCGGCAGCGGTGCCGGAGGCAGCAAGCGCGCCCTCGCCCAGCGTGACAGCGCTGCCCTTCAGCGACACATCGCCGGTCGCGGCAACAAGCGCGCCATCGCGCAGCGCAACGCCCTTCAGCCCGTCAAGGGCGATGGCTTCATCAGAGAAAAGCGTGTTCGTCACCTCCACCACATCACGGGTGGAGCGGGCGGTGACTGTCTGTGTGGCCCGTGCCTTGCCGAGTGTCAGCTTGCCATCGGCAGACAGCGACATGGCCCCGGCATTGGCCGCCATCTGCCCCGACATGCGCACGCCCGCGCCCCGGTCAGTGGAGATGACCTTGATCTTGCCCGCATACATGCCGCCCAGCAGGGAGGAGTCGATGGCTATGCCCGGCTCTTCGCCATCGCTGCCCAGCGGCGTCACCAGACCGGAGGCGTAGTCATAGGCGTTGCGGCCAGCGGTGAGGTTCAGTTCACCGCCCGCCAGCACGGGCCCCTCGACAGAGATGCGGCGCGACACGATGTCAAACACCGAAACGCCGCCAAGATTGGCGCCCTTTTCGCCGATCAGAACGTCACCGCCCTCAACGCGGAAGCCCGTCAGCCGCCCATCGGCACCAATCTCCGGCAGGCCGGTGGTCAGCGTCGTGCGGGGCGTATTGAGGAAGCAGCAGCCGTTGCAGGTGACGCCATTGGGATTGGCGATGATCACATCGGCCTGGGCGCCATGGACCTCCACCATGCCTTCCAGCAGGGAGCGGTTTGTGCCGGTGACCTCGTTAAGGATGACGCTGGCCGGGCCGGAGGTGGCAAGGTTCGGATTGCCGGGCACCACGCCGCCCAGCTGCGACAGGCCCACGTCCTGATTGTTGTTGTTGAGGATCAGGCCCGGCGTGCCGACGTTGAAGCTATCGTATTTGTTATGCGACAGGCCCGCGTCATTGGGCGTGACGATGTTGACCATCGGCACCCCATTTGGGGCAGCGCCTGCCTCCTGTGCCCGCAAGGCAATGGGCTGGATGACAATCAGCGCACTCAGCGTGCTGGCCAGCAGCCTGCGGCCGAGACCCGGGAGGGCTGAGACGGTCTTCGTGCCCAGACCCGTTACGGTCCGGCGGAAACGGCTTGCGCGGTGGGCCATCTTTGTCATCCGTTCAAATGTTCAGCCACGGCCCCCGCAGGGCCATGGGAGATCCAGTCCTCAGAAGGAAATCGCCACCCGCCCCTGGAAAAGGCCCGAGGAGGGTTTCTGGGCTGCCGGCAAATCCGGCTCGATCAGCAAATCGCTGTAGGAAATATCGAAACTGAGCCGGCCGCTGCGGTTGCGCAGGCCAACGGCACCACCCAGCATGCTGCCGGAAACGCCATTGCCCCGCCCTGCGGTCAGGGTGCGGCCGAAGTCGGCCGCCACATAGGGTTCAACCCGTCCGAGAGCCTTGGCGAGCTGCGCATTTTCAGGGGCAGGCAGAACCAAGGACACTTCAGTGCGCCAGGTGTAGCCCCGGTCGCCGTAAAGCACGCTGTCACGCACACCGCGGACCGTGTAATAGCCGCCGGAGGCAATTTGCTCGGACCCGAACAGACGGTCGTTCGACCATTGCCCGGTCACGTTCGAGCTGACCAGCAGGTTCGCATCCCCCACCGGAAACGCGCGAAAATAGCCGAGTGAGGCAGTGAATTTATTGAACTGGGCGCGCGGTGTGCCCGGCGCTGCCCATTTGTCACGGACGGCACCCAGCGCATCAAGGCCCCGGTGGTAGGCAACGGACGCACTGGCCTGTCCGCCCAGAAGCTGGCGCGAATGGCCCAGCTCGAAGGTGCCGATGGCCAGCACGCGGCTGGACACGTCGATGCGGTTGCCGAGAATGAAATTTTCGGTTTCCTTCCAGGTCAGGCGGCTTGTGGCCCAGGTCTTGGACGTCTGGTCCCGGTGCAGCACCCGCGAAACATACGGCGACAGGGAGCGCGATCCGCCGGACGTGTCGATCTGCGAGAACTGCCCCTCGATGTTGGAGCGGTAATTGTTCCAGCTGCCATTGAGGCCAGCCGTCCAATAGCCGAAGGGCACGGAGACGGCGCCGTTCAGCGTGTTGCTGTCCGGGCGCTTGGGCGAGATGAACAGCGGGTGCCTGTCCATGGAGCGTTGGTAGCCGAAGCTCCACTGGTCGTTGATGCCGAACACATTGTCGAGGCCGAGGTCCACCCGGCTCTGATAGATGCCGGTGGCCTCTGAGCCCAGATTGTCCGCCCCATAGCTCAGCGCCCAGAACTTCCCACGCTCGATGGCGACCGCCAGCACGCTGTCGCCCAGCTCGGCGCCCGGTTCCAGCGTGATCGTGGCCGTGCTGGAATTCACCCGGTTGATCTGGTCCAGCCCCTGCTCCACATCGCGCAGGTTCAGCGGCTTTCCGGCCATGCCGGGAAAGGCGGTGACGAGACGGCCGGTGCCAACATGCTCGCCCTTGAGCACCACGTCCTCAAGCTGGCCTTCCACAATCTCGACCCGGAGGTCGCCGGCTGAAAGATCCTGCTCCGGCAGATAGGCGCGCGAGGCAATGTAGCCGCGCGTGAGATAAAGCTGCGTCAGGTCTTCCAGCACGCCGTTCAGCCCGGCAAGGCCAAGACAGCGGCCCTGCCATTTGCCCGCCGCCGCATTGATGCGGGCCTGCGGCACCAGGGTGGCGCCGGTCACGCTGATGGTCTTCACATCCACACAGGTGCCGCCCGGTGGAGGACCGGCGTCACGCGGAGTATCGAGAACTGCGCCCGACGGCGCGCGGCGCTGGTTTTCAAGGCTTTCAGCCTCGAAAAGCCGCTGCTGTTCGGAGAAGCGGCGCTGGATTTCCTCGGCCTGACGCGCGGCCTGATCTGCTGCAGTCTGCGCAAGGGCAGCACCAGTCAGGCCGAGACCGGCAACGGAAGCCAGCAGCAGCGGACGCAGGAGGTTTCGGGTGAAAGCTGTCATCCGCCCTCTCCAGCCTTGCCGTCCGGCACCTTGCCCGAAGCGAGAGCCTCGAAACCCTTGGTAAAGCCGGCAAGCGAGAAGGACACCTTGACCGTCCGGCCATTCAGCAGGCGGAAATAGGCCGTACCGTCAGCTGCCTTCTGCAACTGGCTGATCCAGCCCTTGTCCAGCGGCACCACGGCGAAGCAGCCCAGATGATTGCAGTTGCGGTAGCGGAATAGTGCCGGCTTGCCCTGCCCGGCCTGCAGGCCGAAATCAGAGGGCAGATCCACATCCAGCGGCGTCAGCACCACAAGAGCCCAGTCAGCCTTGCCGGATTTGTCGGCCGCCCTGGAAACAGCGAGGGTCAACAGCTCCACGGGCTGGCCTTCGTGCTCTACCATCAATGGCTGCACCAATTCGCAAGCGCTGCCGTTCCCGGCCTTGACGCATTTCAGCAGCCAATCACCGAATTGCTCGGATGCAAGCGGGGCCGCGTCAGCCCCTTCCTGGGCGCGAGATTCGAAATACCCGCCAGAAGCATGAAGAAAAAAGGCAGTAAAAAAAACCAGCGGAACATATTTCAGAAGCCCTGAAAATGGGAACGGCTGGAATACGCGTGAATATCCGGAATTCCGGCATCGTGAAACACTGAAGTCAGGATCTGCAACCCGCCTTCCACTATTGGTATAAACAATGCCCGCCAAATCGCCGCTCCATACAACCTGACATATCAGGACTTATACGAAGCACACTTGGGTCTAAGTGTGACCTTGGTCACATTCTTTTCGCTACAAATTACAATGGCAAAAATGTTTAAACTTCAGCAGCATATGCAGCCATAGCGGCGTTCACCTAACTCTTTGCAATGCCTAGAGATGACAAATTGCAGCAAAAATGTGGCAAAAAGTCAGCACCAGGCGCTTGCACGGGCTGCTCCTCTCCAGTGGAAGCACCGCAACTCCAGCCTGCCCCACAGCCGGTTCAGGGCTTCCAGCCGCCATAAAGCGGATGGTCTGCGGAGAGCGGCAGCTTGACGAAGCCTTCGCCACGCGCAGAAGCATAAAGCGCCGTCATCAGCTCCACCGAATGGCGCGCCTCGGCCAGGCTGGGCAGGTAAAGATCCGGCTGACCGCCAAGCCTTGCGTGAATGTCGATGAGCTGGCCGGCATAGCGCAGCGGTGGTTCGGCGGCGGCAGCCACAACGGCATCGATTTCGCCCTGAAGGGCCGGGTCCGTGGCCTCGAACGTCCAGGGACCGGCGCCGATCTGATAGGGATGCGTACCGGATGTCGCGGTCACATGCTCGAAACAGGCGCGGAAGCGGGACGAATTTCCCGCCGCCCCCACCGTCACCGAGGATGTCGCAAGAGCGCCACTTGCAAGCCGCAGGATGATGGCGGCGCAGTCTTCCGTCTCGACCGGGTTCACCCGCGTATCAAGGAAGGCCGCCACCTCCTGCACATCACCCATCAGGAAGGTGGCAAGGTTGTGGGCATGGCAGGCGTGGCTGACGATGACACCGCCCATTTCGCCCGCCCAGGTGCCGCGCCAAACTGGCGCGTAATAGACCGCCCCGCGCTGCCAGTGGGTCTCGATGGACAGCGTATAGGCCTTGCCCAGCAACCCGGCCTGCTTCAGCGCATGGACGCCCCGGAACCCGGCGCCATAGCGGTACTGGAACACCGGAAACACCTGACGGCCAGATTCTTTTGCGGCAGCGATGATCTCGTCCACCTCGCGCAGGGAACCAGCCAGCGGCTTTTCGCAGATGGCATGTTTGCCCGCAGCCAGCACCTTGAGTGTCACCGCATGATGCAGGCGCGGCGGGAGACAGATATCGGCAATCTCCACCTCCGGATCAGCCAGCACTTCGGCCATGTCCGTCACTGCCTTGCAGCCCGGCACGGCACTGGCTGCCTCTTCTGCCCGTGCCCTGTCCAGATCGCAGACGTAAAGCAGGCGGTAGTGATCCGGCAGAGCGGCGATGGCCAGCGCATGCGCCTTGCCGATGCCTGCTCCCAGAACGGCAATACCTATGGAACGGCTCATCCCGCTATTCCCCCTGCCCTGCCGCTTCCGCCATCTGCTGTGCGGACAGGGCCAGTTCCGTTGCCAGAAAGGCATGCGCCTGCGGCATCGCGCTTTCGCCCCGCGCCAGGATGTCCGCGCAAAGCGCCGCGAAATAGGGTTTCCCGGCCCCTTCGGCGTTGAGATATTGCGTGCCGCTGCGGTCTGACAGGAACACGTGATCCTTGCCCGGCCGGCCCGCGATATCGATGTATTTGCGCAGCTCGATAAAGCCTTCGGTGCCCAGAATGGTCATGCGTCCATCACCCCAGACCGGCAGGCCATCCGGCGTCAGCCAGTCCACCCGCGCATAGCCGCGCCCGCCGTTGCCTTCCAGCAGCACTTCGCCGAAGTCCTGAAAACCGGGCCGCTCCGCATTGGCCACATTGCCCGCGTGGGCGCTGACCACCCTTGCGGTGGTGGAGCCGGTGAAGAACAGGAACTGGTCGAACTGATGCGCGCAGATGTCCGTGAGGATGCCGCCGGAGCGCTCCCGGGCCCAGAACCAGTCCGGGCGCGTTGGCGCATTCAGCCGGTGGGGCCCAAGGCCAACGGTCTGCACCACCTTGCCGATCCGCCCTTCGGCGATCAATTGCCCGGCCAGCGTGGCGCTCTCTACCTGCAGCCGCTCGGAAAAGCAGACGGACCAGATACGCCCGGTTTCCGCCTGAACTGCGCGGATCTGCGCAAGCTGCTCCAGCGAGGTGCACCCCGGCTTGTCCACCATCACATCCTTGCCGTGGCGCATGGCTGCGATGGCGATCCGCGCCCGGTCCGCATTCACCGCCGCGCTCAGAATGATATCAAGGCTGCCATCCTCCAGAACGGCAGCCTCCTCGCGCTGCGGCACGTCAGGAAACAAGCTGCGGAAGGCGGCGCGCTCTGCGTCGCCTGTATCCACTCCCGTGCTCCAGGCCACGATCTGCGCACCCGCAGCGCGCATGGATGCGGCCATGCCAAGAATATGGCCATGGTCAACGCCGATGACGCCAACCCGGATCGCCCGTTCCATGACGGCCTCCCTGTTTCTCTTGCGGTCTCAAAGCTTGATGCCGCGGGCCCGCAGCATGGTGGGAATGTTCACGGCGGAGCCGGTCTCGATGGACATGTTTGCGGCAATGCCGGTCAGGATCGACCAGCCGCCCGCCACATGATCCGAAGCACGGCCAAAGCGGTCGGGCTCCATGCCTGCGGGGTCGAAGATATAGCCCAGCATCACCGGATCAGCACCGCCATGGTGGCCTTCGCCGTGCGGCACGTCGAGCATGCGCGGGTGCTCGCCAGCCAGATGCAGCTCGGTCGTCACCGCATCCCCGCCCGCATGGGCACGCTCGCCGCCAAACACGCCATGCACCTCCACATGCCGGTGGGTGATGTCGCCCTTCGTGCCCTGGAACTTGATCTCCAGCCCCTCCCAGGGGGAATAGGCGGTCAGGGTGTAATTAGCTGTCACGCCGGAGGCATAGCGGATGTGGGCCTGCATCGTGTCCTCGATGCCGATATCCGCATCAAAGACGCAGCGGTCGCGGAAGTAGCCGTCCTCGTCCTCCGCCTCCCGGTAGAGGCTGCGCAGGTTCTCGTCTCCGTCCATGTTCAGCTCGAAGTCGCAGGAAGAGGCAACAGCGCAGTCCGCACAGCGGGCACCGCGCCCGCCCAGGCCCAGCTCCACCGCCATCTCCGGCCGGTAAAAGGCCCGGCGGCCAGAGGCGAACACATCTACCGGCACGGAGCCGAGCCACCAGTTCAGCAGGTCGAAATGATGGGTGGACTTGTGCACCAGCAGCCCGCCTGAGTTTTCCTTCTGCCGGTGCCAGCGGCGGAAATAGTCAGCCCCGTGCACCCGGTCGAGATGCCAGCGGAAATCGACCGCCGTCACCGTGCCGATGGCGCCCGACATGATCAGCTCCTTGATCTGCGTGCGGGCCGGGGAATAGCGGTAGTTGAAGGTGACCATCACCTTGCGGCCTGTGCGCGCCTGCGCGTCGAGGATCATCTTCAGCCGCGTCAGATCGATGGTCAGCGGCTTCTCACAAATCACATCGCAGCCAGCCTCGAAGGCGCGGATGATGTAGTCGCTGTGCAGGAAATCCGGCGTTGCCACGACCACCGTGTCAGGCTTCTGCTCTGTGATCAGCCGGTCGAAATCCCCCGCCAGATAGGTCGCAACGCCGTTGGTGCCGGGCTGTGAGGCCGCTTCCGCCGCCAGCCGCAGCCGGTGGCCGTTGCTGTCGCACAGGGCAACGATCTCATGCTTGTCCGAGTAATCCTCGACAACGGAATCGCGGAACATCTTGTGCCGTGATCCGCATCCAACGATGGCTATCTTCACTGGTTCTGGCTCTCGTTCTACCAAGACTTCCGATGCTGACGCATCACGCCTTGAAATTGCTCATGCGCCGCAAGGGCTTGACCGGCACTCAATGAGCGAGGCTCATTGAGTGCCGGCATTGGCAGCCCCGGTGCGCTGGCCCGAGGCATCGAAATAATGAAGGTCTGACGGATCGAAGCCGACCGGCACCGTATCTCCGGCGCGGAAGAGGCGGCGGCTGGAATCGCTGACCAGCAGCACCTGGCCATCCGCCAGTGCCACATGCAGCAGCGTCTCGCTGCCAAGATATTCGACAAGGCGGATGCTGCCCTGCCCCTGCACTCTGCCTTCGCCGATGCGCATGGCCTCCGGGCGGATACCAAGCGTCAGCTTGGTGTCGCTGGTCGCCAGCTGCGGGATGGTGAAGCGGCCAAAGCCCTCGATATCTGCAGAAGACGCACCATCAACGGCCGCATGGCTCGCCGTCATCAGGTTGATCTTGGGCGAACCGATGAACCCCGCGACGAAAAGATTGCGGGGCTTCGTGTAAAGCTCCTGCGGCGTGCCCACCTGCTCGATCTTGCCGCCGCGCAGGACAACGATCCGGCTGGCCATCGTCATGGCTTCCACCTGATCGTGGGTCACGTAGATCATTGTGGTGCCGAGACGGTTGTAGAGTGCGGCAAGCTCCGCGCGCATCTGCACGCGCAGCTCAGCGTCGAGGTTCGACAGCGGCTCATCGAAGAGGAAGAGCTTTGGCTCACGCACGATGGCGCGCCCGATGGCCACACGCTGCTTCTGACCGCCGGAAAGCTGGCGCGGCTTGCGGTCCATCAGCGCCTCGATCTGCAGGATGCGCGCCGCCTCCGCCACGCGCCGGGTGACTTCGGCTTTCGGCACATTGAAGTTCTGAAGGCCGAAGGCGAGGTTCTTGGCCACGCTCATATGCGGATAGAGCGCGTAGCTCTGGAACACCATCGAAAGCTCGCGCTTTGAGGCGGGCAGATCATTGACGATGGTGCTGCCGATGGAAATCGTGCCCTCGGTGATATCCTCAAGCCCGGCGATCATGCGCAGCAATGTGGATTTGCCGCAGCCCGAGGGGCCAACGAGAACCAGAAATTCCCCATCCACCACGTCGAGGTTCAGGTCCTTGATGATGCTGAGCTTGCCGTAGCTCTTGCCGACATTGCGAAGTGTCAATCCAGCCATAGTTCTTTTTCCTTGGATCTCTGATTTCACTTCATTCCGGATGTCGCGATGCCGCGCACGATCAGCTTCTGGAAAGCCACGAAGAAGATCAGGACCGGTACGAGCGAAAGCACCGACATGGCAAACATCTGTCCGTAGAGGGACTGGCCCTCCTGATCGAGGAACAGGCGAAGCGCCAGCGGCACAGTGTAGCTCTTGATATCGTTGAGGTAGATGAGCGGGGCGAGGAAGTCCTCCCACACCCAGATCAGCGAAAAGATCGCTGCCGTGGCCATGGCAGGCAGGGACAGGGGCAGGATGATGGCCCAGTAGATCTTGAAGGGCGAACAGCCGTCGATCATCGCCGCCTCGTCCAGCTCACGCGGCAACTGGCGGAAGAACTGCACCATCAGGAAGATGAAGAAGCCATCTGCCGCCAGGAAGCGCGGCACCACCAGCGGCAGGTAGGTATCCACCCAGCCAAGGTTGAGGAACATCACATACTGCGGGATCAGCACCACGTGATAGGGGATCATCAGCGTCATCATCATCAGCGCAAAGAAGAAGCTGCGCCCGGTGAATTGCAGCCGGGCAAAGGCATAGGCCGCAAAGGAGCAGGAGATCAGATTGCCGATGACCGACAGCACCGTAACGATGGTGGAGTTGATATAGAAGGTGGTGAAAGGCACCGGCAGGGCAAACCAGCCCTTGGTGTAATTGTCGAACTGGAAGTTCGATGGCCACAGCGAAAGATTGCCGAAAATCTCATTTTCCGGCTTCAGCGAAGATGCCATCAGCCAGAACAGCGGATAGAGCATCACCACCGAAAACAGCATCAGGAACAGATGCTTCAGGTAACGGCCATTGCGCGCCCGCCGGTCGCGCTTCAGGCGCAGTTCGTGAGCAATGCGTGCGGCTTCATCGGCCTCGATGGCCCGGTCCAGGTCAGTCGCGGTCGTTGTCATAGTGCACCCAGTATTTCGAGGTGAAGAAGGCAAGCGCCGTGAAGGCCGCGATGATCAGCAGCAGCACCCAGGCCAGTGCCGAGGCATAGCCCATGCGGAAGAACTTGAAGGCCTCGTTGAACAGATAGACCGTGAAGAACAGCAGGCTGTCTGCGGGCGCTCCAACACCGTTCGAAATGATGAAAGCGCTGGAGAAGGTCTTGAAGGCGTCGATTGTCTGAAGCACCAGATTGAAGAAGATCACCGGCGCCAGCAGCGGCAAGGTGATGCGGGTGAACTGGCGCCATTTCGGCGTTCCGTCAATTTCCGCCGCCTCGTAGAGATCCCTTGGAATGCCGCGCAAGCCAGCCAGGAAGATCAGCATCGGCGACCCGAACTGCCAGACGGCCAGTGCCACCAGCGTGTAGAGCGAGGTTTTCGGGTTTGTGATCCAGTCCGTCCCGGAAATGCCGAAGAAACCCAGAAACTCGTTGACCACACCAGAGGCCGCGAAAAGCTCGCGCCAGAGAATGGCGATAGCAACGGAAGCCCCCAGCAGGGAGGGCAAATAGAAGATCGCCCGGTAAAGCCCGATGGTCCTCAGCCCCTTGTCCAGCAGCATCGCGACTGCCAGAGCAAAGGCCAGACGGGCCGGAACGGCCAGAACCACGTAGGTAAACGTGACTTCCAGTGCCTTCCAGAACCGGCGGTCGCGGCTGAACATGTAATCATAATTGGCAAGGCCGACCCAGCGCGGATCGCTCACCATGTCGTATTTGGTGAAGGACAGGTAGAGCGAGACCAGGATCGGTCCGAGAGCCAGAAGAAAGAAGCCGAGCAGCCACGGAGACAGGAACAGATATCCGGGCGCATTGCGGGCAAGGAACCGTTTCATGAAGGGAGGGCCTTGTCTTGCAGCACCCGCCCTGCTGATGGCAGGACGGGTGGTTTCAGGCAATGCTGGGATCAGCGCGCGCGTTCGATGATGGCCACGGCATCCTCAACGAAGATCTGACCGGCATCCTGCGGCGTCTGATTGCCGAGGATGACTTCGGACGCCGTACGCATGAAGGCGTCACGCACTTCTCCTGCCCCCTTGGGCTGGGGCTTGGGCAGCGGTCCGACCTTGTCCTGGATGGCCGTGAAGTAATCCACCGTGCGCTTTTCGATGGAGCTGAAGGACGGCGCCAGCGCCTCACGCACCTTCGGCGAGCAGGGAATGCCGCGCTCAAGGCCGAGAATGCCGGTGATCTCCGGATCATTCACCCAGTCATTCATGTAGGTCATGGCCGCATCCACATCCTTGGCATCGCGCGACAGGGACAGGAACATGGACGGTTTGATGAACTGGCCCGGCTTGCCACCTGGCAGGTGCGGCAGCATGGCAGGGCCAGCCTCGTCCTGCATCAGGTCCTGCACGCCAACAATCTGGTTCGACCAGATCAGCGACATGGCCGTGTCACCCTTGACGACACCGCGCTCAGCCAGCGCCGGGTCCAGCATCAGTGCCCGGTCCTTGGAAGCAACCGCATCAGCCTTGCGCAGGTCCTCCCAGAACTGGAAGAAGGTGGCTGCGTCTTCCGCAGTCGCAGCGACGTTGCCTTCATCGTCATAGAACTCGCGCCCGCGCTGGCGCACCCAGGCTTCCAGATATTCGATATAGGTCGAGAAGTCGTCCGTCCCCTTGACCCTGCCACCGGATGCCTTGGTGATGGCGGCCGCAATCTTGGCGAAGTCCTCGTGGGTCCAGCTCAGCGGATCGAACTCGATGCGCGCATCATTGAAGACCTGCGCGTTGTAGACCACCATCTGCGAGTTGGAGCCGATGTTCAGCGCATAGAGCTTGCCGTCCACCTTGCCGCCTTCCAGCGGCCCCTGATCGAAGCCATCCAGCATCAGCGTCTTGCCGATGTGGTCATCCAGCGGCTGAAGTGCGCCGCGTCCGACATATTCAAACAGGAAGCGGTGATCCATCTGCACCAGATCGGCCATGTTGCGGCCGGCTGTCTGGGTCGCCATCTTGGTCCAGTAGTCGCCCCAGCCGATGGTTTCACCCGACACGGTGATACCCGGATGCTTCTTCTGGAAGGCCTCGATCACGGCGAAGGTGCGCTTGTCACGCTCCGGATTGCCCCACCAGTAGTGGCGGATGGTGCGGTTCTGGGCGAAGGCTGCGCCCCCCGGCATGGCAGCAGCAAGCGCGGCAAGACCCATTCCCCCAAGGACGGTTCTGCGTGTGACAGTCATTCTGGTCTCCTCCCTGTTCGGCCCGGAACCTCCATTCCGCGGCCTTTGTGCTCCGGCAGGGCTCCTCTCCCTGCCGCATTCCCCCGCAGCTCTGTCAGATGTAGCTGCGCAAAAGCTCCGTCAGGCACAGCATGGCCATCGCCTGCCCATAGGGCATCGAGGTCAGCTTGATCTCACGGTAGAAATCGAGGTCGCTTCCCATGGCGGTGCCGAAGGACACCTGCTGCAGCTCGCCATCCTCGCTGATATTGGCGACAACGCCGCGCATGGCACGCTCGGCCACCTCAAGGTATTCGCCCGGCAGATAGCGCTTGCGCACGCCCTTCATCAGACCATAGGCAAAGCCAGCCGTAGCCGAAGCTTCCACATAGCTTGATGGATCATCCAGCAGCGTGTGCCAGAGGCCGCTTTCGTGCTGGTACTGCTTCAGCGCCGCCGCCTGACGGCCCAGCACAGACAGGAGATGGCGGCGCAGCGCATCGCCTTCCTTCAGGTCCAGAAGCTCGATGAACTCAGGGATCGCAATGGTGATCCAGCTGTTGCCGCGTGCCCAGAGGGCACGGGCAAAATTGTGGTTGCCATCAAAGCTCCAGCCGTGGAACCACAGGCCGCTTTGCGTGTCCATCAGGTACTGGATATGCAGCAGGAACTGGTACTTCGCCTCCTCCACATACTCGGGGCGCCCCAGCACAAGCCCGATCTTGGCCAGCGGCAGCACGCTCATCATCAGCGTGTCGTCCCACATCTGCTGGTCGTTGACGCTGTTGTAGACGATGTGCTGCAACCCGCCCTCTCGGGTGCGCGGCATCTCGTGCATCACCCATTCGGCCCAGGTTTCCAGATAGGGCACCCACTGCGGATTGGGCTCCAGCTCATGCAGCCAGGCAAGGGTGAGAAACGGGGCAACAGTATTGATGTTCTTGGTTGGCGTGCCTTCCGTCAGCCGTGCCGAGAACCAGTCCCGGATGATGCGCATGGCCTCCGTGCTGCCGGTCAGCTGCCAGTAGCGGAACAGGCCATAGAGCCCGATGCCGTGCGTCCATTCCCAACCGGCCCAACCCTTGGTATCAATGACGCGGCCATCTTCGAGGCGGAGCAGGAATTCACCCGTCTTGTCCTCGATGCTGATGAGGTTTCCGGTCAGCCGGTCGATGAGGCCGCAGACCTCGTCCCGGGTGACAAACCTCTCCTTCTGCCGCAACAGCGGATGCATGCGCGATCTCCTCCCAGATACCGCTTGAAATTTTTTCGGAACGCAATTCCGTATTTATCAGGCAACCACAATCCTACAACCTTGGCAATCATCTAAACCGATTGAAACACGATTTTTACAGGCCTGCATAAACTTTCGTCACATCAGGCCAACGCCAGCTTGACAGGCAGGAATTCAAATTTCAGAATGGCATTTCAAAAAATACTGAACGAGAAAAATGCCCGACAGCAAGTCCAAGGCTTCTTCCAGAGCCGAGCCCAAAACCGAAAACGCCGCTGCGGTCCTCAAGGTTTTCGCCGTGCTGGAGGCATTGGTAGAGGAGCGGCAGGCCAGCCTTGCTGCCATCGCCCAGCGGGCCATGACCTCCAAGACGACGGCACACCGGCTTTTGCAGACCATGGTTGACCTTGGCTATGCCGAGCAGGACGGCGACACGGAGAAATACCGCCTCACCCTAAAGCTCTTCAGCCTTGGCGCCCGCTCCCTCAACGAGGAATCGGATCTGATCCGCATCGCCGACAAGGTGATGGGCCGGCTGTCACGGGCTACCGGCGAATGCATCAATCTCGGCGTCATGGATGACCGGGAGCAGCGCGTCGCCTACATCCACAAATACGATTCCTTCTACAATCTCTCCACCCAGTCCACCCTCGGCCGCCGCAATCCGCTGCACAGCACCTCACTGGGCAAGGCCTTGCTGGCATGGCGCAGCGACGAGGAAATCCACGAGCGCCTCGCGGGACTGGACATGCCAAAGCTTGCCCCGCGTACGATCACGGATGCGCAAAGCCTGTTTGCCGCCATCCAGCAGGTCCGCGCCCAAGGCTTTGCCGAAGAGATCGAGGAAAGCGAGGCTGGCGTGCGCTGCATGGCCATTCCGGTCCTGGATCATCTGGGCCGCTCCATCGCTGCCATCAGCATTTCCTTCCCGCTGTTCCGCTTCGATGAAACCCGCAAGGCCGAATACGCAGGCCTCCTCAAATCCGCCTCCCGCGAGGCCTCCGCCGCGCTGGGCTGCCCGCCGGACAAACTGGTGTGAGGGGAGCTCACCCCTCAGCCACCACCTGCCGCCACGCAGCGGCATAGGCGGCAAAGGCTGCGTCCGGAATGACAGACGCGTCATCCTGCGCCGCGCCCTCCCCGCCCCGCCCGTCATCTCCCGCCAGCAGCAGCGCCGCGCCTATGCTGGTGCCGGTGACCGAGCCATCACCCACATGCACCTTCCGGGCTGAGGCCGCTTCCAGCATGGATAGATAGAGCCGGTTGGCTGCAAAAGGCCCTTCCACAATCACCGGCCCCTGCCCGCCGGTCATGGCAAGGCATTCCGCCGTCACGAGCGCCAGATAGAAGGACACCGCCGCGTAGCGCTGGCCATCAGACAGACCGGCCTCGTCCACGCTCCAGCGGTGCGTCCGGCCCTGAAACGGGCCGGAGCGCGGTTCGACAGCGGGTAACAGAAGGATGGAACGGTCCAGAACCTGCTGCACATCAGCATCCGTGCTGGCTCTGTCATACCCCTCCATCATCAGATCAAACTCGCGCCCGCCCATGAAGCGGGCCGAAGGCACGGCCCCGCCACGCGCATTGACATTGACCAGCGTGTCGCGGGCCGGATCGAGCATTTTCGCAGCCGCGCCGACACTCAGCGAAATCACCCAGGTGCCGGTCGAAACAACAGAAAAAGCTCCCTGCCGGGCCAGAAGATGCGGATAGAGCGAGGCATTGCTGTCATGGATGCCGCAGGCAACCGGAATGCCCTTCGGCAGCCCCGCCCGTTCCGCCACATCCGGCAGCAGCGGGCCCAGCACGTCACCAGCCTTGCGCACCGGCGCCATGCGGCCCTCAAGGCCAAGCCGTGACACCAGCGGCGAAAACACACCCTCGAACGGGTTCCAAAGATCCGTATGGCAACCCAGTGACGTGACCTCACAGGCGGCAACGCCCGTCAGGCGATAGGTCCAGTATTGCGGATAGGTGAGAACCTGCGCGGTGCGCTCCCGCAGGCCCTCTTGCGTTTCCAGCAGCCAGTGAAGCTGCGCCCCGAGATTGAGCCCCATGGACAGGCGGGGCGAGCCGGTCTGTGCAAAGCCGGGCCGCAGGGCATCGTACTGGCTGGCAAGATCATCCGGGCCGGTAAACTCATAGTCGAGCACAGGTGTGGCCAGCTTGCCGGAGGCATCCAGAAGCACGGCAGAAGCGCCATGGGTGGTGACGCTGATGGCGCCGATCCGGTGCTCCGCCGCCAGCTCCTTCAGGCTTTCCAGAAAAAAGCTCCAGAGCCCTTCCACATCGAAATGCGGATAGGGTCCATCCGTCCGCACAAGGTTCGGCTGCCGCCGGACGCCCAGTTCCTGACGGCGCGCGATGTCCACCACCGCCACCTTGGCGTTGGTCTTGCCGATGTCGATCACCGCGATGTTGCGCAAGCTGGCCATGCCGGGTCAATCCATGTGGAAGACGGTTTCAAGGGCAATGGCCACCGGCTCGTTGTCCGGCTTCGTTTCCATGATATCGGCCATATGCGCCCACCAGCGCTGCATCACCGGCGACGCCGGAAGGCTTGCCACCTTCTCCGCGCTCTCGCGCCACATCACGGCGAAGAGGATATTCGTCTCCCGGTCGAGATGGATGGAATAGTCGCGGATGCCAGCTTCCTTCAGCAGGGCGGAAAGCTCCGGCCAGATCTCGTCATGGCGGCGGCGGTATTCGGCCTCCATGCCGGGATTGAGCTTCATCTTGAAGGCATATTTCTCCATCTCACGCTCCCTTGCGGCGCTGCAGGATCTGGCGGGCAATGCGCGGCAGGGCGATGACGCCGATCAGCAGCAGGCCGGTGAAGATCGACATGACGATGCCCGGCACGTTGAGAAGACCAAGGCCAAAGGTCACCAGCCCCATCACCAGCGCGGCGATGACGACACCGGCAATGCTGCCCGCCCCGCCCAGAATGCTGACTCCGCCCAGCACCACCATGGTCACCACTTCCAGTTCCATGCCCGATGCGATGGACGGGCGCGTCGCGCCAAGCCGCGAGGTAAGACAGATGGCGGCCACGCCGGACATGAGCCCGGTGAGCAGGAACAGGGCAAACTTCACCCGCGCCACCCGGATGCCGGAGAAGAGCGCCGCCACCGGATTGTTGCCGATGGCATAGACCGCCCGGCCAAAGGTGGTGGCATGCAGCAGCAGGCCGAAAAGGACAGCCAGAATGGCAAAGAGTACAAGTTCGAAGGAAATCACCCAGAAGACATAGCCCTGGCCGAACCAGGCAAAGGAGGCCGGATAGCCGGTGTAGGCCTTGTCGCCGAGCACGATGTAGGAGATGCCACGGAAGAGGCTCATGGTCCCGATGGTCACGACAATCGACGGCAGGCCCAGCCCCGTGATCAGCGCGCCATTGACGGCACCGCACAGCAGCCCGGCCCCAAGGCCGATGGCCACCAGCACTGGCGTATCGGCCCCCATCTGCACCGCATAGCCCATGGCGGTGGAGGCGAGTGCGATGATGGCAGCGACCGACAGGTCAATCTCGCCGGAGATGATCAGCAGCGCCATGGCAAAGGCGATCATCGCCTTTTCGGTGAAGTTGAACGTGGCGTCCGACAGGTTCCACGGATCAAGGAAATAGGGAGAGGCCAGCGCATTCAGAATGAAGATGGCCACCGCCACGCCAAAGAGCATCAGTTCCCAGCTTGTAGCAATCCGCTGCACAGGACTGCGCAGCCGGTCGGGAATCTGCCGCCCGCCGCCGGGCGCCCCGGAACCAGAGCCGGGCGTTTGAAGGGAAACGGATGTCATGCCGTATGCTCCGCCTGCTTCAGGATGACCCGGCCCTTTGGCCGGTTCTGGGTAACATTGACTGCCACAGCGATCAGGATGGCCGAGCCGGAGATGGCGAGCTGCCAGAAGGGCGAGACATTGACCACCGGCAGTGCGTTCTTGATGATGCCGAGGAACAGCGCCCCCAGCACCGCGCCCGCCACGCTGCCCGCTCCACCTGCAATGGAAATGCCGCCAATGACGCAGGCCGCCACAACGTCCAGCTCAAAGCCAGCCGCAATATCCACATAAGCGACCGCATAGCGCGCCACCCAGAGATAACCGGTAAGCCCCGCCAGCGCACCGGAGAGCACGAAGGCAGCGCATTGGGTGCGCCCCGTATCAATACCCGCATATTGCGCTGCATGCGGGTTTCCTCCCACCGCATGGAAGGCCCGGCCCAGCGCCGTGCGGGTGACGAGAACGGCAAAGCCGGTGACAACCGCAATCGCGATCCAGGACAGCACCGGCAGACCCAGAACCACCGTGCGCGGAAAAGCCTTGAAGGCATCGCTCATCTGGTGCGCGTTGATCCAGCGCCCTTCGGAGATGAGAAAGATGATGCCCCGGTAGATGGTCATCGTGCCCAGCGTCACCACGATTGGCGGGATCGACAGGCGCCAGACCAGCAGCCCGTTGATCAGTCCGAGCCCCGCACCCAGCGCGATGGACAGGAGGATGATCAGAGGCACCGGCAGATCCGGCATCATGGTGTTGACCAGCGCCGCCACCATGCCCGTGAGCGCCAGGTTGGCCGCCACCGACAGGTCGATGCAACGGGTCAGGATCACCGCCATCTGCCCCAGCGCCAGAATGATCAGCGGTGCGGTGTCATTGAACACGCTGGCAAGATTGCCGGGCGCTACGAAACCGGGAAAACGCGAGGCGATCAGCCCCGTCAGCGCCACCATGGCGCCTGCCAGCACCAGCTCGCGGCCATGGGAAAGACGGATGCTCATGCGTGCCCCTCCTCGATCCCGGCAGCCGCCCGGACCAGATTTTCCGGCGTCATCGCCTCTCCCTCGAATTCGGCGGCAATCCGCCCCTCGCGCATCACGATCACGCGGTCGGACATGCCCAGCACCTCGGGGATTTCAGACGAGACGAGAATGACCGCGAGCCCCTCCCCCGCCAGTTCCGCCATGAACTCATGCACCGCCGCCTTGGAGCCAATGTCGATGCCCTTGGTCGGCTCGTCCAGAATGATCACGCGGGGCCGGGTCGCCAGCCATTTGGCAATGATCACTTTCTGCTGGTTGCCGCCCGAGAGAAGGCCGATATCCTGATCGAGCGCGGCAGCCCTCAGGTCCAGCCGGCGGGTATAGTCCCGCGCCAGCGCAAACTCTTCCGCCATCTTCAGAAACCCCTTGCGGGAAACGGCCTGCAAAGAGGGCAAGGTCACGTTCTGATAGATCGGCAGACCCTTCACCGCGCCCTGCTTGCCCCGGTCCTCCGGCACATAAACGATGCCCTGCCGGATGGCTGCATTCGGGGAGCGGATCACCGCCACCTCGCCGTCAATGCGGATCGCGCCCTTGGAAGGTTTCGTGATGCCGAACAGCGCCTGCATGAATTCGCTGCGCCCGGCACCGACAAGGCCATAGAAGCCAAGGATTTCACCGGCGCGCAGGGTGAAATTGATGTCCTCGAACTCTGTCGGATGAGCATAACCCACCACCTTCAGCAGTTCATCACCCAGCTTCGGGGTGCGCTTGGGAAACACCTGATCCACCGGGCGGCCGACCATCATGCGCACAAGATCGCCCTCGCGCACATCGCGGATATGCCCTGCGCCCACCAGCTCCCCGTCGCGGAATACGGTATAACGGTCAGCCACGCGGAAGATTTCATCGAACTTGTGGCTGATGAAGAGGATGGCCTTTCCTTCGGCCTTCAGCCGGTCCACCAGCTCATAGGTTTCTTCGATTTCCTTGTGCGACAGTGCCGCCGTCGGCTCATCCATGATGACGACGCGGGCGTCAATTGACAGCGCCCGGGCAATGGCCACCAGATGGCGGCTGGCGATGCCGAGATCCTTCAGTTGCACGTCCGGATCAATCTGCGCGCCGATCCGCTCCAGCAGGCGCCGCGCCTCCTGGCGCATCTTGCGCCAGTCGATGAGGCCGAAGCGGCTGCGCGGGGCATGGCCGATAAAGATATTCTCTGCCACCGTCAGCTCGTCAAAGAGTACGGTTTCCTGATGGATTGCCGTCACTCCGGCCTTTGCGGCCGCCTCAGCTGCGGGAAAGGCCACCGGCTGGCCGTCAACGCGGATCTCGCCCGCATCCGGCTGGTAGATGCCGGTCAGAACCTTGACGATGGTGGACTTGCCCGCACCATTTTCCCCGATCAGCGCCGTCACCTGCCCCGGATAGAGGTCCAGCGAGACGCCCGAAAGCGCCTTGACGCCCGGAAAGGACTTGGAAATGCCGGTCAGCGAAAGAACCGGAAGGTCCTTCGCGCTGGCTGGATTCAAGGCAGCACCCGGCTGATCCGGGAAGTTGGCAAGCATGGCAATGCCCCGGTTATGCCGGAACATGCAGTCCCGGCGTCATGTGTGATGTTGTATCAGGGTCGCGGACGGTGCCCGGCCAATCACACAGCGTGTCACAGGCCGGGCACATGTTGAGGCCTGGGAGGTCTCAGAAAATGTCCTTGAAGGCATCGATGTTGGAGCTGTCATAGACAAACGGATCTGCCATCGCGCCCGTGTTGCTGTCATCCAGCTTCAGCGTGCCCATGCGGCCCATCGGAATTTCCGCGCCGGGCTTGGCTTCGGCCTTGCCCGTGGCAAGGTTGTAGGACAGCACCGTGGCGGCATAGCCGAGGTCGATCGGGTTCCAGATGGCGAAGGACTTGGACGCGCCCGACTTGATGTGCCCGGCCATCTCTGACGGCAGGCCAAGGCCCGTCACATTGACCTTGCCAACCTTGCCCGCATCGGTGACTGCCTGCGCCGCCGCAACAATGCCGACGGAGGTCGGGGCAATGATCGCCTTCAGGTCCGGATAGGTCTGCATCAGGCCCTGCGCCTCACGGTAGGACTTGTCGGCAAGGTCATCGCCATAGACGGTGGCCACCACATTGATGCCCTTGTAGTTGCCCTTGACCTTGTTCATCTCCTCGATCCAGATGTTCTGGTTGGTCGCCGTGGCAGAAGCCGACAGCACCGCCACATCACCACCCTCCGGCAGGTGATCTGCCGCCAGCTTGATGATCATGTTGCCGATCAGCGGGCTGGACGAGGGATTGAGATGCAGCTGGCGGCCTTCCGGCGCCACGCCCGAGTCCCACGAAATCACGGTGATGCCGCGGTCCATCGCCTTTTTCAGGGCCGGCACAAGCGCATCCTGATCATTCGCGGAGATGGCGATCGCATCCACTTTCTGGGCGATCAGCGCATTGATCACCTCGATCTGGCCTTCCGCCGTCGTATCGGTGGGGCCGGTGTAGATGATCTCGACATCGCCCAGCTCCTTGGCAGCTTCCTGCGCGCCCTTGTTGGCAGCCTCAAAGAAGCCGATGCCCAGCGCCTTCACCACCAGCGCAATGCGCTTGGTCTCGGCATGGGCGGGCGCGGAGAATGCGAGCGCGGCAACAGCAGTCGCCGCCAGAAGCGTCTTCATGAATGTCATTGTCTTCCTCCCAGTCATTCCACCGGCCGTTCCTCCCGCCGGTCAGAAATCTCTATTCCGTCAGCCCCCGCCGGCAGCGCTTGCCTGCGCTGCCTCGACGGGCGCTGCAATCACCTGCACCCCTGCCTGCTCCAGCATCTGGGCGGCGCTGTCCGGAATGCCCTCATCGGTGATCACCGTGGTGATGCGGTCCAGCGGGCACAGGATCAGGCTGGAGCGGCTGCGGAATTTGGACGAGTCCGCCAGCACCACCAGTTCATCCGCCTGCCCGATCAGCTTCTGCTCCGCCTGGATGAGAAGCGGATCCGCCTCCATCAACCCCAGCGGCCCCAGCCCTTGCGCCCCCATGAACATGCGCCGCGCATAAAAATTACGCGTCACGTCATTGTCGAAGGGGCTCAGGATGATGTTCTGCTCCCGGTAGATCACCCCGCCGGACAGGATGATCGTGTTCTTCGAATGCTTGAGCAGGTGCTCGGCAATCGGGAACGAATTGGTGAAGATCTGCATGCGCTTGCTCGCCAGCGGATGCACCATCTGGAAAGTGGTCGTGCCGCCGTTGATGATGATCGCGTCACCATCCGTGCAAAGCTCCACCGCCGCACGGGCAATCGCCCGCTTCTGCTGCGCGTTGATCGCCTCGTTGACGCTGAAGGGGCGGCCCGCCAGCCCGACGAACTGCGGCGGCGTGATCGATTCCGCCCCGCCACGGACCCGGCGCAGCTTCTTCTGCACATGCAGCGCCGCGATATCTCGGCGGATGGTCGCTTCCGAGGAATCCGTCAGCGCCACCAGTTCCGCAACGGTCACGACCGGACGGTCCTGAACGGCGGACAAGATGATCCTGTGACGCTCTTTCTCGTGCATGCATTCCTCCCGATGTCCCGCTCAGGCTTCCATCAAATTCGAGCAGTGTCAATCACGATTCGTCATATTGCTGCAATGCAGCGTCAATTTTGATCGATCATGATTGAAACTGATTGACAACAAGAGATATCACGGCAAGTCTCCGGTCAAAAGCTGGCCTTGCTCCGGCTCACTCTCGGGAGGACTACATGACTGATTCCGCCGCCGGTTCCCGGCTCGCAAACCTGTGGGATGAGGCAAAGGCTTCGGCCATGACCGAATCTGGCCGGCTGCTCTACCGCTCGAACCTGCTCGGGTCCGACAAGCGCATCACCAACTACGGTGGCGGCAACACATCCGCCAAGGTCATGGAAAAGGATCCACTGACCGGCGAAATGGCGGAAGTGCTGTGGGTCAAGGGCTCCGGCGGCGATGTGGGCACCATCAAGCTCGACGGTTTCGCCACGCTCTACATGGACAAGCTGCGGGCGCTGAAGGGCATTTACCGGGGAGTAGCCTTCGAGGACGAGATGGTGGGCCTGCTGCCCCACTGCACCTTCAACCTCAACCCGCGAGCTGCCTCCATCGACACGCCGCTGCATGCCTATGTGCCGAAGAAGCACGTGGACCACATGCACCCGGACGCCATCATCGCCATTGCCGCCTCGAAGGACAGCAAGGCGCTGACGGAAGAGATTTTCGGCAAGGACATCGGCTGGCTGCAGTGGAAGCGCCCCGGCTACGAACTGGGCCTGTGGCTTGAAAAGTTCTGCCTCGAAAATCCGGAAGCACGCGGCGTCGTGCTGGAAAGCCACGGCCTCTTCACCTGGGCCGATGATGCGCGCACCTGCTACGAGACGACCATCGAAATCATCAACAAGGCGATGGCCTGGTTCGAGGGCAAGCTGGCTGGCAAGGCCGCTTTCGGCGGGCAGAAACACGCCATCCTGCCGCGTGAGCAGCGCCGCGCCATTGCCGCCCGCCTGATGCCCGCCATTCGCGGCATGGTCAGCGGCCAGCAGCACATGGCCGGGCACTTCGACGACAGCGATGCGGTGCTGGAATTCGTCTGCGCGCAGGACATGGAAGCCCTCGCGGCGCTGGGCACGAGCTGCCCGGATCACTTCCTGCGCACCAAGATCCGCCCGCTGGTGGTGCAGCTTGATCCGGCGAAGCCGGATGTGGACGCCGTGCTCAAGGGTCTGCCCGATGCGGTTGCTGCCTACCGGCAGGACTACACGGCCTATTACGAGCGCTGCAAGCATGCGGACAGCCCCGCCCTGCGTGATCCCAATGCCGTTGTCTATCTGGTGCCGGGTGTTGGCATGATCACCTTTGCCAAGGACAAGGCAACAGCCCGCATCTCGGGCGAGTTCTATGTGAACGCCATCAACGTGATGCGTGGTGCGTCCGGCGTTTCCACCTATTGCGGCCTGCCGGAGCAGGAAGCCTTCGACATCGAATACTGGCTGCTTGAGGAAGCCAAGCTCCAGCGCATGCCCAGGCCGAAGAGCCTTGCCGGCCGTGTCGCCTTTGTCACCGGCGGGGCTGGCGGCATCGGCTCGGCAACGGCGGAGCGGCTGATGAGCGAAGGCGCCTGCGTGGTGCTGGCCGATATCGACGCCAATTCCCTCGCCCAGACGGCAGAGCGCCTGGCCGCCCGCCACTCCCGCGACGTGGTGCGCACGGTTGTCATGGATGTGACCAGCGAGGATGCGGTGGAGCGGGCCTATGCGGAAGCCTGCACGGAATTCGGCGGCATCGACATTCTGGTGTCGAACGCCGGTATCGCCTCCTCGGCGCCCATCGAGGAAACCAGCCTCGAGCTGTGGAACAGGAACATGTCGATCCTTTCGACCGGCTATTTCCTTGTTTCCCGCAGCGCCTTCAAGGTGATGAAGGCGCAAGGGATTGGCGGCTCGATCGTCTTCATCGCCTCCAAGAACGGCCTTGCCGCCTCTCCCGGCGCCAGCGCCTATTGCACGGCCAAGGCCTCGGAAATCCACCTCGCGCGCTGCCTTGCACTGGAAGGGGCGCCGGATGGCATCCGCGTCAACGTGGTCAACCCGGATGCGGTGCTGCGCGGCTCCAAGATCTGGTCGGGCGACTGGCTGAAGGAACGGGCACAGGCCTATGGCAAGGACACGGCGGATCTGGAAGAGCATTACCGCCAGCGCTCGCTGCTGAAGCGCTCCGTGCTGCCGGAAGACATTGCAGAGGCCACCTATTTCTTCGCCAGCGAAGCCTCGGCCAAGTCCACCGGCAACATCATCAACGTGGACGCAGGCAACGTCCAGTCCTTCACCCGCTGACGGAGGCCATTCATGACCCTGATGATCGGTTCCGATGTCCTTGAGAAGGACAATGCCGCCCGCAAAGCAGACCTCGCGCGCGACTATGACAGCCTTGGCGAGCGGCTCGCCCGCCGGGGCATCGACATCAACGCGGTGAAGGCGAAGGTTGCCGCCTATGGCGTTGCCGTGCCGTCCTGGGGCGTAGGCACTGGCGGCACCCGCTTTGCCCGTTTCCCCGGCGCAGGCGAGCCGCGCCACATCTTCGACAAGCTGGAAGACTGCGGCGTCATCCAGCAGCTGACCCGGGCAACGCCCTCCGTCTCCCTGCATATTCCCTGGGACAAGGCCGATCCGGCGGACCTGAAGGCCAAAGCGGACAGCCTCGGCCTCGGCTTTGACGCCATGAACTCCAACACCTTCCAGGATCAGGCCGGACAGGCCCATTCCTACAAGTTCGGCTCCCTCTCCCACACGGATGCCGCCACCCGTGCGCAGGCGGTCGAGCACAACATCGAATGTATCGAGCTTGGCCGCGCCATCGGCTCCAAGGCTCTCACCGTGTGGATCGGCGACGGCTCCAACTTCCCCGGACAGGCGCATTTCACCCGCCAGTTCGAGCGCTATCTGGAGGCGGCCCGGCAGATCTACACCGCCCTGCCGGAGGACTGGCGGCTCTTCACCGAGCACAAGATGTACGAGCCCGCCTTCTATTCCACCGTAGTGCAGGACTGGGGCACGAACTATCTCATCGCGCAGGAGCTGGGCCCCAAGGCCTTCTGTCTGGTGGACCTCGGCCACCATGCGCCCAACGTGAACATCGAGATGATCGTCGCCCGCCTCATCCAGTTCGGCAAGCTGGGCGGCTTCCATTTCAATGACAGCAAGTATGGCGATGACGATCTCGACACGGGATCGATTGATCCCTACCGGCTGTTCCTCGTCTTCAACGAGCTCGTGGACGCAGAAACCCGCAAGGCGCCGGGCTTTGCCCCCTCGCACATGCTAGACCAGTCGCACAATGTCACCGATCCGATCGAAAGCCTGATGGCCAGCGCCATGGAGGTGCAGCGCGCCTATGCGCAGGCCCTGCTGGTGGACCGCAAGGCCCTCGACGGCTTCCAGGACAGCAACGACGCGCTGATGGCCACCACCACGCTGAAGGCCGCCTTCCGCACCGATGTGGAACCAATCCTCGCCATGGCCCGTCTGGAGTCCGGCGGCGCCATCGACCCCGTTTCCACATACCGCGCCTCCGGCTACCGCGCCCGCGCCGCAGAGGTCCGGCCAGCAGTTTCCGGCGCTGGCGGGGGGATTGTGTGAGAGCGGGCACCAAACTGACCTGAAGCCACTCCATCACCCCGGACGCGCTTGCGTGATCCGGGGTGAGACTTTTTTGCTTTCGGGAGCCTCTCCCTCCCGGCACGCCCCCCCACAAAACTGCAGTTCTGCCTCCCGCCTTCCAAAGGAAATATCTTTCCCAAACGTCCTGATGCCAATTGGCAAGCTGGCAAAACCGGGCTAACAGGCGATTGAAACAACGCGGAACGGCTGCCCATGACGCATGAGCCCGCCTTTGCCCTTGAGGTGGAGGACGTCCACAAGAGCTATGGCCCGAACGAGGTGCTGAAAGGCATTTCGATGACCGCCCGCAAGGGTGACGTGATCTCGCTGATCGGCTCATCGGGAGCGGGCAAGAGCACCTTCCTGCGCTGCCTCAATTTTCTGGAACAGCCCGACCGGGGCCGCTTTGTCATCAATGGCGAGGAAGTGGCCCTGAAGCCGGACCGGAACGGCCGCCTGCATCCGGCCAACTGGCGCCAGATCGAGCGCCTGCGCACCGGGCTTTCCATGGTGTTCCAGAGCTTCAATCTTTGGGCGCACATGACCGTGCTGGAAAACGTCATCGAAGCCCCTGTCCATGTGCTGGGCCAGAACCGGCGCGAGGCGACGGAGCGGGCAGAAGCGCTGCTGGCCAAGGTCGGCCTTCATGACAAGCGCGATGCCTATCCGGCGTTTCTTTCAGGCGGCCAGCAGCAGCGCGCCGCCATTGCACGCGCCCTGTGCATGGAACCTTCGGTGATGCTCTTCGACGAGCCGACCTCCGCGCTTGATCCGGAGCTTGTCGGCGAGGTGCTGAAGGTCATCCGCGATCTGGCCGCCGAAGGGCGCACCATGGTGCTCGTCACCCACGAGATGAGTTTCGCCCGGGATGTCTCCAGCTACGTCATGTTCCTGCATCAGGGCCGCGTGGAAGAGGAAGGCACGCCGGAGAAGGTGTTCGGCGCACCGGAAAGCGCCCGCTGCCGCGATTTTACCGCCTCCCTGAGGCACTGAACAACAATCACAAGCATGAACGGGGAAACACCATGAAGAAGCTTCTGTCCATTCTCCTCACCGGCGCCGCGCTTGCGGCAAGCTCCGTCTCCGCCTCCGCCGAGCTGCGCTTCGGCGTGATGAACGAGCCCTATCCGCCGTTCTTCACCAAGGATGCCTCCGGCAAGTGGGTGGGCTGGGAAATCGACCTGATGGATGCCGTATGCGCCGAGATGAAGGAGCAGTGCTCCATCGTTGATATCGCATGGGACGGCCTGATCCCCGGCCTTGAGGCCAAGAAGATCGACGTGATCTGGTCCTCTATGTCCATCACCGAAGAGCGCAAAAAAACCATTGCCTTCACGGACAAGTACTACAACACGCCCAGCAAGCTGATCGGCGCCAAGGACGGCACCACCGGCACCACGGCGGATGATGTGGCTGGCAAGGTGATCGGCATTCAGGTATCGACCGTCCAGTCTGATTATTATGCCAAGTACTTCAAGGACAAGGCCGAAGAAAAGACCTATGCCACCCTCGACGAGGCTTTCCAGGATCTTGCTGCCGGACGCATCGACTACGTGTTCGGCGATGCCATGCCGCTGGAAGAGTTCCTGAAGTCCAGCTATGGCGCGGACTGCTGCGAGGACAAGGGCAACGTGGCCGGCGACCCGGCCATCCTCGGCTCCGGCATTGGCGGCGGCCTGCGTCAGGACGATACAGAGCTTCAGGCCAAGCTGAACGCCGCCATCGCCGCTGTCCGCGCCAGCGGCAAGTACAAGGAAATCTCGGACAAGTACTTCTCGTTCGATCCTTACGGCGAGTGATCTGCAGAAAATGAAGTTGCCGGGATTGGTGTCAGCGCCTCTTCCGGCCTCTTCTGAGGCTCTGAGTTTGTGCAAACAGGCTGCAGCCCCCCTGCCCCCTTGAGGGGGAGATGTCTGCGACAGCAGACAGAGGGGGGTGCCAGCGCCTCAGCACGGCACGGCCACTCTTGAACAGACGGGCAGTCCGTTACCCCCCTCTGCCCCCTTCGGGGGCATCTCCCCCTCAAGGGGGTAGAGGAGTTGGTGTCTGGCTGACGGTCCGAAATGAACATCCCCCATTGGGGCAAAGGCCGCAGGCCAAAGACTTTATTGGATTGTCCCAGAGGCAGCATGGCGAACCTGACCTATCTTGAGCTTCTGGCACCCTCGCCTCCCGGCTGGGGCGGTGTGCTGCTGGCCGGGGCTGCGTCAACAATCGCCATTTCGCTCGGCGCCTACCTCACCGGCATGGTGCTGGGCCTCCTGGGGGCATGGGGCAAGCTCAAGGGCGGGCGCGCAACATCTGCCCTGCTCGACGGCTACACCACCGCCATCCGCGCCATTCCCGAACTCATCCTGATCATCGGTCTTTATTATGCGGGCACCGACGGCCTGAACCGGCTGCTCACTGCCATCGGCCTGCCCACAGTCGAGGTGAACGGCTTTGTGGCAGCCGTCGCCGTGCTCGGCATCGTGCAGGGTGCCTACATGACGGAAGTGTTCCGCGGCGCCATTCAGGCGGTGCCCACCGGCCAGATCGAGGCGGCAGCGGCCTTCGGCATGCGGCCTTCCCTGCGCTTCCGCCGTATCATCCTGCCGGCGATGATCCCCAATGCCATGCCGGGTCTTGCCAACCTCTGGATGTCCGTCACCAAGGACAGCGCGCTCATTGCCGTTGTCGGCTATCAGGAGCTGGCGCTGGCCACACGCATCGCGGCGGGCAACACCAAGCAGTATTTCCTGTTCTTCGCGGCAGCGGCGGTGCTCTATCTGATCATCAGCCTTGTCTCCACCCGTGTGTTCAACCTGCTGGAGCGGCGTGCACGCCGGGGCCAGCCGGCACCCGGTCAGGCATAGGAGACGCAGATGGATTTCTCCTGGCTTGGCAAGTACGCCCCCCTGCTTCTGTCCGGTGCCTGGCAGACGGTTGCCCTGCTCGGCATTTCCGTCAGCATCGGCTTTGTCCTCGCCATCGGCCTCGCGCTGGCGCAGGTATCCGGGCCGCGCTGGCTGAAGCTGCTGGCGCGCGGCTATTGCGGCTTCTTCCGGGGCACACCGCTGCTGATCCAGCTCTGGCTGCTTTATTATGGCGTCGGCTCGCTGCTGCCGATGGTGCCAGGCCTGCGCGGCAGCTTCCTCTGGCCCATCCTGCGCGAGGGCTTCTTCTTCGCCGCCGTCAGCTTCACGCTCAACCACGCCGCCTATCAGGCCGAAATCCTGCGCGGCGCACTGCTGAGCGTGCCCAAGGGAGAGCTGGAAGCCGGGCGCGCCTTCGGCATGACGCACTTCCTGCTGCTGCGGCGCATCTGGCTGCCGCGTGCCATCCGCACTGCTCTGCCCAGCATCACCGGCGAAATCGTGCTGCAACTGAAGTCAACGCCGCTCGCCTTCACCGTCACGGTGATGGATCTTTACGCGGTTGCCTACAAGGTGCGGCAGGATACGCTGCTCGTCTATGAACCGCTGATCGTGGTCACGCTCTTCTATGTGGGTCTGACCATCATCCTCACCCGCATTTTCAAGCATGTGGAGGCGCAGGTGCCGGTGCGCCGCTGAAGGCGCTGCCCTGTTGCCCCAAACCCGCGAAGGAGTATCTCATGGCCAGCAAAATCCGTATTCTCGACGGCGGCATGAGCCGTGAACTGGTGCGGCTCGGCGCCGAGCTGAAGCAGCCGGAATGGTCGGCGCTTGCCCTCATCGACACACCCAACATCGTGCGGCAGGTGCATGAGGAATTCATCGCCGCCGGGGCAGATGTCATCACCACCAACAGCTACGCGCTGGTGCCCTACCACATCGGCGAAGAGCGGTTTGCCAAGGAAGGCCGCGCCCTGATCGCCCTCTCCGGCCGCCTTGCCCGGGAAGCGGCGGACGCGGAAACCACGCGCAGCGTGCTGGTCGCCGGCGGTCTGCCGCCCATTTTCGGCTCCTATGAGCCGCAGAACTTTGATCCCGCCCGCGTGCAGGACTATCTGTCCGTCCTCGTTGAGAAACTGGAGCCCTATGCAGATGTCTGGCTGGGCGAGACCCTGAGCCTCATTGCCGAAGGTGAAGCCGTGCGCGCCGCCACCGAGGGCACCAACCGCCCCTTCTGGGTGTCCTTCACGCTGGAAGATGCAGACACGCAAGCGGCCATCGCGAACCCGAAGCTGCGCGGCGGGGAGACTGTGGCGGAAGCTGCCGAATGGGCCGCAGGCTCGGGCGCGGCAGCGCTCCTGTTCAACTGTGCCAAGCCGGAAATCATGGCCAGCGCCATCAAGACGGCCTCCGCCGTCTTCGCCGCAAAGGGCGTGAAACTGGACCTTGGCGTCTATGCCAATGCCTTTGAAAGCAACACAGATGACGGCGCGGCGAACGAGGCCCTGCACGGCACCCGCGCCGACCTCACCGGCGACCGCTATACCGGCTTTGCCTGCGACTGGGTAGAGGCTGGCGCAACTCTCGTCGGCGGCTGCTGCGGCATCGGCGCCAGCCACATCCACAGCCTTGCGGCACGCCTCAAGGGAACATCCGCCTGAAGCAGGCGCGCAAGCTCCTGCAGGATAATGGGGCACCGGCACATTTGCCGGTGCAGATCTGCTCAAACCTGATAGAGTTTTTTTCATGATGCGATTCCGGGCAGCCGTCTGGCTCTCCCGCGTCAGCCCGCTATCGTGCCCTGTTTCCTCCCCAAGGAACGCTGACATGAGCAGTCAGGAAGCAGGGACCGGAAAGAAAACAAGCTGAGAACAGCAGAGAGGAACGGGACTACATGTTCGCCTATTTCAAAAGCGCCCTCACCGCAGCGGCCCTGACGGCCAGCCTCATGGCGCCTGCCGCTGCGCAGGACCTCAAGTTCTTTACCATCGGCACAGGCGGCACGGCCGCCACCTATTATCCGGTGGGCGGCGTCATCGCCAATGCCATCTCCAATCCTCCGGGCTCGCGCCCCTGCGCCGAAGGCGGCAGCTGCGGCGTACCGGGCCTGATTGCTTCGGCTGTGTCCTCGCGCGGTTCGGTTGACAACCTCAATGCCATTTCCTCGGGCCTGCGCAATTCCGGCTTTGCCCAGTCGGACGTTGCCTACTGGGCCTACACCGGCACCGGCACGATGCAGGGCCAGGCTCCGGCTGAAAAGCTGCGCGCAATCGCAGCCCTCTTCCCCGAGCATATCCATCTGGTGGCTCTGGCTGACAGCGGCATCAATTCGGTTGCCGACCTCAAGGGCAAGCGCGTGTCCCTCGATGAGCCGGGCTCCGGCACTTATGTGGATGCCAACCTGATCCTTGAGGCCGCAGGTCTTGGCGTTGCGGATGTCACCGCCGAAGCCCTGAAGCCGGATGCGGCCAGCGATGCCCTGCGCAATGGCCAGATCGACGCCTTCTTCTTCGTTGGCGGCTACCCGACCGGCGCCATCGTGGAGCTGGCGTCTGCTGCCAAGATCAAGCTCGTCCCGATCGATGGCGACACCGCTGCCAGCCTGACCGGCAAGCACGCCTTCTTCGCCAGCTCCGACGTGCCGGAAGGCGTCTATGAAGGTGTCCCGGCTACCACAACCGTTGCCGTTGGCGCCCAGTGGATCACCAGCTCTGACGAAAGCGAAGAGCTGGTCTACGAGATCACCAAGGCCCTTTGGAACGACAACACCCGCAAGCTGCTGGACACCGGCCACGCCAAGGGCAAGTCCATCACCAAGGAAACCGCTCTTGACGGTATCGGCATCCCGCTTCATCCGGGCGCCGAGAAGTTCTACCGCGAAGCCGGCCTCCTGAAGTAAGTCCACCTTGAGACGGCGCGGCCCGGAACACCAGCTTCCGGGCCGCTTGCTTTTGTGGCAGGGCATGCTGCGCCTTACGCAACACGCCTTGCAAAAGCCAATAATCGCAAGGGCTTGACCTAAAGCCACCGAGGTTCGCCCACCGCGTGTTTGTACCACAGGACCCAAGATGACAACGTCCCCGGCTCCCGCGCTGACGGCCGAGCAACTGGCCGAAATCGAGCGCAAATACGACCCCGAGACGGCCTTCCGTCCTACGGGCCCGCGCATCGGACATCTGATCACCGCCATGCTTGTGGCTATGTCCGTCTATCATTTCTATGCGGCAGGCTTTGCCCTCATCCCGGAGCTGATGCACCGGGCCATCCATCTGTCCTTCGTCCTGTCGCTTGTCTTCCTGATGTTCGCCTGGCGGCGCAGCATGAACAACGAGCTGCCGTCAAAGGCGTGGTACCGGGTTGAAGGCGTCGCAATCCTTGACATCGCCCTTGCGATCCTGGGCGTCGCGGCAGCCATGTATCTGCCGCTGCAATCAGCGGCAACGCTGGCCATGCGCGTGGGCAACCCGTCCACGCAGGACATCTTCTTCGGCTCGGCACTGGTCGTGCTGACCCTGGAAGCCTGCCGCCGCTCCGTTGGCCCGACACTGCCCATCATCGCTCTGATCTTCATGGGTTTTGCCCTGTTCGGTCCGTGGATGCCCGGCGCGCTGAAACATGGCGGCACCTCCTGGCTGGGTCTTATCAACCACCTCTACATGACCAATCAGGGCATTTACGGCATCGCCATCGGTGTGATGGCGAAATACGTGTTCCTGTTCATCGTCTTCGGCGTGCTGGCCACCCGGATCGGCCTTGGCCAGCTCTTCATCGACGTGGCCATGGTGCTCGCTGGGCGTTACTCCGGCGGCCCGGCAAAGGTCGCCATCTTCTCATCAGCCTTCATGGGTACCATTTCCGGCTCCTCCATCGCCAACACGGTGACGACCGGTGCCCTGACGATCCCGGCAATGAAGCGCGTCGGTTATCCGGCCCGCTTCGCCGCAGCCGTCGAAGCCACTGCCTCCACCGGCGGGCAGATCACGCCGCCCATTCTGGGCGCTGCCGCCTTCATCATGGTGGAATATCTGCAGATCCCCTTGCGCGATGTGCTGGCTGCAGCCCTGTTCCCGGCGCTGCTGCACTATTTCGGCATTCTCGTCATGGTGCATCTGGAGGCCAAGCGCCTTGGTCTGCGCGGCCTCAGCAAGGAAGAGCTGCCGAAGCTCGGCATCGTCCTGAAGCAGCACTGGCTGTCGATCATCCCGCTGATCATTCTCGTCTATCTGATCCTCTCCGGCCGCACGCCGGACTATGCCGCCGTCTATGGCATCATTGCCTGCGTTGTCGTCGGCGTACTCAATCCAACCGACCGGCTGAACCTGAAGGATCTCTACAACGCACTGGCGGCCGGTGCCCGCAACACGCTCGCGGTGGGCGCCGCGGCGGCAACCGTCGGCATCGTGGTGGGCGTGGTGACGCTGACTGGCGTTGGCTTCCGGCTTGGCTACATGATCGTCCAGACCGCTGGAGACATCGGGGCCACCTTTGGCTCCCTGTGGCCTCTGTCGGTGTTCACCGGAGGACAGTGGACGCTCTTCGTATCACTGATCCTGATCGCAGGCGCCTGCATCATCATGGGCGCCGGCATCCCGACCACGGCCACCTACATCATTCTGGTCGCCGTGGCCGCCCCTGCCCTTGCCGTGCAGCAGGTGGAACCGCTGGTCGCCCATTTCTTCGTGTTCTACTACGGGGTTCTGGCCGACATCACGCCGCCGGTTGCGCTTGCGGCCTATGCGGCGGCGGGCATCGCGGGGTCCAACCCGTTCCAGACGGGCAACACGGCCTTCCGCCTCGGTATTGCCAAGGCACTGGTGCCGTTTGTCTTCGTCTATTCGCCATCGCTGCTGCTGGTCAATGCAGACTTCTCCTGGTCCGCCTTCGCCATAACGCTCACGGGCGCAGCCCTCGGCATCGCCTGCCTCGGCGTTGCCTTCTCCGGCTATTTCATCGCACCGATGCGAAAGCTGGAGCGCTGGTGGACGGGCATCGTCTCGCTGCTGTTCATCGCCCCGGGCCTCGACACCATGGCCGCAGGCGTCATTCTGCTGCTCCCCGTCGTGTACCTGCAGATCCGGGCCAGGCAGAGGCTGGCCACAGCCTGATTGCAACGCACAAGACACAGAAAAGCCGGACTGCAAGCACCGCAGCCCGGCTTTTTATTGAGAGGAATCTTACTTCAGCAGCGCGGCCGAACGGTCCAGAGCGGCGGAGAAGCCCTTGAGCGAGACCTGCAGGTTCAGGGCATTGCCGGCAACAGCCTGAACGCCAAGCTTCAGCACGTTGCCCTTGCGGATCGCGGCGACCGTATCCTTGCTGAGCGTCAGCGGCACCACGCAGCCAACTGGCATGCAAGTCTGGAAACGGGCATCCGTGCCCTTTTCCTGATCATCGACAGTCAGCTTGACGCCACCGTCCAGGTTGAGGCCGAAAGGCAGCACGAGCGTGCCATTGACGGAACCATCGGCAGCCGGGGCAAATTCGGCCAAAAGCACCATCTGGCGGGTCTGCTGATCCTGCTGCTGCTGCGAGATCGCACAGCGCTTACCGCCCTCACCCGAAAGACAGGTCACAGTCCAGTCGTCGAAGGTTTCCTTGATGGAGGACGCACCCGACGGCAGGCCGCCTGCTGTCTGGGCCGCAGCCAGACCGGCAGAAAAAATCATCGCAGCACCAGCGAGGGTGGATGCCAGTTTTAAATTCATGAATCTCATCCCGATGACCGGAAAGCGGCGCAGCCGCCACCTTTACACAACACCCGCCTACCTAACCGGGCTTGCCCCTGGCTTGCAAGTAATGCCTGCAACTTCTGGCGGGCAGCCTTCTCCCTTTCCGTATGTCCTGAAGGCCAGACTTTAGGGACCGGCAGCACCTGGCCCAAGTCACCAAGCCTTGTGATGCTGACGCAACACGCCTTGAAAATACTCAAACGCTGCGCTGGCTTGACCCGAGCCTAGCGTGTCAGGCCATAAGGATTTGGTGCAATCTATCCTCAGTTCATTCCTTAGCTCAGGAAGCTTATCCATGCACTTGAAGAATCAAGCGCATAAATTTAGGGTCCGCAGCAAATTAGGATAAATCTTGAGGAAATTAATTCGTGAAACTTTTCAGATTCTTTCTCACTCTAATCATTGGCCTTGCCGTCATCGGCGGATACCTTGGCTTCCGCTGGCATCAGTATGTCACCAATACGGACAGCCCCTATGACGAAATCGGAATAACGCTGAACAGCTACATGCCGGCTCCGGTCAACCAGTGGGGCTGCGAGCAGCTGAAGGCGAATTTCGGCAACCAGCTGCCGCCATACGGTTGCCAGGCATCCACTGCCCAGCAGTGGAAGTGATACCATTTGCAAGGCATGCTGCACCGGAATGGCGCCTTGCATGATGACCGGATTTTCTGTCTTACAACCGGCAGGCAGGCCTGCCGGTTGTGCTTCAGCAACCTTGATCAAGCCTCCTTCGCCGGGTCATAGGCCAAGAGCCTCAACGCATTGACCGTCACCAGCACCGTTGCTCCCGTATCCGCCATGATCGCCAGCCACAGGCCGGTGATGCCGAGAATGCTGGTAACGAGGAACACCGCCTTGAGCCCCAGAGCGATGGCAATGTTCTGGCGGATGTTGCCCATCGCCTTGCGGGCAAGCCGGATCAGCGCCGCAACATCGCTCACCCTGTCGCGCAACACGGCGGCATGGGCTGTCTCCAGCGCCACATCCGTGCCAGAGCCCATGGCGACACCAACCGAAGCCTGAGCCAGCGCAGGCGCGTCATTGATGCCATCGCCCACCATCATCACCCCGCCGGAAGCAGCCAGCGTACGCACCTCCCTCACCTTGTCTTCTGGCATCAGCTCCGCCCGCTGCTGAAGTCCAAGCCCTGAGGCAATCGCTGCCGCCGTGCGGGCATTGTCGCCCGTCAGCATGACGGCACCGACCCCCAGCCGTTCCAGCTGGCCGATCGCCTCGCGGGCGTCATCCCGCGGTTCATCGCGCAGGGCCACAAGTCCGGCGAGGTTTCCGGCCCGGATGACGCAGACCACCGTCTTGCCCTCACTCTCCAGCCGTTCCGCCACTGCGGCGGCACTTTCCGGCAGCAGGCCTGTTTCCCTCGCATGGCGCGGTGAGATGACCTGCACCAGTTCTCCTGCCACGCTGGCCTCGACGCCGCGCCCGGCCATGGCCCGCGCCCCGGATGAGGGGAGAACGCTCGCGCCGGTCTCCTGCGCACGGGTGAGAATGGCTTTCGCCAGCGGATGGGAAGACCCGGCCTCGACGGAGGCTGCAGCAGAAATCACGTCCAGCCCGTCAAAGCCGACGAAGGGGAACACATCCACCACCTGCGGGCGTCCCGCCGTCAGCGTACCGGTCTTGTCGAAGGTGACCGTCTTCACCTGCGCGATGGCTTCGATCACGGCACCGCCTTTCATCAGGAGGCCACGGCGGGCGCCCGCCGACAGGGACGAAGCAATGGAGGCAGGCACCGAGATGACCAGCGCACAGGGGCAGCCGATCAGCAGCAGCGACAGCGACCGGTAGATCCAGGTGTTCCACTCCCCGCCAAACCCGAGCGGCGGCACAACGGCGACAGTGGCGGCCAGCAGCACGATGAAAGGCATGTAGTAACGGCTGAACCGGTCGATGAAACGCTCGGTCGGGGCGCGGGCGGATTCTGCCTCTTCCACCAGCCGGATGATCCGGGCGATGGTGTTGTCTGCCGCCGCACGCGTGACCTCGATGCGCAACACCGCTTCCGTGTTGATCGAGCCCGCGAAGACATCATCCCCTTCACTCTTGGTCACCGGCACGCTTTCCCCCGTCACAGGGCTTTCATCGATGCCGGAAATACCGGAACGGATCGCCCCGTCAGCGGGGATCCGGTCACCGGGCCGCACCAGCACCATCTGCCCCGGCGCAAGGCTCTCTGCCGGCACTTCGCGGGTGCCATCCCGCGTTTCCAGCAGCGCGGTTTTCGGCACCAGCCGCGCCAATGCGCGGATGCCTTCGCGCGCCCGGTTGGCGGCAACGCCTTCCAGCACCTCCCCCACGGCAAAGAGGAACACCACCAGCGCCGCCTCTTCCGCCGCGCCGATCGCCAGCGCACCGGCAGCGGCGATCGTCATCAGCATCTCGATGGTGAAAGGCATTCCGGCAGCCAGCGCAGCAAAGGCACGCCGGGCAACCGGCGCAACGCCGATGACGCAGGCAGCGGTGAAGACCCAGGCCCCGACCTCCGGCGGCAACATGAAATGCGCGGCCCAGGCAAGCACCAGCAGCCCGCCTGTAAGAATGACCAGCCGCCCCTTGCCCGTCTGATGCCACGCCCGGCGGCTGCCATCGGCCAGCGGCTTTTCATCTTCGTGACTGTGGCTGTGGCTGTGTGCATCTCCATGGGCATGATCGTGCCCATGGCAATCATCATGGTCATGGTCATGGCCGTGATGCCCTTGCCCGCAGCAGGCAGCGGCCTTGCCGGATTGGCCTTGCTCCTGTCCGGCGCGGGGACTGATGCCGAAGCCAAGGGCACTGACGGCTTTCTCCACGGTCTGCCGCCCCGTCTGGCTTTCATCCAGTTGCAGGCGCAACCGCTCGCTCATCAGCGCCACCTCGACAGCGCTTACCCCCGGCAGGCGCTCCACCGCGCCCTTGATCTTGCCCGCGCAGGACCCGCAGTCCATGCCCGTCACGGTCCACTCAAGGACTGGCGCCGTTTCATGCTTGCTCATCATCATCTCCTTGCCCAATGAACGGGCACTTCAGGTCATGACCCAAGGGCTAGCACCTCTAGCGGCTAGAGGTTCAAGAGATTTTTTGACGCAAGAAGAGATCCATTTTTCGAGGCGGAAAAGGCCTTGCCGGTGATGGACTCACAAGCCGACTCGTGAAACATGACGGGATTGAGACAGCAAAGTGACGCGCAGAACGGCATGCCTCGATATTCATCTTGCAGGCACAGTTTTGAACGCCTTACCATCCGGTCAAAAAGCAGGGACAGCGACAGAAGGAACTCCAGATGAAGAGCAGATCCAGTTTTGACGTCAGCCGCCGCGGCCTTCTTCTTGGCGCAGGCGCAGCCTTTGCAGGCAGTGCATTGCTCCCCCGGATTGCATTTGCGCAAACACCTCTCAAGGTTGCAGGCATCTACACGGTTCCCGTCGAGCAGCAGTGGGTCA
Source organism: Pannonibacter anstelovis (assembly GCF_036881715.1). Classification (NCBI taxonomy): domain Bacteria; kingdom Pseudomonadati; phylum Pseudomonadota; class Alphaproteobacteria; order Hyphomicrobiales; family Stappiaceae; genus Pannonibacter; species Pannonibacter anstelovis. Next base: position 125,726 of record NZ_JBAKBF010000004.1, read on the forward strand.
GCCGCATCCATATCGCTGCGGAAGCGGCGAAGAAGGCCGGGCTCATCGAGTACACATTCTCGGAAAACACCAGCAACACCGACTACCCGCGTGTGATGCGCGAATATGCCGAGGGCGGCGCACAGCTCGTCGTCGGCGAAATCTTCGGCGTGGAGCAGGAAGCCCGTGAAGTGGCGGCCGACTATCCGGAAACCGCGTTCCTGATGGGCTCTTCCTTCAAGCCGGAAGAGAGCCTTGCCAACCTGTCCGTCTTCGACAACTACATCCAGGACGCATCCTACCTCTCCGGCATCATCGCCGGTGCCATGACCAAGTCCGGCAAGATCGGCATGGTCGGCGGCTTCCCCATTCCGGAAGTGAACCGGCTGATGAATGCCTTCATGGCCGGCGTCAAGGAAACCCACCCGGACGCGAGTTTCCAGGTCAGCTTCATCGGCTCCTGGTTTGATCCGCCGAAGGCCAAGGAAACCGCCTTCGCCATGATCGACGGCGGCGCGGACCTTCTCTATGCGGAGCGTTTCGGCGTGTCGGATGCGGCCAAGGAGCGCGGTGTGCTCGCCATCGGCAACGTCATCGACACCCAGTCCGATTATCCGGAAACCGTGGTGGCCTCGGCCCTGTGGCACTTCGAGCCGACTCTGAACAAGGCCATCGAGGCCGTTGCCGCAGGCAGCTTCAAGGCAGAGGACTACGGCGTCTATTCCTTCATGAAGGAAGGCGGCTGCTCGCTCGCCCCGCTCGGCACTTTCGAGGGCAAGGTTCCTGCCGCCGCCATGGATCTGGTCAAGGTCCGGGAAGCCGCGATCAAGGATGGCAGCTTCACCGTGACCATCAATGATGACGAGCCCAAGTCCTCGTGAGTATCTCTGACAAGGAGGCGCAGGAGACCGTCCTGCGCCTCGACGGCATCACCAAGCGCTTTGGTGCCCTCACCGCCAATGACAGCATCAGCCTGACCCTGAACCGGGGCGAGATCGTCGCCCTGCTCGGGGAAAATGGTGCTGGCAAGACGACCTTGATGAACATCCTCTTCGGCCATTACACCGCCGATGAGGGCACCGTCGAGGTCTTCGGCAAGGAGCTGCCGCCGGGCCGCCCGCGCGCTGCGCTCGCCGCCGGCGTCGGCATGGTGCATCAGCATTTCACGCTGGCCGAACACCTGAGCGTTGCGGAAAACATCGTGCTGGGCACGGCACCGCTGTTCCGCCTGTCACTCGGCCTTGGCGCTGCCCGCCAGCGCATCCGCACCCTTTCGGAGGACTTCGGCCTCAAGGTCGATCCGGATGCCCGTGTCTCCACCCTGTCCGTTGGTGAAAAGCAGCGCGTGGAGATCCTGAAGGCGCTCTACCGCAATGCCCGCATTCTCATTCTGGACGAGCCCACGGCCGTCCTGACGCCGCAGGAAACCGATGCCCTGTTTGCGACGCTAAAGCGCGCCGTGGCGATCGGCCTTTCCATCGTCTTCATCAGCCACAAGCTGCATGAGGTGATGGCCGTGGCGGACCGCTGCGTCGTGCTGCGCCATGGCAAGGTGGTTGCCGAACGCAAGACCTCCGCAACCTCCGCCCGCGAACTTGCCTCGCTGATGGTTGGCGGCGATGTACCCGAGCTCGCCCCCTCCACCGCAAAGCCGGGCCGGACCATCTTTGCCCTGCGCAATGTGTCAACGCCGGACCGGGAGGGCGCTCCGGGCCTCAAGCGTGTGACGCTGGAGCTGAAGGCAGGCCAGATCACCGGACTTGCCGGAGTTTCCGGCAATGGCCAGGCCGCGCTCTCCGATCTGGTGGCCGGGCTCGCCAGTCCGGATCAGGGCAGCCTTCACGTGGAAGGCACCGTGCCGCTGCGCTGGACGCCGGAAGCTGCGGTCAGCGCCGGTATCGCCCGCATTCCCGAAGACCGGCCAAGACCGGCACCATTGCCGACTTCAGCCTGACCGAGAACGCCATTCTGGAAACCTACCACCAGCGCCCGTTCTCCCGCGCCGGATGGATGAACCGGGCGGCGGCGGAGTATTTCACACAGCACATCATCGACACCTACGATGTGCGCTGCCCGGGGCCGGACACCCGCATCCGCCTGCTGTCGGGCGGCAACATGCAGAAGCTTATCCTCGGCCGTGTGCTGGAGCCGGGGCCGCATGTGATCCTCGCCAACCAGCCGGTGCGCGGGCTCGATATCGGCGCCATCACCTTCGTGCATTCCCGCCTGATTGCAGCGCGCGATGCAGGGGCAGCCGTGCTGCTGATCTCGGAGGATCTGGACGAGGTGCAGCGGCTGTCGGACGTCATTCACGTGGTCTACGAAGGCCGCCTTTCACCTGGCTTTGCCCGCGGCAGCCTCACCACGGAACAGCTTGGTCTCTGGATGACCGGACAAGGATTTGATCATGCGGCTTGAGCCGGTCGCCAACCCCAGCCTCCTGCGCCGTGCGGGCCTTCCGGCCCTGGCGCTGGCGCTCACCGTCGTGGCGGGATCGCTGCTGGCGCTCATTGCCGGGGCTGATCCGCTCCAGACGCTGGGGCTCATCGTCAAGGGCGCTGCGGGCAGCAAGTTTGCCCTGCTGGAAACCCTCAACCGGGCAACCCCGCTCATCTTCACCGGCCTTGCCGTTGCCGTCGCCTTCCGGGCGCGGCTGTGGAACATCGGCGCGGAAGCCCAGCTTTATGCAGGTGCCATTGTTGCGGCGCTGATTGGCGCTCATGTCACCGGCCTGCCGCAACTGCCGTTGCTGGCGCTCATGGCCTTTGCCGCCATGCTGGCGGGCGCTGCCATGCTGCTGCCGCCGGTGCTGCTGAAAACCCGCTTTGGCGTGGATGAAGTGGTGACGACCCTGCTCGTCAACTTCATCATGCTGCTTTTCGTCTCCTACCTGCTGGAAGGCCCGATGAAGGATCCGGCGGGCATGGGCTGGCCGAAGTCAGCCGCCCTGGCCAAGGATGCCCGCCTGCCGCGCATCATGGAGGGCCTGCGCCTGCACTGGGGCTTTGCACTGGCGCTGATGTCCGCCGTTGCCGTCTGGGTCATCCAGACACGCACCACCCTTGGCTACGAGATCCGCGCCACCGGCCTCAACCAGAAGGCCGCACGCTTTGCCGGCATTCCGGTCAACATGGTGCTGGTGAAGACCGCGCTGCTCTCCGGCGGGCTTGCCGCCATGGCCGGTTTCAGCGAGGTCTCCGGCCTCAAGGGCCACCTCAGCCTCGATCTGTCGGCCAACTTTGGCTACACGGGCATCGTCGTCGCCATGCTGGCCCTGCTGCACCCGCTTGCCGTCGTGCCTTCTGCCATCTTCGTGGCGGGCATCTTCGTTGGCGCCAACAGCATGAGCCGAGCCGCCGCCGTGCCGTCCTACATTGCCGACATGCTGCTGGCCATCGCGCTGCTCTTCATGGTGCTGGCCATCCTTCTGACACGCTACCGGGTGAGGCGCGGATGAACGAGCTTCTGGACATCCTGCTCTCCGCCAGCCTCTGGGCTGCGGCCATCCGCATCGCCTCGCCCCTGATCTTCGCCACCATGGGCGAGCTCATCTGCGAGCGCGCGGGCGTCCTCAACCTCGGCATCGAGGGCATCATGGTCATCGGCGCCTTCACCGGCTGGGTGGCCGTCTACATGGGCGCTCCGCTGTGGTGGGGCGTTGCGGCGGCCATGCTGGCGGGCATGGCCTTCGGCCTCATCCATGCGGTGCTGACCGTGCCCTTCGGACTGTCGCAGCATGTGGTGGGCCTTGGCGTCACCATGCTGGCCACGTCCTCCAGCTATTTCGCCTACCGCCTGCTGCTGCCGGAAGTCACAAGCCCGCCAAAGATTGACCCCTTCCAGCCACTGCCAATCCCCGGCCTTTCCAGCCTGCCGCTGGTGGGCGAGGCACTGTTCAGCCAGACCGCCCTCACCTATGCCGCCTTCCTGACGGCGCTGGTCATCGCGCTGGTGCTCTACCGCACGCCGCTTGGCCTTGCGGTGCGCGCTGCGGGAGAGAACCCGGCAGCGGTGGAGGCACAGGGGCTTTCGGTCACGGCCCTGCGCATGGGCGCGGTCGTCTTCGGCTCGGGCCTGATGGCAGTCGGCGGCTCGTTCCTGACGCTCTCGGCCTTCTCGTCCTTCTTCTTCGAGATGATCAACGGGCGCGGCTGGATCTGCATCGCCCTCGTCGTCTTCGGCGCCTGGAAGCCGGGCAAGGCGGTGCTGGGCGCCATCCTCTTTGCCGCCTTCGATGCGCTGCAGGTGCGCCTGCAACAAACGGGCTTTGGCGCCATCGTGCCCTATCAGGTGTTCCTGATGCTGCCCTTCATCCTGTCCATTCTTGCGCTCATCCTCATGTCCCGGCGGGCCGAAGTGCCAGCCGCGCTGATGCAGCCCTTCAACAAGGGGGAACGCTGATGTTCGACCTCATCATCAAGGGCGGCACCCTGCCCGATGGCACCATTGCCGACATCGCCATCACGGGCGAGCGCATCGCCGAAGTGGGCCATCTCGATGACGGAGCCTTTGCCAATGCGGCCCGCGTGATCGATGCCACGGGCGATCTCGTCTCCCCGCCCTTCGTCGATCCGCATTTCCACATGGATGCAACGCTGTCCTATGGCCTGCCACGGGTGAATGCTTCCGGCACGCTGCTCGAGGGCATCTCGCTGTGGGGCGAACTGCGCGAGATTGCCAGCGTCGAGGACATGGTCTCCCGCGCCCTCACCTATTGCGACTGGGCCGTTTCCATGGGCCTTCTCGCCATCCGCACCCATGTGGACACGACGCCGGACCACCTGCGCGGCGTGGAGGCGATGCTGGAGGTGAAGCGCATCGTCGCGCCTTATCTCGACCTGCAACTCGTTGCCTTCCCGCAGGACGGGCTCTACCGCACGAAGACGGGCCGCGAAAATGTGCTACGGGCGCTGGACATGGGCGTCGATGTGGTTGGCGGCATCCCGCATTTCGAGCGCACCATGGAAGACGGGATGGCATCCGTGAAGGATCTCGCCCGCATCGCCGCCGAACGCGGGCTGATGCTGGACCTGCACTGCGACGAAACCGACGATCCGATGAGCCGCCACGTGGAAACGCTGGCCGCCGAAGTGACGCGCCATGGCCTTGGCGGGCGGGCGGCCGGCAGCCACCTCACCTCCATGCATTCCATGGACAATTACTACGTCTCCAAGCTGCTGCCGCTGATCGCGGAAAGCGGCATGGCGGCCATTCCCAATCCGCTGATCAACATCACCCTGCAGGGCCGCCACGACACCTACCCCAAGCGGCGCGGCCTGACGCGGGTGAAGGAGATGCAGGCCCACGGGATCACCGTAGGCTGGGGTCAGGATTGCGTGCTTGATCCGTGGTACTCGCTTGGCACCGCCGACATGCTGGACGTGGCCTTCATGGGCCTGCACGTGGCTCAGATGACCCATCCCGCAGAGATGGCCCGCTGCTTCCGCATGGTGACGGAAGACAACGCAAAGATCCTCAATCTGGAAGGCTATGGCCTTGCGCCCGGCTGCAAGGCCTCGCTGGTGGTGCTGGATGCAGGCAACCCGGTGGAAGCCCTGCGCCTGAGGCCTGACCGGCTGGCTGTTGTCTCCAAAGGCAAGGTTGTGGCCGAGCGCCCCCGCAACAACGCCCGCCTCACCCTCCCCGGCCGCCCGGCCACCATCCGCCGCCGCCATGAGGGGTGAGGAAGGGGAAGCGTAAGGAGAGAGCCGTGAGCTGCCCCCTCCTTCGTCATGCCATGGCTCGACCATGGCATCCACGCCGAGCCCTATCCGAGCGGTACAGCATTACTCTAAATAACTAAATTCATTTGCACTTTCCCCGATCCGGCAGGTCAGGAAATGGATGCCATGGTCAAGCCATGGCATGACGGAAATCGAAAGGCTGCGGGACAAAAATGCGATCTTTCCCGACATCACTCGCTGCTAAAAGGCCCCAAAGCCCCCCCCGGCATGAATGATGAGAACCCGGCCCGAGAAAAGCGCTCCCCCTCCTCCTTCGTCATGCCATGGCTTGACCATGGCATCCATGCCGTGACCTATCCCAGCGGCACAACACCAATCTAACTCACTGAATTAAATTAGACTTTCCTCAACCCGACAGGTCAGGGAATGGATGCCACGGTCAAGCAGTGGCATGACGAAAAACAATGGAAGGCGGGAAGCCACCGCTTAAACAAAAGCCCCCGGCGATCGCTCGCCGGGGGCTTGGTGTTTCAGAAAGCCTCTTGCCGGATCAACGCAGGTCGGCGGGCAGCAGGGCTTCGGGGAGGTTCTGGTAGCTGACGGGGCGGAGCCAGCGGCGGATGGCCATGGTGCCGACCGAGGTGGCGCCGAAGTTGGTCGAGGCCGGATAAGGGCCGCCATGGACCATGGCGTCGCAGACTTCCACGCCGGTCGGGAAGCCGTTGGCCAGGATGCGGCCTGCCTTGCGCTCCAGCACCGGCATCAGGCTGGCGGCGAGTTCCACATCGCCATCATCCATCTGCAGCGTCACGGTCAGCTGGCCCTCGAAGCTTTCGGCGATGCGGGTCAGCTCTTCCTTGTCCTTGACGCGCACGACGATGCCGAGCGGGCCAAAGACTTCATGCGTCAGCGCCGGATTGGCGAGAAGCTGCGCGCCTGTCGTCTCGAACAGGTGCGGCGCGGCCTGACGGGCCGGGCAGGTGCCGGTGAGGCGAGCCTTGGCAGCGCCCGTGGCGGCGATCTTTTCAGCACCTGCGGCAAAGGCCGACGCGATGCCGTCCGTCAGCATGGTCTGCGGCGCGACTTCCTTCAGGGCTGCTTCCGCCGTGGCGATGAAGGCATCTGCCCCTGCCCCGTCCATGACCAGCACGAGGCCGGGGTTGGTGCAGAACTGGCCGACGCCCATGGTCAGGCTTCCGGCCCAGCCCTTGGCAATCGCCTCGCCGCGTGCTGCATGGGCTGCGGGCAGAATGAAGACCGGGTTGACGCTGCCCAGCTCGCCGAAGAAGGGGATCGGCTCGGGGCGCGAGGCGCACAGGTCGAACAGCGCACGCCCGCCACCCAGCGAACCGGTGAAGCCGACAGCCTTGATCAGCGGATGGCGCACCAGCGCCTCGCCCAGCTCCCGCGAGGGACCCTGGATCAGCGAGAACACGCCTGCCGGCATGCCACAAGCCTTGATGGCCGCATCAATCGCCTGCGCCACCAGCTCGCCCGTGCCGGGATGGGCCGGATGGCCCTTGACCACCACCGGGCAGCCGGCAGCCAGCGCGCTGGCGGTGTCGCCACCAGCCGTGGAGAAGGCCAGCGGGAAGTTGGATGCACCGAACACGGCCACCGGTCCGATGGGGCGCTGGATCAGGCGGATTTCCGGGCGCGGCAGTGGAGCGCGGTCCGGCAGGGCCGCGTCCTTGCGCACATCCAGATAGGCGCCCTTGCGGATCTCGGCAGCGAACAGGCGCAGCTGGCCTGTGGTGCGGCCGCGCTCGCCTTCAAGACGGGCGGTGGGCAGCGCGCTTTCAGCGGCAGCCACTTCGGTGATTTCCGCGCCGCGTGCCTCGATTTCCGTGGCGATGCGCTCCAGGAAGACGGCGCGCTCCTCACGGGAGGTGGCGGCATAAGCGGCAAAAGCTGCTTCAGCGGCCTTCACCGCCGCGTCCACCTCTGCCGGGCCGCCAGCGGCGAACTGGCGGGGCTCGCCCGTGACGGGCGAAGAGGAAAAGACTTCAGAACCTGCAACCCAGGTTCCGGCGATCAGGTGCTTTCCGGTCAGCATGATCTCTCTCTTTGATTAGAAGTGGAACGGCTCGGTCACAAGCCGCCGTCCAAGGGTCATGGCATCGGACACATGGACCATAGGCGTCAAGTCCACATCCCGTTTTCCGCCACGCACCAACTCTGCCATATGGGCATAGAGGCGCGGATATTCACGGTCAGGACCTTCAATCCGTTCACCGTCCGAGGTTTCCATCTCCGCACCGCCCTTGCGCAGCACCAGCGATCCGGCGTCCGTCTCGACCTCGATATCCCAGGTCTGCGGGCCTTCCTGCCGCCAGTCAAAGTCCGCCGAGACATTGCCCGAGAACGTCAGATCCGCCGCGATCGGCGTCTGGCGGTTTTCCGGGAAGGTCAACTCTGCGCTGACAAGATGAACCGGCATGGGCAGGATGGCGGTCAGGATCGACAGGGCATTGATGCCCGGATCAAACACGCCCATGCCGCCCGGCTCAAACACCCAGTCCTGACCTGGATGCCACTTGCGCACATCCTCGCGCCAGGTGATGTGGGCGCGCGTGACCTTACGGGTGGAGAGCCACTGGCGCGCCGGCTCCACCGCATTGGCCATGCGGCTGTGCCAGGTGGCAAACAGCGTCAGTCCGCGTTCAGCGGCCAGCGCTTCCAGCGCATGCACCTCGGCAAGCGTTGCTCCCGGCGGCTTTTCCAGCATCACGTGGCGGCCGGCCTTCAGCGCCGCTTCCGCATAGGTGAAGCGCGGCACCGGCGGCAGGCACAGGGAAATCACGGAAATGTCCGGCCGCTCTGCCAGCATCTGCACGAAATCGCGGTAGGACGGCACGCCGTCCACCTGCCCCTGACGGGAAACGGTTGCCTCAAGCCGCCAGTCGGAACTGGCGGCCAGAGCGGGCACATGCTGGTCAACGGCGATCTTGCCGATGCCCACCAGCGCAACGGGAAGGCTTGCGGACATCAGTGCGAGTCCCTGCCCACCGGGGCGCCACGGCAGCCCTTGAGGAAGTCAAGGTCCGCGCCCGTATCAGCACCCGTCACATGCTTGTGGTGCAGCATGGCATAGCCGCTGTCCGGCGGCGTGATGCGCGGTGTCCAGGCGGCGAGGCGCCGGTCCAGCTCTTCCTGCGGAATGTCGAGGTGAATACGGCGGGCTTCCACATCCAGCTCGATGTAGTCACCATCCTGCACCACCGCCAGAGGGCCGCCGACGGCAGCTTCCGGAGAGGTGTGCAGCAGCACGGTGCCAAAAGCGGTGCCGGACATGCGGGCGTCGGAGATACGCACCATATCGGTGATGCCCTTGCGCAGCACCTTCGGAGGCAGGCCCATGTTGCCCACCTCGGCCATGCCGGGATAGCCGCGCGGGCCGCAGTTCTTCAGCACCATCACGCAGGTCTCGTCAATGTCGAGCGCCTCGTCGTTGATCTTGGCCTTGTAGTCGTCGATGTCCTCGAAGACCACAGCCCGGCCACGGTGCTTCATCAGCGACGGGGTGGCGGCGGACGGCTTCAGCACCGCACCCTTTGGCGCCAGATTGCCGCGCAGAACGACGATGCCGCCCGACTGGGTCAGCGCCTTCTCTGCGGGCAGGATCACGTCCTCGTTGTGGTTCACAACGTCCTTGACCTGATCCCACATGCTCTCGCCCGAAACGGTCAGCGCATCCTTGTGCAACAGGCCCGCCTCGCCAAGGCGCTTGATCACCACCGGCAGGCCGCCTGCATAGAAGAACTCTTCCATCAGGTACTTGCCGGAGGGCATCAGGTTGACGATTGTAGGCACGTCGCGGCCGCAGCGGTCCCAATCGTCCAGCGACAGGTCGATGCCGACGCGGCCGGCTATCGCCAGCAGATGGATCACCGCATTGGTCGAGCCGCCGATGGCCGCATTGGTGCGGATGGCGTTCTCGAAGGCCTGCTTGGTCATCACGTCGGAAGGCTTCAGGTCGTCCTTCACCATCTGCACGATGCGGCGGCCGGTCATCTGCGCCATAACGCGGCGGCGGCTGTCCACTGCCGGAATGGCGGCGTTGCCGGACAGGGCCATGCCGAGCGCTTCGGCCATGCTGGCCATGGTGGAAGCCGTGCCCATGGTGTTGCACGAGCCGGGGCTGCGCGACATGGAGGCTTCGGCTTCGGCGAATTCGGCAGCGGTCATTTCGCCCGCCTTCACCGCTTCGGAGAACTTCCACAGATGCGTGCCGGAACCGACGCGCTCATTGCGGTAGTAGCCGTTGAGCATCGGACCACCGGTGACAACGATGGACGGCAGGTTGGTGGAGGCAGCGGCCATCAGCAAGCTGGGCGTGGTCTTGTCGCAGCCCACCATCAGCACGCAGCCATCCATCGGCTGGCCGCGCATAGCCTCTTCCACCGCCATGGCCGCAAGGTTGCGGAACATCATCGCGGTCGGGCGGAAGGCGCTCTCGCTGGCAGAGAACACCGGCACTTCCACCGGGAAGCCGCCTGCCTCGTAGATGCCGTTCTTCACCCGCTGCGCCAGATCATTGAGATGGGCGTTGCAGGGGGTCAGTTCGGACCAGGTGTTGAGGATGCCGATGACCGGGCGGCCATCGAACAGGTCATGCGGGAAGCCCTGGTTCTTCATCCAGCCGCGATGATAGATGGCATCGCGCGACGTTCCGCCGAACCATTCCTGCGAACGGAGCTTGCGGGGCCAGGGAGCGGGTTTGAAGGTCATCTCGGTCTCACAGTGCTTTGACAGTCAGGGCGCCGGTTTCTTTGGGCGCGAAGACCAGGGGATTGACGAGCGGCAGACCGAAGCCTTCTGCCTCGATCTCGAAAACATCACCTGCCTGCGTGCGCACACCATCGGCGAAGGACAGGGTCGCCGTGCCGAACATATGGACATGCACATCACCCGGCTGGCGGAACAGACCATACTTGAAGTGGTGGTGCTCCAGATTGGCGAGCGTATGCGACATGTTGGCTTCGCCCGACAGGAACGGCTTTTCCCACAGCACCTTGCCATCGCGGCGGATGCGCGACGTGCCGCGCACATCGGCGGGCATGTCACCCACGAGGATCTCGGGACCGAAGGAAGCATGGCGCAGCTTGGAATGGGCAAGCCACAGATAGTTCACACGCTCGGTCACATGGTCGGAGAACTCATTGGCCACCGCCCAGCCCACGCGGCAGGGCGTGCCATCAGGGGCAATCACATAGATGCCGGCAAGTTCCGGCTCCTCGCCGCCATCCTCGGCAAAACCGGGCGCTTCAAGCGGCTCGCCGCTGGCAACGGCGGCAAAGCCATTGCCCTTGTAGAACCATTCCGGCTGCGCACCCACGGCACCGCTTTCCGGGCGTCCGCCCTCAAGGCCCATGCGGAACATCTTCATGGAATCGGTCAGCGTCTCGGCGCCTTCGAGCTTGGCATGCATGGCATCGCGGGCAGAAGCCGAGCCCAGATGGGTAAGGCCCGTGCCGGTCAGGTGCAGATGCGCCGGGTCCGGATGGGTGATCGGAAGCATCAGGCGGCCCTCTTCGGCGGCCTGCACCAGATCGACGGTCTCGCCGAGGCCGCGTCCTTCAATGACGGCCTTCAGGCTGCGCCCGCTGGAAGCGGCCGCCATGGCCAGTTCATAGGTGCTGGCCGTACCGCGCAGGATCGCAGCCTTGCCGCCATCACGAACCACGACAGAGATGGAGCCATCCGGATTGCGGAGCTGGGAAATCAGCATGTAAGCCTCACTTGTTCTTGCTGTAGACGTCGAAGATGACGGCGGCGAGGAGGACGAGGCCGATGATCATCTGCTGATAGTCGATGCCGATACTCATGATCGACATGCCCATGTTCATTACGCCCATGAAGAGCGCGCCAATGACCACGCCCATGATCTTGCCGGACCCGCCCGTCATGGACGCCCCGCCGATGAAGACCGAGGCAATGGCCACCAGTTCGAAGCCGGTGCCGGCCTTCGGCGTTGCCGAGTTGAGACGGGCCGTCACCATCATGCCGGCGAGGGCCGAGAGCACACCCATGTTGACGAAGCAGAAGAACACAAGCCGGTCGGTCTTGATGCCGGAGAGCTTGGCGGCCTTCTCGTTGCCACCCACCGCATAGATGCGCCGGCCAATCGAGGTGTTTTCCGTCAGGAAGGCGTAAAGCACGGTCAGCAGCGTCACCACCACCAGCACGTTCGGCAGGCCACGGAAGGAAGCCAGCTGATAGCCGACGAAGGCCAGCGCCAGCGCAATCAGCACATTGCGGCCGATGAAGAAGGCCATCGGCTCCTGCACCACGCTGAACTGCTGTTCACGCGCCCGGCCGCGCAGGCCAAAAAGGAACACGGCAATGATGGCAACGGCGATGACCAGCAGCGTCAGACCGTGCGGGCGGCCAATCCCCAGCAGATCCGGGATGAAACCGTTGGACATGGCCTGGAATTCCCTCGGGAATGGGCCGATGTTCTGCCCGCCCAGCATCCACATTGTGGCACCGCGGAACACCATCATGCCGGCCAGCGTCACGATGAAGGAAGGGATGCGCCAGAAGGCGATCCAGTAGCCCTGCATGGCGCCGATGATGCCGCCGACGATCAGCGTCAGGGGAATGACGACATAATAGGGCAATCCCTGCTGCACCGTCAGCCAGGCCGCAATGGCGCCTGTGAAGGCTGCAACCGAGCCGACCGACAGGTCGATGTGGCCGGCGACGATGACCAGCAGCATGCCCAGCGCCAGAACGATGATGTGCCCGTTCTGCAGGAACACGTTGGTGATGATCTGCGGCTGCAGGAAGTTGACCGGCTGCTCCCGGAGCTGCAGCACGATGGTGAAGAAGGCAACGATGGCGACCAGCGCCATCAGCATGCCGTTTTCCCGGAGATGCCCGCCCAGAAGCGTGCTCAGATCCTTGCGTTCAGATGCCGTTTGCCCCGCCATCACGCCACCTTTTCCTTGTTCACTGTCTTGAGGATCATGGCCATGATCCGCTCCTGGCTGGCTTCCGCCTTGCCGAGCTCGCCGACGATCCGTCCCTCGTTCATCACATAAATGCGGTCGCACATGCCCAGAAGTTCCGGCATCTCCGACGAGATCATGACGACGCCACGTCCTTGCGCGACCAGCTCGTTCATGATCGTGTAGATTTCGAACTTGGCGCCCACGTCGATGCCGCGCGTCGGCTCATCCAGAATGAGCACCTGCGGATCGGTGAAGAGCCACTTTGACAGCACCACCTTCTGCTGGTTTCCGCCCGACAGGTTCACCGCTTTCTGATGCACACCCGGCGTGCGGATGGACATGGCACGGCGGTAGTCTTCAGCGATCTTCTTCTCCCGGTGCTTGTCCAGAACGCCCTTGGTGGCAATGCCGGCCAGATTGGCAAGGCTGATGTTGCGCACGATCGGCTCGTCCAGAATGAGGCCGAGTTCCTTGCGGTCTTCCGTCACATAGGCAAGCCCGGCATCGACGGCTTTCGATACGGTGGAGGTATCCACCTCTTTGCCGCCCATACGGACGGAGCCGGAGATGTTGCGGCCATAGGCCTTGCCGAAGATGCTCATCGCCAATTCGGTCCGGCCAGAGCCCATAAGACCGGCAATGCCGACGATCTCGCCCTGACGGACGGTAAATGCGGCATCCGCGATGACCTGGCGCTCGCGCACTTCCGGGTGCCAGACGTTCCAGCCCGACACTTCCATCAGCACTTCACCGGGCTTGTGCTCCCGGTCCGGATACCGGTGCGCCATGTCGCGGCCCACCATGTCACGGATGATCCGCTCTTCGGTGATGTCCGCCCGGTCAATCGTGGACACGGTCGTGCCGTCGCGCAGGATGGTGATGCGGTCGGCAACACGGGAGATCTCGTTGAGCTTGTGCGAGATGAGGATGGAGGTCACCCCTTGCGCCTTCAGCTCCAGCATCAGGTCCAGCAGCTTCTGGCTGTCGTTTTCCTGCAGTGCCGCCGTCGGCTCATCAAGAATGAGCAGCCGGACATCCTTTGCCAAAGCCTTGGCAATCTCGACGAGCTGCTGCTTGCCGACACCCAGCTTCTCCACCTTGGTGGCCGGGGCTTCGTTGAGGCCCACCTTCTTCAGATATTCGGCGGTGCGCGCAAAGGTCTGCGGCCAGTTGATCACGCCGTTGGTGGCAACCTCGTTGCCAAGGAACAGGTTCTCGGCGATGGACAGAAGCGGCACCAGCGCCAGCTCCTGGTGAATGATGATGATGCCCTTGGCCTCGCTGTCCTTGATGGAGCGCATCTGCAGCGTTTCGCCGGCATAGATGATGTCGCCCTCATAGGAGCCGTAACCATAGACGCCGGACAGCACCTTCATCAGAGTGCTCTTGCCCGCGCCGTTTTCGCCGCAGATGGCGTGAATCTCGCCCTCTTCCACGGTCAGGTTCACCCTGTCGAGCGCCTTGACGCCGGGGAAAACCTTGGAGATGCCGCGCATTTCCAGAAGGGTTGCCATTGAACCTCTCAGGGTAACCTCTCGGGGAACCTTGCAGGATGCAGGAGGCCCGCCCCGGTCTGAGCCAGAGCGGGCCTTGCATGCGGATGTCAGATCACTTCAGCTGGTCAGCGGTGTAGTAACCGGAGCCCACGAGGATCTCTTCATAGTTGGTCGCATCGACCGAGACGGGCTCGAGCAGGTAGGACGGCACCACCTTGACGCCATTGTCATAGGTCTTGGTGTCGTTGATTTCCGGCTCCTTGCCGCCCAGCAGGGCTTCGGCCATGCCAACGGTGACGCGGGCCAGCTCGCGGGTGTCCTTGAACACCGTCGAATACTGCTCACCGGCGATCATCGACTTGACGGACGGAACCTCAGCGTCCTGACCGGTGACGACCGGCATCTTCATGTCGCCGGAACCGTATCCCACGCCCTTGAGCGAGGACAGGATGCCAATGGACAGGCCATCATAGGGAGACAGAACGCCATTGACCTGCTTGCCGCCGTAGTTGGCCGAGAGCAGGTTGTCCATGCGGGCCTGAGCCACAGCGCCGTCCCAGCGCAGGGTGCCGACAACATCCATGCCCATCTGGCCGGACGGAATGGCAACCTCACCGGAATCGATCAGCGGCTGCAGAACGGACATGGCGCCGTTGTAGAAGAAGTAGGCGTTGTTATCGTCGGGCGAGCCGCCGAACAGCTCAACATTCCAGGGCTTGGTATCCGGGAACCGCTCCTTCAGGCCCTTCACCAGGCTTTCGGCCTGCTGCACACCAACCTTGAAGTTGTCGAAGGTGGCATAATAGTCGACATTGCCGCTGTCGCGGATCAGGCGGTCATAAGCGATGACCTTGATGCCGGCTGCATTGGCGTTTTCCAGCGCGTTCGACAGGGTGGTGCCGTCGATGGCAGCAATCACGAGCACATCCACCCCTTTGGTGATCATGTTCTCGATCTGCGCCAGCTGGTTCGGAATGTCATCTTCAGCATACTGAAGATCTGTCTGGAAACCGGCCTTCTGGAACTGCTCGACCATCGAGTTTCCGTCGGAAATCCAACGGGCAGATGACTTGGTCGGCATCGAGATGCCGATGAAGCCCTTGTCCTGAGCAAAGACGCTGGACGTCATCATGGCAGGAGCAGTCAGCAGGGTGCCAGCAAGGGTCAGCGCCAGAAAGGCGCGTTTGGTCAGTTTCATATCAGTTTCCTCCCCCGCCCTAAGCGCATAGGGCGTCAAATGGGCGTTGGCCCCGCCGCTTCTCCCGGCTTGAGGTCCATTCACCGCGGGAAGGCTTGCACCGGCAAAACATAACTGTCAAATTCGATTATATCCATCAAACATAGCAAATTAGATATGAATAACTCCTTCCGCACCAGCAGTCTTCACCAGCGCGGGCTGAAACTCTCACATCTTCGGCTGATGGCCACTTTGGGCGACCGGCCGCAGGTCAGCGTGGCCGCAACGCTTCTGGGGATGACGCAGCCAGCCGCCTCCCGCCTGCTGGCGGAAATCGAGCGCATCATCGGCCAGCCGGTGCACCAGCGCGAGGGACGGGGCCTCTCCCTGACCAGCAGCGGGCAGGCTCTTGCCCGCCGCGCTGCCCGTATCCTGCAGGAGCTGGATGATGCGGGCCGGGAAATCGAAGAACTGGCTGAAGGCAGCAAGGGCGAGGTGCGCATCGGGTCTGTGACGGCCCCGTCCATCGAGCACGTGCTGCCGGCGGTCCAGAAGGCGCGCGAGCTCAATCCCGGCCTGCTGATCGAGGTGATCGTGGATACGTCCGACAATCTGTGCAAGGCGCTGATGGCTGGCCGGATCGACTTTGCCGTGGGGCGCCTCGTCGGCATCAGTGATCCGTCTCTGGTGGAAATGCAGGTGATGGAACCCGAACCTGTCAGCCTCATGGTCAGGCATGATCATCCGCTGCTCAAGTCCGGCAGCACGGCGCTGGAGGATGTCATCCGGCACGACTGGGTCATGCCGAGCCCCGACAGTGTGCTGGGCCGCGCCGTCATCCGCCGCCTGAGCAGCCTCGGACTTCCTCCGCCGCGCCAGCAGCTTTCCACAGCGTCCTTCCTGCTGACGCTCGCCATCATCCGGGACAGCGATTCCATCGCCCCTGTCGCCAAGGCCGTTGCCGATACCTTCGCCCAGGACGAAGGCACCGTCTACGGTGTCCTGCCGATGGATCTTCGCATCGAGGTGGAACCCTACGGCCTCATCCGCCGCAGCGGCAGCACACTCACGCCCGCCGCCAGCAAGATCGCCGGCCTCATCCTCGAAGGCAGCCGGGCAAAGCGCTAGCCGCTCAAATTGCAGGCATCTCAGATGCCTGCCGCGCCACCGTTTCCCATGCAATAGTCTCGTTTATCCAAGCGGTTTCCGGTCCGCGCCAGAGGCTTTGCCGCTTTGCGGTGTGGGCGGAAATCAGCCGTGGCAAAAATATATGCAACAGCCTCGGTTGACATAATGGTATATTTTCATATCAACTTGAGGCGTTCGGGAGAGGACAGCTTGATGCAAGACGCAACGAACACGCCAGATACCGGAGCAGAAACCGGAGAGCCCAGGGCAACGGCCCGGCTCAACACGGCTGGCCGCGTCCCGCTCTATCACCAGATCTTCATGATCCTACGGAACCGGATCTACACGGGCGAGCTGGCCGAGGGGCAGCTTGTGCCTTCCGAGCAGGATCTCACCAACGAGTTCGGCGTCTCCCGCATCACCGCCAAGCGTGCCCTGAACGAGCTGGCGGATGCCGGGCTGGTGGTGCGCGAACGCGGACGCGGCACCCGCGTTCTGCAGCGCCCGCCGTCACCGGCTGTCACCTCGTCCATCGAGGGCTGGCTTGAGAACATCTCCCTCATGGGCCTTTCCACCGAGGCAACCGTGCTGGAGTTCAGCTATCTGCCCGCCAGCGAGGACATAGCCCATGCTCTGGAAATGGAGCCGGGCGGCGAGGTGCAGCGCGCCGTGCGTGTGCGCCGCCTCAATGGCGAGCCCATGTCCTATCTCGTCACCTATGTGCCCGGCGATATCGGGCGCAATTACGAGCATGAAGAGCTGAACCGCATTCCGCTGCTGCATCTTCTGGAGCGCGCGGGCGTGGCGGTGGCCTCTGCCCGCCAAACCATTTCCGCAACGCTGGCCGAAGCCGATGTGGCCGGGGCGCTCGATATCCACGCCGGCGCCCCGCTGATCGAGGTGCGCCGCGTGGTGCGCGACAGCACCGAGCGGCCAGTTGAGTACATCCGGGTTCTCTACAGGCCCGATCTCTACCGTTTCGAAATGTCCATGCGGCGGGTCACCGGTGACGGCAGCCCGCGGTGGACCACAACAAGCTCCGCGCCGGTCCCGGCCGGCGGGGGATAAAAGCTAGGGGATTCCGGGGATCTGACAGCTGCGGGATGCAGCGTGTCCGGGAGACAGACATGACTGAGAAGGTTGGAACTGGTGGACTGAGACGGCGTGATTTTCTGGCAGCAACCGGCGCAGCGGCCCTTGCCGCGGGCGTCAGCGGCTTTCCTGCCGTGCTGCGGGCCCAGCCCGCATCCGTAAAGATCGGCCTCATTCATCCCGTATCGGGATTTGTTGCCTTCTCCGGCACCCAGTGCCGCGAGGGCGCGATGATGGCGATCGAGGACATCAACGCGGCAGGCGGCATCAAGTCGCTGGGCGGCGCCAAGCTGGAAGCCTTGCTGTCGGACAGCCAGGGCAAGCCGGAGATCGGCGCGGCAGAAGTGACCAAGCTGGCAGAAGCCGGTGTTGACGGCATCGTCGCGGGCTACTCTTCCGCCATCTCGCTGGCGACCTCACAGGAAGCGGCCAAGACCAACATTCCCCACGTGGTGGACGTTGGCGTTGCCGACAACATCATGTCCCGCGGCCTGACCAACACGTTCCGGTTCAGCCCCGGCTACGGCGCCTGTGCAGACTTTGCCATCAGCAACCTGGCCGCCCTCAACAGCCTGACCTCTTCCCCGTCCAAGACGGCGATGATCATCCACGAGGAATCCCTCTTCGGCACTGGCACGGCGGAACTGCTGTCCAAGCGCCTGCCGGAAATCGGAATCGAAGTAATCGAGGTCATCAAACACGCCAACCCGACCCGCGACTTCACCAACATCGTGCTGCAGCTGAAGTCGAAGAAGCCGGACCTGATCATTCCGGCGAACTACTACAACGAATATGTCCTTCTGGCCCGCTCCATGCGCCAGCAGAAGGTCGAGGCCAAGGGCATCTACTCGGTGCTCGGCGGCGCTGCGTCGAACTACAAGTTCGTCAGGGAATTCCCTGAAGCGGCTGACCTGATCATGGATTGCAACCACTGGTTCAATCCAAAGTCCGAAGTGGCCCTGAAGCGCAAGGCCGCAGCCGAAGCCAAGGGGCTCATCTACACCTACGAGGTGTTCCTGACCTACAACGCGGTGCTTGCCCTGGCCGATGCCTATGAGCGCGCCGGCACGACGGACAAGGCTGCTGTCAATGCGGCCCTCGCCGCCTCCACGCTGGACATGTCCTACATGCCCTACAAGGAGACGCAGATGATCAACGGCCAGAACGTTGGCGCCCTGCCGGTGAACACGCAGATCCAGAAGGGTGAGATCGAGGTGATCTTCCCGCAGAACTTCGCCTCCGCCATGCCCGTCTATCCGATGAACGGATAAGCAAGGCGCTCCTGCATCCGGCTGCCGGGCGGTTGACCGCCCGGCACCCCTATCCTCAGCAGAGCGGTTCGTCATGCCAGATCTTGCGATCATCATCCCGTCCGTCTTGAACGGGCTCACGACAGGTGCGCTTTACGCCCTCGTCGCCCTTGGGCTCACGCTCATCTACGGGGTCCTGCACATCATTAACTTCGCCCATGGCGCACTGCTGATGCTGGCGCTCTATGGCGTATTCTTTCTGAATGTCAGCCTGGGCGTTGATCCCTACGTTGCGCTGGCCATCGTGCCGCCGGTCATGTTCGCACTCGGCTATGGCCTGCAGCGCTTTGTCATCACCCGCGCAAGCCACGGGCGGGACGAGAACATCCTGCTCGTCACCCTCGGCCTTTCAATCGTGATCGAGAACCTTGCGCTGATGCTGTTCAAGTCCGACACGCGCATCATCGACACGCCCTACAGTTTCGAAGTCTTCGAGATCTTCGGCGCCTTCATCCCCCAGCCGAAGGTCTATGCCCTCATCGGCGCGCTGGTCACGGCTGCGCTGCTGTGGGTGATGATGGCCCGCACCGACCTTGGCCGCGCCATACGGGCCCTCGCCAAAGAGCCAAAGGGCGCAAGGCTGGTGGGCATCAACACGGGCCATGTCTTCGCCATGAGCTTCGGCATCGGCGTCGCCTGCCTGGGCGTCGCGGCCTGCCTGCTGCTGCCGAGTTACTACGTCAGCCCCACCGTGGGTCAGGGCTTCGTGCTGATTGCCTTCACCATCGTGGTGCTGGGCGGCATGGGCTCCTTTGCCGGGGCACTGATCGGCGGCCTCATCATCGGTGTCGTCGAAGCACTGGGTGGCCTGTTCCTCGGCGAAAGCCTCGGCCAGCTCGGCATCTTCGTGATCTTCATCCTGGTTCTGGTCTTCCGCCCGGCCGGCCTGCTCGGACACAAGGTGTAGGACCATGCGCAACCTCGTCATTCTCCTCGTGCTGTTCGGGCTCCTGTCGCTGGCCCCTCTGGTCATCGTGTCGGATTTCTGGCTGAACCTGATCATCATGACGCTCTATGCCTCCCTGCTCGGGCAGGCCTGGAACATTCTCGGCGGCTATGGCGGCCAGTTTTCCTTCGGCCACGCCGCCTTCTTCGGCACGGGGGCCTATACGGTCGCGGTGCTGCAGGTCAGCGCAGGTCTCAGCCCGTGGGCAGGCCTTGTGGCAGGCGCTGTGCTGGCGATGGCCGTTGCGGCCTTCATCGGCTTCACCACCTTCCGTTATGGCCTGCGCGGCTCCTACTTTGCGCTCGTAACCCTCGCCTTTGCCGAGGTGCTGCGCATTCTCGCCAATTCCATGCCCTTCACCGGGGCAGGTGTCGGCATCCTCATTCCACTGAAGCCCGGCATGGCCAACCTGCAATTTGCCAGCAAGGACGGCTTCTTCTGGCTGCTGCTCGCCATCACCTTCGCGGCTTTCCTCACCGTCTGGTGGATCGGCAACTCCCGCTTTGGTGCAAGGCTGATGGCCGTGCGTGACAACGAGGATGCAGCGCGGGCACTTGGTGTGGACCCGTTCCGTATCAAGATGAGCGCCATCATCCTGTCGGGGCTTTTTTCCGGCCTCGCCGGGGTCTTCTACGCCCAGTATTTCCTCTATCTCGATCCGTCCATCGCCTATGGCCCGGCCGTATCCGTGGAAAGCCTGCTGGTGCCGATCATCGGCGGCATGGGCACGCTCTTCGGCCCGCTGGCGGGCGCTGCCGCCCTGCATGGCCTGTCGGAAGTCACCCGCGAGCTGACCGGCGGCCTGCCGGGGGCGAGCCTTGTGCTCTATGGCGTGCTGCTGGTCATCGTCGTCCTGTTCGCCCCGCGCGGACTGGCCGGACTGCTGAACGGCAAGACCCGCAAGTCTGCCAGGCCGTCCGCCAGAACCGCCGCCAACGGAGGGCAGAGCCATGACTGACACCACGCTGCTTGAAGTCCACGGCGTCACCAAGCGCTTTGGCGGGCTGGTTGCCTCCAACAACATCTCCATGAAGGTGCCGGAAGGCCGCATCACCTCGCTGATCGGACCAAATGGCGCAGGCAAGACAACGCTCTTTGCGGTCATCACTGGCTTCTATCAGCCGGATGCCGGTCAGGTGTCCTTCGACGGTCAGGTCATCACCGGCCGCCAGCCGCAGGATATCGCCGCCATGGGCATGATCCGCACCTTCCAGATCGTGCAGCCTTTCCGGGGCCAGACGGTGCGGGAGAACATCGCCGTTGGCGCGCATCTGAAGATCCGCTCCCGCCGCGAGGCGCTGGCACATGCAGAGGCCGTCGCCCGCAAGGTGGGGCTGGGAGACAGGCTGGATCAGGATGCGGCAAGCCTCACCGTCGCAGGCCGCAAGCGGCTGGAGGTGGCCCGCGCCCTTGCCACGAACCCGCGCATGATCCTGTTTGATGAGGTTCTGGCCGGTCTCAATCCGTCCGAAATCCGCGACATCATCCCGGTCATCCGCTCTCTCAAGGACGAGGGCATCACCATCCTGCTGATCGAGCATGTGATGCAGGCGGTGATGAGCCTTTCGGAGCACACCTGGGTGCTGAACCAGGGCACGCTGATTGCCGAAGGAGCGCCGAAGGATGTGGTCGCCGACCCGGTGGTGATCGAGGCCTATCTCGGCAAGGGCATGGCCGCCCGGATGAATGCAAAGGCGGAGGCAAGCCATGCTTGAGGTGAAGAACCTGCGCGGCGGCTATGGCCCGGTGGAAGTGCTGCGCGGCGTCAGTTTCGACATCCGCCCCGGCGAGATCGCCGCGCTTCTGGGCTCCAACGGTGCAGGCAAGACAACGGCAAGCGCCCTGCTCTCCGGCCTCATCAGGCCATGGGGCGGCGAGATCCTGTTCAAGGGTGAGAAACTCACCGGTCTGCCTTCCGAAAAGATCGTGGAACGCGGCCTGATCCATGTGCCTGAAGGGCGCCACATCTTCCCGAACCTTTCCGTGCGGGAGAACCTGGAGCTGGGAGCCTACCGGCGCGGCAAGGCCAACAGGGCGCGCAACATGGAGAAGATCACTGGCATCTTCCCGCGCCTGAAGGAGCGCTTCGCCCAGAAGGCGGGCACCCTTTCCGGCGGCGAGCAGCAGATGCTGGCCATTGGCCGGGGCATGATGGCCGAGCCGGAACTGCTGATCCTTGATGAGCCCTCCATCGGCCTGTCGCCGCTGCTGGTGGAGGAAATGTTCACCCTCATCAGCCGCCTCAATGCCGATGGACTGCCGATCCTGCTGGTGGAGCAGAACGTGCTGCAATCCATGGAAATCGCCGGGCGCGCCTTCGTCATGGAGAACGGGGAGATCACCCTCTCCGGCCCGGCAGCTGAACTCATGGACAATCCGGAGCTGAAGCGCTCCTACCTGGGGCTCTCGTGATGCAGACGACGCTGGCACAGAAGATCATCGCCCGCGCCTGCGCACAGGAGACGGTGGAGCCGGGCAGCATCGTCACCGCGAAGGTGGATCTCGCCATGATCCACGACAGCGGCGGCCCGCGCCGGGTGGCGCCGATCCTGAAGGAGCTGGGCACCGGCCTGTTCGATCCCTCCCGCGTGGTGCTGATCTCGGACCATTTCGTCCCCGGCGACACGGAGGAAGGGGCAAAGATCCTCGAACTCACCCGCGCCTTCGCACGGGAAACCGGCGTGGCCTTCCATGACGGGGAAGGCATCTGCCACGTCATCCTGCCCGAACGCGGGCATCTGAAGCCGGGCATGCTGGCCGTGGGCGGTGACAGCCATTCCCCGACGGGCGGCGCCTTCGGGGCCTACATGTTCGGTGTTGGCGCCACGGAAATGGCCGGGGTGCTGGCCACGGGCGAAATCTGGCTGCAGGTGCCGCAGACCATCCTCATCGAATGGCAGGGCCGCCTTGGTGACGGGGTAACGGCCAAGGACATCATGCTCGCCCTTTGCGGCCGCCTTGGCATGGATGGCGGCAAATATCAGGCGGTGGAATACACCGGAGAGGCCATCCGCGCCCTGTCCATGCAGGAGCGGATGACCCTCTCCAACATGGCAGCGGAACTGGGCGGCCAGACCGGCCTCATCGCCCCGGACGAGACAACCGTGGCCTATCTGGCCGCAGGCGGCGCAGACCTTACCGCAACGGACTGGCAGCGCCTGCGCACCGGTGAAGGCGCGCCATTGCTGGAGCATCACGTCTTCGATGCCGCCGCTCTCGCGCCGCAGGTGGCTGCCCCGCATTCGCCCGCGAACTCCGGACCGGTGGGCGACGCCGCCGGAACGGCGGTGCAGGTGGCCTATCTCGGGGCCTGCACCGGTGCGAAATACGAGGATATGAAGAACGCCGCCCGCGTGCTGAAGGGCCGCAAGGTCGCCCCCGGCGTCGAGCTGCTGCTGGCCCCCTCCTCCCGCCGCGATCAGGAAAGGGCCGCGCGTGAGGGCATTCTTGGCGCGCTGGAGGAAGCGGGCGCCAAGCTGCTGCCCAACGCCTGCGGCATCTGCGCGGGCTATGGCACGCACCGGCTGGGCGAGGACGTGACCTGCATCTCCTCCACGGCGCGCAACTTCAAGGGCCGCATGGGCGCGGCCAGTTCCAGGGTCTGGCTCGGCTCGCCCTTCACGGTCGCCGCGGCTGCCATCACCGGACACATCACCGACCCGCGCGAGTTTCTGACCGCCAATGGGGAGGCCTGCGCATGAGCACGCCAGACAGGAACGCCACTGCGGCAGCGCGTATCTTCCTCGCCGGGGATGATATCGACACCGACCAGCTCGCCCCCGGCCAGTACATGAAGGGCGGCATCGGCGAACTGGCAGCCCATTGCCTTGAAGGCGTGCTGCCCGGCTTTGCCGCCAGCGTGCGCCCCGGCGACATTCTGGTGGCGGGCAAGAACTTCGGCATGGGCTCTTCCCGCGAACAGGCGGCTGAGGCGCTGAAGCATCTGGGCCTTGCTGCCGTTATCGCCCGGTCCTTTGCCGGGATCTTCTACCGCAACGCCATCAACCTCGGCCTTCCGGTGCTGACGGCCAGTGACCTTGGCCCCGTGACGGACGGCGCAAGGGCAATTCTCGACATGGAGGCGGATGCACTGCGGCTCGAAAGCGGGCCGGTGGTGCAGCTCAACCCGCTTCCGGAAAACCTCAAGGCCCTGCTCGCCGATGGCGGGCTGGTGCCTCACCTCAAGAAAAGATTCGCGAACCAGCGCGGCAAGGAGCAGGGATGATGCACCTGAAGCAAAGACTGGGGCAGAAGCAGATCCTGCTCGCCCCCGGCATCTACGATCCGCTCACGGGGCTTATGGCCGAACAGGCCGGGGCGAAGGCCGTCTATCTCTCGGGCGCGTCGATTGCCTACACCCGCCTCGGGCGGCCGGATATCGGGCTCGTCTCCATGACGGAAGTGGCTGAAACCATCGCCGCCGTGCGTGACCGTATCACCCTGCCGATCATTGTGGATGCGGACAACGGCTTCGGCAATGCGCTGAACGTGCAGCGCACGGTGCGCTGTTTCGAGCGCATGGGCGCCAACGGGCTTCAGCTTGAAGACCAGACCATGCCCAAACGCTGCGGCCATCTGGATGGCAAGACGCTGATTTCCACCCGCGAGATGGCGGGCAAGATCCGCGCCGCCTGCGATGCCCGCGCCAGCAGCGAAACCCTCATCATTGGCCGCACCGATGCCATCGCCGTGGAGGGCTTCGATGCCGCCATGGACCGGGCCGAAGCCTATGTGGATGCAGGAGCGGACATGCTGTTCATCGAGGCGCCGCAGTCGCTTGCCCAGATGCAGGAGATCGTCCGCCGCTTTGCCGGGCGCGTGCCGCTGATGGCCAACATGGTGGAAGGCGGCAAGACGCCCATCGTCGATGCCGCCGGTCTGGAGGAGCTGGGCTTCAGCTTCGTCATTTTCCCGGGCGGCATTGTCCGCGCCATCGCAGCCACCGCCCGCGACTATTACGCCAATCTCATCGCCAATGGCTCCAATGAAGCCTTCCGCAACCGCATGCTCGACCTTGCCGGGATCAACGGCGTGATCGGGACACCGCAGATGCTGGCCGCCGGCAGCCGTTATGACGAAGGAAGTGCCTGAATGAGTATCGATGCCGTCACGCTGGCCATCCTCAAGGGCCGGCTGGAACAGATCGCCGACGAAATGGACGCGACCCTGTTCCGCTCCGCCTTCAACCCGATCATCGCCGAAGCACATGATGCCTCACACGGCATCTATGATGCAGTAACCGGCGAAACCCTTGTGCAGGGCAAGTCAGGCCTGCCGATTTTCGTCGGCGTCATGGCCTTTGCGGTCAAGGCCGTCATCGACAAGGCCGCCGCACAGGGCGGGCACCATGGGGGCGATGTGTGGATCTTCAACGATCCTTACGCCGGTGGCACCCACCTGTCCGACTTCCGGCTCGTCACGCCGGTGTTCCGGGATGGCAAGGTGTTCTGTTTCCTCGCCTCTGTCGGCCACTGGCATGATGTGGGCGGCAATGTTCCGGGCAACTACAACCCGGCCGCCACCGAGTGCTTCCAGGAAGGCATGCTGATCCCGCCGGTGAAGCTGTTCGACAAGGGCGAGTTCCGGCAGGACGTGGTGGACATTCTCTCCGCCAATTCCCGTTTGCCCCTGTCGCTTTACGGCGACCTCAACGGCCAGATCAACGCGCTGGACCTTGGCCGCAAGCGCGTTGCCAGCCTGCTGGACGAATATGGCTCCGGCACCGTCGCCCAGTGTCTGGGTGAGTTGAAGGCCCGCGCCGCAGAGATGATGCGGGCGCAGATCCGCGAGCTGCCCGAGGGCACCGTTTCAGCGGAGGATTTCCTCGACAATGACGGCATCCGCGACGAGCCGCTGAAGATCGCTCTGGATCTGACGATCCGCGAGGGGCGGATGGTCATGGATTTCTCCCGCTCCTCCCCCGCCTGCCTCGGCCCGGTCAACATCTCCCGCGCAACAGCAATTGCCGCTTGCTATGTGGCGCTGAAGCACATCTTCGGCGATGTCCCGGCCAATGCGGGCGTGCTGGAGCCGGTGGATTTCATCATCCCCGAGGACAGCCTGCTCTCCGTCAAGGCGCCCAAGCCGGTCGGCGGTTACACCGAAACGATCCTGCGTCTCATCGACGTGGTGTTTCAGGCTGTGGCGAAGATTGCGCCGGAGCCGGCGATGGCCTGCGCCTATGGCACCATCAACGCGCTGTCACTGGCCGGGCACCGGCAGGATGGCAAGCGCTGGGTCATGTTCTCCTTCTTCGGCGGCGGCCACGGCGCCCATGCAGGCGGTGATGGCCTGAACCACGGCAACGCCCCGATTTCGACGGCGACCATTCCGCCGCTGGAAATTCTGGAAAGCGCCTACCCCGTCCGCTTCACCCAATGGAGCCTCCGGCAGGACAGCGGCGGCCCCGGCCAGACTCGCGGCGGCCTTGGCGCTGTTTACGAGATCGAGCTGCTGGAGCAGCAGGCAGATGTGTTCCTCTTCGGCGAGCGCGGCAAATATGCCCCTCCCGGCATTGCTGGCGGCGGATCTGCCCTTACCAACCGTTTCACCTACGAGCAGGCCGATGGCGAGCACAGCCCGCCGATGGTCTCCAAGATGCTCGGCATCCACATCGAGCGCGGCCAGAAGCTGCGGCTGGAGACACCCGGTGGCGGCGGCTATGGCGACCCGCGCCTGCGTGATCCGCAGGCCGTCGCCCGTGACGTGCGCCTTGGCTATGTCACGCCGGAAGCTGCCGAGGCGGCCTATGGCGTCAGGCTCAACGCCGATGGCTCCGTTGACATGACCCGCACCAATGACTTGCGCCGTCAGGAGGCTGCAGAATGAACAAACCGGCTTATGTGATCGGCGTCGATGTCGGCGGCACCTTCACCGATGTCTTTGTGCTCGATGAGGCCAATGGCACCATCGTCACCGCAAAGGTGCCCTCCACCCGGGGCGATCAGTCGAAGGGCTTCATTGAGGGCATCGCCTCCCGCGTGGCAGATTTCGGCGACATCAGCACAGTGGTGCACGGCACGACCGTGGGCACCAACGCCCTGCTGGAGCGCAAGGGCGCCCGCACCGGCATCATCACCACGGAAGGCTTCCGCGACGTGCTGGAAATGCGCCGCCGCGACCGGCCCACGACCTGGGGCCTGAAGGGCGCCTTCACCCCCGTGGTAGAGCGTCCGGACCGGGTGGAGGTGCAGGAGCGCGTGCTCGCCGATGGTTCGGTGCTGCAGGTGGTGGATGAGGAAGAAGTCCGCGCCCAGGCGAAAGCCCTCGCCGAAAGCGGCTGCGATGCGGTCTGCGTCTTTTTCATCAACGGCTACGCCAACAATGACAACGAGCGCCGCGCCGTCGAGGCCGTGCGTTCCGTCTGGCCCAACTCCTACGTCACCGCTGCAACGGAGATCCTGCCCGAGATCCGCGAGTTCGAGCGCCTGTCAACGGCAACGCTCAACGCCTATCTCCAACCCGCCGTTGCCTCCTATCTGGACCGTCTGGAAACGGGCCTGAAGGCGCAGGGCTTCACCGGCGACATTCTCATCGTCCAGTCGAATGGCGGGGTCATGTCCATCGGCACGGCGAAGAAGTACCCGGTGCGCACCGCCCTCTCCGGCCCCGCAGCCGGGGTGATCGCGGCAACAGCCATCGCGGAAGCAGCGGGCTTCCCCAACATCATCACCTGCGACATGGGCGGCACCTCCTTTGACGTGTCCCTGGTCGCAGACGGCAAGGCAGCGCTGGCTGCACAGACGGCCATCGACTTCGGCATGGTCGTGCGCACGCCGATGATCGAGATCACCACCATCGGCGCAGGCGGCGGCTCCATCGCTGGAGTGGACAAGAGCGGCCTGCTTCAGGTCGGTCCGGAATCGGCAGGTTCCGACCCCGGCCCGGTGTGCTACGGCCTCGGCAACACCCGCCCGACAGTAACCGACGCAAACCTCGTGCTGGGCCGCATCAACCCGGACCGGCCCATCGGCGGCAAGCTGTCGAAGCTCGACATCAACGCCTCGCGCGAGGCAATCCGCAGCCATATCGCCGAGCCGCTCGGCCTCTCCATCGAGGATGCAGCCGAAGCAATCCTGCGGCTTGCCAATGCCAAGATGGCCGGCGCCATCCGCCTCGTCTCCATCGAGAAAGGGCACGATCCGGCCCAGTTCGCCGCCATGCCCTTCGGTGGCGGCGGCTCGCTGCACACGGGCGCACTGATCAAGGATGTGGGCCTCGGCTCCGCCCTCGTCCCGCGCTTTCCCGGCGTCACCTCGGCGCTTGGCTGCGTCGTCGCCGACATGCGGCATGACCGGGTGCAGACCGTCAACCGGGTGCTGGACACGATCGACGCAGGTCAGCTTGGCGCCGACATGCTGGCCGCTGCGGCGGAAACGGAAGAGCTGCTGGCCACCGCCGGTGTCGCCTTTGCCGCCGTTGACCGGGTGTTCGAGCTGGACATGCTCTATCTCGGCCAGACCCACACGGTGAATGTGCCGCTGACCATTCCGGCAGACGGCCTGACGCGCGAGGCCATCCGCGACGCATTCGAGGCCGCCTACAAGGCCCAGTTCGGCCGTCTGCTCGATGGCATCCCCATGCGCGTGATGAACTACCGCATCGCCGTCATCGGCCGCCGTCCGGGGCTGGACATGCGCCTCTTCGCCCCCGTGGATGGAAAGTCTGCTGCCGAATGCAGGACCGGCACCCGCCGCGTCTACGCGGACGGCACCTGGCATGAGGCAGGCATCTATGAGCGCCTGCAACTGATGACCGGTGCCCGCATCGAAGGCCCTGCCATTCTGGAACAGCCGGACACGACGATCTTCGTGGACCCCGGCCTTGCCGGAACCGTTGATGCCTTCGGCAACCTGATCATCCGTCCGGAGGCGTGAGCGATGGAGCTGGACACCCTTAACCCCGCCCGCACCGGCCTGCTGATCGTCGATCTGCAGAACGACTTCCTTGATCCGAATGGCGCCTATGGCCGTGCCGGGCAGACCAGCCCGGACATCGCCGCCCTGCCGCAGCGCATTCTGCCTCTGGCAGAGGCACTGCGGAAGAGGGGCGGCTGGATCATCTCCACCCAGTTCACGCTGGTGCCCGGCAAGGGAGGTGAGCCTTTCATCTCGCCGCATCTGAAGTCACTGCGGCCCTTTCTTGCCAAGGGTGACTTCTGCCCCGGCGCATGGGGCCACCAGCTTGTGGACCTGCTGCAGCCTGCGGATCTGACGGTGGAGAAGATCGCCTATTCGGCCTTCTACATGACGCGCCTTGAATGGGTGCTGAAGAAGGCGGGCATCGACACGCTGATGGTCTGCGGCATCGTCACCAATGGCGGCGTCGCCTCCACCTTGCGGGACGCGCATGTGCGGGACTTCCGCACCATTGCCCTGTCCGACGGTTGCGCCGCCTTCTCCCCGGCCACCCACGCACAGGCGATGGGCGACATCTCGACCATCTCGAAGGTGATGACCACCGCCGAGGCCACCGCCCTCGTCAACGCCCTCTGAGAGCAAGGCCATGAAAAACGCAGGCACCCCGAAGACCGTCTTTGGAGAACCGCCCCGGATCGACATCGAAACCGGCGTGCTGATCATTGGCGCAGGTGCCTGCGGCCTCACCGCTGCGCTTCATGCCGCCGATACGGGGGCCGAGGTGATCGTGGTGGAGCGGGATGCCTCGCCCTCCGGCTCCACGTCCATGTCCTCCGGCTTTGTTCCTGCGCCCGCCACCAGCTACCAGCAGGCCATCGGCGTCAGCGATGACACGCCGGAGCGGTTCGAGGCCGATATTCAGGCCAAGACGAAGCACCGCGCCCTGCCGCATCTGGCAAGCCTCGCCAGCCAGAACATCGGTCCTGCGGTGGAGTGGCTGGGCAAGCATGCGGGCATCGAGTGGATCGTGCTGGAGGGCTTCCTCTATCCCGGCCACAGCCGCCACCGGATGCATGCGGTGAAGGAAAAGACAGGCGCCGCCCTCATCGCCGGGCTCCTGTCTGCCACGCAAGCGCGGGACATTCCGCTTGTCACGGAAGCGTGGTGCAGCACGCTTTATGCCGGAACGGACGGCCGCATCCTCGCCGCCGCCATCCAGCGCCCGGACGGCGCAGAAGAGATCATCGCCGCAAAGTCCATCGTGCTGGCCTGCAACGGCTATGGCGGCAGCCGCGAGGCCATCGCACGGCACATTCCGGAGATGGCGGGCGGGCTTTACTATGGACACGAGGGCAACACGGGCGATGCCATCGCCTGGGGTGAGCAACTGGGCGCGCAGCTTGCCCATCTTGGCGCCTATCAGGGCCACGGCTCCCTCGCCCATCCACACGGCATCCTGATTTCCTGGGCGCTGATGATGGAAGGCGGGTTTCAGGTCAATCTGGAAGGCCGCCGCTTCTCCAACGAGAACGAGGGCTATTCCGAACAGGCGGTGCATGTTCTGGCCCAGCCGCAAGGCGTTGCCTGGAACATCTACGACGAGCGTATCCACCAGTTCGCCCTTGGCTTTCCCGACTACTGCGAAGCCGTGGCCGCCAAGGCCATCCGCTCTGCCCCCGATGTTGCCAGCCTGGCCGCCGCCATCGGCCTGCCGGAAACGCAGCTGGCGGAAACATTGGCGCAAGCCGCCCGTCTGGCGGCAGGCTGGGCGGGCATGACTGATGAATTTGGCCGCGACTTCACCGCCAAGCCTGCCCTCACCCCTCCCTATCATGCGGTGAAAGTGACCGGCGCCCTGTTCCACACCCAGGGCGGCCTCGTCATCGGCGGGGACGCCCGCGTGCTGCGCCCCGATGGCACAGCGCTGCCGAACCTCTTTGCCGGCGGCGGCGCGGCCTGCGGCGTTTCCGGGCCTGAAGTCTCGGGCTATCTGTCCGGCAACGGCCTTCTCACGGCCATCGCCTTCGGCTGGATCGCCGGGCGCGAAGCGGCGCGGCAAGCCCTGCAAGACTGATCCCCGCCGCCGCAGGATCTTGGGTGAACAGGGGGTAATACGGCAGAATTTCCTGCCGTGCGGCAGCGGACGGCAGCACCCGCGTGCGGCGGAGGGCTCTAATGGCGCCGATCCTTCCCCCTCTCAGGAGCCTGTCATGAGCCTCATCAAGACTATCGACCACAACCCCACCTTCGAGCCCACCCACGCCCTGCCCGCCCCCGAGCGGCTGATTTCCGGCAATCCGGAATTCTCCACCTGGGCCATGGACGAGTCGCGCGATGGCAAGATCAAGTCCGGCATCTGGCAGGCCACTCCCGGCCTCACCCATTCGATCAAGGGCGAAACCTTCGAATTCTGCCACATCCTTGAAGGCGTCGTCGAAATCACCGAAAACGGCAAGGAGCCCATCACCTACCGTGCCGGCGACAGCTTCGTCATGAAGCCCGGCTTCACCGGCACCTGGCGCACCATCGAGACCGTGCGCAAGATCTACGTGGTTTGCTACTGAGCCGTTCTATACACGCAAACACCAGCCACTCGCGCCGTCCCGGCCTTGTGCCGGGACGGCGCGAGTGGGGGCGCTGCGCCTTCAAACTTGCGCCCTGAGGCAGGGCTTCCAACTGCCCCCCTTACCCCGCTAGGTCTCCCGCCAGCCGTTCCAGCATGGCCATGCAGGCTGCAAGTTCCTCGCGCAGAATATATTCATCGGGCCGGTGGGCGCGGGTGATGGAGCCGGGGCCGCAGATGATTGAAGGCACGCCTGCAGCCTGAAACAGTCCCGCCTCTGTGCCATAGCTCACCGACTGGATCGCCTCACCGCCCGAAAGCTGCTCCATCAGCGCGATGAAGCCCGCATCCGGCGTGGGTGCCAGCGCGGGATAGCTGGCGAGTTCCTGCCAGCTTGCCGACAGTGCGCGCCCCTCCGCCTGTGCCGCCGCGATCAGCGCATCAAGCTTTGCCAGCACCTTTGCACTCACATCCTGCGGCGCGGCTCCGGGCACGGAGCGCACCTCGAAAGCCAGGCGGCAGAGATCCGGGATGATGTTGACGGCACTGCCGCCCGACACGATCCCCGCCACCACCGTTGAGGAAGGCGGCGAAAAGCGGGCATCAAAAGGCCCTTCCATCTCCATTTTTGCCGAGAGGTCGCGGATAAACAGCAGCAGTTCGGCTGCCGGATAAAGCGCATTCTCGCCAAGCGCCGGCTGGGAGCTGTGCGCCGCCTTGCCGGTCAAGGTGATTTCCACCGCCTGCTTGCCCTTGTGGGAGAGCACGGGGCGCATGTCCGAGGGCTCGCCGACGATGCAGCCTGCCGGCAGGGCGCATAGCTCCGGCAGCCTCGCAATCATGTGCGGCACGCCCCGGCAGCCGATTTCCTCGTCATAGGAAAAGGCGATATGCACCGGACGCTTCAGGTTTGCGGCCTTGAACAGAGGCACCGCCGCCAGCACGCAGGCGAGAAAACCCTTCATGTCGGTCGCCCCGCGCCCGGTCAGCCGCCCGGCCTGGTCCGTCAGGCGGAAGGGATCAGACGTCCACACCTGCCCTTCCACCGGCACCACATCCATATGGCCGGAGAGCACATAGCCCGGCACATCCTTCGGCCCGATCGTGGCAAAGAGGTTCACCCGGTCGCCTTCCGGCCCCGGCAGCACGGCACAATCCACGCCATGGCCCGCCAGATAGTTGCGCACATAATCCGCAATCGTGCCATTGGCCGCCCCGGGCAGCACGTTGAAGCCAACCAGATCCGCCAGCAGTGCCTCCGCCGAATGCGCCATTCCCAAGTCTCCAGTCATTCCGTGAATTCCCTGCCCGCCATCATCCGCGCTTTGCCGCGCAGTTCCTGCCGAAGAGACATGCCACAGCAGGATATCCTGCCGGGAGCAGGCCTCCAATCTGCCCAAGGACCCTACCACCTCCATCCCCCGCCGCACAGAATTGCGCCGAAGGGCTCCCGAACAGCGCAATCGGCCGCGCGCTGCAAACATATGGCGCATGGTTGTGCCGCCTGAAGCCTAGGATCGCTCCAGATTTACCGGAGCCTTGCAGTGTCCCTGTCCTTTCACTCCACCTATGGCCTTGCAGCCGGGGTCTATACCCGCGATGTTTCGCGGGCTCTGAAAAGCACCAGGCACATCGAGGCCGGCACCATCTGGATCAACCGCTATGGCCGGTCGCGCGTTTCCATCCTGCCGACGGGAGGCTACAAGTCCTCCGGCATCGGCAAGGATCTGGGCCGCGACGCCTACCACGCCAACCGCCGCTCCAAGAGCGTGCTCATCGACCTGTGAGAGAACACATGGCCCCCTATCGCATTGCACTCATCCCCGGCGACGGCATCGGCATTCCGGTTACGGAAGCCGCACTCGCCGTTGCGGCCAAGGCCCTGCCCGGCAAGCTGGAAACCGTCACCTTCCCCTGGTCCTGCGATTATTATCTGCAGACGGGCCGGATGATGCCGGAAGACGGCATCGAGACCCTGCGCGGCTTTGACGCCATCTATCTGGGCGCAGTCGGCTGGCCGCAGAAGGTGCCGGATTCGGTGTCGCTCCACGGCCTGCTGCTGCCGATCCGCAAGGCCTTCGTGCAATATGCCAACATCCGCCCGCACCGCCTGCTGGCAGGCGTCGAAGGCCCGCTGCGCAAGGGCGGCTTCGACATCCTGTGCATCCGCGAGAACACCGAGGGCGAATATTCCGGCGCCGGCGGGCGCGTGCATCAGGGCACGGCCAATGAAGTGGCCGTTGAAACCGCCGTATTCACCCGTGCAGGCGTCGAGCGCATCCTGCGCTTCGGCTTCGAGCAGGCCCGCAAGCGCAGCAAGCGCCTTGCCTCGGTCACCAAGTCCAACGCGCAGAAATATTCCATGGTGTTCTGGGATGAGGTAACGAAGGAACTGGCCGCCGAATATCCGGACGTTGCGGTCAGCCACTACCATATCGATGCCATCGCCGCCCGCATGGTGATGGCGCCCGAAAGCCTCGACGTGGTGGTCGCCTCCAACCTCTTCGGCGACATTCTCACCGATCTGGGCGCGGCCATTCAGGGCGGTCTCGGCTTTGCCGCTTCGGCCAACATCAACCCGGACCGTTCCGCCCCGTCCATGTTCGAGCCGGTGCATGGGTCTGCCCCTGATATCGCGCATCTGGGCATCGCCAACCCGCTGGCCGCCATCTGGTCAGCCGCCATGATGCTGGAGCATCTGGGCGAGGCAGAAGCGGCTGCCCGCATCATGACCGCCATGGAACAGGCCACCGCGCAAGGCATTGGCACCGTGCCGGGGCAGAACAAGACGGATGAGATCACCCAGGCCGTAATGGCGGCATTGGATTGAGGACAAGACCATGACGATTGCAATTTCAGACATTCTGCCCGGCCTCAAGGACGCAGACCTGTTCCGCCAGCAGAGCGTGATCGGCGGCGTCTGGTGTGACGCCTCGACGGGCAAGACCGTCGAAGTCACCAACCCGGCCACAGGCAAGGCCATCGGCACCGTGCCGGATATGTCCGCAGAGGATACCCGCCGGGCCATCGAAGCGGCGGACACCGCCTTCCGCTCCTGGCGCAAGGTGCCCAATGGCGAGCGCGCCGCCAGGCTGGAGCGGTGGTTCGATCTGATGGAGGAGCATGCGGATGACCTCGCGCTCATCCTGACGCTGGAGCAGGGCAAGCCGCTTAGCGAGGCCAGGGGCGAAATCACCTATGGCGCCTCCTTCGTGAAGTGGTTCGCCGAGGAAGCGCGGCGCATCGAGGGCGGCATCATCCCGGCCCCCGCCAATGACCGCAAGATCCTGGCCCTGAAAGAGCCGGTGGGCGTTTCGGCCATCATCACCCCGTGGAACTTCCCTAATGCCATGATCACACGCAAGGTCGGCCCGGCGCTCGCCGCTGGCTGCACCGTGGTGATCAAGCCCTCCGACTTCACCCCCTATTCAGCGCTGGCGCTGGCCGTTCTGGCCGAGCGCGCGGGCATTCCGGCGGGTGTCATCAACATTGTCACCGGCCTGCCGGCGGAGATCGGCGCGGAGCTCACCTCCAACCCGGTGGTGCGCAAGCTCTCCTTCACCGGCTCCACCCGCGTCGGCTCCCTGCTGATGGCCCAGTGCGCCCCGACGGTGAAGCGCCTCAGCCTTGAACTTGGCGGCAATGCACCCTTCCTCGTCTTTGACGATGCAGATGTGGATGCAGCCGTGGAAGGCGCCATCGCCTCCAAGTTCCGCAATGGCGGCCAGACCTGCGTCTGCTCCAACCGCATCCTCGTCCAGTCGGGCATCTACGATGCCTTTGCCGCAAAGCTCTCCGAACGGGTGGCTGCGATGAAGGTGGGCGAAGGCCTTGAAGCGGGCGTTGCCATCGGTCCGATGATCAACCGCGCCGCCGTGGAAAAGATCGAGCGGCACGTGGCCGACGCCGTCGCCAAGGGTGCCAGCATCGCCGCGAAAGCCGCAACGCCGGAAGGCAGCCAGTTCGCCGCTCCTGTGGTGCTGACCGGCTGCACCACGGACATGCAGCTGTCCAGCGAGGAAACCTTCGGCCCCGTCGCCCCGCTCTTCCGCTTCGAGACGGAGGAAGAGGCTGTGCGGATCGCCAACGACACCCCCTTCGGCCTTGCCGCCTATTTCTACACCC
This sequence comes from Pannonibacter anstelovis, assembly GCF_036881715.1. Classification (NCBI taxonomy): domain Bacteria; kingdom Pseudomonadati; phylum Pseudomonadota; class Alphaproteobacteria; order Hyphomicrobiales; family Stappiaceae; genus Pannonibacter; species Pannonibacter anstelovis. Next base: position 161,040 of record NZ_JBAKBF010000004.1, read on the forward strand.
GCAACATGGCCCGCGCCTGGCGTGTGGGCGAAGCACTGGAATCGGGCATGGTCGGCCTCAACACAGGTGCCATCTCCATGGCCGTCTCCCCCTTCGGCGGCGTCAAGCAATCGGGCCTTGGCCGCGAAGGCGCCCGCGACGGAATCGAGGAATACCTCGAAACCAAGTCCTTCCACATGTGCGGGCTCTAACGGAAACCGGAGCGGGCCAAACGGCCCGCTCCTTTGGTTTTCAGGAAGGAGAAGGCCGCAAACCCTCTCCTGTGTTCAGCCTCCACCAGACCCGCCCCTCCGCATTCGTCTTGCCATGGCCCGACCATGGCAACCATTCCCTGACCTCGCAAACAGGAATAAACGAAATAAAATACAGAGGGTTACGGGACAATCACGCCGACACGCGAGGCAACGGCGTGGATGCCATGGTCGAGCCATGGCATGACGGAGAAAGATGGAGAGCCGCGAGCGTGAAGGCCGCTCACAACAAAAAAGGCAGGCTCGGCGCCTGCCCTTTTCAGCTTCATGACACAGATCTGGCCTTCACCCGATCTTGTCCTTGAACTTGTAGTAAGCCCCGACGAGCGGCAGGAACCAGGGTTGACCGAGGTGGCCGGGGATGGCGGGCCAGGGGAGGCTGGACCAAGGGTTGGTGCGGGCCCGGCCAAGGATCTGGTCCGCGACAATCTCGCCCATGTGGGTGGCGATCTGCGCGCCGTGGCCGGAGTAGCCCATGGCGAAATGCACGCCATCAGCCTCGCCGGCGCGGGGGAAACGGTCCTTGGTCATGTCGACGAGGCCGCCCCAGCAATAATCCACCTCGATATCGCCGAGCTGCGGGAAGATGCCCTTGAGCGCGTCCTTGAGGATGCGGCCGCTCTTTTCGTCCGAGGTCTGGTTGGAGGTGGCGGAAAAGCGGGCGCGGCCGCCGAAGATCAGGCGGTTGTCCGGCGCCAGGCGGAAGTAGTTGCCCACGTTCAGCGAGGTGACGCAGGTGCGGTTGCCCGGCATCACCGACTGCACTTCCGTATCCGTCAGCGGCCGGGTTGCGAGCAGGAAACTGCCGACGGGCACGATGCGGCGGCGGAAGAAGCTGAAGGTCCTGGGCGTATAGGCACCGGTTGCCAGCACCACCTTTGCCGCCCGCACAATGCCCTTCGGCGTTTCCAGTTCGTGGCCGGCAGCCGTCTGGCGGCGGCCGGTGACGGGCGTGTTCTCGTGGATCTCCGCTCCATGCCGGGCGGCAGCATGCGCAAGGCCAACGACAAATCGGCCCATGTGCATCATGGCACTCTTCTTCTGCAGCATGCCGCCGTGGAAGATGTCCGAGCCTATTTCCCCCGCGAGCCCAGCTTTGCTCAGCATCGCCGTTTCGGGATCAACCGTGCGGTTGATCGCTTCAAAATTACGGGCAAGCACCTCATAATGCTGCGGTTTGGAAGCTAGCTTCAGCTTGCCGGCGCGGCGGAAATTGCAGTCGATGCCTTCTTCCCCAACGATGCGCTCGATGGTTTCGATGCCATCATCAAAGGCCTTGTACATGGCCTTGGCGGTTTCGACGCCATAGGTGGAAATGGCGCCGGTGAAGCTGTGGGCCACCCCGTTGTTGAGGTGGCCGCCATTTCGCCCCGAGGCTCCGAAGCCGACCGTTGCCGCCTCCAGCACGATAACACGGCGCCCTTCCATGGCCAGACGCCGCGCCGCACCAAGACCAGTGAACCCGGCCCCGATCACCGCAACATCATAGAGCACGGAAGGTGCCGCTGTGGCGCCGCCGGTGAACACGGGCGCCGTATCCTGCCAGTAGGAAGCAAATTTCATGGGTCAGCTCCTGGAGCTTGTACGGATCACAACCGGCTTTCAAATGCCGAAGACGCCCGGCAGGTCATAAACACCCTTGATTTCGGTGTACTCATAGAAGGGATTGGCCGGCTCGTGCTTGCGGTTGACCCAGACCTTGGACTTGATGCCCAGATCATAGGCTGTCATCAGGTCATAGCGGAATGAGGACGACACGTGAGTGATGTCTTCCGGGCCGCAGCCAAGGACGTCGAGCATGTACTCAAAGCCGTTCATCTGCGGCTTGTAGCTACCGGTTTGCTCGGCAGTGATCACCTTGTGGAAGGGCGCACCGAGCTTCTCCACATTCGACATGATCTGGCTGTTCATGGCGTTGGAGAGGATCACAAGCGGGATCTCCTTCGCCAGTTTTGCGAGCCCCTCCGGAACGTCGGGATGCGGCCCCCAGGTCGGCACCTCATTATAGATGCACAGTGCATCTTCTTCGCGGAAAGTGATGCCGTTGCGCTTGCAGGTGCGCTTGAGCGCATTGTGCACCACATCCATGTAAGGCTTCCAGGCACCAAGAACCTCGTCCAGCCGGTAGGCGGAGAAGTCCTGGATAAAGACATCCATCTTCGCTTCGTCCAGCATCTCGCCATAGATGCGGCGCGCGGCACCGGCCATATCGAAGTTGATCAGCGTGCCGTAGCAGTCGAAGGTCACGTATTTCGGGCGGAAGGTCATTTAAATCCCCGTGCTGCAAGTACCGGAAGGCAGAAGGCTCTGGCAGGTCATTGCTTGCCTGCTGATCTATTCTAGACAGCCTTCAAAAAAGCCCCCGCCGCTTTCACGCCGTCCGGAAGCACATTCCGCCGTATCACGAGGGTTCCACGGCACCTTATTGCGCAGAGGCCCTCCCGCGCCCCAGGCAGCCTCCCCCCTACTTCCGCCGCCGCGGCAGATCATGCTTTGAAACACCCGGCGAACAGCGGAACATACTGCCAGCACGGAGGCCTAGGGCGGTAAGTTTGCCTGTGCGGGGCATAGGCTCACTTCATTACACATCTACCAGCGCAGGTTCACATGCTGACCGATGACACACTGACCATCCAGCCGATGGGACCGGAACACCTCGCCGGGGCACTGCGCCTGTCGCAAGCCGAAAAGTGGCCTCACCGTGCAGAGGACTGGAGCCTCTTCCACAGCCTGTCGAAAGGCACTGTCGCTATCGAGAATGGTGAAGTGGTCGCCACCGCGCTGACGACACCTTTCGGCGACGCAGCGACCATCAACATGATCATCGTAGACGGGCGCATGCGCGGGCGCGGCCTGGGCCGCAAGATGATGACCAGCGTCATGAGCATGCTTGAGCCGAAGCAATGGCGGCTGGTCGCAACGAAGGATGGTCTGCCCCTTTATGAGAAGCTCGGCTTCCGTGCGGTGGGCGAGATCTTCCAGCATCAGGGCATTGCACAGGCTCCGGAACAGGCTCCGGCCCTTGCCGCAGAAGGCACTGATGGCCTGCATCTGGCAAACCCTGGGGATGCAGCCGTTCTGGCGCAGCTCGACAAGGCTGCCACCGGCATGGACCGGATGGCGCTGATCAACGCACTGCTCCAGCTCGGCAAGATCTTCACCATCCGTGAGAATGGCCAGATCACGGCCTATGCCGCCCTGCGCCCCTTCGGGCGCGGCGAGGTGGCAGGCCCCGTCATCGCCCGCGACACGGATCAGGCACGCATGCTGCTGTCCTGCTGCCTGACGGAATGCGAAGGCCGCTTCCTGCGGGTGGACACAGGCGTGGAGACAGGCCTTGCCCCCTGGCTCGCTGAGCATGGCCTGGCCCATGCAGGCGGCGGCATCGCCATGCGGCTCGGTGCTCCCACAGAAACTTCCGGCCCGGTTCACACATTCGCCCTCGCCGCGCAGGCGCTTGGCTGAACGGACAGTCCGGTGGCCTGAGGGCCGGCCGGAGCAGAAAGGACATTCCCATGCTTGCCAACTCGCTGGTCGAACTCGACCGTGCCCATCTCATCCATCCGGTTGCCAGCTGGCGTGGCCACGAGGCCGCAGGCGTGCGCGTACTGAAATCTGCCAAGGGCGCAACCGTGACGGACGCCAGCGGCCGCACCCTACTGGATGGCTTTGCCGGGCTGTGGTGTGTCAATGCCGGATACGGGCATGAAAGCATCATCGAGGCCGCCACGAAGCAGCTGCGCGAGCTGCCCTATGCCACGGGCTATTTCGGCCTCGGCTCGGAACCCGCGATCCGCCTTGCCTCGCGTCTTGCCGAGCATGCACCGGGCGATCTCAGCCATGTCTATTTCACGCTTGGCGGCTCGGATGCGGTGGACACCACGGTCCGCTTCGTGCGCTATTACTGGCAGGCCAAGGGCCAGCCGCAGAAGGAGCATTTCATCTCCGTCGAGCAGGGCTACCACGGCTCCACCACCGTTGGCTCCGGCCTCACGGCCCTGCCTGCCTTCCATGCCGGTTTCGGCGTGCCCTACACTTGGCAGCACAAGATTCCCTCGCACTACAGCTACCGCAACCCGGCCGGGGATAGCGCGGAGGCGATCATTGCCGCCTCGCTGGCGGCCCTGAAGGCCAAGGTTTCGGAACTGGGCGGCGCAGAGAAGGTCGCGGCCTTCTATCTGGAGCCAATCCAGGGCTCGGGCGGCGTCATCGTGCCGCCGGAGGGCTGGGTCAAGGCCATGCGCGGCGCCTGCAAGGACATGGGCATCCTGTTCATCGCCGACGAGGTGATCACCGGTTTCGGCCGCACCGGCCCGATTTTCGCCTGCCTTGAGGAAGGCATCGTGCCGGACATGATGACCACCGCCAAGGGCCTCACCTCAGGCTATGTGCCCATGGGCGCGGTGTTCCTGTCGGACCACATGTATCAGGTGATGGCGGATGCCGCAGGCGCGGCTGCCATCGGCCACGGCTTCACCTATTCCGCCCACCCGGTCAGCGCGGCTGTCGGTCTGGCGGTTCTGGATCTTTATGAGAACGGCCTGTTCGACAACGGTGTGAAGATGGGCAACCTGCTGCAGCAGGGCCTTGCCTCGCTGGCAGACCACCCGCTTGTGGGCCAGGTGCGCGGGCGCGGCATGCTGGCGGCGGTGGAACTGGTCACCGACAAGGCAAAGAAGACGCCGCTTCCTGCGGCCGCCAAGCCTGCCACCCGCATCTTCGACCGGGCCTGGGAAAACGGTCTTGTCATCCGCGCCTTTGCGCAGGGCGTGCTCGGCTATGCCCCGCCGCTGTGCTGCACGGAAGACGAGATTGCCCAGATCGTCGCGCGCACAAAGCTGACCCTCGACCAGACACTGGCGGACCCGGACGTCCGCGCGGCGATGGCCTGACCCGGTGGCGGTCCTCTATACTTCAGAGGCAAGGCGCGGCGAGATATTCGCCGCGCATTTTGCCGCCGAACTGCCCGCCCTGCCCTTCTACCGCAACGAAGCCCCCGACCCGGCGGCGGTGGAATATCTCGTCGCATGGACGGCACCGCAGGATGTTGGCACCCTTTACCCCAATCTCAAGCTGCTGTTTTCGGTGGGCGCAGGTGTCGACCAGCTGAACCTTGCCGCCCTGCCGCCGCACGTGGGCGTGGTGCGCATGCTGGAGCCAGGCCTTGCCGAGCAGATGAAGGAATATGTGACGCTCGCTGTCCTTGGCCTGCACCGGGACCTGCCGCGCTATATCAGCCAGAAAACTGCCAGCCTCTGGCAATCGGGACGCAATGTTCCGGCGCGGGAACGGCGCGTGGGCGTCATGGGCCTTGGCCAGCTGGGCAAGGCAGTGCTGGAAGCCCTTGCCCCCTTCGGTTTTCCGCTGGCCGGCTGGAGCCGCAGCCCGCAGGATATTCCGGGCGCCGGGACCTTCACGGATCTTCCCGCTTTCCTCGCCCGCACGGATATCCTCATCTGCCTGCTGCCACTGACGGCAGAGACAGCGGGTCTTCTGGATGCGAAGCTCTTCGCCCAGCTGCCGCGCGGTGCGGCGCTGGTACATACAGGGCGCGGCCGCCAGCTGGATCACGATGCCCTGCTGGAGGCACTCGCCAGCGGTCAGCTTTCCAGCGCCTGGCTGGACGTGACAGATCCGGAACCGCTGCCGCCGGAGCATCCCTTCTGGCAGCACCAGCAGATTGTGCTGACACCGCATGTCGCCTGTCAGACGCGGGCCGATGATGGCGCAAGGCACGTGATCGCGGGTATCCGTGCACATCAGGCAGGATTACCGGTGCCCGGCCTCATTGATCGCACCAGAGGCTACTGAAGCTCCATACGCGGCAAAGTGTCATAAAACAGCATATTGTGCCGAAGCTGGGTTGGATTCGGAGCATATACCGCGCGAAAGACCCGCAAACTGATCTGCAGAACTCAAGGTAGTGCATACAAAACGCAAGCCAAGCCCGCAAAACAGACCGGGCCAACAAAACTGGCAGAAAATGCCGGATACCAACCAGAGAACGCCGCAGCTTCTGCGGCAGATACGGGGCTCTATATGACGGCACGGCCTCTCGCTGCGTTCCGCTACATGACATTTGATGTCGTCGGAACGCTCATCGACTTTGAAGGCGGGCTAATATCCGCCCTGTCGCAAATTGCGGCAGATCAGGGCGTAAGCCTGGATGGCGAGGAAGCCCTCACCCACTACCGCGCCGCCCGCTACATGCCGGACGCGCTGCGCTTTCCGGATGACCTTGCCCGCGTCTACACGGTTATCGCCCCAAAGCTAGGGCTTGATCCCGCTCCGGCACATGGCGAGAGGTTGAAGGCCTCCGTTGCAGACTGGCAGCCCTTCGCCGATAGCGTAGAGGCACTGGCTGCGCTCAAGAAGACCTACCGCCTGATCGCCATGACCAATGCGCAGCGGTGGGCTTTCGAACACTTCAATGAAAAGCTCGGCCATCCCTTCCATGCGGCCTTTACCACCGATGACACGGGGACGGAAAAGCCGGATCCCGCCTTCTTCCAGCAGGTCTTCCGCTTTGTGGAGCAGGAAGACGCGGACAAGAACGCGATCCTGCATGTGGCACAGAGCCAATATCACGACATCGGCATCTCCCGCAGCCTTGGCATGACCAACTGCTGGATCGAGCGCAGGCATGCCCAGCCGGGATACGGCGGCACCATTGAGCCCGCGCAGTTCACGAAGCCGGATTACCACTTCACCTCCATGGCCGGGCTTGCCGCGGCTGCGGAGGCCGGGGCCGCCTGACAGCCGGCAGGCAGGTACGCAGCGATAAAAACAAAAAGCCGGGCATATCTACGACAAGGGGAACACTGATGAGCAAATTCGAAATCAACAACTGGACCCGCAACGATGATGCGATGGTCGAGGACGCAATCCGCCGCGGCGCAAGCCGCCGCGACATCATGCGCATGTTCCTTGCAGGGGGCATCGGCCTTGCCGCTGGCGGCTCGCTGTTTGCCCGTGCCACCTCTGCCCTCGCTGCCACGCCGGTGAAGGGTGGCCACTTCAAGGCCGCCGGCTGGTCCTCGTCCACCTCGGACACGCTGGACCCGGCCAAGGCCTCGCTCTCGACCGACTATGTGCGCTGCTGCTCGCTCTATAACCGCCTCACCTTCCTCAGCGATGGCGGCAAGCTGAGCATGGAGCTGGCCGACAGCATTGAAAGTTCGGACGCCAAGGTCTGGACCGTGAAGCTGAAGTCCGGCGTCACCTTCCATGACGGCAAGTCGCTCACCTCTGCCGACGTGGTCTTCTCGCTCAAGCGCCATCTCGACAAGGAGACCGGCTCGAAGGTCAGTGCCATCGCCAAGCAGATGCAGGAAATCAAGGCCGTTGACCCGCTGACCGTTGAGATCACGCTGGAAGCCCCCAACGCCGACATTCCGACCATCCTGGCCATGCACCACTTCATGATCGTGCAGGACGGCACCACCGACTTCAGCAAGGGCATCGGCACAGGCGCCTTCAAGCTGGAAAGCTTCGAGCCGGGTGTGCGCTCGCTGATGAGCCGCAACGAGAACTATTTCAAGCCGGGCGGCCCGAATGTCGACAGCTTTGAGTATTTTGCCATTCCCGATGAAATGGCCCGCGTCAGCGCCGTCATTTCCGGTGACATTCATGTAGGCGCAACCATCAAACCGCAGTCCATGCGTCTTCTCGAAAGCGCCAGCGGCGTTGATCTGGTGAAATCCACAGCCGGCAACTACACCAACCTGAACTTCCGCATGGACATGGAGCCGGGCAGCAAGTTCGACCTCATCGAAGGCGTAAAGTACCTGATCGACCGCGAACTGATCCAGATGTCGGTGATGCGCGGCCTTGCGGAGGTCGCCAATGATCAGCCGATCCCGCCGATGAACGCCTATCGCAATACCGACCTGAAGCCGCGGTCCTATGATCCGGAAAAGGCCAAGTACCACTTCGAGAAGGCAGGTCTTCTGGGCCAGACGATCCCGGTCGTTGCCTCCGATGCAGCCACTGCCTCCGTCGAAATGGCCACCGTCCTGCAGCAGGCAGGCAGCAAGATCGGCATGAACTTCGACATCCAGCGCGTGCCGTCCGACGGCTATTGGTCCAACTACTGGCTCAAGGCTCCGGTCCACTTCGGCAACGTCAACCCGCGTCCGACGCCGGACATCCTGTTCTCGCTGTTCTATGCCTCCAACGCCCCCTGGAACGAGAGCCAGTACAAGTCTGAAAAGTTCGACCGCATGCTGAACGAGGCCCGCGGCGAGCTGGACAACGAGAAACGCAAGGCGATCTACGGTGATATGCAGGTGATGGTGGCCAACGAAGCAGGCACCGTTATCCCGGCATACCTCTCCAACGTGGATGCAAAGCAGAGCAAGGTAAAGGGTCTGGAGCCGAACCCGCTGGGCGGCCAGATGGGCTATGCAATGGCAGAGTACGTCTGGCTCGAAGCCTGACAGTCTGCCAGCATCGAACCGGAGGCGCATGCCGCCTCCGGTCCTCTCTTTCCTTTTCTGCAGAGGCTGCCTGAATGTCGGGGCAAATCGCTTTCCTGGTTCTTGGACGGCTCGGCGTGACATTGCTCACGCTGCTGATCGTGTCCTTCGTAGTCTTTGGCGCAACCCTCCTGCTGCCGGGCGATGTGGTGGAAATCTTGCTGGGGCAGGCCGCCACGCCCGAAGCCGTCGCCGGCCTGCGCGAGGCCATGCATCTCGATTCTCCCGCCATCATCCGTTATGGCCAGTGGCTGTTGGGCATGGTCCAGGGCGACTTTGGAATGTCTTATGCCAACAACATGCCAATTGGCGACATGATCGGCGGCCGCCTTGCCAACACGCTGCGCCTTGCAGCGGTAACAACTGCCATCGCGGTTCCCCTGGCCCTGTTTCTCGGTATCACCATGGCTGTCTACAAGGGCTCATTCTATGACCGGGCCGTCACGACCACCGTGGTTTCAGTGATCTCCGTTCCCGAATTCATGATCGCCACCTTCTCCGTGCTGGTCTTTGCCGTGTGGCTGCGCTGGCTTCCTGCCCTGTCGCTGGCCAATGACGTAAGCAGCCTTGGCCAGCTTCTGAAGGTATTTGCCATGCCGGTGATCACGCTGACCTGCGTCATCTCGGCCCAGATGATCCGCATGACCCGCGCCGCCGTGATCGAATCCCTGAAAATGCCCTATGTGGAAATGGCGCTTCTCAAGGGGGCCTCGCGCAGCCGCATGGTTCTGCGCCACGCCCTGCCCAATGCCATCGGCCCGATTGCCAATGCGGTCGCCCTGTCCCTGTCCTACCTGCTGGGCGGCGTGATCATCGTCGAGACGATCTTCAACTATCCGGGCATCGCCAAGCTGATGGTGGATGCGGTGGCCACCCGCGACCTGCCGCTCATCCAGAGCTGCGCCATGATCTTCTGCTTCGGCTTCCTGCTGCTGATCACCATCGCCGACATCATCGCCATTCTCTCCAACCCGAGGCTGCGCAAATGAGCCAGATGCCCGTTTCCTCGCCCCGCTTCGGATTCCGGATCAACACCACCGGCATCGTTGCTGGACTGATTATTCTGTTCTGGGCGCTCGTGGCCATCGCTGGCCCCTCGATTGCCCCTTACGCTCCCGGCGATATCGTCGATTTCGATTTCTACGGACCCATCTCGGAAAAGCTGTGGCTTGGCTCGGACTATCTCGGCCGGGACATCTTCTCCCGCATCCTGCTGGGCACGCGCTACACTGTCGGCATTTCCTTTGCCGCCGTTTGTATCGCCTGTTTCTCCGGCGTTGTCCTGGGCATGACGGCCGCCGTCACCGGCGGCTGGTTCGACACTGTGCTGAGCCGCGTTCTGGACGCACTGAACTCCATTCCGTCCAAGCTCTTCGGCCTCGTCATGGTCGCGGCAATTGGCTCATCCATTCCGGTGCTGATCGGCTTGCTGGCCGTGATCTACACCCCAGGTTCCTACCGCTTTGCCCGGGCTCTGGCAGTCAACTGCAACACGATGGATTACGTTACCGTAGCTCGGGCGCGCGGCGAGCGGACGCTCTATCTCATCTTTCAGGAAATCCTGCCCAACATCACCGGCCCGGTGCTGGCTGACCTTGGCCTGCGATTTGTCTTCATCGTTCTGCTCTTGTCGGGCCTCTCGTTCCTTGGCCTTGGCGTGCAGCCGCCCAATGCGGACTGGGGCTCACTGGTGAAGGAGAATATCGGCGGCCTGCCCTTCGGTGCGCCCGCAGTGATTGCGCCATGCCTTGCCATCGCCAGCCTGACGATCAGCGTCAACCTTCTGATCGACAACCTGCCAGTCAAGATCCGGGACCGCGCCTGATGACGAAACCTCTTGCCGAAATCCTGGATCTGCACGTCGAAGCCCGCACGGACTCTGGCCGCCGGGTGGAGATCATCAAGGGCGTCAGCCTGACCATCAACCCGGGCGAGATCGTTGCGCTGATCGGCGAAAGCGGATCAGGAAAGACCACGATCGCCCTTACGCTGATGGGGTACACCCGCACCGGCTGCAAGATCAGCGGCGGCAAAGTTCTGCTCGGCGGGCAGGACCTGGTCACCATGAGCGAGGCCTCGCGCCAGAAGCTGCGCGGCACGGATGTGGCCTATGTGCCGCAAAGTGCAGCCGCTGCCTTCAATCCGTCGCACCGGCTGATCGATCAGGTCGTCGAGGTAGCCAGCATCCACAAGCTGATGAGCCGGACGGAAGCCCGCGCCAAGGCCGTGGAACTGTTCCGTGCGCTCGCTCTGCCGGAGCCGGAAACCATCGGCGAGCGCTATCCGCATCAGGTCTCCGGCGGCCAGCTGCAACGCCTGGCCGCCGCCATGGCCCTCATTGGCGGCCCGCAGCTCGTCATCTTCGATGAGCCTACCACCGCGCTGGACGTGACCACCCAGATCGAAGTACTGCGCGCCTTCAAATCCGTCATGCGCAAGGGTGGCATGGCCGGGGTCTATGTCTCCCATGACCTTGCCGTCGTCGCGCAGATTGCCGACCGGATCATCGTGCTCAAGGGCGGTGAGATCCAGGAAGAGGGCTCTACGCAGCAGATCCTGCATGCTGCCACTCATCCCTATACGAAAGAGCTTCTGGCCGCCTTCCAGCCTGTGCCCTTCGCAGCTCCTGCTGAGGCTGAGGTGGACATGCCGGTCATGCGGCCAATTCTTGAGGTCAGCGGTGTCTATGCCGGCTATGGCCCGATCGAGCCGAACGGCCTGCCCTTCAAGACCGTGCTGAAGAACGTCAGCTGCAAGCTGGAGCGCGGGCATAATCTTGGCGTCATCGGCGAAAGCGGCTCGGGCAAATCCACCCTCGCGCGCGTCATCGCCGGTCTGCTGCCGCCCGTGCGCGGCCATGTGCAGCTCGACGGTAGAGAACTGGATCCGAAAGCCAGATTGCGCAGCAAGGAAGAACTGCGGCGCATGCAGATCGTCTTCCAGCTTGCCGACACGGCGCTGAACCCGTCCCGCTCCGTCGCCGACATCCTTGGCCGGCCGCTGGACTTCTACCACGGACAGAAGGGCGCTGCGCAGGAGGCCCGCGTTAACGAGTTGCTGGACATGGTGCAGCTGCCGCGCGCCTTGCGCCACCGCATGCCAGGCGAGCTTTCCGGCGGCCAGAAACAGCGCGTCAACTTCGCCAGAGCCCTTGCTGCCAAGCCCGACATCATCCTGTGCGACGAAATCACCTCAGCTCTCGACACTGTCGTCGCGGCGGCTGTGATCGAACTGCTGAAGGAATTGCAGCGGGAACTGGGCCTCTCCTACGTCTTCATCAGCCACGACCTCTCCACCGTCCAGTCGATCTGCGATCAGGTGATGGTGATGCAGCATGGCGAGATGGTGGAGCTTCTGGCCAACGACCAGCTTCCGGCCGGGGCCACGCACCCCTATTCCAAGCTGCTCTTCTCTTCCGTGCCGAAACTCGACACCGGCTGGCTCGACAGCCTGCCCGAGAACTTTGCCAGCACGGGATATTGAGAGGCTGGGTTCTGGGAGCTCAAGTTCTCGCCGGATCAAATCCGGCGGGGACATCCGCATGCCCCATTCCATCGTCACCCCGGACGCGACGAAGCGGAGATCCGGGGCCGGTGAGCCAAAACGCCTCGGCTTTAACTTTCTGACTTAACGGGCTCCTCGGCTCACCGCCCCGGATCGCACAAGTGCGTCCAGGCTGACGGCAGAGAAGAATAAGCAGCTGTCTGCCGCCCCCTCACATTGGGAAAATCGTCTTCAGCGGCAGGTGGGATTTCACGAAAGGCGACTTCATCACCACGAAGCTGAAGTACTTGTCGATGCCGATATCCATGTCGATCATGCGTTCCATGATCGCCTGGTAATCGCCAATGCTCCCGGTGACGAACTTCAAGAGGTAATCATAGCCGCCCGAGATCAGGTGGCATTCGATGATTTCCTCCACCCTTTCTGCCGCCTGCTGGAAGCGGTCGAAGTCCATCTTGCGATGATTCTTCAAGGTGATTTCGGTGAAGACGGTGAGCGTCGGACCGAGCCTGGCAAGGTCGATCTGCGCCGCATAGCCGGTGATATAGCCTGCCTGCTGCAGCTTCTTGACCCGCATAAGACAAGGGCTGGGTGACAGGTGAACCAGTTCCGCCAGCTCCACATTGGTGATGCGGCCATTTTTCTGCAGCTCGTGCAAAATACGGATATCGATCCGGTCCAGCTTCATGATGCCCTCTTACAATACGCAGAGAGTAAGCAGAAAATGCCGGATAGGCAATCAGCCAAATTCCCCTGAATATAAAAACTTTTCTCCAGCCCCAGAAACGCTCTCAGCTAGCATCACTGCAGATTCAGCAGAAAATGCCGCAACAGGGCATCACTGCAGTAGCCATGCCTGACAAGCCGCCGCTAGGGTGCAAGCCAAAGGAGCCTTACATGCGCGTACCCCTGCTGACAGTCGAGACCGCCGGAGACATCCCTGCCGAGGCCGATGTTGTAGTCATCGGCGCAGGCATTGTGGGAACATGCGCCGCCTACTACCTCGCAAGGCGCGGTGTGAAGGTGGCGCTGGTGGAAAAAGGCCGCGCTGGTGCCGAGCAATCCAGCAGGAACTGGGGCTGGTGCCGCCAGCAGAACCGCGATGCACGCGAGCTTCCGATGGCAACCCGCAGCCTCGCTCTGTGGGACGAGCTGGCGGCCGGGATCGGCCCGGGCCTCGGCTTCCGCCGCTCTGGCCTGCTGTATCTGTCCAACAACGAGGCCGAGATCGAGGGCTGGGCGCGCTGGCGCGATTTCGCCCGCACTCAGAACGTCGTCACCCACATGCTCACCGCCGAAGAAGCCGCGGAGCGCGGACGGGCGACAGGCAAGAGCTGGAAGGGCGGCGTCTTCTCCCCGACCGACGGCATCGCTGATCCGTCCAGTGCCGTGCCGCTGATTGCAAAGGCCATTGAAGCCCACGGCGGCCGCGTGTTGCAGAACTGCGCCGTGCGCGGACTGGAGCTTTCTGGCGGACGCGTCAGCGGTGTAGTCACCGAACGGGGCACCATTCGTACAAAGACGGCCGTGATGGCAGGCGGCGCCTGGGCCTCCAGTTTCTGCCGCCAGCTCGGCATCCGCTTTCCGCAGGCGTCCGTCCGAGCGTCCATCCTCTCTGTCAGCGAAGCTGAAGGCATTCCGGATGCATTGCACACGGCGCGCGTTTCGCTGACGGCCCGCAAAGGCGGCCATACTCTCGCCATTTCCGGCCGCGCCCGCGTGGATCCGACCGCGCAGATGCTGCGATTCGGCACCACTTTCATTCCGATGTTCCTGAAGCGGCACAAATCCCTCGCCGTCGGCGGCCTTGAGGGCCTGCGCAGCGGCCATGAGGGCCTGTCACGCTGGCGGCTCGACCGGGAAACACCGATGGAGCGCATGCGCATCCTCGACCCGAAGCCAGATCCATCTCAGATCCGCGAGACGCTCGCCCGGGCCCGCGAACTGATCCCGGCCCTCAAGGAAAGCCAGGTAACTGCCGCCTGGGCCGGCTATATCGACAGCACACCGGACGGTGTTCCGGCTATTGGAGAAACGCAGATCCCCGGCTTCGTGCTTGCCGCCGGCTTCAGCGGCCACGGCTTCGGCATCGGCACGGGTGCAGGCGAAATGATCGCTGATATCGTCATGGGCAAGGAGCCGGTGCTCGATGCCAAGCCCTATCACCCCTCCCGCTTCAGCGAGAGTTCCTGGGGCAAGGTTGCCGATTTCTGAGGTCTAAAGGGGCGGTCAAACCGGCGCTGCCGCCCCCCTCCATCACCCTATCCGGCTTAGCCTAAAGCGTGATTGACGAGACCGAAGGTGATGGCGGGGCCGCAATCAGGCACGCTGCCCAGGGTCATGGTCGTGACCGTGTCGAAAAGGCTAAGGCCAGCCTCATGCAGGAAGCGGCGCAAGGGACCGTCTTCAGCGCTCGTATCTATGCGCAGGAATACGCCTGGATGGGCTACCAAATGGGGACGGATGACGGTGATCGCATCCTCTTCTGTCTCTGCAACGACAGGCCCGATCACACGTCCGCGGCCAAACTCCCGGCTCAGAGCAAAACCAGCCACCTTGCCCTCGCGCAGGATAACCGTGCCCTCAGACAGCTCAAACAGCCGGTCAAACACCTGACAGCGGTCCGCACCATAGGCACTGGCGTCCAGCGCCACGATCTCCGGAGCATGCACAGGGAGCATCGGCACCGCCGTTCCGGGCCCATCAGGCACTTCTCCGGCCATGCCCTGATGCTGATAGACGGTCGCACGGGGAGTGAAGCCGAGCGACAGATACAGCCTGTAAGCCGCCTTGGTGGCATTGAGCATCTTGCCACGGTGTGCCGTTTCGGCCAGAACGTGACGCATCAGCCAGGCACCAGCCCCATGCTCCTGCAGCCGCGGCGACGTGATGACCATCCCAACAGTGGCAAGCTCTGGTCCCATGGGAAACCACATGGCTGAGCCCAGCACACGTCCGATCTCGTCGCGGGCGACATAGCCATGGCCAAGACTAATCGCGAGTTCCCAGTCCTTCGGACGGTGCGGCCAGTTGACGCCAATCGATAACTCATGCAACCGGGGAATGTCATCCGGCAGCATGTCCGTGCGGGTCACCTCGTAGGTGTCTAGCGTCTTGGTCAGGCCGGCCTGCACGCGCTTGCTCCCTGAAGTTGCGGTCAGGCCGAGTCTAACAGTTGACCACGGAATTTCGTGCTATTTCCGGGCGTTACGAAGCAGAATCTGCCACAGCCCGGTGTTTTTCCCATTGCGGCAGCAAGGGACGCGCCGTGTTGCCCTCTACAATCTGCAATCCGATCTCCTGATCTGGAACGGGAGAGTTCTTCCGGCAGAGCTGGAGCAGGCAGCAGGCCGCATCGCGCCCAAGCTGCAGGCGCGGCAGGTCAAGCGTAGTCAGACGAGTGCGGATGGAAAATGCATGCGACGTGCCATTGAACCCAATGACCGACACCTGCCCAGGCACATCGATCCCTGCCTCGAAAAGATAACGCAAGCCGCCTGCCGCCATCGCATCGTTGAGAAAGTGTATCCCCTCGACATCCGGCACGCTTTCCAGCAGCTGCCGGACCAGCAGGTTGCCGCTCTCCACCTGACGCGGCAAAGTGCCGCCATCCAGAACAGTCAGGCGCGCACCGGCGGCAGACACCTCCGCCGCAAATCCCTTGAAACGCTCGCGGGCGCATAGATCGGCATCCAGCTGCGAGCCTACATAAGCCAGGCACCTCAGGCCTGCATCCAGCAGCCGCCGTGCCGCCATGCGTCCGGCCCCGGCGTGGTCAACCCCCACGGCCGCATCAAGGCCGTCATTGCGCTGATCCCAAATCTGCACTGCCGGCACCTGCCGCCGCTCCAGCAGCACACGCGCTTTTTCCGTGCGCAGGATCCCGCCGGACACCAGCAAACCCGCAGGTTTCAGCGACAGCATGGTCCGCAGCAGGCTCTCTTCCAGCCCGGGATCGAAGAAGGTTTCGCCGATGAAGGTCTGCATCCCCTCTGGACGCAGCACGCCATGAATGCCGCCCAGAACCTCAGCATAGACATGGTCACTGATCGAGGGAATGAGAACCGCCACGAGCCTGCTGGTGCGAGAACTGAGCGCCCCCGCAAGCGAGTTGGGCACATAGCCCAGTTCGTCGGCCAGTTGCTTGATGCGCGCACGCGTTTCTGCACTCAGCCGCCCGGTATCCCTGAGCGCCTTGGATACGGTCATGGGACTGACGCCCGCCCGCGCTGCCAGATCGGCAATGGTCACGGGACGCTCTTCGGGAAGAGCTTGACGCTCAAATTTGTTATCGATATCATCCATGATGGGTTAACGATAACCCAAACGCACAACCCGTGCAATTTGAAGCATTCCAACTTCTGGGAGGAGGACGGATGCACAGCATAATCCGCCTCATCTGGCGCTCGATCGATCTCATCATGGCGGCACTTCTGACCGCGATGATCGCCATCGTCTTTGCCAATGTCGTCCTGCGCTACGGTTTCTCGTCCGGCATCCGCGTTTCGGTGGAATTGTCGCGCCTGTGGTTCGTCTGGGTGGTCATGCTCGGTGCTGCCGTCACCCTGCGCCGGGGCGAGCATCTTGCGCTTGCCGAATTCGCTGAAGCCGCATTCCCGAAGTACACCGGCCTCCTGCGCCGTGCCTGCTGGCTCGTGATCCTTGGCACCGTGCTGCTGCTGTTCTGGGGCAGCATGAAGCAGACCATCATGAACATGGCCAACATCTCGCCCCTCACAGGCCTGCCCTCCGGGCTGTTCTATCTGTCCGGTGTTGTTTCCTCGGTGCTCATGGCCGCCATTGCAGTGGTCCGCATCATCAACCCTGACAGCGTGAAGCAAGTCCTTGCGGAGGATGGCGCGGAATGACCCTCGTTCTCTTTCTGGCCGTCCTGATCGGTGCGATTTTGCTCGGCCTGCCGGTTGCGTTTGCCCTGCTGCTTGCCTCCATGGCCCTGATGCTGCAGATGGATCTGCTCAGCACCGATATTCTGGCGCAGAATCTCATCAACGGTGTCGACAACTTCCCGCTGCTGGCCATCCCCTTCTTCCTGGTCGCCGGTGAAGTGATGTCGCGCGGCGGGTTGTCCGCGCGTATCGTTCGCCTCGCCTCCTCGCTCGTCGGCCACCGCAAGGGCGGGCTCGGCTATGTAGCGATCATGACGTCCATCGTGCTGGCTGGCCTTTCCGGCTCGGCCGTGGCCGACGCCGCCGCACTCGTCTCGATCCTTTATCCGATGATGCGCGACGGAAACTATCCGGAAGGGCGCAGCCTTGGCCTGCTGGCTGCTGGCGGGATCATTGCGCCGATCATCCCCCCCTCCCTGCCGCTCATCCTCATCGGCGTTGCAGGCAACATCTCCATTGCAAAGCTCTTCCTCGCCGGCATTGCGCCAGGGCTGATGATGGGCCTGACGCTGGTGCTCGTCTGGAGCCTCATGATCCGCAGGGAAAACCTGGAGGTCCTGCCCAAAGCCTCTGGCGCGGATCGCTGGAAGGCCCTCAAGGAAGGTATCTGGGCACTGCTGCTGCCTGTCATCATCATCGGCGGCATCCGCACCGGCGCCTTCACGGCGACGGAAGCGGCGGTGGTTGCGGCGGTTTATGCGATCCTCGTCTCCACGCTGATCTACCGCGAGCTGACATTCCGCGACTTCCTGCAGGTTCTGATCAGCGCCGGCCGGTCCACGGCGATGGTCATGTTCCTCGTGGGCGCCGCCATGGTCGCCGCATGGCTGATCACCGTCGCGCAGCTGCCGCAGCAGCTTGCCGCCCTGCTCCAGCCACTGATCGACAGCCCGCGCCTCCTGATGCTGGTCATCATGCTGATCGTGCTGGCTGTGGGTATGGTCATGGATCTTTCACCAACAGTGCTGATCCTCGTGCCACTGTTCATGCCCGTCATTAAAATGGCTGGGATCGACCCCGTCTATTTCGGGCTCATGTTCATCATGAACTGCTCCATCGGTCTCATTACGCCGCCGGTCGGAACAGTTCTCAACGTCATCTGCGGCGTTGGCCGTGTTCCGATGAGCCGTGCCGTCAAAGGTGTCTGGCCCTTCGTGATCGCCTACGCCCTTCTGCTCGGCCTCTTCATCCTGGTGCCCGAGCTGATCACCGTTCCAGCCCGTTTCATGGGCGGATAAACGTACCTTGGCTCAACGCCATCATTCTGGGAGGAGTACAGCATGAAGAAAGTCCTGAAAGCTCTTGGTCTTGCCACTGCATTGACCCTGGCTGCTGTCAGCGCACAGGCGCAGACCGCGCTGAAGCTCGCACATGCAGCACCGGAAACGGATCTGCAGCAGAACCTTGCCGTGTTCTTCAAGGAGCAGGTTGAGGCCCGCACCAACGGTTCGGTGACGGTCAACATCTTCCCGCAGGGCCAGCTGGGCAATGATGCGGCCATGATCGACGGCACCCGTTCGGGCATCATCGACATTGCCATGTCGGGCCTCAACAACTTCACTGGCCTGGTCAAGGAAGCCGGTGTGGTCGAACTGCCCTTCATGTTCCCGAACCGCGAAGTCGCCTACAAGGTTCTGGACGGCGAAATCGGCCAGGGCATTGCCGCCAAGTTCGAGCCGCTGGGCATGAAGGTTCTCGGTTTCCCGGAAAACGGCTACCGCAACATGACCAACAGCCGCGGCCCGATCAAGACCCCGGCGGACCTTGCGGGCCTGCGCATGCGCGTCAACAACTCCAAGGCTCTGAACGACATGTTCACCCTGCTGAGCGCAAACCCGCAGCAGCTGCCGGTGGCCGAGCTCTACACCGCGCTGGAAACCGGTGTTGTGGATGCTCAGGATCATCCGATCGGCATCGTTCTGTCCTTCAAGTTCTACGAAGTGCAGAAGTACCTTTCGCTGACCCAGCACGCCTACTCCAACCTTGCCCTCGTCATGAACAACGACAAGTTCAAGAGCCTCACCGCTGACGAGCAGAAGGTCATCACCGAAGTGGCTGCCGAAGCCGTTGCCATGCAGCGCAAGCTGGCTCAGGAAAAGGAAGCCAGCATGATTGCCGAGCTGACCTCCGCCGGCATGATGGTCAACAGCGACGTTGACGCAGCTGCTTTCCAGGAAGTCGTCCGCCCGGTGTGGGATAACTTCATTGCCGAGAATGGCGACACCCTCGTCAACGCCATCGTCGCCCTGCAGAAGTAATCCGCAGCGCATGAGTGTTCAGAAGGGCGGTCCGGCAACGGGCTGCCCTTTTGTTTTCGGCGAGGATAAGCGAGACAAATCAATAAGTTTCATCATGCCATGGCTCGACCATGGCATCCACGCCGTTCCCCACCCGCACCGCACTGCCTCGAAACACCGCGCACCGTCATACAGCCCAATCTCATGCAGACACCGCTGAGATCAAAGGGAATGGATGCCATGATCAAGCCATGGCATGACTGAGGATGGGGCTGCCCACCTCGCAGAAACTCACACGCTGCTGCCGCGGATCTGCAGGACGGGCGCAATGGCGATGGTCTGCCGGGAGAGGGTCTTGCCGCCGAGAGCCTCGATGATGATGCTGGCGGCCTGCTCGCCGATCTGGCGCGGATGCGGGTTGATCGTGGTCAGCGAGGGAACGGAGATACCGGCGATCTCATAGTCACCGAAGCCAGCGATGGACATGCGCTCCGGCACCGGAACGCCCCGGCGCTGGCATTCGGTGAGAGCGCCGAAGGCAGACAGGTCAGACACGCAGATGACGGCTTCCGTGTCCGGCATTTCTTCCAGCAGCCGGCCCATGGCATTGGCGCCCTCCCGCATGGAGATGGGTGGCACACCGGCGGCGATCAGGCGGCCTGTGTCCAGACCATGAGCCTTCATCGCAGCGATAAAGCCGTTGCGGCGGTCCGTGCCGCGGGTATCCCTGTCGGCATCGCCGCCGATGAAGGCAATCCTGCGCAGGCCGTGCGCTACGAAGTGATCGACCATCGCCCGCACCGCAGCTTCGTTGGAAAAGCCGACGACATGGCCAATGGGCGCAGGCGGCAGATCCCAGGTTTCAACAACGGGGATGGCAGCGTTTTCCAGCAGCTTGCGGGCACGCGGCGTGTGTCTGCCGCCGGTGACCACGATTGCCTCCGGCCTGCGCTGCAAAAGCTGTTCGATCAGCTGCTCTTCGGCGTGAATGTCGTAATTGGTGTAGCCCAAAAGGATCTGGAGGCCATGCTCCTTCAACGTGTCGGAGAGGCCACCGGCCGTTTCGGCAAAGTTGGCGTTGTTCAGCGAGGGAATGCTGACGGCAACGAAGCCTGTGCGCTGCGAGCGCAGATTGGAGGCCGTGCTGTCGAAGACATACCCCAGCTCCTCGGCCGCCTGATGGATCGCCGTGCGCGTCGCCTCGGAGACCGAACTTCCGTCCTTGAAGGCGCGGCTGACGGTCATGGGCGACACACCCGCGACGCGGGCGACATCAGCCATCGTGGGCGGTTTGCGGGTCTGGCGCATCGGAGGCCGTGAAGCTGGGGTTAATCTGACCTTACGGTATTACCGCAAGGTGCTCCGGCTGGACAATCAGCCAGCCAGAACGTGGTCGTGTGCTGTGGTGATGTGGTGATGGATGCGGCCCGTGAAGAAGCGCTCCAGCACGGACTCGGTCGCGGCACGCGCTTCGGCCCGGATCGGGCTGGCGAGAGCGGCTTCAACCGTGGCAAGATCCGGATAGCTGATGGCGAGGATCATCGGATACTCCGGAGCGCCCTCGTCGCGGCTTTCTGCGAAGGTGACACGCACCGCCAGCGCGCCCGGGAAACCCTTCCACTTCGGCAGGATTTCAGACAGAACGGCCTCACGGAAGGCTGCGTCCTGGCCTTCATGAACCTTGCCCTCGAACAGGGCATAACGGGTGATCATTCGAAGTTCTCCTGGTTGGGCCCCTTGAAGAACTCCATCAAGGCGGCCTGATCTTCTCCGCCAAGGCCCGCTGCGGTCAGCATGCGGTGCACCTCGGCGCAAATGGCGGTCAGCGGCATGGCGGTGTGGGTCAGGCGGGCGAGATCCTGCGCGCCGTTGAGGTCCTTCACCATGTTGTCGATACGCCCCGTGCGGCGGTAATCGCGCGCAGCAAAGCGGGGCATGTACTCCTGCAGGATGGCACTGTCGGCGCGCCCGCCCTTGAGCGCCTGCGGAATGCGGGTCACCTCCACACCGGCGGCTTCCGCCAGCGCGGTTGCCTCGGCGACGGCCAGGAAGCCAAGGCCGCAGAGCACCTGGTTGATCAGCTTCGTGGTCTGGCCTGCACCCGCCGGCCCCATGTGGGTCTGGTTGCTGGCAACGCCGGAAAGCACCTGCTGCGCTTCCTTCACGTCTGCCTCTGCCCCGCCCTGCATTAGGGTAAGCTGGCCAATGGCCGCCTTCGGGATGCCGCCAGACAGCGGGCTGTCCACCCAGCGCAGGCCCTTTTCAGCTGCATCCGCAGCAAGCTGGCGCGTGGCTTCCGGATCGATCGACGACATGTCGATGATCAGCGTGCCCGATGCCGCCCCTTCCGCAACGCCGCCAGCGCCGAAAACGGCGGCACGGACGATGCGCGGAGCATTGAGGCTGAGGATTACGGCCTTGGCGCCAGATGCAGCTTCCGCAGCACTGGCAGCAGCCACAGCGCCCTTGGCCACGAGCACATCCACCTTGGCGGTGTCCAGATCGAACACCTTCAGCGCTGTGCCGGTTTCAACGAGGCGGGCGCCAATGGCACCGCCCATGGCGCCTGCGCCAATCAGCGCAACATGTCCAGTCATGCCTTGATCTCCTCCAGATTCAGCCCCTTGACGATGCCATCCACAAGCGCATCGAGCGGCTGGCTGATATCGGCAGTGAGCGCACCTTCGTCCGGCTGCGGCAGCTCCAGCGCCGCGAACTGGCTGTCGAGCAGCGACAGGGGCATGTAGTGCCCCGTGCGCTGCGCCATGCGCCCGGCGATGAGATCACGCGAGCCGGCCAGATGCACGAAGGTCACCGGCCCGCCTGCCAGTGCCCGGATGCGGTCGCGGTAGACCCGCTTCAGCGCCGAGCAGCCGATGATGAGCGGTGCCTTGTCCGCAAGTTCCCGGCCCACCTGATCGAGCCAGGGCCAGCGGTCCTCGTCGGTCAGGGGAATGCCGGAGCGCATCTTCTCGACATTGGCAGCCGGATGCAGGTCGTCACCGTCCCGGTAGGCAATGCCAGTGCGGGCGCTGATGGCCTCGCCCACGCTCGACTTCCCGCAACCGGCAACGCCCATGAGAATGATGCGGGTGCTCATCACAGCGAGGCCGTGATGCCGCCGTCAACGAACAGCACGTGGCCGTTGACGAAAGAGGCTGCTTCCGAAGACAGGAACACGCAGGCGCCAACCAGTTCCTCAACCTTGCCCCAGCGGCCCGCAGGCGTGCGCTTTTCCAGCCATGCGGAGAAGGCTGGATCGGCCACCAGCGCGGCGTTGAGCGGCGTGTCGAAGTAGCCCGGCGCAATGGCGTTGCAGTTGATGCCATACTTGGCCCAGTCGGTGGCCATGCCCTTGGTCAGGTTGCCGACAGCGCCCTTGGTGGCGGTGTAGGGGGCGATGGACGGGCGGGCGAGCGCGGTCTGCACGCTGGCAATGTTGATGATCTTGCCCTTGCCGCGCTTGATCATGTGGCGGGCAACGGCCTGACCCACATGGAAGATGCTGGCAATGTTGGTCTGCAGCAGGCGCTCGAAGGCATCCGCCGGGAAGTCTTCCAGCGGGGCGCGGTGCTGCATGCCGGCGTTGTTCACAAGAATGTCGATGGCGCCATTCTTCGCCTCGAAGGCATCGACGGCAGCGCGGACACCTTCGTGATCCGTCACGTCAAATGCGAGGGTTTCCGCACCCGGAATCTGGGCCGCAGCTTCGGCCAGACGCGCCGCATCCCGGCCATTCAGGACCACCTGCGCACCGGCCGCAGCAAGCCCCTTGGCAAGCGCAAGACCGATACCCTGCGAGGAACCGGTTACCAGTGCACGGCGTCCGGTCAGGTCAAATAGCTGAAGGCTCACTCTCTTCCCCTTTGTCAGAAAACCACTCGACAAGTTCGTCTGACCCTGTTTATGTTATCGATAACATTTGATGTCAAGCACGAAGCTTACGGAGACAAGAATGAGCAAGCCCCACCTCCTCCAGGTTGGACCGTACCCGGAGTGGGACCAGATTCCCCTTGATGAAGCCTTCACCGTGCACCGCTATTTCGAGGCGGCGGACAAGGCGGCTTTCCTTGCTGAAGTGGGCCCGCAAATCCGCGGCATCGCCACACGCGGCGAGCTGGGGGCCAATGCTGACATGATCGCAGCCTGCCCTAACCTGGAAGTGATCAGCGTCTATGGCGTCGGTTATGACGCGGTGGATCTGAACGCTGCCAAGGCTCGCGGCATCCGCGTGACCAACACGCCGGACGTGCTGACCAATGACGTTGCCGACCTTGGCGTTGCCATGATGCTGGTGCAGTCGCGCGGCATGATCGGCGCGGAAACCTGGGTCAAGGACGGCTCCTGGGCTGCCAAGGGGCTTTATCCGCTGAAGCGCCGCGTCTGGGGCCGCAAGGCTGGCGTGCTGGGCCTTGGCCGCATCGGCTATGAAGTGGCCAAGCGCCTCGCCGGTTTTGACATGGAGATCGCCTATTCGGACGTGTCCGCCAAGGATTACGCCTCCCAGTGGGAGTTCATTCAGGACCCGGTTGCACTGGCTGCCCGTTCCGACTTCCTGTTTGTCACCCTCGCCGCATCGGCTGCCACGCGGCACATCGTCGGCCCGAAGGTGATCGAGGCTCTGGGGCCGGAAGGCATGCTGATCAACATCAGCCGCGCCTCCAACATTGACGAAGAGGCGCTTCTGGATGCACTGGAGAGCGGCAAGCTCGGTTCGGCCGCGCTTGACGTGTTCGAAGGCGAGCCGAAGCTCAACCCGCGCTTCCTCAAGCTCGACAACGTGCTGCTTCAGCCGCACCATGCCTCGGGCACCATCGAGACCCGCAAGGCCATGGGCCAGCTGCTGCGCGACAACCTGACCGCCCATTTCGCCGGCAAGCCCCTGCCGACACCGGTTCTGTAAGGATCACACCCATGCGTGCCATCGTCATTCACGCCGCCAAGGATCTTCGCGTCGAAGAGCGCCCGGAGGAAACCCCGGGCGAAGGCCAGCTGCGCCTGCGCCTTGCCACTGGCGGCGTCTGCGGCTCGGACCTGCATTACTACAACCACGGCGGCTTCGGCACGGTGCGCCTGCGCGAGCCGATGATTCTCGGCCACGAAGTCTCCGCCTATGTGGAGAGCGTTGGCCCCGGCGTCACCGGATACACCGAAGGCCAGCTTGTGGCCGTGTCCCCGTCCCGCCCCTGCCGCGCTTGCAAGTACTGCCTTGAGGGCCTGCCGAACCAGTGCCTCAACATGCGCTTCTACGGCTCGGCCATGCCCTTCCCGCACATTCAGGGCGCCTTCCGCGAGGTGCTGGTGGCTGACCAGTTCCAGTGCGTCGACGCAACCGGCCTGACGCCGGGCGAAGCCGCCATGGCCGAGCCCCTGGCCGTGACCCTGCATGCCACCCGCCGTGCAGGCGACATGCTGGGCAAGCGCGTGCTGGTGACCGGCTGCGGCCCCATCGGCATCCTGTCGATCCTCGCCGCCCGCCGCGCCGGTGCGCAGGAAATCGTGGCGACGGACCTGTCGGACTTCACGCTGGCGCTGGCCCGCAAGGCGGGTGCAGACCGCACCATCAACATGGCGAGCGAACCGGACGCGCTGGCTGCGTACAACGCCGACAAGGGCTATTTCGACGTGCTCTACGAGTGCTCGGGCGCTGCCCCTGCACTGGCCGGCGGCATCGCGGCCCTGCGCCCGCGCGGCATCATCCTGCAGCTTGGCCTTGGCGGTGACATGAGCGTGCCGATGATGGCCATCACCGCAAAGGAACTGGATCTGCGCGGCTCGTTCCGCTTCCATCCGGAATTCGCCGTGGGCGTCAGCCTGATGCAGAAGGGCCTCATCGACGTGAAGCCGCTGATCACCCACACGGTTGGCCTCGACAAGGCAGAGGAAGCCTTCCTGCTGGCCTCAGACCGCAGCCAGGCCATGAAGGCACAGATCGCTTTCTCCTGACGCTTTCCGCAATCAACTGCCGCGCCCGGCACTCCACTGGCCCGCAAGGGCCGCCGGGCGCGGCCTTTCTCAAACTCAGACCGCCTCGTCGCGTAAACGCCTTTCTTGCCCACGCCTCAGGTGGTAACGCTACCTGCAATCAGGCCGGACCAGCGGCCCGCAGGGACAGGGAGGTTTCATGTCGTTCTTCGAGGTCATTGACCCGGTTTTCCAGACCTACGCCCTCGGCAATGCGCCGGTGAAGCGGATCGCCAACGGCTTTGACTGGGTGGAAGGCCCGGTCTGGTTCGGCGATGCCGGGCATCTGCTGTTCTCCGACATCCCCAACAACCGTATCATGCGCTGGACCCCGGACGGGGTGACCACCTACCGCGAACCTTCCAACTATGCCAACGGCCACACCCGTGACCGGCAGGGGCGGCTGATCTCCTGCGAGCATGGCACGCGCCGCGTCACCCGCACCGAATGGGACGGCTCGATCACCGTGATCGCTGACCGGTTCGAAGGCAAGCGGCTGAATTCTCCCAATGATGTCATCGTATCGCGCGACGGCGCCATTTGGTTCACCGATCCCCATTACGGGATCATGACCAACTATGAGGGCTTCAAGTCCGAGCAGGAGCTGCCCTGCGCGGTCTACCGGGTTGACCCCGACGGCACCATTGACAAAGTGATCGATGATATGGCCTGTCCCAACGGACTGGCATTCAGCCCGGATGAGAGTCTGCTCTATGTTGCCGATACCGGCCGCATGTTCGGCAGCGATCCCCAGCACATCCGGGTATATGCCATGAAGAACGGCAGACCCAGCGAGGGGCGTGTGTTCCACACGATCCAGCCAGGCTGTGCCGATGGATTCCGGGTGGACGAGGACGGCAATCTGTGGTCCTCGGCTGCTGACGGCGTCCACTGCATCGCCCCGGAGGGCCACCTCATGGGCAAGATCCTTGTGCCGGAACTGGTGTCCAACCTCTGTTTCGGCGGCAGGGCGAAACATCAGCTCTTCATCACGGCGACGACAAGCGTCTACTCCGTGATCCTGAACCGGAAAGGACTACAATGGCCATGACTTCGGCAGAGATCGGGCTCATCGGACTTGGCACGATGGGTGCCGCACTGGCGCTGAACATCGCCGAAAAAGGCTTTCGCATCGCCGTGTGGAACCGCACCACGGATGTGACCCGCCGCTTCCATGCGGAAGCCGGCGGTCTGGCCGCGAACGTGGTTCCCACCGAGAGCCTGAAGGAGCTGGTGGTGGCCATCAAGCCGCCGCGTGCCATCATCCTCATGGTCCCGGCCGGCAAGGCCGTGGATGACCAGATCGAGGCCCTGGCTCCGCTGCTCGACAAGGACGACCTGATCATCGACGCGGGCAACGCCAACTTCCACGACACCAACCGCCGCGCTGCCGCAGACCTAGGCGTCCGCTTCATGGGCATCGGCGTGTCGGGCGGCGAGGAAGGGGCGCGTCACGGCCCCTCGATCATGGCTGGCGGCAACCCGGCTGATTTCGAGCGGGTAAAGCCGGTTCTCACCGCCATTGCCGCCCGCCACGGTGACACGCCTTGCGCCACCTGGATGGGCGAAGCTGGCGCCGGCCACTTCGTCAAGGCCGTGCACAACGGCATCGAATATGCCGACATGCAGATGATCGCCGAAGTCTACGGCATCATGCGCGACGGCATGGGTCTTGGTGCCGCCGATGCAGCCGCCATCTTCCAGAAGTGGAACGAAGGCACCTTGCGCTCCTATCTGGTGGAAATCTCCGGCGCCGTCGCCGCCGCCACCGATCCGCTGACCGGCCAGCCGATGCTGGACGTGATTCTGGATGCTGCCGGGCAGAAGGGCACGGGCCGCTGGACCGTCATCGAAGCCCAGCATCTCGGCGCTCCGGTGCCGGTGATCGAGGCTGCCGTGATGGCGCGCAACGTTTCGTCCCGCGTGGACGAGCGCAAGGCCGGTGAAGCACTCTATGGCGCAGCCCCCCAGAAACTGGCGGATGCACCTTCCGCTGACGAGCTGGAACAGGCCCTCATCGCGGGCAAGATCCTGTGCTATGCGCAGGGCTTCACCATGATGACCGCAGCCTCCGCCACTTTCGGCTGGAACCTGCCGCTGCCGGAAATCGCCCGCGTGTGGCGTGCTGGCTGCATCATCCGCTCGGACATGCTGAACGACATGGCCAGCGCCCTGACGGAAGATGCCACGCGCAACCTGATCATGGCCCCGGACTTTGCCCGCCGCATCGAGGCAGCGCTTCCGGCCCTGCGCAAGATCGTCGCCCTCGGCGCGCTCAACGGCCTGCCGGTTCCGGCTCTGGCTTCGGGCCTTGCCTGGTTCGACCTGATGCGCACCGCACGCGGCACCGCCAACATGATCCAGGCCCAGCGCGACTTCTTCGGCGCCCACGGCTTCGACCGCCTCGACGGCAAGGACGCCCACCACGGCCCCTGGGGCCTCTCGGCTTCCTGACGACGAAACTGAACACTGCCCCTCCTTCAGGGGATGGGGCAGTGTTCAATTGAGACTCCAAAAGGGGCATACGAACAGCCCCACCACACATTCCGCGTCGTCCCGGACGAAGCGAAGCGGAGATCCGGGAACCACTCGCTTGCAGAGCGGCGAGACTGGACACGGCAAAGAGGCGTGCGCCGGACTGGTGACTGCCGCCCCGAATGTGACAAAAGCACCTCTCTGCAAACGAGTAGCCCCCGGCTCGCGCTGCGCTTGGCCGGGGTGACTCAGTGCCTGACCACAAGGCTTTGCCCATCGGCTAAGGTACTCACGAGGCTGAGGCAGAAGCACGCCCCCCTAAGCCGTCTCCCCCGGCACCAGCCGCGTCGGGACAACGGTGATATCCTGCCCCGGTTCGCCGCGCAGGCGGGCGACGAGGGCTTCGGCGGCGGATTTGCCGATGGCAGTGGCAGGAACAACCGTGGTCGTCAGGCGGCGCGGCAGAACGGAGGCTGCTTCCATGCCGCCCCACCCGGCGATTCCAAGATCCTCCGGCACGCGGATGCCCCGCGCCTCGCAATAGGCAAGTCCGCCGATGGCCATTTCGTCGTTGTGAAAATAGACTGCATCAAGATCCGGCTGGCGGGCGAGCAGGGTTTCGAGCCCGTAAAAGCCCCGGTAGAAGCCGGGATTGTCGATGAGAACTTCCTTCGCCGCCAGCGGATACCCACCGGCAGAAAGCGATGCCTCAAAACCGTCCAGCCGGGCCGAGCTGATCACATCGGAAAGTCCCAGCGCGCCGACGTAGCCCACTTTCCTGCGCCCGCGGCGCAGCAGGAACTGGCCCATTTCCATGCCGCAATCAAAGTGCGAAAAGCCAACCGCCATGTCCACGGGGCTTGTCGTCAGCTCCCATACCTCGACCACCGGCATGGCTGACTGGCGCAGCAGCTCCACGGTAGCGGGCGTGTGCAGGCGGCCGGAGAGAATGACGCCCGCCGGACGCCAGCTGACCACCTGCCGCACCCAGTCCTCTTCCTGCTCCACCGCATGATTGCTGGCGCCGATCATCAGCTGATAGCCGAGCCGGGTCAGCGCCCGGTCCACACCGTCCAGCACCTGACCGAAGAGGCTTGAACTCAGGCGCGGCACACACATGCCCACCAGCGTCGAGGCCTGATCCGCACCGAAGGCAGCGGCCAGACGGTTGGGCACATAGCCAAGCGTCTCCGCCGCAGCGAGCACCTTGCCGCGCGTTTCCTCGGAAAATCCGCTGCCGCCGCGCAGAACGCGGCTCACCGTCATCTTCGACACCCCCGCCACGCGGGCGATGTCATCCATATTGGCCTTGTTCCGCCGGTCCATCACGCTTTCAGCCTGCCGCATACCCAGGGCATGTTATCGATAACTTTGCGCTTGACAACCCATCTGGGCCGATACACGCTACATAACGTTACCGGTAACTCAGCCGCAAGAGCCGAGACGGAGACATGGGAGGAGATACCGGTATGCAACCGGCTAATGATGGTCTGTTTTTTGACCGTATCGTCAAGTCATTTGGCGGCACGCAGGCCCTGCGCGGGGTTTCGCTGAAGGTTGAGCGGGGAGAGATCCTCGCACTTCTGGGCGAAAACGGCGCGGGCAAGTCAACCCTTATCAAGGTTCTGTCCGGCACCCACAAGGCCGACACCGGGACGGTGTCGATTGATGGCGTGCCCTATCATCACGAAGCGGGCAAGGGCGGCCGCCAGAAGGTCGCCTTCATCCACCAGGACCTCGGCCTCATCGAATGGATGAGCGTTGCCGAGAACATCGCCCTGTCGCTCGGCTATGTGCGCAAGCGCGGCAGGATCGACTGGAGCGCCACAGAGGCCATGGCCGAAGAGGCTCTGAAGCTGGTGGATGCAGATTTTCCCGCCACCGCCCGCGTTGCCAATCTGACGCGCACGCAGAAGTCCCTCGTCGCCATTGCCCGTGCACTGGCCGCCGATTGCGACTTTCTGGTTCTGGACGAGCCGACGGCAAGCCTTCCGGCTGACGAAGTGGAGCGGCTGTTCAACGCGCTGCGTCCGCTGAAGTCCCGCGGCGTCGGCATGATCTATGTCAGCCACCGTCTGGACGAGATTTTCCGCATCGCCGACCGGGTGGCCGTGCTGCGCGACGGGCAGATGGCGGGCTTGCGCGCCATCGGCCACACCACGCCGGAAGAGCTGGTGAGCCTGATCGTTGGCCGCAAGACCCGGGAGATCAGCCGCCCCGAAGTTCAGGAAGGCCCGGCCATTCTCTCCGTCCGCTCCCTGCTCACCCGGCAGGTGGGGCCAGTCGATTTCGAACTCAGGCGCGGTGAACTGTTGGGCCTTGCGGGCCTGCGCGGTGCGGGCCATGAGGATATCGGCCGTGCGCTCTTCGGCGTCATGCCGCATTCCGGCACCATCGTGCTGGACGGGCGCACGCCGGATCTGGCTTCGCCAATCACCGCCATGGCTTCGGGCATCGGCCTTGTCGCCCGTGACCGGGTGGCGGAGAGCGTCGCCACCGGCCTGACCATCCGCGAGAACGCCTATGTCAATCCGGCGGCGACCGGACGGGGCATGCTGTCGCTGATGAGCCCGCGCAAGGAAGAGGACATGGCAGCGGAAATCGGCCGCCGGGTCGGTCTTTCGCCCAATGACCCGACGCTGCCCATAGAGGCGCTGTCTGGCGGTAACCAGCAGAAGGTCATCGTGGGCAGGTGGCTGGACAGCGGCCGGCGGCTGCTGATCACCGAAGATCCGACTGCCGGTGTCGATGTCGGCGCCAAGGCCGAGATCTATCACCTGCTCTACGAAGCTCTCGCCAGCGGCATGGGTGTGCTCGTGGTCTCTACTGACTTCGAGGAAATCGCCAACATCTGCCACCGCGCCATTGTCTTCTCCCGCGGCCAGGCGGTCGCGGAGCTGAGCGGCGTCGAACTGTCCACTGAATCCCTGATCCAGGCCGCATCGGCCGGTGAAGCTGCCTGAGGCCCCTCATGCCCTCCATCGAATCCAACGCCATCGAACCGACCAAGGATGAATTGCAGGGCCTGTCCCTGATGGGCCGGGCCCTGCGCCTTGCGCCCACCTATGGGCTTGTCATCCTCATGTTCGGCCTCATCATCCTGTTCTCGATCCTGCTGCCGAACACCTTCCCGACCATGCTGAACCTGCGGTCGATCCTGTCGGACAAGGCGATCATTGCGCTGCTGTCGCTTGCCGCCATGATCCCCATGGTGGCGGGACGCATCGATCTGACGGTCGGCTACGGCATCGTGCTGTGGCACATCCTCGCCATCTCGCTGCAGACGGTCTATGGCCTGCCCTGGCCGGTGGCCATCGGCATCGTGCTTGTGCTGGGCATTGCCACGGGCATTCTGAACGGCATCCTCGTTGAAGTGGCCCGCATCGACAGCTTCATTGCCACCCTCGGCACCGGCACCATCCTCTATGCGCTGGCTCTTTGGCACACCGGCGGGCGGCAGATGGTGGGCCAGTTGCCGGATGCCTTCTATGCCATCAACGGCACCTTCATCTTCGGCCTGCCCATCACGGCCTTCTATGTGCTGGCCATCACCCTGGTGATGTGGGTGGTGCTCGAATACACGCCCGTCGGCCGCTATCTCTATGCCATCGGCGCCAATCAGCGCTCGGCCGAACTCAACGGCATTCCGACGCGCAAGTTCGTGATCGGCGCATTCCTCACCTCCGGCCTGATGACGGCGCTGGCGGGCATCCTGCTCGCCTCCAAGCTGCGCATCGGTCAGGCGTCGGTGGGTCTTGAATTCCTGCTGCCCGCCCTCGTCGGCGCCTTCCTGGGCTCCACGACGATCAAGCCGGGCCGCGTCAATGTCTGGGGCACCATTGTTGGCGTGATGATCCTCGCCGCAGGCATCTCCGGCATCCAGCAGTTTGGCGGAAGCTTCTGGGTCGAGCCGCTGTTCAACGGCACCACCCTGCTCATCGCCATCGGCATCGCGGGCTATGCCCAGCGCAAGAAAGGCGCAAAGTCCCGCTGACCCTTGATGACACTCAGCAACCGGGAGGAAAACGACATGCTGAAACGTCTCTTGACTGTAACCATCCTGCTGGCCGGCACCACGCTGGCAGCCCATGCCGATGCCGTATCCGACGCGATGGCAGACGTGCAGAAATACGCCGGCCAGAAGACCACATGGGACGGCCCCACATCCGGCCCCGCCGCCGCTGAAGGCAAGAACATCGTGGTTCTGGCGGCCGACATGAAGAACGGCGGCGTCCTTGGCGTCACCAACGGCATCCAGGAAGCGGCCTTCATGATCGGCTGGAACGTCAACGTTCTGGACGGCGCAGGCTCCATCCAGAGCCGCGCCGCAGCCTTCGGACAGGCCCTAGCCCTCAAGCCGGACGGCATCATCATCAACGGCTTTGACGCCGTGGAGCAGAAGGCCGCCCTTGATCAGGCCAAGGCTGCGGGCATTCCGATGGTGAGCTGGCATGCCAGCCCTGTTATTGGCCCGGATCCGGAAAACGGCATCTTCGCCAATGTTTCCACCGACGCCATGGAAGTGTCGGCGGCTGCGGCCAAGTGGGCCTTTGCTGATGCCGGCGGCAAGCCGGGCGTGGTGATCTTCACCGACTCCACCTATGCCATCGCCATCGCCAAGGCGGACAAGATCAAGGAAACGATCGAAGGCCTCGGCGGCACCGTGCTGGAATATGTCGACACCCCGATTGCCGACACATCCACCCGTATGCCGACGCTGACCACCGCGCTTCTGCAGAAGTACGGTGCCAGCTGGACCCACGCACTGGCGATCAACGACATCTACTTCGACTTCATGGGCCCGAGCCTTGCTGCAGCCGGAATCGCAGGCGATGGCGCCCCGAAGGCCGTTGCAGCCGGTGACGGCTCGGAAAGCGCCTACCAGCGCATCCGTTCCAGCCAGTATCAGGCCGTGACCGTGGCCGAGCCGCTGAACCTGCAGGGCTGGCAGCTGGTGGACGAGCTGAACCGTGCCATGAACGGCGCCGAATGGTCCGGCTACACCTCGCCGCTGCATGTGGTGACGAAGGACAACATCTCCTTTGACGGCGGTGACAAGAACATCTTCGATCCGGGCAACGGCTACCGCGAACAGTACGGCAAGATCTGGGGCAAGAAGTAAGCCTCTGAAGCCAAGCCGTTCCTGACATAACTGGCGCCGGTGGGGTCTGCTCCACCGGCGCCGTTGTTTTTGCTGCGCACAAATTTTCCGGCAGGATGCCTTGCGCTCCACAATCGTTATGTTATGTCGTAACGCAATTCGAACCCAAGTGAGGTCTGCGATGCGTTACCGTTCCAACCTGAAGGCCTTCGCGCTGGCGATGGCCCTTTCCAGCACCCTGCTTTCAAGCTCCGCCTTTGCTGCCGATGACAGCATCGACGTGGCTGGTCCCTTCGAGATCAAGGGCGCAGACCCCTCACTTTCCGGCAACATCTTCCTTGCCATGGACGTTGCCGAGACGCTGGTAAACACGGATCAGGACGGACGCCTGACGCCAGGCCTTGCGGCCAGCTGGGCCGTGGAAAGCGACGGCCTTGTCTGGCGCTTCAGAATGCAGGAAGGCGCTCAGTTCCATGACGGCACACCGGTGACAGCGGCAGCAGCGGCCAATGCGCTCAACATCGCCCGCGCCAAGCCGGGCCTCTTGCAGCGTGCGCCGGTTGACGCCATCGAAGCGGACGGCGAAGACCTTGTGGTGAAGCTGAAGGAACCCTTCGCCACCCTTCCCGCGTTCCTGGCCGAATACCGCTCGCAGATCCTTGCCCCAGGCTCCTATGGTGCCGATGGCATGGCTACCTCCGTCATTGGCTCGGGTGCCTACAAGGTCACGCTGCTTCAGGCACCGGGCAAGATGGAAGCAGACCGCTTCGACCAGTATTGGGGCGGCCCGGCCAGGATCAGCAAGGCCACCTACAGCGCCGTCAGCCGTGCTGAAACGCGCGCGCTGATGGCCGAGAGCGGTGATGCCGACTATGTGCTGAACCTTGATCCGGCTTCCGTCGCCCGGCTGAAGGACAAGGAGGGGCTGGACGTGCGCTCCGTGCCAATCCCGCGCTCGCTGCTGGTCAAGGTCAACGCGGCCAACCCGAAGCTCAATACGGTGGAAGCCCGCAAGGCACTAAGCCTTGCCATCGACCGCGAAGGCCTTGCCATCGCCGTACTGCGCTATCAGGCCGGCGCCACCCAGCTGTTCCCGCCATCCGTGGGTGACTGGCACAATGCGGCCCTTGCCCCGCTCGCCTATGACCCGGAGGCAGCTTCTGCACTGCTCGCGGAGCTTGGCTGGAAGGCCGGTTCTGATGGCATTCTCGAAAAGGATGGTGAGCGCTTCACGCTGGAGCTGCTGACCTATCCGGACCGGCCGGAGCTGCCGCTTGTCGCCGCAGTGCTGCAGCAGCAGTTGCAGGATGTGGGCATCGAGCTGACAATCAACTCCACAAACTCCTCCGAAATTCCGGCCCGGCATAACGATGGCTCGCTGGAACTGGCGCTGCTGGCCCGCAACTTCGCTCTGGTACCGAACCCGATCGGCACCCTGCTGCAGGATTATGCCCCCAATGGCGACTGGGGCGCGATGAACTGGCAGAACGCTGAAATCGCGGATCTGCTGAAGTCCATCGGACGCAACGGCGGCAGTGCAGAGCAGTTCGCAACCGCAACAGCGATCCTGCAGGAAGAATTGCCGGTGCTGCCCATCGCCTGGTATCAGCAGAATGCCGCCATCTCAGGCAAGCTGCAGGGCGCAATCCTTGATCCCTACGAGCGCAAGCTCGGCCTGAAGGATGCGAGCTGGAAGAACTGATGTCCTCTCCTTCCCTTGCAACGCGTGCGGGCCGCCTCTCCGGCGGCCTTGCCATGCGGGCTGCACAGGCGGTGCTGGTGGCGCTGCTTGTCGGCATTCTGACCTTCCTGATGATGCAGAGCCTTCCCGGTGACATGGCCTACCGGATCGCCGCCGGACGCTATGGCTATGACATGGTGAGCGCCGCCGCCGCCGATGCCGTGCGGCAGGAGCTGGGGCTGGATCGTGGCCCCGTTACAGCCTTTCTCATCTGGATGCGGGATCTGGCTACGTTCGATCTCGGCAAGTCGCTCATCTCCGGCGAGCCTGTGTGGCACGAAATCCGCCACCAGCTGGGCGCCAGCGTGCAGCTGGCCGGTGCAGCCATCGTGCTGTCCCTGTTCATGGGCCCGCCGCTTGGCATTCTCGCCGGGTTGAAGCCGGGCGGGATGCTGGACCGGGTGCTGCTGACGGTCTCGGCCGGCATCCGCGCCCTGCCGCAGTTCCTGCTGGCGCTGGTGCTGATCCTGCTCTTTGCCGTGCAGCTTGGCTGGCTGCCCGCCGCCGGCCACGGCAAGCCAGTGCATTTCATTCTGCCTGCGGTCACTCTCGCCCTCGGCCTTGCCGCCTTTTCCGCCCGTGTGACGCGGGACGTGATGGCAGGCGTTGCCAAGGCTCCCTTCTACCAGTTCGCCAGAACCAAGGGCCTCAGCGATGGCCAGATCCTGCTGCGCCACGGCCTGCGCAACATCGGCGCGCCGGTCATCGCCTTCCTTGGCATGCAGTTCGTGACGCTGGTGGAAGGCGTCGTCATCGTGGAAAGCATCTTCGGCTGGCCCGGCATCGGCCATGCTCTGGTCCATGCCATCTTTGGCCGCGACATCCCGATGGTGCAGGGCACGGCGCTCGTGCTGGGCCTTGGCTTCGTGCTGATCAACACGCTTCTGGATCTCGTCATCCAGCGCATCGATCCGCGGAGGGCCAACTGATGGATATCTCCGCAATGCCGCAGCAAAGCCGCGGCTTCCGGCCCCTGCCCTTCTGGACCGGGATCGTGCTCGTTGGCCTGCCCGTGCTTCTGGCCATCATCGCGCCAATGATCTCGCCGCTGAGCCCGGTGCGCCAGAGCCTGAGGCTGGCACTCGCCGCCCCCGACCTTGCCGCCCCCTTCGGCTACGATCATCTGGGCCGGTCGATGATGGCCCGCCTTGCCGAAGCCCTGCGCCTGTCGCTGACGGTTTCGGCTGCAAGCGCCCTGAGCGCGGCGGCAATTGGACTTGGGCTCGGCGTCACCGCCAGCCGCATGGGCGGCATGACCGACCGTCTCCTGACCCTGCTGGCTGACTCCTTCATGGCCATTCCCGGCCTGCTGATCGTGCTGATGATCGGCGTGATCGTGCCGTGGAAGCCGCTGGCCTTCTGGCTCGGCCTGACGCTGGTGCTGTGGATCGAGTTCTTCCGCCTCGCCCGCGCCGCTTCCCGGCCCATCTTTGCCTCTCCGGCGGTTCAGGCATCCGGCCTCCTCGGTTTCGGCAAGGCCTACATATTCCGCCGTCATGTCTGGCCGGAACTGGCACCTGTCATGCTGACCTCCACCGCCTTCGGCATGGCCACCTGCATCATGACCATTGCCGCCCTTGGCTTCGTCAGCGCTGGCGTGCGCCCGCCCACGCCCGAACTTGGCCAGATGATGGTGGAGCTGATGCCCTATTGGCGCGAGGCGCCCTGGGCGCTGCTTCAGCCCGTTGCCGCCATCTTTAGCCTCATCCTTGGCCTCAACCTGATCGCAGGCTCCCGCGCATGACTCATTCCGTTTCCATCCGAAATCTGAGTGTTCTGGCGGGCAAGGACGTGCTCGTGCAGCCCGTGTCGCTGGAGCTGCAGCCCGGACGGCCGCTGACGATCCTTGGGGAAACCGGCTCGGGCAAGAGCCTGCTGCTGCAGGCCGTGCTCGGTACCCTGCCGGAGGGCCTCACCGCAAAAGGCGAAGTGGTGTTCGAGGGCCAGCGCTTTGCCGCCGGAGATGCGGATGCCATACGACCGCTGTGGGGCCGGCTTCTCGCAATCCTGCCGCAGGAGCCGTGGCTTGCGCTCGACCCGCTGATGCGCGGGGCAGAGCAGATCCGCGAGACCCACGCGCTTGTGGGCGGGGCTGCCGATGCTGCCGCAATGACGGCAGAAGATCTTTCAAGCCTCGGCCTCGCCGGGTCCGGCGCGAAGCGGCCCTATGAGCTGTCTGGCGGCATGGCGCAGCGGCTGGCCTTTGCCGTGGCGCGGGCTGGCGGCGGACGGCTGATCTTTGCCGACGAGCCAACCAAGGGGCTGGATGCGGCCCGGCGTGATGATGTGGCACGCATGCTGCTGGAAGGGATGGGGGCCGATGGCGCTCTGCTGACCATCACCCATGATCTGGAGCTAGCCCGCCAGCTTGGCGGGGACTTCATGATCATGAAGGAAGGTCAGATCACGGATCAGGGCAAGACGGAAGACCTGCTCTCGCCCGAAAGACCCGCTTACACCCGGACACTGGCGCAGAGCGATCCGCTGCACTGGCCCAAACGCACGAGCACCCGCAAGAACGGGTCTCCTGTTTTGACTGCCGATGGCGTTGCCGCCTCGCGGGGCGGACGGCGGCTGTTCTCGGGTGTCAGCCTCACCGTTCACCCGGGCGGGATCACAGGTATCACCGGCCCCTCCGGCTGCGGCAAGTCCACGCTGGGCGATATTCTCATCGGCCTCATGAAGCCCGACGAAGGCCGGATAGAGCGCAAGACAGCATCAGGTTCAGGAGCGCGCCGCCCGCTGTTCCAGAAGCTTTATCAGGACCCGCCCGCCAGCTTCCCGCGCCATGCGACAATGCAGCAACTCGTGGAAGACCTCGTGCACCTGCACACGCTCGACCGCGCCCGCGTTCCACCGCTGATGAAAAAGCTCGGCCTCGCGGACCGCCTGCTCGCCCGGCGGGCTGACGAGATTTCCGGCGGCGAGCTGCAGCGCTTCTCCATGCTGCGGGCATTGCTGCTGGACCCCGTCCTGCTCTTTGCAGACGAGCCCACCTCCCGCCTCGACCCGATCACCCAGAAGGACACCATCACCCTGCTGACCGACATCGTGGCCGAACAGGGCCTGGCGCTGATCCTGGTCAGCCATGACGAGAATCTGGTGAAGGCCATCGCGGACAGAACGGTGCAGTTGTCCGCCGCCGTGTGAAAGAAAACCCAGACAAGAAACGAGAGGGACGCTCATCCAAGCGTCCCTTTTTTACTGTCAAAAATACGAATTCAAAAGCCGTTTGCTCCGCTTTGCGCGCAAATAGCGCAAAACAGCATCATTCCGCAGCGAAGTGCGGAATCCTTCCCGGCAAATCTTCTCTTTAAAATAGTGGGGATGAATAGCGGCCAATTCAAGGCCGGTGGTTAGGAGGAAACCATGGAGTACATTCAGTCGTTCTTCGGCTTGATTGACAGTCTGACGTGGGGATGGGCGCTCATCCCGATCCTCGTCGTGTTTGGTGTGTTTATCACCATCATGTCGGGCTTTGTGCAGTTCGAATTCTTCGGACGGATGTTCCGCGTGCTCGGCTCCAATGCCAACAATTCCGATCCGAACGCCATCTCGGCCCGTGAGGCGCTGCTTGTCTCCGTCGGCGGGCGCGTCGGCGGCGGCAACATTGCCGGTGTGGCCGTGGCCATCACCCTGGGCGGCCCGGGCGCCGTTTTCTGGATGTGGGCCATTGCGCTCTGCGGCATGGCAACCAGCCTGATCGAGTGCACCCTTGCCCAGCTTTACAAGACCAAGGACACTGACGGCAGCTTCCGGGGCGGCCCGGCCGACTACATCCGCCGCGGCCTTGGACAGCGCTACAACTGGCTCGCCATCGTCTATGGCATCTGCCTTCTGGCCTCCTTCGGCTTTGGCTTCAACGCCTTCCAGGGAAACACCATGGCCGGCGCCGTTCAGGACTCCCTCGGCATCGACCGCATGTATTCCGCCTTTGCGATTGCAGCCGTCACCGGCCTCGTGATCTTTGGCGGCATCAAGCGCATTGCCAAGGCAGCAGATGTTGTCGTGCCGGTCATGGCGCTTGGCTACATTGCCCTCGCACTGATCGTCATCGCCCTCAACATCACCGAAGTGCCGGACATGCTGATGCGCATCGTCCGCTCCGCTTTCGGCTTTGAGGAAGTCGTGGCTGGCGGCATGGGTGCGGCCATCGCACAGGGCCTGCGCCGCGGCCTGTTTTCGAACGAAGCCGGTCTCGGCTCGGCTCCGAACGTTGCAGCCACCGCGCTTGTCCGCCACCCGGTCAGCCAGGGCATCACCCAGTCGCTGTCCGTGTTCATCGACACCATCCTGATCTGCACCTGCACGGCGCTGATCATCCTGCTGGGCGATGTCTACGTTCCGGGCGCGCAGGGCATCGACGGCGTGGTTCTGACGCAGCAGTCGCTGGTCAGCCATGTTGGTGAATGGTCAAAATATGCGCTGACGCTGGCGATCCTGCTCTTTGCCTTCTCGTCGATCATCTACAACTACTACCTCGGCGAGAACGCACTGGCTGTCGTGACCCGCTCCAAGCCGGCTGTTTTCGTGCTGCGCCTGCTGATCCTCGGCGTGGTGTTCCTTGGCGCCGTCGCTCCGAAGGCCACCTCGGTCTTCTTCTTCTCCGACCCGATGATGGGCCTTCTGGCGCTGGTCAACCTGATCGCCATCATCATGCTTTTCCCGATCGCCATGCGCGTTGTCGATGACTACCGGAAGCAGTTGAAGGCAGGCGTTGCCCGCCCGATCCTCGATCCAGCCAACTTCAACGACCTCGACCTTGACCGCAAGGCCTGGGACCCGAGCATCTGGAAGTAATCCGGATAGAAGCCTCATGGGCCGCCACCTGGCGGCCCATTTCACATCCCCGACATTGTTGTGAGAGAGAGCGATGCAACAGCAGATGCGCATCGAAGAGGACAGTCTTGGCCGCATGTCCCTGCCGGCAGACTGTGTGTGGGGCATTCATACGGCCCGCGCCATCGAGAACTTTCCGATTTCCGGCATTCCACTCAGCGCCTTCCCGGAGTTTGTCCGGGCGCTGGCCTGGGTGAAGAAGGCCACCGCAGCCGCCAACCTGGCCCTCGGCGTGCTGCCGCAGGTGAAGCACGACGTGATCGCGTCCGTCTGTGACGAGATCATTGCCGGGCAGCATCACGAGCATTTCCGGGTGGACATGATCCAGGGCGGGGCCGGCACCTCAACCAACATGAACACCAACGAGGTGATTGCCAACCTCGGCCTCATCCGCATGGGCTACCGGCCGGGCGACTATGCCCAGCTGCACCCCAATGACGACGTGAACAGGTCGCAGTCTACCAACGACGTCTATCCGACGGCGCTGAGGCTGGCCATCGTCAGCCAGTGCGACGCGTTCCGTCAGGCACAGACGCGGCTCGCAGGGGCCTTTGCAGAGCGCGCCGAAGCCTTTGCCAACGTGCGCAAGATCGGCCGCACCCAGCTGCAGGATGCCGTGCCGATGACACTCGGCATGGAGTTCGCCGGCTTTGCCGCGACCATCCGCGAGGACATCGACATCATCGGCCGCCTGTCGGAACTGCTGCTGGAAGTAAACCTTGGCGGTACGGCCATCGGCACCCGCGTCAACACGCCGGACGGCTATGCCGAGCGGGCGGTGGATGAACTGTCCGGCGTCTGCGGCATGAAGGTGAAGCTTGCCACCGATCTGGTGGAAGCCTCATCCGATACCGGTGCCTATGTCACCTTCTCCGGCGTGCTGAAACGCATTGCGGTGAAGCTCTCCAAGATCTGCAACGATCTGCGGCTTCTGTCCTCAGGTCCGCGCTCCGGCTTCAACGAGATCCGCCTGCCGCCGATGCAGGCCGGCAGCTCGATCATGCCGGGCAAGATCAACCCCGTGATCCCGGAAGTGGTCAATCAGGTCGCCTTCCAGGTCATCGGCAACGACCTGACCGTCACCATGGCCGCCGAGGCGGGGCAGCTGCAGCTCAACGCCTTCGAGCCGGTGATCATCCTCAACGTGCTCCAGTCCATGCGCATCCTCATGCAGGCCATGGACACGCTGAACGAGCGCTGCGTCAGCGGCATCGAGGCCAATGTGGCCCAGTGCGAAGGCATGCTGGAGAACTCGCTGGTTCTGGCCACCATGCTGGTGCCGCATATCGGCTACGCAAAGGCTGCGAAAGTGGCCAAGACAGCCCTGGCCGAAAACGCCAGCGTCACCGAAACCGCCGTCAAGCTTGGCTTTGGCACGGCGGAGGAAATCACTGCCATGCTGCAGTGATCCGGCGGGGAGCAGCCAAGCCCACCCAGCACCGCTCCCCGTCACCTTCTTGGCAAAATGCCAAAGCCCGCCGGTCCCTATGGAACGGCGGGTGTTCTTTTGAAGCTTCAGTTCATGATCGCGTGGCTCAATTCAACCACAGCCGCACAAGCGCGGCTTCCGGGGTTTCGAGGCCGCCGTTTTCGACGCCGCAGGACCACAGGCCCGCTCCGGCGGCATAGCTGCCGGGGATGAGGCCGCCCTGTTCGCACTGGCTGACGGCACGGATGCGCTTGCCGGAGGCCACTGCGTCACGCAGGGCGCCAAGAACGTCCTCGCAGGACATGGCCGTGCCGGAGCCGAAGACGCGCAGTACCGCCCCGTCCAATTCGGCAAGCGCAGCCCGCAGCATGGCGGCCGGCATACCCGGAGACAGGGAGAGGACAGCGATGCGCCGGTCCTCGAAGCGGCGGCGGGCGGGCAGGCCCGGCTTCAGCTGGGGCGTGGCGCGGAAGGCATCAGCATCCTGGCTCTCGTGCTTCACCAGCCCTTCGGCGGGCATCAGCTTGCCGTCAAAGGCCAGCCACACCCCCTCCCCCGGCTGGAAGGCCGCACGGATGGCAAGATCGAGATTGCCCTCCGCATCGCCGTGATGGTGCAGCGGCACCATGGAGCCGCACAGCACCACATGCCGGCCAAGACCGGCCAGCGCCTGCGACAGGGCCGCGCCCGTGAAAGCCATCGTATCGGTGCCGTGGGTGATGATAACGGGCGCACCTGGATGGGCCTCGATGGCATCCAGCATCTCGTTCCAATGCGAGGGGCCAACGTTGGAACTGTCCAGCAGCGGATTGAAGACATGCGCCGCCAGCACGGCGCCTTCCGGCAGTCTGGCCTCGAGCGCCTCTTCCACCACGCCCGCCATGGGGGCAAGACCGTGCTCGGTGTCACCCATGCCGATGGTGCCACCCGTATGTATCAGCAGCAGTTCCATCACGCTGCTGCCCGGTGGTGCTCAAGCGCAAGGCCGGCCAGAGCGGCGGCCACGGCATCCGTCACGTCGATCAGCGTCTTGCCCTGAACGGGCCGGGCGATCAGCGGCAGCTCGGTGCAGGCCAGCAGAACCGTCTGCGCCTCCATCGAGAGAATGATCTCTTCCAGCCGGGGGGCAAGCGAGGCATCCGTGCTGCCAAGGCGCTTCACATCGTGAATGAGGCCCTGCAGTGCTTGCGGCTCGGCCGGTGTCTCCAGATCGAAAACCGGCGTCAGCGTCGCATAGGCGGAATACTCATCCAATGCCACCACAGGGGCCGCGCCCAGAAGGCCGACACGGCCAGAGCCGGAACGGCGGATTTCGGAGGCGACGACAGACTGGAACGATACCAGCC
The DNA here is from genome assembly GCF_036881715.1 of Pannonibacter anstelovis. Lineage (NCBI taxonomy): Bacteria > Pseudomonadati > Pseudomonadota > Alphaproteobacteria > Hyphomicrobiales > Stappiaceae > Pannonibacter > Pannonibacter anstelovis. The sequence goes on from NZ_JBAKBF010000004.1 coordinate 203,311, forward strand.
GCGCACTCACGCCCATCTTGGCCAGCAGCACCTCGATCTTCGGCGCAAACCAGTTCAGCGTGTTGCAGGCAATGGCAAAGGCATCCACCTGGGGCGCGATCTGCTGCACGGCCCGTTCCATCGCGGCCCAGACGGCATCCTCGTTTTCGCGCAGGTCCATCGACAGGCCGAGTTCAGGCTCGGACACGGCCACAAGCCGCGGCGCATCAAGGTCGCCACGGAAACTGCAGCCCATCATGTCCTGGGTATGGCGCAGGATCTTGGCCCACATGTCCAGACCCGCCTCAGGGCCTGATCCGGTGATGATGCCAAGGGTGTAAGCTCTCTGGTTCATGGTGTTCCCCCTTTTCCCAGATGGTGCAACCCCGCAGTTTCCTTGACAATTCGGCATTCATCCACTAAATGATGCACTCTTGTGCATTTTTAGCATCAAAGAGCGCAAATGGACGAAATCGCCGGGAACCTTCGCCTGCTTTGCTCCTATCGCCCTTCCATTTCGCAGGTGGGGCGGGATCTCGGCATCAACCGCAGCCAGCTGAACCGGTATCTGGCTGGCACATCCACACCGCGCACGGCGCTGCTGCGCAAGATCTGCGATTACTTCGGCGTCGAACCCTACGAGATGATGCTGCCGCATAAAGAATTTGCGGAGATCGTCCGCATTCGCGGCCTCGGCAATGACACGGTGACCCGGCGCCTGCGGCAGCATTTCGATCAGGTGATGACTCTGAGCGACGCCCGCGTGCAGAACCTGACCGGCATGTTCTACGAGTATTACTACTCCATGTCGCAGAAGGGCAAGATCATCCGTGGCCTCATCGTTTTCACGATGGAAGACGGGCACATGTTCTACCGGCGGCTGGAGCGTATGGGCCAGCACGACAGGCCCTGCCTGCGCCACTACCGCTATCAGGGCGCCGCGCTTCTCACCGGCGACCGGGTGTTCATGTCCGACTATGAATACAGTGCCGGCATCGAACTGACCCAGACCATCCTTTATCCGGATTATTCCCTGCGCTGGACACGCCTGCATGGGGTTAAGCTCGGCGTCTCCGCCGACCAGATCCATATGCCGTGCTGTGTCCGCGTCTATCTGGAGCGCACCCCGGCCCGTTTGAACATCACCGGCGCCCTGCGCACATGCGGCCTGTTCCTCCCCGAGGACCAGCAGATTCCCCGCCACGTGCTGGAGATGATCGACAACACCCAGTCCGGCCCCTTCACCTTTGACGCCTACAGCAGGCGGTGAGGGAAAAGGCTCACCCCTCCCGCCAGCCAAGCCCCTCTTCCACGGAACCACCGCGCGGGCGGTATTCGGCGCCGATGGGGGTGGACCAGCCGAGGGCATCGATGCGGGGAAGAAGCCAGCGGTAGTCGAGTTCGCCCTGGTCCGGCTCGCCACGGTCGGGGACTGCGGCAATCTGGATGTGGCCGACATGGGGGAGCGCGGCTTCAAGCCGGCGCAGCACATCGCCCTGCTGGATCTGGATGTGATAGCAGTCAAACATCAGCTTGAGGTTCGGCGCGCCCACGGCGGCGATGATGGCCAGAGCCTGATCGGCATTGCTGAGGAAGTAGCCCGGCGCGTCGTGGCGATTCAGCGGCTCGATCAGAATGGTGATACCATGCGGTGCGGCCTGTTCTGCGGCATAGGCAAGATTGGCGCGGAAGGCGGCTTCGGAGGCATCCGTCACCGGGGCCTTGCCCGCCATTACATGCACGGCGCCGCAACCGATCGCGGCGGCATAGGTGATGGCTTCGCTGATGGCGGCGCGTGCCTCCGCCTCACGGCCCGGAAGGGCAGAAAGGCCGTTGTCACCGGCGGCCACATCACCCCGCCGGGTGTTGAGGCCCAGCATCTTCAGGCCGGTCTCGTGAAGCGCGGCCTTCACCTCGTCAGCGGGCGTATCATAGGGCCAGTGGCACTCCACCGCATCAAAACCGGCGGCCTTTGCGGCACGGATCGCCTGCGGCAGCGGCAGGGCGGACCACAGAAAGCCGAGATTGGCGGAATAACGCGGCATCAGTCCCACTCCACATTGAATTTCGTCACCAGACCGCGGATCTGTGCGTCCGTCAGCAGCTTCGGATTGAGCCCGCGCGTCAGCAGCGCCAGCTTTGCCGTCTCTTCCAGCTCCTCGATGGCATAGACGGCGGATTCCAGATCCTTGCCCGCCACAACGGGGCCATGATGGGCCAGCATCACGGCGGAGCGCTTGCCTGCAAGGCCACGTATGGCATCGCCCATGGCCGGATCACCGGGCATGAAATACGGCAGCATCACCACCTTGCCCAGCTTCATCACGCCATAGGCCGTCAGCGGCGGCAGCATGTTGTCCGGGTCCGTGTCCGGCAGCAGCGACAGGGCCACCGAATGGCAGGAATGGAGATGCACCACCGCCCCCGCCGTGCTGCGGGTTTCGTAAAAGGCGGCATGCAGCGGCATTTCCTTGGTGGGCTCGTCTCCGCCAATAAGGCGCCCGCTGGCATCGAAACGGCTTAGGCGTGCGGGATCAAGACTGCCCATGGAGCTGCCGGTGGGTGTCACCAGCAAGCCGCCATCTTCCGTGCGCACCGATATGTTACCCGAAGAACCGCCGGTGAGGCCGCGCTCGAAAATGGAGCGGGCCATCGCGCAGATCTGTTCCCTCAGGCGCGCCTCGCTGCTCATGCCTGCCCCTCCAGCCGCCTTGCGGCCTTGGCGAAAAAGTCTTCCGCACCGAAGTTGCCGGATTTGAGCGCAATGACAAGCCCGGGGCCTGCCCGCATGGCGGGCACACCCGGATCAATCTCCGGCCCGATTTCCAGCGTGCCGAGCTTCAGCCCCTCCACCACGGCGCCGGAGGTTTCCCCGCCTGCGCTGATCAGCCGGGTGACACCGCCTGCCACAAGGCAGCGCGCCAGGTCCGCGAAGAAGCTTTCGAGCGCGGCGGCAGCCTTTTCCTTGCCGTGCCGCTCCTGCACGGCGCGCACACGGGCGGGATCTGCGGAGGAATAGGCGAGCGGCAGACCCTGCTGCGCAAGGCACCAGTCCGCCACCGCCTGCGCGGTCAGTTCCCCGGAAATCACCTTGTCCGCGTCGATCTCAAACGCCGGGCTCGTCTGCCTGTGGGCAGCAACCTGCTTCTGCGTCATCACCGAGCAGGAGCCGCAGACGGCTGCCGTCCTGCCTTCGCCCTGCCCCTGCCAGCCGGAAGACGCCCCGCTGATAAGGCCCGCCTTGCGGAAGTTGGCCGGAAGCCCCATGGCAATGCCGGAGCCGCCGGTCACCAGCTTGCGGCTGGCCGCAGCCTCGCCGATGGTCATCAGATCAGCATCGGACAGGGCATCCACCACGATCAGCCCGCGCCCTGCCCCGCTCTCGCGCTGAAGCGCAGCCTCAACGGCAGCCGCACCTTTGGCCACCTCGGCATAAGAGACATGGCCAACGCTGCCCTTCACCTGACGGGCCAGCACGCGGCGGATGTCCGGGTCGGTCATGGGAGTAAGCGGATGGTGCTGCATGCCGCTTTCGCTGAGCAGGCGGTCTGCGACGAAGAGATGCCCATGCACCAGCGTGCGGCCTGTGGCCGGGAACACAGGGCAGAAGATCACCGCATCTTCCCCCAGCGCCGCTGCCAGCGCCTCGGCCACCGGGCCGATGTTGCCCTCATCCGTGCTGTCGAAGGTGGAGCAATATTTGAACAGGAACTGGCGGCAGCCTTGCGCCTTCAGCCAGTCCAGCGCCTTCAGTGACAGAGCGATGGCCTCGGCGGCAGGGATGGAGCGGGACTTGAGTGCCACGACACCGGCTTCCACATCCGGCGCGGCGGGCGCATCCGGCACGCCGGTATATTGCACCGTGCGCATGCCTTGCTTGGCCAGCGTGTTGGCCAGATCGCTGGAGCCGGTGAAATCGTCGCCAATACAGCCCAGCAGCATCATGCGCCTCCCGGCAGGGTGAGCCCGGCATTGCGGGCATAGACCTTTGCCACCGCTGCATCATCCTCACCGCCAAGGCCGGAGCCAGCAGCGGCCATGAACTGCTGCAGGGCTGCTGCCGTCAGCGGCGCGCCAAAGCGCGCTTCTGCGGCAATGCCCAGCACGATGCCGAGATCCTTCGGCCAGATGTTGATGGCCGAACGGGGCGTATAGTCGCCATCGACCACATGCGGCGCGCGGTTTTCAAACATCCAGGAGGTGCCGGCGCATCGGGAGATGACCTCAACGATCCGGCCCGGCTCCAGCCCCTGCGTCATGCCAAAGGTGAGCGCCTCGCCCATGGCAGCGATATGCACCCCGGCGAGAAGCTGGTTTACCGCTTTCATGGCCGAGCCTGCCCCCGGCTCGCTGCCGAGGTCAAAGACGGTTTCGGCCATGGCATCGAGCGCAGGCCTTGCTCCGTCAAAAGCTTCCTGCGAGCCCGAGGCCATGATCGACAGCTTGCCCGCCGCCGCCTTGGCCGCACCGCCCGAAATCGGCGCATCGAGATAAAGGAGCCCGAGGCCCGCACAACGCGCTGCCATGTCCTTTGCAAAGGATGGAGCCACGGTGGCACAGGAGATGATGGTAGCGCCTTTGCGCATGCGGGCCGCCCAGCCATCAGCGCCGAAGAGCACTGCTTCCGTCTGCGCCGCATTCAGCACGACGACAACCAGAACATCGGCCTGAGGTGCCGTCTCTGCGGCGCAGGCCGCCTGCGCGCCTTCTGCCACCAGCCGGGAGACGGCAGCGGCATTTACATCCGCTCCATGTACCTTGTGACCGGCCCGCAGCAGCGACTGCGCCATGCCGTAGCCCATCGAGCCAAGCCCCACGACCGCAACATTCAGAACCATGATCAGGACCCCATGAAGATTTCGACCGGCCACAGCGTGATCGCCGGAATGTAGGTGATCAGCATCAGGCAGCAGAACACCACCAGCACGAACCAGATGAGCTGCGGAATGATCTTCTCCAGCGGGATCTTCGCCACGGCGCAGGCCGCGAAGAGATTGACCCCGAGCGGCGGCGTGATCATGCCGAGCGCCAGATTGACGACAACGACCAGGCCGAAATGCACCGGATTGATGCCGAAGCTGACCGCAACCGGCGTCAGGATCGGCGCCAGCACCAGAATGGCGGCGGACGTCTCGATGAACATGCCGACAATCAGCAGCAGCACGTTGACCGCCAGCAGGAAGGACCAGGGTTCGGAGAACACGGTCTTGATCCAGTTCGCCACCTCGCCCGGCAGGCCGGAGCGGGCGATGAGGAAGGAGAACAGCGCAGCAGCCGAAATGATGAGCATGATGGTGGTGGTGGAAATCACCGTCTGGCGCAGGATGCCCGGCAGCGCCTTCAGCGGCAGTTCACGGTAGCAGAGCATGCCGACAACAAGCGCACAGGCAACGGCCGCAACGGAGGCTTCCGTCGGCGTGAACACGCCCGCATAGATGCCGCCGATAATGACGAAGGGCACCAGCAGCGCTGGAACCGCGCTGACAAAGGCGGGCCACAGCGCCTGCCGGTCGTCACCATCATGGGTGCCGATGCCGCGCAGGCGGCATATCACAAGCACCGTCACCATCAGCGCGGCGGCCACCAGCAGGCCGGGGCCGAAACCGGCGATGAAGAGCTGGCCCACCGAGGTTTCCGTGGACACGCCATAGAGGATGAGCGGAATGGACGGCGGGATCAGAACGCCGAGTTCGGCAGAGCTGGCCTGAATGGAGGCGGCCAGCGGCTTGCCATAACCGTGCTTCACCATAGCCGGGATGAGGATGGAGCCGATGGCAAAGGTGGTGGCGACGGAAGAGCCGGAGACGGAGGCGAACATCATGCAGGTGAGCACGCAGGAGCAGGCCAGCCCGCCCTGGATGCCGCCGACCAGCGCCTTGGCCAATTCCACCAGCCGCCGCGAAATACCGCCCGCAGACATGAGATTGCCCGCGAGGATGAAGAGCGGGATGGCCATCAACGGGAAACTGTCCAGCCCGACGAACATGCGCTGCGCCACCAGCAGCAGCGGCAGATTGATGCCGAAATGAATGCCTGCAATCGAGGCAAGGCCAATCGCAATGGCAATAGGCACGCCCATGAAGAAGAAGATCAGGAGCGAGACTGCAATGACGGCGTTCATCCCTGCGCTCCTTCCACCGGCGCTTCACCCGGCATGCCGTCGCGCGTGGCGCGCAGCATGGCACCAAGGATGGCAATGCAGGCAAACACGGCTCCCACCGGCAGCGCCGCATAGACCCAGGCGATGGAAATCTCGAGAGCTGCGAGCGTCTGGCGCATCACGCGTCCGGTCATGTTCCAGCCCTGCCAGAACAGGATGACGAAGAAGACGAAGGAGAGCAGCATCGCCAGTTGATAGAGCGCCAGACCAAGACGGCGCGGCAGCGACCGCTGGACGATCTCCATCGAGATCATCGAGCCGCTGCGGATGGCCCCGGCTGCGCCCAGAAAGACGCACCAGATGATCGCGGAACGGGCGGCAACTTCCGACCAGGTGGAGGGCGTGCCGAAGACGAAGCGGGTCGTCACCTGATAAAGCGCCATAACTGTGGCGATGACAAGAAACGCCATCGCCAGCCGCAAGGCTGTTTCCGACAGGATTTCGTCGATTTTGAGAAGGAAGGACATGATGACGCCTCACCCGAGCGGGAGGGAACGGGCTGCCGGTGCATAACGGCCGGCAGCCCGCAGGGGTGTCTTGGGAGCGGCCCGGAATATCCGGACCGCTGGAAAAGCCTTACTGCACGGCGCGGATGCGCTCGATCATCTCCGGGCCATACTGGCTGGTGTAGATCTCATAGGAGGGCTCGGCGATCTTGGCGAAGGCTTCCTTGTCGACGGTCATGGTCACTTCCATGCCGTTGTCCTTCATCAGCTGCACGCCCTCACGCTCCTGCTTGTCCACTTCGGCGCGGGTGGCCGCGACAGAGGCCTTGGCCGCTTCCATGAACCAGCCGCGCTCTTCCTCGCTCAGGGCATCCATGCGGATGGGCGAAGCCAGCACGATGGCCGGGGAATAGACGTGACCGGTGAGCGAGATGTGCTTCTGCACTTCCCAGAACTTGGAGGCGGTGATCACCGGAATCGGGTTCTCCTGCCCATCCACAACGCCCTGCTGCAGGGCGGCGAAGACTTCCGGGAAGGCCATCGGCGTCGGCGCGGCGCCCATATCCGTGAAGGCCTTCATGTGCACCTTGTTTTCCATGGTGCGCACCTTGAGGCCCTTCAGGTCATCGGGACCGGCGATGGCATTCTTGGAATTGGTGATGTGGCGGAAGCCGTTTTCCGACCAGGCAAGGCCAACGAGATTGTTCTCGCTGATCTTGGCCAGCAGCTCCTGCCCGACTTCACCATCCAGCGTCTTGCGGGCATGTGCATAGTCGCGGAAGAGGAACGGAAGATCGAGGGCATAGACCTCCGGCACGAAGTTGCCGAGCGGGCCGCTGGATGTGATCACAACGTCGATGGAGCCGATCTGCAGGCCCTCGATCATATCACGCTCACCGCCGAGCGTGCCGGCCGGCGCTTCCTTGCCGGTGTATTTGCCGCCGGACAGCTCTTCCAGCTTGGCGATGAAGGCGCGCGCGCCAGCGCCGTAATGCGACTGCGCGGAAATGGCATGGGCGACGGTGATGACTTCCTGAGCCTGGGCAGCACCTGCGGTGAGCGCCAGCGCGCTGGCAGCGATCATCAGATTTCTGAAATGGAACACGGCGGTTTTCCTCCCTGATTGCCTGCCCGATCCACCGGACAAGCGCGCCCTGCCTTTCCCGGCTGGGCAGATCTGATCTGGCAAGCCCGGATGACATCACGGCCTTGCGCGCCGGACCTCCCAGACCGGCATGGGTGAAACGGTAGTTCAGGAATGACAGCGCTGTCAATCCATCAAATTAGATCAAATGCACACCATGCTTTCAGCGGATAATGGCCAATTTCTGCAAATTCTGCCAATGACAGCGCTGATCATTTCTGTCATTCTCCATCCATCAGCCAAGTCCTTGCGGATGATGCAGCATGAAGCGTGTGAAGCTCAGTCAGGTGGCCGAACTTGCCGGTGTCAGCGAGATCACCGCCTCGCGGGCTCTGCGCAATGGCGCCAATGTGGCCCCGCAGACGCAGAAGAAGGTGGCGGAAGCAGCCCAGCAGCTCGGCTATCTGCCCAACAGGATCGCCGGATCACTGGCTGGGGCCACATCAAACCAGATCGGCGTCATCGTCCCCTCCCTCACCAACAACGTGTTTCCGCAGGTTCTGCAGGGCCTCGAAAGCCGGCTGACCGCCGCCGGATATCACACGATCCTCGGTGTCTCCGACTATCTGCCGGAGCGCGAGGAGGTGATGATCCGCACCATTCTCGCCTGGCGGCCAGCCGCCCTCGTCATCGGCACGGCGGGCCTGACAGGCATCAGCCGCAAGATGCTGGAGCAGGCGGATGTGCCCATTGTCGAGATCATGGATTGCGACATCGAGCCTATCGACATGGCCGCCGGCATCTCGCAGGTGCAGGCAGGCAAGGCCATCGGCTATTACCTGACGGGCCGGGGCTATGAGCGCCTCGCCTACATCGGCCACGACCTGGAGGCCGACCGGCGCGCCGGAAAGCGGCGGGAGGGCTTCCTCGCGGCAGCAAGAGAAACCGGCGCCACCATCACCGCAGAACTCACCGCCCCTGCCCCCTCCTCCGTAGCGCTTGGCCGGGAACTCACCGCCCGGCTGCTTGCAGAAGCTCAGGATCGGCCGCAGGCCATATGCTATTCCAACGACGACATGGCCGTCGGCGGCATCTTCCACTGCATGGCAGCGGGGCTCGACGTTCCGGGCGATCTTGCCATCTGCGGCTTCAACGGCCTCGACATCGGCCAGCAGCTGCCCTGCCCGCTCACCACCATCGAATCCGGCCGCACCGGCATCGGCGAACAGGCCGCCGCCATGATCCTCTCCCGCTTCCACGGCACCCCCACCCCCACCCGCCTCGACACAGGCTTCCGGTTATTGCGGGGGGCTTCGGCGTGAGGGGGATGGGTTTGCTGTGACGCACCGTCTGCCAACCCGCTCAAGCGGTCGCCCCGGGCGAAGCGAAGCGCAGACCCGGGGTCTACTCGCTTGCAGAGAGAAGCCAGCATCCTGAGCCTTGCGACAGACGCCTGCCGTCCCCATGCAAGACAGTCTCACCGCTCTGGAAGCGAGTGGTTCCCGGATCTCCGCTGCGCTTCGTCCGGGACGACTCCGTGCCTTGGACTGGAGCGGTGGCGGAAGGCGGCGAGATGAGGACTGGTCAGGCAGGTGCGCGCCCCCTCTCCGCGCCGCCCCGGCCTTGTGCCGGGGCCTGTGAGGCGGGCAGGGCTTTTCAGCAACTGCATTCTCGGTAGCTGACGCAATATCAACCGCATTGCGCCCCTGACAGGTCCCGGCACGGAGGCCGGGACGGCGCGGTGCGTGGGGCTGGAGCGGTGACAATACGCAGGCTGGTCAGATTGCCCCCCGCTCTCCCCCACAAAAAACAAAGGGCGGAGAGGTTGCCCGCTCCGCCCTGATGATCCGGTTGAGGGATCTTACTTGATCATCGGCAGCAGTTCGCTGACGGACTTCTTGGCGTCGCCGTAGAACATGCGCGTGTTCTCCTTGTAGAACAGCGGGTTCTCGATGCCCGAATAGCCCGTGCCCTGACCACGCTTGGAGACGAAGACCTGCTTGGCCTTCCACACTTCCAGAACGGGCATGCCGGCGATGGGGGAGTTCGGGTCTTCCTGGGCAGCCGGGTTGACGATGTCATTGGAGCCAATGACGATCACCACGTCGGTGTTCGGGAAGTCCTCGTTGATCTCGTCCATTTCCAGCACGATGTCGTAGGGCACCTTGGCTTCGGCGAGGAGCACGTTCATGTGGCCCGGCAGACGGCCCGCCACCGGGTGGATGGCGAAGCGCACTTCCTTGCCGGCGGCCCGCAGCTTGCGGGTCAGTTCCGACACGGCCTGCTGCGCCTGCGCCACGGCCATGCCGTAGCCCGGGACGATGATGACGCTGTCCGCATCGTTGAGGGCCGAGGCAACGCCTTCCGCATCGATGGCGATCTGCTCGCCCGCGATTTCCATGGCCGGACCCGTGGTGCCGCCGAAGCCGCCCAGGATGACCGACACGAAGGAGCGGTTCATCGCCTTGCACATGATGTAGGACAGGATTGCGCCCGAGGAGCCCACCAGCGCTCCGACGACGATCAGCAGATCGTTCGAGAGCGAGAAGCCGATGGCAGCAGCCGCCCAGCCCGAGTAGCTGTTCAGCATCGACACGACCACCGGCATGTCGGCGCCGCCGATGCCCATAATCAGGTGGTAGCCGATGAAGAAGGCCAGCAGCGTCATCAGGATCAGCGCCCAGACGCCCGCGCCATTCACATACATGAACAGCAGGATCAGCGAGAGAGCCGCAGCACCCGCGTTCAGCGCATGGCCGCCGGGGAGCTTCGTTGCCTTGCTGTCCACCTTGCCCGCCAGCTTGCCGAAGGCAATGACGGAACCGGTGAAGGTGACCGCACCGATGAAGACACCGAGGAAGACCTCGACCCGCAGGATGACCTGCTCGACGCCATTCTTGTGGGCCAGCACGGCGGCAAAGCCTTCAAGCGAGGCACGGGCGGCCTCGTCCATGGCCAGCACGCGCACCAGCTCGATGTGGGCGTTGTAGCCGATGAAGACCGCAGCAAGGCCGACCAGCGAGTGCATGGCGGCCACAAGCTGGGGCATTTCGGTCATCTGGACCCGCTGCGCCACGATCCAGCCGATGACGCCGCCAGCGGCGATCAGCAGCACGGAGAGCAGCCAGAGGCCGGAACCCGGCCCCACAAGCGTTGCGGCAACCGCAAGGCCCATGCCGGCGATGCCGTACCAGACGGCGCGCTTGGCGCTTTCCTGCCCCGAGAGGCCACCCAGCGAGAGAATGAAAAGTACTGCCGCAACAACGTAAGCGGCTGTGGTGAAACCATATTCCATCGTGTTTCTCCCGCCCTCTTACGACTTCTGGAACATAGCAAGCATGCGCCGGGTCACCATGAACCCGCCGAAGATGTTGATGCCAGCCATGAACACCGACAGGGCACCCAACAGGATCACAAGGAAGCTGCCGGAGCCGACCTGCATCAGGGCGCCCAGAATGATGATCGAGGAGATGGCATTGGTGATGGCCATCAGCGGCGTGTGCAGCGAGTGCGAGACATTCCAGATGACCTGGAAGCCGACGAAGCAGGACAGCACGAAGACGATGAAGTGGCTCATGAAGCTTGCCGGAGCGAAAAGACCGGCCAGCAGGATGAGCGCACCGCTGCCAGCGAGCAGCGCCACCTGATTGCGCGTCTGCGCCTTGAAGGCAGCCACTTCCTGCGCCCGCTTTTCTTCCGGCGTCAGTTCCTTGGCCTTTTCCTTCGGCTTCTGTGCGGCGATGGCCTGCACTTTCGGCGGCGGAGGCGGGAAGGTGATATCGCCCTTGAAGGTGACGGTCGCGCCGCGGATCACGTCATCTTCCATGTTGTGCACAACCTGCCCGTCCTTGGCGGGGGTCAGGTCGGTCATCATGTGACGGATGTTGGTGGCATAAAGCGTCGAGGACTGGGCGGCCATGCGGCTCGGGAAGTCCGTGTAGCCGATGACGATGACGCCATTGTCCGAGACGACACGCTGGTCGGCGACGGTCAGGTCGCAGTTGCCGCCACGCTCGGCAGCAAGGTCAACAATGACCGAACCCGGTTTCATGGCCGCAACCATGTCGGCCAGCCACAGCTTGGGCGCATCACGGCCCGGAATGAGCGCCGTCGTGATGACGATGTCCATGTCCGGCGCCAGCTCGCGGAATTTCTCCAGCTGCTTTTCGCGGAATTCCGGCGAGGAGGGAGCTGCATAGCCACCGGTGGCCGCACCATCCTGCACCTGATCGGCGAAGTCGAGATAGACGAACTCGGCGCCCATGGATTCGATCTGCTCGGCCACTTCAGGGCGAACGTCGAAGGCATAGGTGACCGCACCCAGCGAGGTGGCGGTGCCGATGGCGGCAAGACCGGCGACACCTGCGCCGATGATCAGCACCTTGGCGGGCGGGATCTTGCCTGCAGCCGTCACCTGGCCGGTGAAGAAGCGGCCGAAGTTGTTGCCAGCCTCGATCACGGCGCGGTAGCCGGCGATGTTGGCCATGGAGGACAGCGCGTCCATTTTCTGGGCGCGCGAGATGCGCGGCACCATGTCCATGGCGATCACATTGGCGCCGGTGGCCTTCGCCTTTTCCAGCAGCTCTTTGTTCTGCGCCGGATAGAAGAAGGAAATCAGCGTTTTGCCCTCGCCGAGCAGCGCAACTTCGCTATCCAGCGGCGGGCGCACCTTGGCGATGATGTCCGCAGCGGCGAAAAGGTCTGCAGCCGAAGCTGCAACTTCCACACCGGCCTTGCGGTAGGCCTCGTCAGAAAAACCGGCGGCTTTGCCCGCGCCGCTTTCGATGACACAGCTGTAGCCGAGCTTCTGCAGTTGCGCGGCACTGTCGGGGGTCATTGCGACGCGCGCTTCCCCGTCAATGACCTCGCGCGGTGATCCAATCTTCATCCCGTACCTCGATATAGAAAATGGCTTTTCCGTCCCCCAGCCCCAAGGCCATCTCACCCTTCTGCTGCAGACGGATTGCATGAACCACAAGGAGCTTGATGAAACACACTAGCGCACTGCGCAAGAAAATACGCGCCCTGTTTATCAAGATTTTTTCTCAACAATGAACTTTGCGCAACAATCTTGCGCGATCTTGTCCACACAGCCCGTGAAGGCTGGAAAGCTTCACGATTTTCGCAGCAATGCAGGACACGCCGAAACGCAATCAGGCAATCAATCAGCAATGAAATTACTTTGGAAGCTAAATTAAATTGCAGGAAACTCAACAATGAACCTGAACGGCGCGGCTTTGGTTCGGCCTTGGGCGGCCGGGCACCCGAATCTCATATTCTAGTATGCTGGATTCTTCCGCAGTGCGATGATGTTGCGGACAGCGCGGCGGCAGCTGCTGAAGCAAGCCCGGTATCGCGTCAAACCCGTGAGGTATTGGACAGCGTCCCGCCGGGGATTGATGCTCTGGCCCATGCACAACGGCAACAGGCTCATCATGACCGCATCAGCCCTTTCCCATCCCGCCCGGATCGAGATGATCGAGACCATCATCATCGATGTACCGACAATCCGGGGGCATGTGCTGTCCATGACGACCATGCAGTCGCAGTCCGTTGTGCTGGTGCGCATCCGCTTTTCCGATGGGTCAGAAGGCCTTGGCGAGGGCGCGTCCATCGGCGGGTTGTCTTACGGGCCGGAAAGCGTGGAAAGCATCAAGCTGGCCATCGACAGCTACATCACCCCTGCCCTCACCGGCGAAGATGGCAACCGCATTACCGCTCTGCGGGCGCTGATGGACAAGACCGTGCGCGGCAATCCGATCGCCCGGGCCGGCGTCGAGACGGCGCTGTGGGATGGCCTTGCCCGGCGGCTGGGCGTGCCGGTCTCTGCCCTGTTTGGCGGCGCCATCCACGAGCGGCTGCCCGTCGCCTGGACGCTCGCCTCCGGCAACAGCGCCACGGACATCGCCGAAGCGGAGCGGATGCTGGACAAGCGGCGGCACCGGGATTTCAAGCTGAAGATCGGCAAGCGCGCGGTGCGCGACGACATTGCCCATGTGGCCGCCATTGCCAGGGCAGTCGGCGAGCGCGGCACGGTGCGGGTGGATGTCAATCAGGCCTGGAGCCTGCAGGATGCCCGCTGGGGCCTCAAGGGCCTGCAAGACGCCGGCTGCATTCTGGTGGAACAGCCGGTGGGCCGGGATGAGCTTTCCGCCCTGCGCAAGCTGACGGATGGCTATGAGATCGCCGTCATGGCCGATGAGGCGCTGCAAGGGCCCGGTGATGCCATGCGTGTCGCGATGGCCGGTCCGGCGGCGGATGTTTATGCGGTCAAGGTGTGCCAGTCCGGCGGGCTGGCCCCGGCGCGGGACGTCATCTCCATCGCCAGCGCGGCCGGAATCGAACTCTACGGCGGCACCATGCTGGAAAGCGGGCTCGGCACGGCTGCGGCGCTTCAGCTTTTCGCCACCGTGCCCGTGCTGCACTGGGGCACCGAGTTCTTCGGGCCGCTGCTGATGATGGAAGACATTCTGGCCGAGCCTCTGGAGTATCAGGACTTCACCGTTGCCATTCCGCAAGGTCCCGGCATCGGCGTGGCGCTGGACGCGGACAAGGTGGCCTTCTACCGGCGCGACCGCACACGGCATCAGACCGCCATCGCGGGCCAGTGACACTCAGACCAAGACCTTTCGATTCTGACGCATCACGCCTTGAAATTGCTCAAGCATTGCACGGGCTTAACCAATGATCGACAAGTCAGGCTCATCGAGCATTGGTATCAGATCAGCTTGCGCGCCACCTTCTGGGCGGTGACGACGAAATTGTGCACGTGGATGCCCTGTTCATCCAGCCGGTGATTGACCGAAATGGCTGTGCGGGCCGCAAAGCCCTCCAACGCGTGAAAGCGGATGCCGTTGCGCTGCACCGCGCCGACAGATTTCGGCACGATGGTCACCCCCTCCCCCACGGAGACAAGCGCCAGCGCGGTCTGCAGATCCATGGTGAAGACGCGGCGCGTCACCTCCGTTCCGGCATCGCGGCAGGCTTTCAGCACGAAATCGGCGAAGGAAGGGCGCGGGGTTTCCGGATAGAGGATAAAGGTCTCTTCCTGTAATTGCGGCAAGCGGATGGGCCGGGGGGCAAGATCCAGCGCTTCGGGCACGGCCGCCACAAGTTCCTCATCCACCAGCTTGCGGCTGATGACCTCCGCATCCTCGATGGCAGGGCGGGCGATGGCAATGTCGATCTCCCGGCGCACGAGAGCGCGGTGCAGGTCGCCGTTGTTCATCGGATAGAGGCTGAGACTGACCTGCGGGCAGGCAGCACGGAAGCTTTTCAGCACCGCAGGCAGAAGGCCGTAGGTGGCAGAGCCGACAAAGCCGATGCGCAGCCGCCCTTCCGCGCCCTGGCCAATGCGGCGGATCTCCAGCTTGATGTCGGCAAACTCGGAAAGGAGCGCCGTGCCGCGCGCATAAAGCCGCTCGCCGGCCTGCGTCAGCGTGATGGCGTTGCGCCCCCGGTTGAACAGCAGCGCGCCAAGGTCTTCCTCGATCTGCTTGATCTGACGGGACAGCGGCGGCTGCGCCATGCCAAGCCGTTCCGCCGCCCGGCCGAAATGCAGCTCCTCCGCCAGCGCGATGAAATACTCCAGCTGCTTGATGTTCATGTCCGGCAGCCTCCCCTCTGCACCTGAGGGAGCATGATCCAGAAAACGTGAATTGTGAAGTAATTCGTATACTGCGGCGCACAAACGAGGCTGCGTGACAGGCATCACCACGCAAATGGCCGCCCCGTAAACGACGAAGCGGCCCTTGTTTTCGCTCAGCTTCTGCGCGTTATTCGGCAGCGATCTGCTGTTCGGCGGCAGCGTCCTTCAGTACGAAGTCGAAGCGCAGGTAGAGGTCGGTGCCGTGTTCGGCGCGGCCCGGCTCGAAGGTGCCGATCAGGCTGTCCTTGACGGCGAAGACGGAGTCCTCGTCCAGCCAGCGGGACTCGGAATCATAGATCTGCGTAACAAGCGTGCGGTAGCCGTCCTTGGCCAGCAGCATGTGCAGGTGGCCCGGGCGGTTGGGGTGATGCCCCATCATGCGCAGCAGTTCGCCGGCCGTCTCGTTGTCCGGAATCGGATAGGGCACCGGACGCAGGGCGCGCATGGCGTAGTGGCCATTCTCGTCGGTCTCGAAACGGCCGCGCAGGTTGAAGTCCGGCTGTGCCGGGTCGTGGTTTTCGTAAAGGCCGTTGGGCGCGTCTTCCCAGATGTCGATGGTGACACCGGCCACCGGCTTGCCTTCCGCATCGCGCACGTAACCTTCCACATAGACGGTCTCCTCACCGTCGAAGTGGGTCTGTGCGGTGGTCGCCCCCTTGGGCAGGACCGGCGGATGCTCGCGGTAGAAGGGTCCGAGCACGGTGGACTCGCTCTCTGCGCCCTCGACCGTATTGGTCAGCATGTCACAGAGCACTTCGACGCCGAGAATATCACCCAGCAGAATGAACTCCTGGCGCTTGTCGTCGCAGACCTGACCGGCGCGGGCCAGATACTGGCAGGCGGCGATGAATTCGTGATGCTGCAACTTCACGTCCCGGCAGAAATCATGCAGGTGGCGGATGAGGGAGGTCATGATCTCCCTGTTGCGGTCTGTAATCGGGCCATGCTTGCCCAGGGACTCGATCACCACACCGGTGACATTCTCAATCGTGACACTGCTCATGCGAACCTCCCTCGCGGCGGCGGGTGCAGAAGGTGTTGCGCCGCGCCTCCCGTGGCAGAACTATCCGCCCCGGTCCGGGCTACGCCAATGACGGCGCGGGTATGGGCCGATACTCAGGACTGAGGGCGCGTCCGGCAAGCCCGAAGCTTGAGCAGATTCTGCCCGGTATCAGCACATACCGGCAGGATCATTGCCGCATAGCCCGGCAGCGGCGAGCCTCTGCCTCCAGCAGCGCAGGAGGGCGGAACGCGGACATGAGCATGATCACGGTATTTGAAGGACTGGCGCAGACGATCGCCGCAAGGCCGGATCTGTTGCGGCTGGGACAGCTGTTCTGCGAGACGGTTCTGATCGAGATTGACGGCGAGGAGATCTACCTGACGTTCCGCGACGGGCAGCTGGTGAAAGTGGTGCCCGGCCCCAGCCGCAAGACGCCCTGGCGCTTTGCCTTCCGCACGGACCGGGAGGCGCTCAACGAGTTCTGGCAGGCGCATCCCAAGCCCGGCTTTCATGACATCTTCGCGCTGGTGAAAACAGGCCGCGGCCGCATCGACGGCGACATGCTGAGCCTCGTCAAGAACCTCCGCTTTATCAAGGAAGTCCTCGCCCTGCCGCGCAAGGGGATTGCAGCATGAGCTTTGAACCCATCACGGGCCGCTACCTCAACCTCACCATCGAAGGCCGGGCGCAGCGCATCTATGTGGAAACGGCCGGTGAAGGCCGCCCGGTCCTGTGCCTGCACACGGCCGGTGCCGACACCCGCCAGTGGCGGCATGTGCTCAATGATGCCGGGCTGACGGCCGGCAACTGCTTTCACGCCTTCGACATGCCCTGGCACGGCAAGTCCCTGCCGCCGGAAGGCTTCGAGCGGGAGGAATACCTGCTGACGACG
Source organism: Pannonibacter anstelovis (assembly GCF_036881715.1). Classification (NCBI taxonomy): domain Bacteria; kingdom Pseudomonadati; phylum Pseudomonadota; class Alphaproteobacteria; order Hyphomicrobiales; family Stappiaceae; genus Pannonibacter; species Pannonibacter anstelovis. The sequence goes on from NZ_JBAKBF010000004.1 coordinate 220,523, forward strand.
GAAGCCTATATCGAGACGGTTCTGGCCGTCTGCGCCGCGCTGAAGCTGGAGCGGCCCATTCTCGCCGGATGCTCCATGGGCGGGCGCATTGCCTTGCAGATCGCAGCAAGGCACCCAGGCGTTTTTGCAGGCTTCATCGCCATTGAGGCCTCGGACTTCCAGCCTGCGTGGTATGATATCGACTGGTTCGACCGGCCCGACGCCCATGGCGGCGAGATGGGGGCGGCGCTCGTCTCCACCAACATTTCCCCTTATGCGCCCGCGAAGGAGCGCAACTGGACGCTCTGGATGTTCCGCCAGTCGGGGCCGGGCGTATTCCGGGGGGATCTGTCATTTTACACCCGCGATGACAGCCTGATTCCGCTTCTGGGCAAGATCGACACCGCCGGGGCCCCCGTGCATGTGATGGCAGGCGCCTATGACATGACATGCACGCCGGAAGACGCAAAGCGGACCGCCGATGTCATTCCCGGCGCAACGCTGACCATCATGCCGGAGCTGGGGCATTTCCCAATGTCCGAACATCCGGAGGCCTTCCGGCCCTATTTCGCCGATGCACTGGCGCGGATGCCCAAGTAATATCAAGGCTTTCGATGCTGACGCATCACGCCTTGAAAAAGCTCAAGCGCCGCATAGGCTTAACCAATGCTCGATGAGCCAAGCTCATCGGGCATTGGTGTGAACATCAGCGGATGACACGGCGCAGCCCCTCCTGCACCTTCAGCAGGGGCTGCAGGTAAAGGCCCGGAAGCTCCTCTGCGCTGGCCTGCACGGCAGCAAGCCCCACGTTGAGCGCCGCTACCACCTGCCCGCGGGAGGAATAGACCGGCACGGCGATGGAACGCAGGCCCAGTTCCACCTCCTGATCAATAATGGCATAGCCCAGTGCCCGCGCCTCGGCGACCCGGGCCATGATCTCCTGCGGCGCCGTCAGGCTGCGCGGGGTGCGCGGGGTCAGGTCGCAGCGCTCGATCAGGGCAGCGGCCTCCGCCTCGGGCATCGCCGCCAGCAGCACGCGGCCCATAGAGGTGCAATGCACCGGCAGACGGGAGCCCGGCATCAGGCCAATGGACATCACCCGGCGCTGCGCTGCCCGGGCGAGATAGACGATCTCCAATTCATCCCGGATGGCGACGGAGGCCGACTGGCCGATCTGTTCGGAGAGCTGATCCAGCCAGGGCTGCACCACCTGCGCCAGTGGCAGGGCGGCCAGCGCGCCCATGCCTAGGCGCAGCACCTTGGGCGTCAAGGTGAAGAACTTGCCGTCATAATCGGCATAGCCCGTCTCGTGCAGGGTGAGAAGACAGCGGCGGGCGGTGGCCCGGTCCAGCCCCGTAGCTTCTGCGACATCGGAGATGGACAGGCGCGAACGGTCCGCCCGGAAGGCCTCCAGCACACTGAGCCCCTTGGCGAGAGAGGCGATGAAGTCGGTCTTGTTCAACATGCGCACATAAAATTACGGGAATTGAACAAAAGTCAACATCCGCACAAAGCCGTTTCCCGCCGTCACAAGGCAGCGTAGCTTCCTGCCCGGAAGTCTCCCAGGGAGGATATTCATGGACAAGAGAATTGCCACGCTTGCGGAGGCCGTCGCCGGCATTCCGGATGGCGCCTCGGTGATGATCGGCGGCTTTGGCGGCGCTGGTGCGCCGATCGAGCTCATTCACGCCCTCATCGACCGGTATCTGGCCACCGGCAGCCCGAAGAACCTGACGGTCATCAACAACAACGCCGGAAACGGCCATGTGGGCATTGCCGCGCTCATCGAGCAGGGCATGGTCGCCAAGATGGTCTGCTCTTTCCCCCGTTCTGCCGATCCACGCGTCTTCACCGAACTGTACCTTTCCGGCAAGATCGAGCTGGAACTGGTTCCGCAGGGCACGCTGGCCGAGCGTATCCGTGCGGGCGGCGCAGGCATCCCCGCTTTTTACACTCCCACCGCCTATGGCACGGATCTGGCCAAGGGCAAGCCGGTGGCCGAGTTCGATGGCCGCCATTATGTGCAGGAGCGCTGGCTGAAGGCTGACTTCGCGCTGATCAAGGCAGAGGCCGGAGATCCTTACGGAAACCTCACCTACCGGATGGCGGCGCGCAACTTCGGCCCGATCATGGCCATGGCCGCAGCCTGCACCATTGCGCAGGTGAGCCGCGCCGTCGAGGCAGGCAGCATTGATCCGGAGGCGGTCATCACCCCCGGCATTTTCGTCGACATGATCGTGGAGGTGCCCTCCCCGCAGCAGGAGGAAGCCCTCAACCGCGCAGGAGCCCATCACCCATGACCAGCAAGCTCTCCAACGCCCAGATTGCCTGGCGCGCCGCGCAGGACATCACCGATGGTGCCTATGTGAACCTCGGCATCGGCTTTCCCGAAATGGTGGCCAAGTTCCAGCCGCCGGGCCGCGAGGCCATCTTCCACACCGAAAACGGCATCCTCGGCTTCGGCGAGGCTCCGGCGGAAGGCGAAGAGGACTGGGATCTGATCAACGCGGGCAAGAAGGCGGTGACGCTGAAGCCTGGCTCAGCCTTCTTCCACCACGCCGACAGCTTCGCCATGGTACGCGGCGGCCATCTGGATGTGGCCATCCTCGGCGCCTATGAAGTGGCGGAAAACGGCGACCTTGCCAACTGGTCCACGGGACCGAAGGGCGTGCCAGCCGTTGGCGGGGCCATGGATCTGGCACACGGCGCCAAGCGCGTTGCCGTCATCACCGATCACGTAACCAAGGATGGCAAGCCGAAGCTGGTAGAGCGCTGCTCCCTGCCGCTCACAGGCGTCGGCTGCGTCACCCGTGTCTATACATCGCTCGCCGTCATAGATATCGAAAAGGGGCATTTCGTCCTGCGCGAAAAACTGCCAGCCTTGACGCTCGAAGCGCTGCAGGCCCAGACCGGTGCAAAGCTGCATCTGGATGGCCCCGTGGCAGACCTGACCGTTCCGGAGCTTTGATGATGAACGACGCATATATCTGTGACTACATCCGCACGCCCATCGGCCGTTATGCCGGTGCTCTGGCCAGCGTGCGGGCCGACGATCTGGGTGCCATTCCGCTGAAGGCGCTGATGGACCGCAACCGCAGCGTCGACTGGGGCGCGGTGGACGAGGTGATCTACGGCTGCGCCAACCAGGCGGGCGAAGACAACCGCAACGTCGCGCGCATGAGCCTGCTGCTGGCGGGCCTGCCGGTCGAAGTGCCGGGCACCACCATGAACCGGCTTTGCGGTTCGGGCATGGATGCAGTGATCGCCGCCGCCCGCGCCATCAAGGCCGGGGAAGCGGAGCTGATCATTGCAGGCGGCGTGGAAAGCATGTCGCGTGCGCCCTTTGTCATGCCCAAGGCCGACGCCGCCTTCTCCCGTGAGAATGCCGTCTATGACACCACCATCGGCTGGCGCTTCGTCAACCCGCTGATGAAAGCGCAGTATGGCATCGACTCCATGCCGGAGACGGCGGAGAACGTGGCCGAAGACTATGGCATCTCGCGTGCCGATCAGGACGCCTTTGCCCTGCGCAGCCAGCAGAAGGCGGCCGCAGCCCAAGCCAATGGCCGCCTTGCAGAAGAAATCACCCCGGTGATGATCCCGCAGCGCAAGGGCGAGCCGAAGGTGGTGGACAAGGACGAGCATCCGCGCGAGACGACGATCGAGGCGCTTTCTGCCCTCAAGGCGCCGTTCCGCGCTGGCGGTTCGGTGACGGCGGGCAACGCGTCCGGTGTGAATGACGGTGCCGCTGCGCTCATCATCGCCTCGGCGGAAGCTGCCAAGCGCTATGGCCTGACCCCGATTGCCCGGATTCTGGGCGGTGCCACTGCCGGCGTGCCGCCGCGCATCATGGGCATCGGACCGGCCCCGGCTTCCAAGAAGCTGCTGGCCCGCCTCGGCCTCACCCAGGACAAGCTGTCGGTGATCGAACTGAACGAGGCTTTCGCCTCGCAGGGCCTTGCCACGCTGCGCGACCTCGGCATCGCCGATGATGATGCCCGCGTCAACCCGAACGGCGGCGCCATCGCCCTCGGCCATCCGCTGGGCATGTCTGGCGCCCGCATCACCGGCACCGCTGCCCTGCAACTTGCCAAGACCGGCGGCTCACTGGCACTCGCCACCATGTGCATCGGCGTCGGCCAGGGCATCGCCGTGGCCATCGAACGCGTCTGATCTGATAACGCTGGCACAGCGTTTCAGGCCCCCTCCCCCTCGTGGGGAGGGGAGCGGAGAGGCCCTGCCACAAATCAGGCGCATCGCCGCGGGCGGTGTCCGAACGTGATGTGAATCCGATAGCCCTTAAGGCGGCAGACGGGGTATCTGACTATCCGTTTATGAGAGAGATGGTACTGTGCTGAGGCGCTGCTCTCCCCCTCTATCTGCTGACGCAGACATCTCCCCCTCAAATGGGAAGAGGGACGCAGCGGCAAAACGAAAGCCCGATCCTCTTCCTTTCGGCTGATGTAAACACGTCCCCCCGGTGAAAGGACCGCCGCATGGAACTTGCCCTGTTCAGCGCGCTGTTCATCATGTGCTTTGCGATGTTCTTCGGCGTCTTCTATCTGATGATCAAAAGCCGCCTCGACCGGGCCAAGGCTGCAAGGATCACGCAGGAAAACGGCAGTTATATTATCCCGCTGGTGGCTGGGTTCTCGGGACGCAAATACGTGCCGTGGCTGGCGCGCTCGACCAATTCGATCAATCCGAAGCTGGTGTTTCATCCTGACCACGTGGAATGCAAGGTCATCCGCACCCGGACCGAGCCCTATGGCAACATCTCCCGGGTGGACTACCGGCACAGCATCGGCACGCAGAACATCTGCTTCGAGTTTGCCAACTCCTCCACCACCTTCACCGGCAACACCGCCAACAAGGAGCTGACGCGGGAGGCCATCGCCCTTTTGAAAGAGCGCGGCTGCCCGCTTTCCCCGCGCGCCAAGGCGCTCTTAAGTGAGCCGCTCGATCGGGCACGTGGCGAGAACTGAAGTTTTCTCACTTGGACGCCCCTGCCAAAGCTGCAATATGACGGCCTGCCCTTCCGGCATGCAGAGACAGCCATGGACCCGGTTTCAGCCATTATCGCCTTTTCGATTGCAGCTGCCCTTATGACACTGACGCCGGGACTGGACACGGCGCTGGTGCTGCGCACGGCCACCGTGGAAGGCCCGAAACAGGCCTTTGCTGCGGGGCTTGGCATCTCCGCCGGCGTCATCACCTGGGGCTTTGCCGCCTCTGTGGGACTGGGTGCGCTGCTGGCTGTCTCGGAAGCGGCTTACCGGGTGATGCAGTTTGCCGGTGCAGCCTATCTGATCTGGCTGGGCTTCAAGATGTTCCGCGCCGCCCTGCGCCCTGCCGATCCGGCGCAGCTGGAAAAAGCCGCCGCTGAAGTTGCCGCAGGCCAGAGCGCCAGCCGGGGCTGGTTCTGGCGCGGGCTGATGACCAATCTGCTCAATCCCAAGGTCGGCGTCTTCTATGTCAGTTTCCTGCCGCAGTTCATCCCGGCGGATGTACACGTCACCGCCTTCAGCACGGGACTTGCCGCCATCCATGGACTGATGGGCGTGCTCTGGTTTGCCCTCATCATTCTTGCCACCCGGCCCATTGCCGGACTGCTGCACCGCCCGTCCTTCACGCGCGGCATAGACGGGCTGACGGGCTCCGTCCTGATCGCCTTCGGCCTCAGACTGGCTCTGGAACGGCGCGGCTGAACGCCAGAAATCAGACACAGGATCAAAAGCAGGAACAGGCGGGATAGGCCGCTGGAGTTGATGCGCATCAACTACAGCGCCGGTTGCCCTGCCTATGGTGCCGGGCAACGCGACAGACGGAGCCCCGCATGATCCCTTCAGGTCCCAATAGCACCCAGGACAACAGCCCCAGCGCGGGCGCGCCCGGTTCCATTCCCGCAATTCCGCCGTTTCTGGCGCTCGGATTACGGCTTGCCCCTGCCGCTCCTGCGGCTTTCGTGCTGACGGGCGCGGCGCGGCAGATCGTGGCGCGCCATCCCGGCCTGATGACCCGGCTCGGCACCTACCGCCACTGCCGCTTCGCGCTGACGGCCAGCGACGTTCCGCTGACCTTCCTGATGGACCTGTCGCAGGAGCCGCTGACCATCACCCTGCATGCCACCCCGCCCGCCGCCGATGCCCGCATCACCGGCAAGCTGGCGGCGCTTGTCGGGCTGGTGCATGGGGTCTGGGACGGGGATGCGCTGTTCTTCTCCCGAGATCTCACCATCGAGGGCGACACTTCGGCGGCCCTTGCCCTGCGCAATGCCATTGATGACGCAGAGCTGGATCTGGGTGCGGAAATCGCCCGCCTCACCGGTCCGCTCGCAGGAGCCGCTAGCCGGATGATTGCCCTGCTGCAGTCCATGACCGGCGTGCCTCTGAGCCGCCCGGCCCCCATGGAGGCTTTCCGGTGATGGAACTCGTCTGCCCTGCCGGAACGCCTGCAGCCCTGAGAGCTGCCACAGATGCAGGCGCCCATGCCATCTATTGCGGCTTTGCCGATGACACCAATGCCCGCAACTTCCCCGGCCTCAATTTCTCCCGCGAGGAGCTGGCGGCGGGTGTGGCCTACGCCCATGCACGCGGGGCCAAGGTTCTGGTGGCGATCAACACCTTCCCCCGCGCCGGGGATGAAGGCCTGTGGCACCGTGCCGTCGCTGACGCTGAACAGGCAGGCGCCGATGCAGTGATCCTCGCCGATCTCGGCCTCATCGCCTACGCGGCAGAACGGCATCCCAATCTGCGGCGGCATCTCTCTGTTCAGGCGGCAGCCGCAAACCCCGATGTCATCAACTTCTATGCAGACACCTTTGATGTGAAGCGGGTGGTGCTGCCGCGTGTGCTGAGCGTGGAGGAAATCGCCGCCATCAACCGGGAGATCAGCGTCGAGACGGAGGTGTTCATCTTCGGCGGGCTCTGCGTGATGGCGGAGGGGCGCTGCTCCCTGTCGTCCTACATCACCGGCCGCTCACCCAACATGAACGGCGTCTGCTCGCCCGCAAGCCATGTGGACTATGCCGAAGAGGGCCAGGATCTGGCCGCGAGGCTGGGCGGCTACACCATTCACCGCTCGGCCAAGGGGGAAGCTGCCCCCTACCCCACCCTGTGCAAGGGCTGTTTCAAGGTGGGCGAACGCACGGGTTATGTCTTCGAGGACCCGGCAAGCCTTGATGCCTCCGAACTGCTGCCCGCGCTGGCGCGGGCCGGGGTTTCGGCGCTGAAGATCGAGGGCCGCCAGCGGTCGCGGGCCTATGTGTCGCAGGTGGTGTGCAACTTCCGCGCCGCCGTGGAGGCGCTGGAAGCAGGCCGCCCTGTGCCCGCAGGCATGCTGGCGCAGCTGACTGAGGGCCAAAGCTCCACCGCCGGAGCCTATAACAAGATCTGGAGATGACAGGATGGAGCTGACGGTTGGCCCGGTGATGGGCTTCTGGGATGCTGCGGCGTGGAGTGATTTCTATGCAAAGCTGGCTGAAACACCGGGTGTGAAGCGTGTCGTCATCGGTGAGCTGGTCTGTTCCAAGCGCCTGCCCTTCTATCAGATGCGTCTGCCGGAGGCCATCGAACGGCTGCAGGCAGGCGGCAAGGTGGTGGCCGTGACAAGCCTTGCGCTGGTTACCCTGAAGCGCGAGCGCAAGCAGACGGCAGAACTGGCAGACATGGGCCTTGAGGTGGAGGTGAATGACATCACCGCCCTCGCCCACCTGCCGGAAGGCGCGGCCTTTTCGGCAGGGCCGCTGATCAACGTCTATAACGAGGGAACCGTGGCCTTCCTGAAGGCACGCGGTGCCGTCCGCTTCTGCCTGCCGCCGGAACTGCCGATGGCATCGGTGGAGCGGCTGGCTGCGGCGGCTGGCCCGGTGCCGGTGGAGGTCTGGGGCTGGGGCCGCCTGCCGCTGGCCATCTCCGGCCGGTGCTATCATGCGCGTTACCACGACCGGGCCAAGGATCAGTGCCAGTTCGTCTGCGCCGATGATCCGGATGGGCTGGCGGTGGATACGCTGGACGGGCAGGAGTTTCTGGCCATCAACGGCGTGCAGACGCTCTCGGCCCAATGCGCCAACATGGCCCACACTCTGCCGCGCCTGAAGAGCGCGGGCGTGAGCGGCCTCAGGCTTTCGCCGCAGACGCAAGGCTTCTTCGAGGTGATCAGCCTGTTCGATGATCTGGTGCAAGGGCGCATCAGCGCAGAGGAGATGAGCGCCAAGGCCCTGCCCCATGCGCCGGGCGGCGCCTTCTGCGACGGCTTTCTGGAAGGGGCCGCCGGTGTTTCATGGTCCGGCAATCCCCTTCACGCGCAGGTTTGAGACAAAATCTCAGGCCCGGTGGAGCAATTGCAGCAGGCTGAACATGACGGCGGCACAGACTGTCAGCATGTAGCCTTCGACCATCACCGGCAGCTCGGCAAACACATTGAGGAGCTTGGAACCGGCGAAAATAAAGACCTGCACCGCGAAAACCGGAACGGCAAGCATGACAGGGTAGAGTGCGGGCTTGCCGTCTGCACTCGTGCCCTTGCCGTAAATGCGGCAATAACCAAAGACGAAGGCTGCCATGAGCGGCACGAGCAGGGCCACCTCAATGAGCGTCCACGCCGCAGGCTCGTACTGGTGCGTCTCAGGCAGCAACACCATCACCAACGGCCCCAGATATACCAGAATACCATTGGCGAGAACCGGCGGCCAGAGCAGCATCCTGAGGGCATCGGGCCGTTTCGAACCGGCGGACAGCAGCAAGCAGGCACCGGCCGCGAGCACAATCACGGCCGCCATATAGGCTGCGGCCACGGTATATGTGCCGAGGGGCAGCCCGTGCCGCGAGAGGGCCAGAGCCTGAGGCAGCCAGCTGAACAGGGTTGCAAAGGCGGGAATGGCCAGCAGAACCCAAATGCCGCTGTCCAGCCCCGGCAGCCGGATCCTCCCTTCAAACCAGTACAGCAGCAGCGAGACACCGGCAAAACTGGCGAGGCCTGCCAAATTCATCACCTGCCCGCCGTCCAGATACCCCATGGCCGTGAAAACCTGCAGAATTCCCTCCCCCTGCAGCAGCGTCATTCCGATTACCAGAATGCCGATGACCGGGCCGTAAAACCGCGACTTTTCGCCAGCGGCCATGAAGGAGGGAAAGAGGACTTTCAGAATCTCTGCATAGATGAGAACCGTCATGATCGGGATGAGACCGAGAGCGATCAGCGACATGCGCTGCACATCGTTATCCCCCGTCAGCACCCGGTCCCGCACAAATGGCGCCAAGCCGGGCAATGGGATACGGGAAAACAGGACGTAAACAGCATAAGCAAGGAGGATGTAAACGAGCATCCTGACCTGCGTGCCAGGACGATCATCTGAAACAAGGCGGCTCACGTCGGGAACTCCAGAATCTGCCCACTCAAGACCCGTCAGGCGAACACAGCGCCTGATGACGGACACTGGTCCCTGCAGTGACACAAACAATCCGGATCAGATCTGCAGAGCGCCAGAGGCACGTCATTTATACCAAGGGATCATCCGCCACAATGCAGAATGGCAAAACCGCAGCGCAGCAGCACATGCAGTTGTGCACGCTCTCTCATGCGCGAACCTTGCGGGCCGGCACCCGATAGGTTTGCAGGCCCCTTTCAGGCCCCGGCTGCCCGTCCGGATTTCCGGACAGGTTCTGCGAATGGCGTCCGGAAATCCGGACGATCCGATGCGGCAAAGCTCACGGAGCGTTGATATCAAACGCAAAAACCGGCTGGCACGCCTCTTGCCAAATCATTGGCAAACAGCAGGAGGATGCAAGCCGTGAGCTTTGAGTGGAGCATACTTGCCGCATTGGCGGGCGCAGTGATTGCCCGACCTGCGGCGCCAATTCTGGGACGGGCGATCAGCTGGGTGATGTGTCTCATACCCCTTGCCATCTTCGCCTCACTCCTGATGCAGGCGGGACAGGTGGCATCTGGCGGGGCGCTGACGGCGCAGCTGGCCTGGGTGCCGTCGCTGGGCGTGGAGCTGGCATTCCGGCTGGATGGCTTCTCGCTGCTGTTCGGGTTGCTGATCAGCGGCATCGGGACGCTGGTGGTGATCTATGCCGGTGCCTATTTCGCCGGAAAGCCGCACTCGGAGACGGGCCGTTTCCTGAGCCTCATCCTCCTGTTCATGACGGCGATGCTGGGCACGGTGCTCTCCGACAATCTCATCGTCATGTTCGTCTTCTGGGAACTGACGAGCCTCGCCTCCTTCCTGCTCATCGGCTTTGACGGCCACAAGGAAGCTTCCCGCAAGGCGGCGCTTCAGTCGCTCATCGTCACCGGCGGCGGCGGGCTGGTGCTGTTTGCCGGCATTCTCGTCATCGGCATGACGATGGGCACCTTCTCCTTCACGGAGATTCTCGCCCGCTCCGGCGAGCTCGTGGCAAGCCCCTGGGCCGGAACGATCGCAGTTTTGATCATGATTGGCGCCTTCACCAAGAGCGCGCAGTTCCCGTTCCACTTCTGGCTGCCCAACGCCATGACCGCGCCGACTCCGGCCTCTGCCTATCTGCATTCGGCCACGATGGTGAAGCTGGGCGTGTTTCTGCTGGCGCGGTTTGACGGGGTTTTCGCCGGAATGCCTGCCTTCGGGCATACGCTTGTCATCATCGGTTCGCTGACGATGATCATCGCCGCCCTGCAGGCGCTGCGGGCCGAAGGCTTCAAGGCCGTTCTGGCCCAGTCCACCGTCGCATCACTCGGCATTCTGGTGATGCTGATCGGCCTGACCGGTGAAGTCGCCGCCGTGGCGACAGTTGGCTTCATCCTGACCCATGCGCTTTACAAGGCGGCGCTGTTCTTCTGCGCTGGCACGGCCATTCATGCCACGGGCGAAACCAGCCTGCACCGGATGGGCGGGCTCGCCCGGTTCCTGCCGGTAACGGCTGTCGCTGCCGTGCTGGCCAGCCTGTCGATGGCCGGCCTGCCACCCTTCGCCGGTTTCATTTCGAAGGAATATCTGTTCGAGGCGCAGCTTGCCAGTGACTGGAATGTGCTGCCGGTCGCCGCTGCCGTGCTTGTCAACGCGGTCATGGTGGGCGTCGCCGGTGTGGTGTCGCTGCGCCCGTTCTATTTCAAGACCGAACACCGCAGCGAGGCACATCATGGGGAAACGCCGGGCCTGCTGGCCGGTCCCCTTCTGCTGGCCTCTGGCGGCGTGCTTATCGGCCTCATCCCGGCTCCGGCTGGCAACTGGCTGATTGGCCCGGCCGCTTCCGCCCTTTATGGCGAGCCGCTCGACGTCTCGTTCAAGCTGTGGCACGGGCTAACGCCGATGCTGTTCCTGTCGGCGCTCGTCATCGCCATTGGCGCGGTGATCCTGCTGCAATGGACCCGCATACACGCCACGCTGCGCCACTATGACCGGTTCTATGCCTGGATGGGGGACCGGTTCTATCAGAAGGCCCTCAACGGCGTTCTGGGGGCTGCGCGTCTGTCCACGCGGATGCTGCAGAACGGCGACCAGCACCGCTACACCTCCATCGTGATGCTGACGGTGATTGCAGGGCTGGCCATCGCCTTCTTCGCCGCCCCTTCGAGCGACTTCCTCGCCAGCGAGGGCAACCTGCGCATTTCCGTCGTGCTGGTGCTGCTGCTGACGGCAGCTGGCGCCATTGCCACGATCTTCATGCGCTCTCTGATCGCGGGGCTGGTGGCAGCGGGCATCTCCGGTTTCGGTTCTGCGGTGGTGTTCATGCTCAACGGCGCCCCGGATCTGGCCCTGACGCAAACGGCCGTGGAAACGCTGATCGTCATCCTGATGACGGCGGTTCTGATCCGCCTGCCCGCCCGCCGCCGCCACTCGCGCAGTGCCGGCGAAAGGCGCCGGGACGGAATGATCGCCGCCGGCTTTGCGGTGATGATGTTCATCGCCCTCGCCTCGCTCGGCGTCACCCCGGTGGACATGCGCCTGTCCGAGTATTTCGGCCAAACCAGTTACCTCGAAGCCTATGGCCGCAACGTCGTCAACGTCATCCTCGTCGACTACCGCGCCATCGACACGCTCGGCGAAATCACGGTCGTCGCCCTTGCCACCATTGCAGCCTGGGGCCTGCTGCGCGGCGCCCTCAAGCCTGCGCGCACCAAGGAGTAAACGCTCATGTCCGTCATCTTCTCAACCATGTCACGCCTTGTCTTCGTGCTGCTGCTGGCCGCATCGCTCTACATGCTGTTCCGTGGCCATAACGAACCCGGCGGCGGCTTCATCGGCGGGCTGTTCGCCGCTCTCGGCTTTGCCATGCTGGCGCTCGCCGACAATGTCGCAGCGGCCCGCCGCGCACTGATGGTCCACCCCGTGGTGCTGATGGGCTTTGGCCTCACCCTGTCCTTCATCAGCGGCCTGCCCGGCCTCTTGTCGGATGGCTCCTATCTGACCCACTGGTGGACGAGCCTCGGTTCCACCCACGTGGGCACGGCCACAATCTTCGACATCGGCGTCTTCCTGGTCGTCATCGGCGGCGTGCTGTCGCTGGTTTTCCGGTTTTATGAGGGAGTGGAACAGTGAGCCTCATCTACGCTCTTGCCATATCGGCCCAGATGGGCGCTGGCGTCTACCTGCTGCTGTCGCGGCACGTCATGCGCATCCTGTTCGGCGTCGTGCTGCTGTCGGCGGCCGTCAACCTGCTGATCTTTGTGGCCGGCGGACTGCAGTTCACCGCCCCGCCGATCATCGAGAAGGGGGCCCAGGTGCTTGCCTCCGGCGCCGCCAACCCTTTGCCGCAGGCGCTGATCCTCACCGCTATCGTCATCGGCTTTGCGCTGGTGTCCTTTGCCGCAGCCCTCGTGCTCAAGGCCCACTCGGCGCTCGGCTCCGTCTTCACCGACGAGCAGAATGCTGCCGAAGAGCTGGGCTCGCCCTTTGACAAGGAGGCCACCCGCAATGGCTGACACACTGCTCCTCTGGCCCGTCATCCTGCCGCTGGCGGCTGCCGCTCTGGCCGCAGCCTTGCATGCCTGGCCCTCGCTCCAGCGTGCCGTGGCACTCGCCGGTATCACGCTGACGCTCGCCGCCTCCGTTCTGGTGCTGCGCGAGACGATGACCGGCGCCATTCTGACCAAGGCCTTTGGCGGCTGGGCTCCGCCCTTCGGCATCGTCTTTGCCGCAGACAGGTTCAGCGCTGCCATGGCGGTGATCGCAAGCCTGCTGGCCCTGTGTGCACTGGTCTTTGCCCTTGCCGACCTGCGCCAGCGGCAGATCCGCTCGGGTTTCTATCCGCTGTTCCTCGGCCTCATGACCGGCGTCAATGGCGCCTTCCTGACCGGCGATATCTTCAACCTCTATGTCTGGTTTGAAGTGATGCTGATCGCAACGCTCGGCCTGATCACACTGGACCGCACGCGGGCTCAGATCGATGGGGCAATCAAGTATGCGGTGCTGAACCTCTTCTCCACCATCCTGTTCCTGATGGCCGTTGGCCTGCTCTATGGCGCCACCGGCACGCTGAACATGGCGGATCTTGCCACCGTACTTCCCCGTACGGAGGCTTCGGCGGCACTGAACCTGTCGGCGATGATGTTCCTGCTGGCCTTCGGCATCAAGGCCGGGTTCTTCCCGATGTTCTTCTGGCTGCCCGCCTCCTATCACACGGCCTCGATCATCGTTTCGGCGGTATTCGCAGGCCTGCTGACGAAGGTCGGCGTTTATGCGCTGTTCCGCGTCTTCACCCTGCTGTTCGAGGTGGATAACGGCACCCTGAAGCCGCTGATGGCCTTCTTTGCCGCAGGAACCATGCTGTTCGGCGTCTTTGGTGCGGCGGTGCAATGGGACGTGCGGCGCATCCTGTCGTTCCACATCATCAGCCAGATCGGCTACATCATGCTGGGCCTCGCCATCGCAACGCCGCTCGCGCTGGCAGGCGCGGTCTTCTACATCATCCACCACATCGTGGTGAAGGCGAACCTGTTCTTCATTGCTGGCGCCATCCACCGGGCGACCGGGTCCTTCGACCTGCGCAAGTCCGGCGGGCTGATGAAGTCCTCGCCGCTGCTGGCGGTGCTGTTCGCCATCCCCGCCCTGTCGCTGGCCGGCATTCCGCCGCTGTCGGGCTTCTGGGCAAAATTCATGGTGGTCGATGCCTCCTTCCAGAATGATGCGGCATGGCTCGCCGCCGTTGCGCTGTTTGTCGGCCTGCTGACGATCTTCTCCATGAGCAAGATCTGGATCGAGGCTTTCTGGAAGGAGCCGGTGCGCAAGCTCAAGGCCCGCCCGGTGCCGCTGGCAATGGTGGCCCCAATCGTGATGCTGGCCGCCGTCACTCTGGCCATCGGCTTCAACCCCGAGCCGCTGATCGCCTTCTCGAACCTTGCCGGAGACAGCATGGGCAACCCGGCAGAATTCATCAGCGCCTTCGATACCGAGCCCAAAACCGCAGGAGTGACGCCATGACCCTCGCCATACGCATCGGCCAGTCTGCCGTTCTCGGGGCGGTCTTCCTCAGGGAGCTGGTCGTCTCGTCCTTCACGGTGGCCCGTCAGGTGCTGGGCAGCCGCTCGGCCTTGCAGCCCGCCATCCTCGCCATTCCGGTGAACCTGCGCAGCCGCGCGGGGGTTACCACGCTGGCCAATTGCGTCAGCCTGACACCGGGCACCACCTCGCTGCACGTCAGTGAGGACCTTTCCACCCTCTATGTGCACGTCCTCAATGCGCCGGACCCGGAAGCGGTGAAGGACAGCATCAAGGAGACATTCGAGAAGCGCATCAAGGAGATTGAAAGATGATCGAGTTTCTGGACAGCTACCTGACCCTCTTCGCCACCATCCTGATCGCCATCCTGATGGTGCCCCTGACGCTTGCCGCCATCCGCATGATCACCGGCCCTGGCTACGCCGACCGGTTCGTCGCGCTGGACATGCTGACGGGCATCGCGGTTGCCATCGCCGCGCTGACGATGGCAAGCACCGGCCGGAGGGAATTTCTGGATATCGCCTTCGGCATCGCACTGATCGGCTTCCTCGCCACATGCTCGCTGTCAGCGCTGCTTGAAAAGAAGAAGGGAGACAAGTGATGCTCATGCTGCTTTCTGTCCTGCTGAAACTCACAGGCGTCATCTTTCTCTGCATCGCGGCCCTTGGTGTCATCCGGCTGCCGGACCCGTTCCAGCGCATGCATGCCGCCACCAAAGCCGGAACTCTGGGCGCAGGCCTCGTGCTGCTGGGCAGTATCCTCAGCCATGGCGAAATGGATGCCGTGGTTCTGGGCCTGCTGACGCTGCTCTTCCTGCTGCTGACCGTGCCGGTCGCGGGCCATCTGCTGGGCCGTGCGGCCTATGTCTCCGGTGCCCGGCTGGCGCTGGCGGGTGGTGATGCGCTTGAAGGCGTCCTCCGCCGGGCCCCGCATCCGCTGGATGAGCGCATCAAATGGCCCCCCAACCAGCCATCTGGTGCACGCAAGGCCGGGCCAGACGAACGCCAGGCGTCAGCTCCGTTCCGCCATCTTGTGGAACCCAGAGGTGCCCTGAAGCCACTGCCGGCCCTGCAAGCTGTCCGTTTTGCCGTGATCGACGGTGAAGTGCAGCCGCCTGCCGAACGGGCCTGCTCAATTGCCAAAGGCAACGGCACCAGCCTGACAGCCCATGTCCTGATCGACACACACGCCATTGCTGCCGCCAGTGAACAGGCACAGATGCGCAGGCAGATCCGCGACAGGGCCAGCCGGGCGCTGCTTGCTCTGAAGGCTTGCACCCTGCGAACCGGGTCCGAGCCGGTGCTTGTCTATGACGAAGGTGATCCCGAGCAGCTGCTCACATGTTCGGAGGCACCGGGCCGGACGCTGCTGGTTCTGCCCTGCAAGGGCTGGTTCCATCATCAGGCAGAGGGGCGCAGGGACCTGACCACCTGGGATCCGGACGGGTTGCTGCGGCTGCCGTCGTGCCACCGCGGCCCGGTTCTCTACACCTCCGGCAAAGCCTTACCAGAAAGCGCCCGCACAATCGTGGTGCGCGACTGCGGCGAAGAACACCTGTCTGCCCTTACGGAATGGGCCCTGCTCAGCGGCCTGTGGGATGTGACGAAGCTTGTCCATGTCACCAGCCGGCCTGGCAGCCCCTCCCATCTTGCGGGCGTCGCCCGGCGCTTTGGCTGCGACTACTTGCAGCTGGCTGCGAACGGCGATGATTGTTCGATCCCCGTGGGGACGGAGGACGTGCGTGCCGTCATACTCGGTCACACGCCGCGGCCGCTGCGGACCAGCTGGTACGGCACGCCCTGGCGTGAGCGCATCGCACCGGGACTGGAAAGCGACGTGCTGATCATGGAGCCGCAGACCAGCGCACCGGCATAAAGCTCTGGTACGCCGGCTTGTGGTTGGGCTATTGCAGTTGGACATGACGACACCTTTGCGATCAAAGCTGCCTCTGTCCCTAACCCTGCCCCTGTTTGTGGCCATCGCCATGTTCGTCGTGGCGGTGGGCACGACCCAGATTGGCGTGATGGTGCTGCGTTCCAGCAACGAGACCGGCCTCAGGGATCAGGCGCTTGTGTTTCTGGATGCTGTGGCCGGACATATCGCAGCTGAAATCAAGGGCAAGGATACGGAAGAAGCAGTTGCCGCCCAGCTGGTGGCCTCCCTCACCTTCCGCACTGCACTGCTTGAACAGGGCATGGCGGCCCGGTGGACGGACAGGACTGGCACCATCCGCACGGCGGTGCTGACGGAAACGGACGCTGACCTGCTGGATCAGGCGCTCAGCGAAGCTCAGACGCTCGGGCCGGAAGGTGTCAGCCTCACCAGCGTGCCGGACCGGCCCGTATTGCTGATCGCCCGCAGTTATCCCCTTGAGGACCGGCGCCTTTATCTTGCAGCCACCTTTGACACCACGCCTCTCGAAGACGCGGCCAGCATGGCGGCAAGTGTCGCTCTGGGAATAGATATTCTCGTTGCCATCATAGCGGCGCTCGCCACCTATGCGGTGACGCGCCGGGCGCTCATGCCGCTCGACCGCTTCATCGATCGCCTCGCCGATCAGGAAACCGATGCAGCCGGCGCTGCCAGATGGCGCCGCGGCGGCGAACTGCGCCAGTTGGAGGCTGCCCTCGCCCTGCGGGAGCAGTCCGAAGCCCAGCGGGTGAGCATGCTGGAGCAAATTGCCCAGCAGGA
This sequence comes from Pannonibacter anstelovis, assembly GCF_036881715.1. Taxonomy (NCBI): domain Bacteria; kingdom Pseudomonadati; phylum Pseudomonadota; class Alphaproteobacteria; order Hyphomicrobiales; family Stappiaceae; genus Pannonibacter; species Pannonibacter anstelovis. The sequence goes on from NZ_JBAKBF010000004.1 coordinate 237,612, forward strand.
GCGGGACGGGCTGCTGGCCCGCATGGCCGCCAGCATCGCCCATGAGGTGCGCAATCCCCTCGCGGGGCTGAAGAACGGCATTTCCACCCTGCGGCGCTTTGGCGAGCGGGAAGAGGTGCGCAAGGAGACCCTCGACTTTCTGGAGAACGGGCTCGACAGCATCGGGCGCGTCGTGGATGTCACCCTGTCAACCTACCGGCGGCGTTCGGGCGCAAAGCTCCTCAGCGCTCGCGACATTCAGGATCTCGAGCTGCTGATTGCGCCGGAAGCCCGGCGCGCCGGCGTCATCCTCGCGTGGGAGCTAGATGAGACGGCGCAGGTGATGACCGATGCGGATGCCCTGCGCCAGATCCTGATCAATCTGATGCTCAACGCGGTGCGCGCCTCCCCGCATGGCGGCACCGTCACCGTAGGCCTGTCCCAGGATGCAACCTCACAGACGGTTGTACTGAAGGTCAGCGACGAAGGCCCCGGCATGCCGCCGGAACTGGTGGCAGCCATCATTTCCGGCCAGGTCGATGAAGTGCCGGTGGAACGCAGCATCGGCATCTGGGTGGTGTCCAGTCTGGTGGCGCGGATCGGCGCGGACCTGTCGATCCGCAGCAAGGAGGGCGCAGGAACAACGGTGCAGCTGACCCTGCCGCCCCGTGCGGAGAACGGGAGCGCAGCCAGATGACAGCAAGCCGCATCCTCGTGGTCGAGGACGACGCGACCCTTGGTGCCTCCCTGCGCCAGCGGCTGGAGCTGGAAGGCTTCAAGGTCCGCTGGGCCCGCTCGGCCAGCGAGGCCCGCGCCGCACTGGGCGGCGATGCGCCGGACATCATCCTCTCCGACATCCGCCTGCCGGACGGCGATGGCGAAAGCGTCATGCGGCAGCATTTCGCGCAATCCGGCATGGTCCCGGTGATCTTCATGACCGCCTATGGCGACATCGACCAGGCAGTGCGGCTGGTGCGCGACGGGGCGCTGGATTATGTCAGCAAGCCCTTCGATCTCGATGCCCTCGTCGACACCCTGCAGGCAATCACCAGCCGCCGCAGCCCGGCAGGCAGCACCGCCGATCCCTTTTCCGGCAGCCCTGTCATGGAAAAGACCGGCAGCACCCTGCGCCGTGCGGCGGCCATAGATCTGCCGGTCCTGCTGCTTGGGGAAACGGGCGCAGGCAAGGAAGTAGCCGCCCGCTATGTGCATGAAGCAGGGCCGCGCAAGGGCAAGCCCTTTGTGCCGGTCAACTGCGGCGCGCTGCCTGCGGAACTGGCAGACTCCCTTCTTTTCGGGCACGAGCGCGGCGCCTTCACCGGCGCAGGCGCAGCTCATCGCGGCTTCTTTGAGGAAGCGGAAGACGGCACGCTGTTTCTCGACGAGATCGGCGATTTGCCGCCTGCCTTGCAGGTGAAGCTGCTGCGCGTGCTGGAAACACGCGAATTCCGGCGCCTGGGCGCCAACCAGAACCGGCGTTTCGAGGCGCGGGTGGTCTGCGCCACCAACAAGGATCTGGAAGCCATGGCCATGAGCGGCGCCTTCCGCGAAGATCTTTGGTTCCGCATCAACGTGATTACCTGCAACCTGCCGCCGCTGCGCGAGCGGCGGGACGAAATCCCGGCCCTGCTGGAACGCCTAGCCGCTGAGGCCGCCGCCCGCATGGGCCTTGGCGCACCAAGGCTGAGCGAGGCCGCAAAAGAAGCTGCACGGCAGCACTCATGGCCGGGCAATTTCCGGGAGCTGATCAACCGGGTGGAACGGGCCGTCGCACTTGGCAGCGGCAGCGCATTGACGGAGGCAGATCTCTTCCCCGAAGGCGCCGTCAAGACGGAAGAGACGGCAGCACCTCAGGCGTCTGCAGCTGCCACCAGACCGGGCGCCCCGCTTGCCGATGTGCGCGACGCTGCCGAAAAGGCCCATATCATCGCGGCCCTCGCTCAGGCGGAGGGCTCCACCAGCGCTGCCGCCACCAGCCTCGGCATCTCCCGCAGTACCTTGTGGGAAAAAATGCGCCGCCTTGGCATCAACCGGGAGAAAGAAGGCTGAGAACTGCCGGATGAGACAACGGCCAGAATGCGGGAAGCATCCTGGCCGTCAGAGGCATCAGACCGGAGTGCTCCCGGTCACTTGAGCCAGCTCTTCACCAGCTCATCGTAGTTGACGGTGATGGGCTGTTCCTTCTCGTTTTCGATGGGCAGCTGCGGGGCGAGATTGCCGTTCTTCACCGCATCCTCATGCCAGTACTGAAGGTCATGCTCGTCAGCCAGTTTCGGGCCGAGATCACCCTGCACGCCGGCACGTTCCAGACGGGACAGGACCTTTTCCTGTTCGGCGCAAAGCGCGTCCATCGCTTCCTGCGGGGTCTTCGTTCCCGCTGCCGCATCACCGACGGCCTGCCACCACAGCTGGGCCAGCTTGGGATAATCCGGCACGTTGGTCCCCGTCGGCGACCACTGCAGGCGGGCCGGCGAGCGGTAGAACTCCACAAGCCCTCCAAGCTCCGGTGCACGCTCCGTGAAACTCGGATGATCGAGGGTCGACTGGCGCACAAAGCTGATTGCCACATGGCTCTTCTTCAGATCGACAGTCTTGGACGTGACGAACTGCGCATAAAGCCAGGCTGCCTTGGCACGGTCATCCGGGGTGGATTTCAGGATTGTCCAGGCCCCCACGTCCTGATAGCCGAGCTTCATGCCCTCCTTCCAGTAGACGCCGTGCGGAGACGGTGCCATGCGCCACTTCGGCGTACCGTCCTCGTTCACCACCGCAAGGCCCGGCTTGACCATGTCGGCCGTGAACACTGTGTACCAGAAGATCTGCTGGGCCACGTCGCCTTGCGCCGGGACGGGGCCTGCTTCCGAGAAGGTCATGGACTGCGCCTGCGGCGGAGCGTATTTCTTCAACCACTCCAGATATTTGGTAACAGAGTAGACAGAGGCGGGCCCGTTGGTATCGCCGCCACGGGCAACGCAGGACCCGACCGGGCGGGACTGGGCATCAACCTTGATGCCCCACTCATCCACCGGCTTGCCGTTCGGGATGCCCCTGTCGCCGTTTCCAGCCATGGAGAGCCAGGCATCAGTGAAGCGCCAGCCGAGCGAAGGGTCCTTCTTGCCATAATCCATATGGCCGAAGACTTTCCTGCCATTGATATCGCGCCCGGTGAAGAACTCGGCGATATCCTCATAGGCAGACCAGTTGACCGGCACGCCCAGGTCATAGCCATACTTGGCCCTGAAGTCGGCCTTGTTCTTCTCGTCGCTGAACCAGTCATACCGGAACCAGTAGAGGTTCGCGAACTGCTGGTCCGGCAGCTGATAGAGGTCGCCATCCGGAGCGGTGGTGAAGGAGGTGCCGATGAAGTCCGCGAGGTCCAGTGCGGGGTTCGTCACGTCCTTGGCATCGCCCGCCATCCACTTGGTCAGGTTGCGGGCCTGCTGGTAGCGCCAATGGGTGCCGATCAGGTCGGAGTCATTGACATAGGCATCGTAGATGTTGTCACCCGACTGCATCTGCGTCTGCAGCTTCTCGATCACGTCCCCCTCGCCGATCAGATCATGGCTGACCTTGATGCCCGTGATCCGCTCGAACGCCGGTGCCAGAACCTTGGACTCATAGTCGTGGGCGGTGATCGTTTCGGAGACAACGCGCAGCGACAGACCCTGGAATGGCTTGGCGGCATCCACGAACCACTGCATTTCCGCTTCCTGTGCGGCCCGGTCGAGAACGGACATGTCCTTGATTTCGCTGTCAAGGAACGCCTTTGCCTCGTCCATGCCCGCCTGGGCCTGACCTGCCCCCAGCACGAGCGCTAGCAGGCTTGCCGATGTCATTATGTGCTTCCGCATGTTTTCCTCCCATAGCGTATGCACCATCACTCCCCCCGGCAGAGAGCTCCGCCGGGTCCCTACTCGCTAAACGAAGCGGAATACGCCGATGGCGTAGACGGCCGAGAGTGCGAGAGCCCACCACAGGTCCGGCCCGCCGAAGCCAAGCCAGGCTATGTTGATGAAAGCGCTGCCAAGCAGCGAAATGAACAGCCGGTCACCGCGCGTCGTCGTCATGCGCAGGATGCCGTAGCGCGGGCTGCCGCCGGGCGAGACATATTCCCAGATGCCCATGCCGGCGAGCAGCAGCCCGATCAGGATGAAGAACGCGGCCGTCTGCCAGGTCCAGGCCATCCAGCTGAGATCTATCATGATTACACCCTCCCCAGTGCAAAGCCCTTGGCGATATGCTTGCGGACGAACCAGATCACCAGTGCGCCCGGAATGATTGTCAGCACACCGGCAGCAGCCAGCACCCCGTAGTCGAAGCCCGTGGCCGAGCTGGTGCGCGTCATTGCTGCGGCAATCGGCTTGGCGTCGGTTGTCGTGAGGGTGCGGGCGATCAGAAGCTCGACCCAGGAGAACATGAAGCAGAAGAAGGCTGCGACACCGATGCCGGATGCGATCAGCGGCATGAAGATCTTTCCGAAGAAGCGCGGGAACGAATAGCCGTCGACATAGGCCGTCTCGTCGATCTCTTTCGGCACGCCGGACATGAAGCCTTCCAGGATCCAGACGGCCAGCGGCACGTTGAACAGGCAGTGCGCTAGCGCCACGGCAATATGCGTGTCGATCAACCCGAAGGCCGAATAGAGCTGGAAGAAGGGCAGAATGAAAACCGCGGGCGGCGCCATACGGTTGGTCAGCAGCCAGAAGAACAGGTGCTTGTCGCCCAGAAACCGGTAACGCGAGAAAGCATAGGCGGCAGGCAGGGCGACGGCGATGCAGATCACCGTGTTCATGACCACATAAGTCATGGAGTTGAAGTAGGTTTCGTACCAGGCCGGGTCCGTGAAGATGACCGTGTAGTTGCGCAGCGTCGGCTGCTGCGGCCACAGCGAGAGCCCGCTCAGGATCTCGTTGGTCGTCTTGAAGGACAGGTTGACCAGCCAGTAAATCGGGATGATCAGAAACAATATGTAGAAGGCCGGGATCAGCCAGCGCAGCGAGCGCGGGCGGCTGCTTGCAGCAATGCTGTGCGCCTTGATCATGGCGTCGACCGGATAATCCGGAGCCGCCCGGCTTTCCTGTCTCATCTGGGTGTCCTGTGTCATGGCGGGCTCCTCAGGTGCGGTCTTCATCGGGCTGAGTGGTCACGGTGTAGAACACCCAGGACACCAACAGCACGATCAGGAAATAGATGATCGACATGGCAGAGGCCGGGCCGAGGTCGAACTGACCGACGGCAATCTTCACCAGGTCGATGGACAGGAATGTCGTGACGCTTCCCGGCCCGCCGCCGGTCACGACAAAGGGCTCGGTGTAGATCATGAAGCTGTCCATGAAGCGCAGCAGGATAGCGATCTGGAGCACCCGGTTGAGCTTGGGCAGCTGGATGAAACGGAACACGCTCCAGCGCGAGGCGCCATCGATTTTCGCGGCCTGATAATAGGCATCGGGGATCGACATGAGCCCGGCGTAGCACAGCAGCACGACGAGGCTGGTCCAGTGCCACACGTCCATGATGACGATGGTGAACCAGGCATCCAGGGTGTCACGGCCATAGTTGTAGTCGAAGCCGAGCGAGGTCATCACAGAACCGAACAGGCCGACATCCGTACGGGCAAACAACTGCCAGATCGTACCCACTACATTCCACGGGATGAGCAGCGGCAGGGACATGAACACCAGGCAGACCGGCACACCAATGCCGCGCTTGGGCATGTTGAGGGCGATGAGGATGCCGAGCGGAATCTCGACCACGAGAACAATGGCCGAGAACAGAAGGTTGCGGGCCATAGACTCCCAGAAACGGTCAGAGGCCAGCACATCCCTGAACCATTCCGTCCCGGCCCAGAAGAACTCGTTGTTGCCGAACGTGTCCTGAACCGAATAGTTAACCACCGTCATCAGCGGGATGACCGCCGAGAAGGCGACAAGGAGAAGCACTGGCAGCACGAGGAACCAGGCCTTGTTGTTCCAGGTTTTTTCCATGGGTCAGGCTCCCAGCTCGACACGCCAGGAATTGGCGTAGAGATTGATGCCGCCCGGTGCGAACTGCACATGGGGCGATGCGGGCAAGGGGTCGTGCTCGTGGGCAACGGCTGCGATCTCGCGGCCATCCAGAACCGCGCGCACGATGCGGCGGCGGCCCACATCCTCCACCTTGCGGATTTGCACCGGAATGCCCTGATCCGAAATGCGGGTGTATTCCGGCCGCACACCGAGATCGGTCCTGCCCGGCGGCAGTCCTTGCGCGCCGCCCGGAAGCTCGATCTGGTGCGCACCGATGCGGGCAGAGCGGCCTTCCACGGCAACAGGCAGCAGGTTCATGCCCGGCGAGCCGATGAAATAGCCGACGAAGGTGTGCATGGGCCGCTCGAACAGCTCCGCCGGCGTGCCGATCTGCACCACCTGCCCTTCGTACATGACCACCACTTCATCGGCGAAGGTCAGAGCCTCGGTCTGGTCATGGGTGACATAGACCATGGTGTAGCCGAAACGGCGGTGAAGCTTCTTGAGCTGAGAGCGCAGCTGCCATTTCATATGCGGGTCGATGACCGTCAGCGGCTCATCGAAGAGGATCGCATTCACGTCCGCCCGCACAAGCCCGCGCCCGAGCGAGATCTTCTGCTTTTCGTCTGCCGTCAGCCGCCGCGCCTTGCGGTCCGCCCGGCCGGACAGGCCGACCATCTCGAGCGTCTCACGCACCTTGGCATCGATCAGCCCCGGCTCGACCTTTCGGTTGCGCAGGGGGAATGCGAGATTGTCGTAAACGCTCATGGTGTCGTAGACGACGGGAAACTGGAACACCTGCGCAATGTTGCGGTCTTGGGTGGACAGATCCGTCACATCACGCCCGCCGAACCTGAGCCGCCCATGCGAGGGATGCAGCAGGCCGGAGATGATGTTGAGCAATGTCGTCTTGCCACAGCCGGACGGCCCCAGCAGGGCATAGGCCCCGCCATCACGGAAGGCATGATTGATTTCGCGCAAGGCGAAGTCTTCAGGCTTTTCCGGGTTCGGGCGGTAGGCGTGTCGGATGCGGTCGAAGCTGATTTCTGCCATGTCCCGTCCTCCCCTATGCGGCCCTTGCGGCCCTGTGCTCGACGGCGAGGCCATCCGCATCGAAGATCATCAGATCGGATGCCTCGAACCCGACCTGGATGATTTCCTCCGGATCATGTTCCTCGACGCCCTCCGTCAGGATCACCCAGTCCTGACCGGCGAAGGTCACGTGGATGAAGCTTTCCGAACCGGTGATTTCCGTGACCAGAACCTGCACTTCGACCAGATTGGAGGCAGGCGTCTTGCGCCCAAGGCTTAGGTGGTGCGGCTGCAGGCCTGCGGTGTAGGCGCCATCAGGAATGTGCGAGAGGGAGACTGGCAAAGGCACCGACAACCCGCAGGGATGGGTCAGATGGCCGCCGCGCTTTTCCATCACCAGCGTGTTGAGCGGAGGGTCTGCAAAAGTTCGCGCCGAGCGAAGATTTACCGGAGAGCGGAAGACATCGATCGTCCGGCCAAACTGGGCGACACGGCCTTCGTGCAGTACCGCCGTGTTGCCTCCCAGCAGCAGCGCCTCCTGCGGCTCGGTCGTCGCATAGACAAAGATCGCCCCTGTCTCGGCGAATATGCGGGGCAGTTCCTCGCGCAGTTCCTCGCGCAGCTTGTAGTCGAGGTTGGCCAGAGGCTCGTCCAGCAGCACGAGGCTGGCGTTCTTGACGATGGCGCGGGCGAGCGCCGTGCGCTGCTGCTGTCCGCCGGACAGGTTCAGCGGCGTGCGGTCAAGATAGGGCGTCAGCCGCATCAGCTCCGCCGCCCAGCGCACGGAACGGTCAATCTCCGCCTTGTCTCTCTTCTGTACCCTCAGGGGCGAGGCGATATTCTCGTAAACCGTCAGCGACGGGTAATTGATGAATTGCTGATAGACCATCGCCACATTGCGGCGCTGCACCGGCACGCCGGTCACATCCTTCCCGCCCATGTGGATGGTGCCGGATGTGGGCACATCAAGCCCCGCCATCAGCCGCATCAGGGATGTCTTCCCCGCCAGCGTCGGCCCCAGCAGCACGTTCAGCGAGCCGCTTTCGAGTGTCATCGAGACGTCGGTGATATATTCGGTCGCACCGGCGCTCCTGCAGACATTGCGCAGTTCAAGCATGCCGTCCTCCTCCCAAAGGTGCTGGTGATGCCAGCGGCAGGCATGGGGTCCCTCTCCCTCCAGAAAGGGACCCGCATCCATCAAAGCTCTGGTGAAATCTTCCAGTCTCTCAGCTTGTAGACGGTGCCCGGACGCGGGCGGATCTGGCCGCCTTCCTTCAGCCGCCGCTTGAAGCTGTGTATCGGTGTGGCCAGATCATTGATGCGGAACTCCACGACCGAGGGGCCGTCATGAGCAAAGGCCTGATCAAGAGCGGTTTCGATCTGGTCGGGCGTCTCGACATAGATCCCGAGCAGCCCCAGACCCGCGCTGGCCGCAGCGAAGCCCGGCCGGGCACTCTGCGTTTCCAGCAAAGCCGACTGGACATTGCCGAAGTAGAGCTGCTGCCAGAGCTGGATCCAGCCAAGGCGCCCGTTGTTTAGCACGATGTTGACCACGCGCTGGTTCTGCTGCAGCTGCGTTGCAAGCTCGCCGATGGTGTAGGAGAAGGCGCCGTCGCCGGACACCGTGACCACGCGGGCCTCGGGCCGTGTCGCTGCCGCGCCAATGGCCCCCGGCACGGAATAGCCAAGCCCGCCTTGACCACGGGCATAGAGGAAGTTGCGCCCCGGCTTGCGCGCCGGGATGTAACCACCGATCCAGCCGGCGGAGAAGCTGGCATCGGAGACGACGATATCATCCTCGCCGAGGCGCCGGCCGACGGCCTCCATGATACGCGGCGGCGACAGCGGAATCTCCTCGGAGGCAATTTCCAGCTGCTTGGCAGCCTCGCCTTCCGCCTTCACTGCGGCAATCTGCGCCTTCCACTCTGCGTTCTCACCCGGACGAAGGCCGGCTGCGAGAAGCTTGATGGTTTCGCGCACGTCACCGAAGAGCGAGACGGTCGGGCGGAAGGTGCGGCCATGCTCCAGCGGATCGGCATCGATCACGATCGTGGCCTGTTCTGGCAGCGGCAGCGTCCAGTTCATTGCGGTGTTCTGACTGGCCTTGGAGCCGCACCAGATGACGAGATCGGCCTCCTTGATCAGCTCGATGGCCGCCCAGGACCCAAGCGGGTTGAGGATGCCGGCCGCATAGTCCCTCGTTTCCGGCACAGAGCCCTTGCCAGACAGGGAGGTCACGACAAGCCCGTTGAACCGGTCGGCAAAGGCCGTCACCTCTTCTGCGGCATCAGACCCATGCACGCCACCGCCGCAGACCAGCGCCGGACGCTTAGCCTTGGCAATCAGGTCCAGCGCCTTGTCGATTTCCGAGGCCACCGGCACGGAGCGCAGGTAGGGAATGTGGATCGAGCGCTCGTCCACCACGGGCTTCAGAACCTCTTCGTCCCATTCGGCATCGAAAATGTCGTGCGGTATGATGATGGCGACCGGACCCGGCCGGGGCGCCACAGCAGTACGGAAGGCCGTACGGATGATCTCCGGCAAGGCCGTGACTGATGGGACCAGCCAGGCATTCTTGGAGATGGACTGGAAGAACTTGAGCTGGTCAAATCCCTGACTGGCAATGCCCTTTTCCTTCAGCGTCAGCCAGTCGAGCGGCAACTCGCCGATGATGCCGACCATGGGGATCGACGCATTCAGCGCCTCCAGAAAGCCTGCCGAAAGCAGGTTGGCGCCGGGGCCGACGGTCACGTCACAGACGCCGGGCTTGCCGGTCAGCCGGGCATAGGCATCAGCCGCATAGGCGGCATTGCGCTCATCGCGCATCAGCACGTGGCGGATGCGGTCTGTCCGGCGGGAAATGCCGTCATGCAGTGCCGTTGTCTGGCCGCCGGGCATGCCGAACACCAGTTCGACCCCGTATTGTGCCAGCATTTCAGATATCAAGTCGCCAATATGCGCCATTGTCCGGTCCATTCATCAGAGAAGACAGGTGGGGTGAGGCGGCGTCAGTGAAGCGCCGCAAGATTTTCGACGACGGACCTGTAGACCGTCATTTTCCGGGCCAGCGCCTGGCTCCGGTCCGGCTGCGGATCGTAGCTGCGCGAGACCCGCACCATCCTTTGCGCTGCCGTGCCAATATCCGCATGATGCCCAAGGGCGACAGCTGCGCAGATGGCACCTGCCTTGGCCCCGAACTCGGAGCCATCGGCTACCTCGACCTGCATGTTCAGCGCGTCGGCGAACATCTGGCACCACTGTCCCGACTTGGACGCGCCCCCTGCCATGCGGGCCACCTTCGGCCGCAGCGCTGCGTCCTGCGGCAGCAGGCGGTCGATGTCCGTCTTGTGGGCAAAAACCACACCCTCGAAGGCCGCGCGCAGCACGTCTCCCAGAGTGTGGCGGGCGCAAAGCCCGATGATGCCGCCCGGCACATGCGAAGGGCCGCCAAAAAGGAAAGGCAGGAACAGGATGTCATTGTCCCGCTCCATCGCCTCGGCGACGAGCTTGTTGCCGACCTCATAGATGCACGAGCCCATGGCCTTGGCCCGTGCGCCTTCCGCTTCCAGCAAGGTGGAGAAGATCCATTCCACATTGCTGGCGGAGGTCGCCGCCCCTTCCGTGGCGATGAAGCGGCTGCCAACGGGGAAGGACGACTGGATGAAAGGCGGCGGCGTCAGCAGCGGCTGATCCAGAATGATGGAATTGATGCTGAAGGTGCCCGCAACCACCGAGATCAGGTCCGGGCTGGTGACACCGGAGGCAAGCGCAGAGCCGGTCACATCGACCACGCCCCGGATCACCGGCGTGCCTTCCTTGAGGCCCGTCTGACGGGCGGCTTCCGCCGTCACATGACCTGCCACATCGATGGAGGGGCCGACATCGGGCAGCTTCTCCAGCCAGCGCGATACCCCGCCGGCGGCAAAGGCATCCGTGGCATAGCGGTTGGCGGCCAGATCGAAGATCCCGGCAATGCCGCCATCGGTCGGGTCCGTCGAAACCTGCCCGGTCAGGCGGGCACGGATGAAGTCCTTGCAGAACACCAGCTTCCAGGTGCGGTCATAGAGATCGGGCTCATGCCGGTCGAACCAGCGCAGCAGCGGGATGGCATGGGTGGCAAACATCCTTGCGCCCACCAGCCGGTCAACCTCGGCCATTTCGCCGGTGCCGCGCATTTCCTCAATCATGGGAAGCGTGCGCGTGTCGGTGGAGACAAGTCCCGGACGGACCGGCTTGAGGTCACGATCGATGAAGTAGGCTCCCGCACCATAACCTGACGGCGTCACGCCAACCACGTCCTCAGGGGGCGTGCCGGTGATGTCAAGCAGATCACGAATGGCATTGCAGGCGGCCTGCCACATGGCATCGGGGTCCCGTTCTGTCCAGCCCGGCTTGGGGAACTGCATCCTGTTGGGGCTGCTGCGGCAGGCAATCTCGTTTCCGTCCAGGTCGAACATGGCCGCTTTGGTCATAGTTCCACCGGCGTCGATGCCGATCAGGCGCTCGCGCATGGTAGTCTCCTCCCGTGCGCCGGGGAGGCTCCTCTTCCGCCCCCGGCAATCCCTCCGAACGGCGATTTACCGCCGTTTGCGCCCTTGCTTGAAGCAAGGTTGTTATAATAAGTTGAGGCTAGGCGAGTTGATCAAAGCTGTCAATACGCCTTCGCATCACTTGTTCCGGGAGGACGGGCAAGGAACAGCGCAGCGGCAAACCGGGAGGACAAAGCATGAGACAAAGGGACGAGGCGCTGCAGGCGCTGGAACGCGGGGAGAGCGGCGATATCCTCATCATCGGCGGAGGCATCAACGGCGTTGGCGTGTTCCGCGATCTCGCTGCACAGGGCATCGGCGCAACGCTTGTCGAGATGGGGGACTTCTGCAGCGGCACATCCGCCGCGCCCTCGCGGCTGATCCACGGCGGGCTGCGCTATCTGGAACAGGGCGAATTCAAGCTGGTGCGCGAGTCCGTGGAAGAGCGCGACAGCCTGCTGCTCAATGCCCCGCATCAGGTCCGCCCGATCCGTGTCTGGGTGCCTGCCCTCTCCTGGGCAGGGGGAACAGTGCAGGCGGGCTTGCGCTTCCTGCGCCTCATGAAGGACCCAGGCCCGAAGGGCGCGCTGATCCTGAAGCTCGGCCTCACCATCTTCGACAGTTTCAGCAACCGCAACCGCTCCATGCCCCGGCACAGACTGGTCAAACGGAAGAACGCGCTGGATACGGTTCCGGGTCTTGCGGGCAACATCAAGATCGTCGCCGAATATTTCGACGCGCGGATCACCAGCCCCGAGCGGTTGACGCTGGAGCTGGCGGCGGATGCGGAGAAAGACTGCGCGGCAAGCCTTGCGCTTCCCTATGTCCGGCTGGCCGGGATCGACGGGGAAACGGCCCTGCTGGAGGATGTGCTCACGGGCCGGATCTACCGCAAGACCTGCCGCTTCATCATCAACTGCGCCGGGGCCTGGATCGACGAGGTGGATGCAAACCTTGGCGTTGCCGAACGGCTGACCGGCGGCACGCGGGGCTCGCATCTGGTGCTGAGGCGTCCGGATCTGGCGGCGGGTCTTGGCGACGTGATGCTCTATTTCGAAACACCGGACCACCGGGCCTGCCTGATCTACCGGCTGGACAGCGAGCATGTGCTTCTGGGCACCACCGACATCCGCACCGAAGACCCCGGAGACAAGGACACCTCGGAGGCAGAGATCGACTACCTGTTCGAGGTGCTTGCCACCGTTCTGCCCAGAGCACGCGCCCGGCGGCAGGATATCGCCTTTGCCTATTCCGGCGTGCGCCCCCTGCCCCGGCAGACCAGCGGCGCAGCAGGCTCGATCAGCCGCGACCACACCTTCCGCATTTTCGAGCCTGCTGGCGCACGCAATGTGCCGTTGCTGACCCTGATCGGCGGCAAATGGACGACCTACCGGGCCTGCGCCGAACAGATCGCCGATCTGGTTCTGCCCCGTGTTGCCGGGACGCGCCGCGTCTCCACCGCCGACCTGCAGATAGGCGGCGGCAAGGAGTTCCCGAAGACCCCGCAGGGCCTGAAGGCACTGGCTACCCAGATTTCAGCATCTGCTGGCCTCAGCCAGGCACGGGCAATGCTGCTGATCAAGCGTTACGGCACGGCGGCAAAGCAGATTGCGCAGGAACTACAGCCGGATACGCCGCTTGAGAGTGCACCTTGCTATTCAAGGGAAGAAATTCTATGGATCACTCGTAATGAGCGCGTCACACGTCTGGAAGACATGATCCTCCGGCGCACGCTGATGGCATTCGAGGGAGTGGCTAGCGACGCCTGTATTGGCGAAGTTGCCGGCATCATGGCCTCCGCCCTGTCCTGGACAGGCGAGCGGATGAACCAGGAAGCTGAGGCCACACTCCGGCTGCTGAAAACGAGGCACCGGGTGCAGCCGCAATAGGGAGACGCGGCGGGCCCGGCAGGATGAAGGAAATGCCCCCGTGTCCGATCAGCCCCTGGATATGCCGGCCCTGCAGGGCCGCTCTTCCAGAGTTCCGCTCTGGCTTCAGCTGAAGACGGCCATTGCGGACATGATCGTGCAGCGGGGCATGCAGCCCGGCGACAAGCTGCCCAGCGAGACCGACCTGTGCAACCAGTTTGGCGTGTCGCGCATCGTTGTGCGCCAGGCCATGAGCCAGCTGGTGACGGAAGGGCTCGTCTACCGTCAGCAGGGCCGCGGCGCCTTTGTGGCCCAGCAGACGGAAGACAGCGATTTCGTCGGCCGGATCATCGGCTTCTCGGGAGACATCCGCAGCCGAAACCATCAGGTTTCACGCACCATTCTTGCCGCCGACATCCGCGAGCCGGATGCCAAGGCCGCCAAGGCATTGGGTCTGGGACCGGACGACAAGGTGGTGTACTTGCGGCGCATCATGAGCGTGGATGGCGTGCCACGCATTCTGGTGCACAGCGTGCTTCCCGAGGCGCTGGTGCCGGGCCTGCTGGATCATCCGCTGGAAGACCGTTCGCTCTATGCCCTGCTGCTGGAGCTTTACGGCATCAGCTTCGAGGGGGCGGAGCGCTGGGTTGAAGCCGTCAACGCCAGCGCCGAAGAAGCCGCGCATCTGCAGATCAAAAAGGGCACTGCACTTATCAAGATCGAGTCCCGCTCGACGATCCGGAACGGCAAATACGCGGAATATTTCTCCGCCCTCTACCGGACAGACGCAGCCCGCCTGCACTTCACCATCCGGCCTGACCACACTGCCTGAGCGGGAAGCCACTATTCATCCCCCGGCACACCGTAAGACGGGGCAGCAACGGGATTGAGCGCCCGCGTGACGTAATCTGCCGCCTGCGGCTTGTAGACCTCCCAAGCCTTCGCAACGGCGGCCACCGGGCAGCCGTCGTCCAGCCAGTCGATCCGCAGCTCCGCATAGGGCCAGGACTGCTCGTCCACGATCAGCAGCCCCGCCGAATGCACGGGGCCAGCCTCGCCGCCCGCCGCAACAGCAGCGCTCAGAGCCGCAATCAGCCTGTCGCCGAGTTCCCCTGACGCAGCCTCAAAAGCCGCGGCCATCGCTGCCGGCACACCGTCATTGGCCAGAAGATTGCCCGCCGCCACACACTGGCGCCCCTCGGCTGAAGTCCAGATGCCCAACGCCTTGGGACCGGAATGGATGGCTGTCCGCCCTTCGGCGTCCACCGCCAGAAGCTGGCGGTAGTCCGGGAAGGCGTCGCTGTCCCGCGCCGCCGCAACCGCTTCCGCTGCGCTGGTGCCTTTCGCCAGCTCCTCCAGCATTTTCGGGCCCAGCGCGGGGTTGGTGACATTCTGCGTTGCCACAGCCCCGATGCCTGCCTGCGCCCAGGCACAGCGGGCAGCAACGGCGGGCGAGGAGGACGAGATGGCAACACCAAGCTGGCCGGTCTTTTCGCAACGGGCAACGATGGAGAAGGTCATGAGGGGTCCTTTCCGGCCTTTCAGCCGCTCTGGCTCAATCGGGAATGACGGCGGTGGCGTCGATCTCGACCAGCCACTCGGGCCGGGCCAGTGCCACAACGACAAGGCCGGTGCAGACTGGGAACACGCCCTTGATATATTCCCCCATGGTCCGGTAGACCGCCTCGCGGTGGCGCACGTCGGTGAGATAAACCACCAGCTTGGTGACATGCTCCATCTGCCCGCCCGCTTCCTCGACCAGCTGGCGAATGTTCTGCATCACCTTGTGGGTTTGCTCCACCGGGTCGTGGCTCTCGATATTCTTCGCGGTGTCGAGATCCTGCGGGCATTGGCCGCGCAGGAAGATCATCGTGCCGCGTGCCACCACGGCCTGACAGAGATCATTGTCCAGCTTCTGCTCCGGATAGGTGTCCCGCGTGTTGAACTTGCGGATGCGCGTATGTGCCATTGCCGTGTCCCCTCGAGTGTCAGATACCGCATGCCGCTCAGGGCTGCGGCCTGTAGGCAAGGTAATTGTCCTGAATGCGGATGTGGTCCGCCACATAGCCCGCGTCGTGCCAGACGCCCCAGATGAAGCTCGAGCCACGCCCCGACAGCCAGGGCAGCCCGAGAAAATAGATGCCCTTTTCCGCCGAGACGCCGCGCTGATGCTTGGGCCGGCCAGCTTCGTCAAAGGCGTTGACCTCAAGCCAGCTGTAGTCTGACATAAAGCCCGTTGCCCAGATGATGGTGGAGACGCCGGCCGCCTCCAGATCCAGCTCACGCAACGGAGTGCTGACGCAGTCCACCTGCGGCCCCAGAATGCGCGCCTCCGGCTCTTCCGGCAGGTCAAGCCCATTACGGGCGACGAAGGCATCCGCCTCGTCCAGCACGGCCAGATAATTCCGGTCGCCCCGCTCAAGATTGCGGGCAAGGTCATCGGCGAAGGTCAGGATGCCATCTCGGTAAGCACCGGTCATCCCGGTCAGCACCATGCCCTGAGCTGCAAGACGGCGGAAATCGATGGTCTTGCCGCCATGAGCGCCACTGACGGCGATGGTGACATGCTCCGCGCCGGGGGCCTGCGCCTGTGCATCCCATTTGCCCAGCACGCCCAGCCACCAGACGAAATCACGGCCCCGGTAGGAGCGCGGCGGACGGTCATGCGGGCCAACGGAAAGATAGACCTTGCGGCCAGACAGCATCAGCTCTTCGGCAATCTGCACGCCAGAAGACCCGGAGCCGACCACAAGCACGGCGCCCTCCTCCAGCTGGGAGGGATTGCGGTAATCACTCGAATGGATCTGCGCCACGGCTGCTTCTGCCGGTATGATCGGCGGAATGCTGGGCTTCTGGAATGGCCCAGTGGCAGCCACCACATTCAGCGCCTCGATAACGCCACCGGACGTTTCCACCCGGAAGCCAGGGCGCCCCTCCAGCCGGGAGACCCGGCTCACTTCAACTCCGCAGCGGATGGGGGCCTTCACCATATCCGCATAGGCGACAAAGTAATCCGCCACACCTTCCTTGCCCACGAAGGCATCCGGGCCGCAGGGGAACTCCAACCCCGGAAAACGGTCATGCCAGGCGGGGCCATTGGCCACAAGGGAATCCCAGCGCATAGACCGCCAGCGTTCCGCGATACGGCCACGCTCCAGAACGATGTGGGCAATGCCATTGCGGCTGAGGTGCTCGCTCATGGCGACACCCGCCTGACCGGCGCCAACAACCAGCGTGTGGATCGTTTCAACTGCCATGCGCCCGCCCTTCCGCAGCTTGCCCGGACCGCCTGCCTGCGCCGGTCTCTCAGGTCTAGCGGGTCGATTGCATCTGGAAAAATACGAAATCTTGCAGCATTGATTAGGAAAACCCGAGGCAGGCCATCAGGGTTCGGACCGGGAGACAGAAATGCGGATCACGTTACGCCAGCTTGAGTATTTTATCGCGGCAGCGGAGGCTGGCAGTATTGCGCTCGCGTCTGCCCGCATCCGCGTCTCGCCGCCGTCCATCTCCACCGCCATCTCCCAGCTGGAAACCGAACTGGGCGCGCAGCTTTTCCTGCGCCGCCATGCACAGGGGCTGTCACTGACACCAGCAGGGCAGAAGCTGCTGATCGAGGCCAAGGCCGTGATCGGGCAGGCGCAGAACCTCTACACCGCCGCCTCGGAAGCCACCGGGCAGGTCAGCGGCGCGCTGTCGCTCGGCTGCCTGCTCACCTTCGCGCCTATGGTGCTGCCGGAAGTCAGCCAGAGCTTTCAGGCTGCCTATCCGGGTGTCACCATCCGCCCCACGGTCAGCGATCACCAGACGCTGCTGGCGCGGCTTGAGCGGGCGGAGCTGGACGTTGCCCTGTCCTATGACCTGCTGGTGCCGGAGGGGTTTGAGTTCACCCCGCTCGCCGAACTCCCGCCCCATGTGCAGGTGGCCGAAACCGATCCGCTGGCGCAGCTCACAGCCATCTCTCTAGCGGAACTGGCGGATCAGCCGTTCATCCTGCTCGATCTGCCACTGTCTCGGGACTATTTCCTCGCCCTTTTCGCCGCCGCCGGGATCACCCCTAACATCATTGCGCAGATCCAGCATCTCGACGTCATCCGCACCATGGTCGCCAGCCGCTATGGCTATACGCTGGCCAATGTGCGCCCGCGCAACAAGGCGGCGCTCGACGGGCGGCGCCTCGTCAGCCTGCGCCTTGCCGGAGACCACAGACCGATGCGGCTCGGCCTTCTGAGCGCCGGACAGCGGGTGCCCACCCGGCTGGTGCAGGCCTTCGAGACCCATTGCCGCCAGCTGATTTCCAGCAGCTACGTGCCCGGCATGGATGCCCCGGTTCTCATGCCAAGGCGGCAGGATGTGAAAGACTGAGAATGGCTACGATCACAGGCGGGCGGCACTGGGCACGCCGGCCACCAGATCTTCGATGAACTGGAGGGTCTGCGGGCTGAGATCGGCGGATTTGCGCGTGATCACCTCGTAAGGCTCGCTCTTGGAGCGCAAGTGCATGGGCAGGATGCTGGCCATGCCGAAGTTGACGAAGAACGCTGCGACATCGCTGGACAGCAGCGCCACCGTGTTGGGCTCCGCCTGCATCAGCGACATGGTGGTCAGTGCCGAGCGGGTTTCCAGCAGGGCACGCGGCATTTCAAGCCCTGCCTGCCGGAACTCCTGCTCCAGTGACAACCGCATGGGCATCGAGGCGGTGTAGACGATCCAGCGCGCATCCACGAGATCCTTGAGCCCCACTTTCTTGCGCCCGATCAGCGGATGAGCCGGATTGGCCACAACGGCCAGAAGCTCGTCATGGAAGGCGGTGACATTGTAAAGCTGCGGAGTGGTGCTCATGGAACTGCGGCCGATGACGAGATCCAGCAGCCCCCGGTCCAGCTGGCGCAGCAGTTCCACGCTGGTGTCTTCCAGAATTTCCACCGAGGTGCGGGGAAAACGCCGCAGGAAGGCGCTGATGGTTTCCGTCACATAGGGCACGGCGCCCATGATCGTGCCGATGCGCAAGCGGCCCCACTCTCCGTCAGACGCACTGTGGATTTCCTGCGCCATGGCAGTCAGCTGCGACAGCATGGTCTTGGCATGGCGGATCATGCATTCCCCGGCGGGCGTTGCGATGAGCCCCCGGTTGGTGCGGTTGAACAGCTTCGTCCCCGTCAGATCCTCCGCCTCCTGCAGCGCCTTGGTGGCGCGCGGCTGGCTCATGCCGATCAGTTCGGACGCCCGTTTCAGGGAGCCGTTGTCATCGATGGCGGAAATCAGCAGCATCTGCCGCATGGAGAGACGGATCAGCGGCATGGAATGGGTGCGCGGCATCGGCTTTTGAGTTTCTATTTCGTTATATCAGTATCCGAGAATAGCGTATTTACAGCTCCTGCGCTGCCTTTATCCTGCCAGCCCAACAGGAATGCCCAGGGGAAAGACGATGTTCCGCACCCTTGGGTTACCAAATGGGAATAGCCAAGCAGGGGGACGTATGAGCCTGATCAATTACGTAACGCGGGTCCAGTTCGGATACGGCGAAATCGCAACGCTGAAGGCGGAGCTGGCGCTGGCAGGAATCACCCGTCCGGTCATCGTCACCGACAAGGGCGTGCGCGCCCTGGGCATGCTGGAGCGCATCGAAGCCGCGACCGGCGTCACGCCTGCCGCTGTTTTCGACGAAACCCCCGGCAACCCCACTGAAGCCGCCGCCGTCAAGGCTACCGCCCTGTTCCGTGAAGCTGGCGGCGACGGCATCATCGCCATCGGCGGCGGTTCGGCGCTGGACCTGGCCAAGGCCGTTGCCATCATGGCCGCGCATGACGGCCCGCTGAAGACCTATGCCGTCGTTGAAGGCGGGCTGGAGAAGATTACCTCCCGCACCTTCCCGACCATCGCCGTGCCCACCACCGCAGGCACGGGCAGTGAAGTTGGCCGCGCCGCCATCATCATTCTGGAAGATGGCCGCAAGGCCGGGCTGCTGTCGCCCTATCTCATCCCGAAAGCCGCCATTGTCGATCCGGAGCTGACGCTCAGCCTGCCGCCCATGCTCACCGCCGCCACGGGCATGGACGCCATCTCCCACTGCATCGAGACCTATCTCGCCCCGTCCTTCAATCCGCCTGCCGATGGCATTGCGCTGGAAGGCCTGCGCCGGGGTTGGGCCAACATCCGCCTTGCTGTGGAAGAGCCGAACAACCGCGATGCCCGCGCCAACATGGCCATCGTAGCGACCATGGGTGCCATGGCATTCCAGAAGGGCCTCGGCTGCGTGCACAGCCTCAGCCACTCGCTGGGCGGCATCAATCCGAAGCTGCATCACGGCACGCTGAATGCCATCTTCATGCCGCCTGTGCTGGCCTTCAACCGCGACGCCAAGACTTCGGTGGACGAGAACAAATACGCCCGCCTTGCCGATGCCATGGGCCTTGCCGCTGACGCGGACATTGGCGCTGCCATCGAAGACATGACCCGCGCCATCGGCCTGCCTACCCGCCTCTCGGAACTGGGCGTGACCGCAGACCTTTTCGAAAAGGTGGTGAAGGGCGCGCTGGCCGACCACAGCCACCGCACCAATCCGCGTGACGCCACCGCCGAAGACTACCACGCCATGCTGCAGGCTGCGCTCTAAGCACAAGCCTCCCCAGGGAGTGACAAGATGACTTATACGCCGCACGGCAATCATCTGATTGCCGGCGAATGGGTGGCGACGCCCGATCGCTTTTACAACGAGCCCGTTTCCGGTGAGCCCGCAGCCTTCTCTGTGGGCACCGTGGAACTGGTGAACCGCGCTGCGGAAGCAGCTGAAACCGCCTTCTGGTCCTACGGCTATTCCTCTGCCGCAGAGCGCGCCGCCTTGCTGCGCGCCATTGCCGATGAGATCGAGGCACGCGGGGCCGCCATCACCGAGACTGGCTGCAAGGAAACCGGCCTGCCCGCTGCGCGCCTTGAAGGCGAGCGGGGCCGCACCGCCGGTCAGCTGCGGCTTTTCGCCAGCCACATCGAGAAGGGCGACTATCTCGACCGCCGCTTCGATCCGGCCCTGCCGGACCGCCAGCCCGCACCGCGCCCGGAAATACGTCTGATGCAGCGGCCGGTTGGCCCGGTTGCCGTGTTCGGCGCCTCCAACTTCCCGCTCGCCTTCTCCACGGCGGGTGGTGATACGGCCGCAGCTCTCGCCGCCGGATGCCCCGTGGTGGTGAAGGGCCATTCCGCCCACCCGGGCACCTCCGAAATCGTCGCAGAAGCCATCCATGCTGCCATTGGCAAGCTCGGCATTGATCCGGGCGTCTTCAGCCTGGTGCAGGGCGGCAACCGGGACGTGGGCAGCGCCCTCGTCACACATCCGCTGATCAAGGCCGTCGGCTTCACCGGTTCGCTGGCGGGCGGGCGGGCCCTGTTTGACCTGTGCGCCAGCCGCCCGGAACCGATCCCCTTCTTCGGCGAGCTGGGCAGCGTCAACCCGATGTTCGTTCTGCCGGAAGCCGTGAAGGCCCGCGCCGCCGCCCTTGGTGCAGGCTGGGCCGCTTCGCTGACGATGGGCGCAGGCCAGTTCTGCACCAATCCGGGTATTGCCGTTGTGGTGGCAGGCAGCGATGCGGACAGCTTCGTGGCCGCCGCCAAGGAAGCCCTCGCCAAGACCGGTCCGCAGGTGATGCTGACCGCTGGCATTGCCCGCGCCTATCAGTCCGGGCAGGCCCGCCTGCAGAACCGCGAAACGGTTAAGCCCGTGCATGAGACCGCGTCGGAAGGGCGCAGCGCCAACCCGAACCTCTATGAGACGACGGCAAGCCAGTTCCTTGCCGATCACGCGCTGTCGGAAGAAGTGTTCGGGCCGCTCGGCCTCGTCGTCCGGGTGGAAACACCTGAAGAGATGCGCCGCATTGCCCTGAGCTTCCAGGGCCAGCTGACGGCCACGCTGCACATGGATGACGGCGACCTGCCGCTGGCAAAGACGCTGCTGCCGGTGCTGGAGCGCAAGGCCGGGCGCGTGCTCGTGAACGGCTTCCCGACCGGCGTGGAGGTGGTCGATGCCATGGTGCATGGCGGCCCCTATCCGGCCTCGACCAACTTCGGCGCCACCAGCGTCGGCACCATGGCGATCCGGCGCTTCCTGAGGCCGGTCAGCTACCAGAATTTCCCGGCAGGCCTGCTGCCGGAAGGCGTGCTCTAGCACCCGGATATGGCGTGCCCCGCCGGGGCACGTCTTCTACCTGGAGGAGGAAACACATGAAACTTTTGCAGTCTTCGAAAACCGCCATTCTCGCCGGCATGGTCCTGGCCGGAGGCATCACCGCCGCCATGGCACAGACCACCCTTACCGTTACCCACTCCTCGCCCGCAGACAGCCACTTTGGCCTTGCGGCTGCCGCCTTCAAGAAGGTGGCTGAGGAAAAATCCGGCGGCACGATCAATGTGGTGATCCAGCGCATGGACAACGAGCGCGAAGCGCTGGAAAGCGTGCAGTTCGGCTCGCAGGAATGTGCCATGGGCTCGGCAGGCCCGCTCGGCAACTTTGTGGCCGAGACCCGGGTCCTTGACGTGCCGTTCCTGTTCGACAGCTATGACCATGCACGCGGTGTTCTGGACTCGGATGTCGGCAGCGAGCTTCTGGCCCTCTTCCCGGCACGCGGCCTCTATGGCGTTGCCTGGCTGGAAAACGGCTTCCGCAACCTGACCACCGGTAACAAGACCGTCAACTCGCCGGAAGACCTGCGCGGCATGAAGATCCGCACCATGGAAAACCAGGTGCACATGCAGGCCTGGCAGGCTGCCGGCGTTCTGCCGACGCCAATGGCCTTCTCCGAACTGCCTTCGGCCCTGCAGCAGGGCACGGTAGATGGCCAGGAGAACCCAATCCCGGTGATCCTGTCGAACAACCTCGACATGATGCAGAAGCACCTTTACCTGACCCGCCACGTCTATTCGCCGGGCATTTTCGTTTGCAACCCGGACTTCATCGCCGGTCTGACGGAAGAGCAGAAGGCAGCCGTGGAAGAAGGCGGCAAGGCCGCATCGTCTGCCAACCGCGCAAGGGTGGAGCAGGACGAGACTGCTGGCATCGAGACCCTGCGCACGCGCGGCATCGAGGTGGTGGAAGTCGCTGACCGCGACGCCTACCGTCAGGCCATGGCTTCCGCCAATGCCGCGTTTGAAACCCAGTTCGGTGCAGACCTCATCAAGCGCATCCGGGACTGGAAAGCTCAATGAGTTCAGTGGCGGCACTGATCCGTCGCGCTGACGGACTTGTTGCAGGGGGGGTGGCGGCTGCCGCCTCCCTTGCACTGGCCATCGCCGTGGCGTCCAGCTTCTGGCAGGTGATGGGACGTTTCCTGTTCCACACCCCTTCCAGCTGGTCGGAAGCGCTCACACGGCTTGCTCTCGTCTGGATGGTGCTGCTCGGCATTTCCGTTGCCCTGCGCAAAGGCGCATTGGTTGCAATCGATCTGGCACGGGAGGCCACAACAGGCGGGCTGCGCCGCAGCATCGAGACCATTACTCTCGTCTCCTGCCTGATCATGTTCGCCACCCTCTTCTGGTTTGGTATCGCCACCGCTCAGCGCGTCCAGATGCAGGAAATGGCCGGTCTGGAAATTTCCATGGCCTGGGGCTATGCCGCCATTCCGGTTGGATCGCTCTTCGCCGCCCTTGGCGCCATCGTGCATTTCATCCAGTCCGGCAAGGAGACAGCGCAATGACCGGTGCCATTGTCTCCGCGATGCTTGTGCTCTTCGCCATTTCGGTGCCGATCGCAATCTCCATCGGCCTTGCCTCGATGATCGGGCTTTTTGGCTTCACCACCCTGCCCGCGATCGTCATTCCACAGCAGATCTACATCGCTCTCGACAAGTTTCCGCTGGCGGCCATTCCCTTCTTCATCCTTGCTGGCAACCTGATGGAAGTCGGCGGCCTTTCGCGCCGTCTTGTCGAGTTTGCCCGTGCCTTCGTCGGCCGGATCCAGGGCGGTCTCGCAGCCACCTGCGTCGTCACCTGCATGCTGTTTTCGGCCATTTCCGGTTCGAGCGTTGCAACGACCTTCGCCGTAGGTGTCGTGCTCATTCCCGCCATGCGGAAGTTCGGCTATCCGGTGGGCTTCGTCGCAGCCCTCATGGCCACCTCGGCAGAACTGGGCGTCATCATCCCGCCGTCGATTCCGATGATCCTGTACGGCGTCGCCACACAGACCTCGATCCCGGAACTCTTCCTCGCAGGCATCCTGCCCGGTCTGATGATCGCGGGCGCCCTGCTGCTGACTGCTCTCGTCTGGTGCCGTGTCCAGGGATGGGGCAAACGTGACGGAGAGGGCAGCCTGCCGAAGCTGACAGCAACCCGCCGCGCCATCTGGGCCCTGCTGATGCCGGTGCTGATCATGGGTGGTATCTATGGCGGCGTCACCACGCCGACCGAGGCCAGCGTCATCGCCGTCATCTATGCCATGGTGGTGGGCCTGTTCCTGCACCGGGAGATGACATGGACGGATCTCATCAACGCCTTCCGCAAGTCGGTCGTCACCTCCGCCGTCATCATGTTCATCATCGGCACCGCCAGCCTGATGGGCTACCTGCTCAACCGGCAAGGCGTGCCCGATGCTGCCGCGCTGTGGCTGACGAACACCTTTGATGGTCCCGTGTCACTGATGCTGGCCATCAACGCCATGCTCTTCGTCATCGGCATGTTCATCGAGACGGGCGCAAGCATCATCGTTCTGGCACCGATCCTTCAGGATGCAGCCGCCCGCGTTGGGATTGCGCCAGTGCACTTCGGAACCGTGATGGTGGTGAACCTCGCCCTCGGCATGATCACGCCGCCGCTCGGGGTCAATCTCTTCGCCGCCGCACAGATCGCCGGGTGCTCGGTGACGCAGATGCTGAAGCCGCTGATGGTCTTCGTCGGCGTCATCGTGCTGTGCCTGCTCGTGATCTCCTTCGTCCCTGCCGTCAGCATGACGCTGCCGTCCCTGATCGGACGCTGAACACCTGCCAAACACGCCTGCCCCGGCTTCGGGGCAGGCCGGATTGCTCACATCTTGAAGAGTTTGCCCACATGACCGGCTCCCTGATCCAACAGCTGCAGGATATCGTTGGCCGCCGCTATGTTCACACCGGCGCCCGGGGCACCCGGCGCTTCCGCAGGGGCTACCGCTATGGCGACGGCGAGATTCTGGCCGCAGTCGAGCCCGGCACGCTGGTGGAACAGTGGCGTGTGCTGGAGGCCTGCGTCGCTGCAGACGTTGCCATCATCTTTCAGGCGGCGAACACGGGGCTGACCGGCGGCTCCACGCCTTTCGGGGATGGTTATGACCGCCCCATCGTCATCATTTCCACCCTGCGCAACAGGCGCATTGACCTTCTCGACCACGGGCGGCAGGTGCTGTGCATGCCGGGCGCAACGCTCGATCAGCTGGAACGCATGCTGAAGCCCCTCGGCCGGGAACCGCATTCGGTCATCGGCTCCAGCTGCATCGGCGCATCGGTGACGGGGGGCATCTGCAACAACTCCGGCGGCTCGCTGGTGCAGCGCGGCCCGGCCTATACCCAGCTGTCCCTGTTTGCACAGGTCGATGCGCAGGGCCGGCTGCACCTCGTCAATCACCTCGGCATCCGCCTTGGCGGCCAGCCGCTGGACATCCTCACCCGGCTGGATGCGGGCAGTTACACCGAGGCGGACGTGGATTTTCCGCAAGGGGCACAGGCTTCCGACATCGAATACAAGGACCATGTGCGCGATATTACCGCCCACACGCCCGCCCGCTTCAACGCCGATCCGCGCCGCCACTATGAGGCGTCAGGTTCGGCCGGCAAGATCGGCGTCTTTGCCGTTCGGCTGGATACCTTCGCGGTGGCTAAAGAGGAAAAGGTCTTCTACATCGGCACCAGCGACCCGGCTGAGCTGCAGGCCATCCGGCGGCATATTCTGGCAAACTTCAAGAACCTGCCCATTGCCGGGGAATACATGCATGCGGACGCCTTCCGTGCGGCACAGGTCTGGGGCAAGGATCTCTATCTCTTCATCCGCACCTTCGGCACCGTCAACGTGCCCCGCGCATTTGCGGCCAAGAGCTGGTTCGACGGCCTGACGGAGCGCTTCGGCCTCGGCAAGGCTGTGTCCGATCACCTGCTGCAATTCGCCAGCCGCTTCCTGCCAGAACAGATGCCAAAACGGCTGATCGACTGCCGTGACACCTATCCGCATCATCTGATGATCCGGGCAGGCGATGGCTGCATCTCCGAGACGCGGGACTACCTCGCTTCCCTCTTTCCCAGCAAGGCGGGCAACTTCATCGAATGCACGGAGGCCGAAGGCAAGGCCGCCTTCCTCAACCGCTTCACCGTGGGCAGCGCCGTGGTGCGCTACCGGGCGGTGCATAGCCGCACGGTGGAGGATATCGTTGCCCTCGACGTTGCCCTGCCGCGTGACACCATCGACTGGTTCGAGACCCTGCCGGATGAGATTTCGGACAAGATGGCGCTAAAGATCTATGTCGGCCACTTCCTCTGCCACGTCATGCATCAGGAGTATCTGGTGAAGAAGGGTGTGGACTGCGAAGCGCTGGAGCACGAGATCTGCGCCCTGCTGGACGCGCGCGGCGCGGAATATCCGGCCGAGCACAATGTCGGCCATCTCTATGAGGCAAAGCCCGCGCTGCAGGACTTCTACCGCAGCCTCGACCCCACCAACACCTTCAACCCCGGCATCGGCAAAACCTCAAAGTGCCGCCACTGGCACTAGGCCTCAATTGAATGCGGCAGGGCGGCGCCCCGCCCGCCGGAAATTTGGCTGAATGGTCCCAATCAGCATTTTCTGCGTCCTCTGCGATGCAACACTACGCCGCAAAAGGAGAGGCCGCCTTCTGCTGCAGGAGTGCGGTCTTCGGCAAGGCTGATTGCTCCGGGCAGGACCGCATGATGAAGACACTGCTGCTTACGAAGGAAGACGTCAAAGGCCTGATCACGATGGCCGAGGTCATCGGCGCCGTGGAGGATGCCTACAAGACCTTCAGCAGCGGACTGGTGCAGCAGCCCGGTTACATGGGCCTGCATCTGCCTGCCCCGCGCGGAGAGATCGACTTCAAGGCAGGATACAATCAGGCCAATGAAACCATCACGCTGAAAGCCTCCTCTGGCGGCTTCCCGCATAACATGGCAGAGCACGGCGTGCCCAGCGGTATGGGAACCGTTCTCCTGTTTGATGCCAGAAGCTGCGCGCTGGCCTGCGTCATGGATGGAAGCCTTCTCACTGGGCTCAGAACGGGCGCATCGGGCGCCGTCTCCGTGAAGACGCTGGCGCGCAAGAATGCCCGGACGGTGACGGTGATCGGCACCGGCAATCAGGCCAGGATGCAGATCCGCGCCATCCGCGAAGTGATGACGATTGGTGAGATCCACGCCTGGTGCCGGACACCGGAAAAGCTCGCTGCCTTCAAGGACGAGATCGAGCAGGCGTTTGGCATCCCCGTCACCGCTGCCGCTTGCGCCAGAGACGCCGTGGCAGCGGCCGACATCCTGATCACGGTGACCCGGGGTACGGGGCCAGTGGTGGAAGCGGGCTGGGTGAAGCCCGGAACCCACATCATCGCCATCGGCACGGATCAGCACGGCAAGCAGGAATTCGAGCCTGAGATTTTCCGCGGCGCCCGGATCGTGGTGGACTCCCTCTCCCAGTGCATCAGCAAGGGCGAAACCTGGCATCCGCTGAATGCGGGCATCATCACGCAGGAGCAGATCCACGGCGAGATCGGCGAAATCCTGCTGGGGCACAAGCCGGGCCGCGAGCGGGATGACGAAATCACCATTTTCGATTCCACCGGCATGGCAATTCAGGACAATACGGCCGCCCGGAAGATCTATGACAACGCCGTCGCACGCAATGCCGGCACCTGGTTCAGCTTCTTCCAGTAATCTATATCCTCCGCCCTCCGGACTGTCAGAAGGCCACCCCAGCATGCGCAACTACCCGACGCTCCAGGATATCCACGACGCAAGAGAGCGGGTGAAGCCGCATATCCGCCACACCCCGCTGCTGCGGGCGGACAAGATCGAGAAAAGGCTGGGCTGCGAACTCCACCTCAAGCCGGAAACCCTTCAGGTCACAGGCGCCTTCAAGATCCGGGGTGCCCTGAACAAAGTTCTGTCGCTGCCACGGGAGGAAACCGCGAAGGGCCTCATCTCCAGTTCGTCGGGCAACCATGCCCAGGCACTGGCCTATGTGGCAAAGATGCTGGGCGTGAAGGTGGTTCTGGTCCTGCCGGTGACAACTCCCAAGCTGAAGATCACCAACACTGAGGCTCTGGGCGCTGAAGTCATCCTGTTTGACGGGGACAATGCCTCCCGCTGGAAGCAGGTCTACGACATCGCGGAGCGCAACAATTACACTGTCGTGCACGGCTTCGAGGATCCGCTGGTGATGGCCGGCCAGGGGACGATGGCCTGCGAGATCCTTGAGGATCTGCCGGATGTCAGCACAGTCATCGTGCCGGTGGGCGGCGGCGGTCTCATCTCGGGCGTGGCGACCGCGTTCAAGGAACTCAAGCCTTCAGTGCGGGTCATCGGCGCCGAGCCCGCCCTGACCCCGAAATATTACCACAGCCGCCTGAACGGTGAGCCCACCTCCCTGCCGCTTCTGGACACCATCGCAGACGGCCTGCGGATCAGCGTTCCGGGCCGCAACCCCTATCCCATTATCGAGAGATACGTCGACGAGATTGTCCTCGTCGAAGACGCGCACATCGTCGAGGGCATGCAGGTGCTGGCAAGGGATGCAAAACTGATTGCAGAACCCGCTGCCTCCATCGGCATCGGCGCCCTGCTCGCCGGATCTATCAGCCTGACGCCGGGTGAAAAGGTCTGCGCCATCCTCACCGGCGGCAACTGGGATCTGAGCAGCCTCGCGGACGTCTACAACAGGCTCTGACCCTTGAGACTGGCCACGGCTGACCGGGCTGCCAATGCGGCGCCCGGAGTTCGCTGCAGCTGAAAACCAAGACGTGATGCACCGGCCCAGGAAACCCTGATAGAATTGTGGCTGACCCGAATTTCGAGCGCCGCATTTTTTGAAGGATCTCCATGGCATTGGCTGGCAAAGAGGCGGTGGCAGCCGGGAGCGGCTGGACGAAGCCGAAACGATTCGACCGCAATCTGATCGTGATTGGCGCAGGGGCTGCCGGGCTGGTGTCTTCCTATATTGCGGCAGCGGCAAAGGCGAAGGTTACGCTTGTCGAGGCACACAAGATGGGGGGCGATTGCCTCAACTTCGGCTGCGTCCCCTCGAAGGCACTGATCCGGAGCGCAAAGGCCGCCCATCAGATGCGCCACGCAGACCGCTACGGCCTTGAGGCAGTTGAGCCCAAGGTGCCCTTTGCCCGCGTGATGGAACGCGTGCACCAGGTGATCGCCGCAATCGAACCCCATGACAGCATCGAGCGCTACACCGGCCTCGGCGTCGAGGTGCTGCAAGGCTATGCAAGGCTTGTCGATCCGTGGACGGTCGAGATCGCCCTGAACGGCGGCGGAACACAGCGGCTGACCACGCGCGCCATCATCCTTGCCACCGGCGCGCAGCCCTTCGTGCCGCCCATCCCCGGCCTCGACAAAACCGGCTATCTCACGTCCGATACCTTGTGGGAGAAGCTGCGCGGCAGGGAGGAAGCGCCCAAGCGCCTGGCCGTGCTTGGCGGCGGACCGATCGGCTGCGAGCTGGCACAAAGCTTCGCCCGGCTTGGCTCCATCGTGACTCAGATCGAAATGGCGCCCCGCCTGATGATGCGCGAGGACGAGGATGCAAGCGCACTGGTCACGGCCTCGCTGCAAGCCGATGGCGTTACGGTTCTGACCGGCCACAAGGCAGCGGCCTGCGGCGTGGAGGACACCGGGGAGAAGTGGATCGAGGTGGAGCATGCAGGCGGCAAAAAGCGCGTCATCTTTGACGACTTGATCGTCGCCGTGGGCCGCGCACCGCGCCTCAAGGGCTTCGGGCTGGAAGAGCTCGGCATCAGGGCGGAAAGGGTTGTGGAGACCAATGAATACCTCCAGACGCTCCACCCAAACATTCTGGCGGCAGGTGACGTAGCGGGCCCTTATCAGTTCACCCATGTGGCGGGGCATCAGGCCTGGTTTGCGGCCATCAATGCCCTGTTTGGGGATTTCAAGCGCCTCAAGGCCGATTACAGCATCATTCCCTGGGCGACATTCACCGACCCGGAAGTCGCCCGGGTGGGGCTATCCGAAGCCGAGGCGAAGGCGCAGAACATCCCCTATGAAGTAACGCGTTACGGGCTGGATGATCTCGACCGGGCGATTGCCGACGGCTCAGCCCATGGTTTCGTCAAGGTGCTGACGGTGCCTGGCAAGGACAGAATCCTTGGCGTCACCATTGCCGGGGAGCATGCCGGTGACCTCTTGGCGGAATTCGTCTTTGCCATGAAACATGGGCATGGGCTCGGCAAGATTCTCGGCACGATTCATATCTACCCGACACTGGCGGAGGCCGGAAAGATGACGGCGGGCCAATGGCGGCGCAACCATGTCAACGGCTTCCTGCTGTCTCTTCTGGAGCGCTTCCACACCTGGAGGCGCGGATGATCGACGCCCGCCTCTTGCCTCTGCAGCGCGCCGCCCTGCAGCCTCTGGCCGGTTTTCTCGCCCGCCGTGGCATCAGCGCAGACAAGCTCAGCATCACCGGCTTCGTAGCTGGGGTGTGTGCCTTTGGCGCGCTCTGCTTTGGCCAATGGCTGCCGGCGCTGCTGCTCATCCTGCTGAACCGCCTGCTCGACGGGCTGGACGGGGCCGTAGCCCGCATTCACGGCCCCACGGACCGGGGCGCCTATCTCGATATCGCGCTGGATATGGTATTCTATGCGCTTATCCCGCTCGGCTTTGCCATTCAGGCACCGCAGGACCATGCCCTGCCCGCTGCCGTGCTGATTGTGTCCTTCGTTGGCACCGGCTCGTCTTTTCTGGCCTTCTCGGCCGTTGCGGCAAAGCTCGGACGCAAGGCGCCGGAGTTTCCCACCAAAGGCATCTACTATGCCGGGGGGCTTGCCGAGGGCTTCGAGACAATCGCTGTCTTTACCGCCATGTGCCTGTTTCCCGGTCATTTTGCCGTGATCGCCTATGGTTTTGCCGCTCTCTGCGGCCTGACCACCCTCATCCGCTGGCGGCAGGGCTGGGTTGCCTTTTCTCAAGATGGGCCATGATGCGGCCTGCGTCCGTCTGAGGCTGCAGCTGGAGCTGATCAAGCCATAGTGACCACACGGACGAACAGCTTTGCGCAATATGGCAGGCATCAGATGCTTGCGCAGACAGGAATCATGAGCGAACCCCGCACAGACACACAGAAGCTGCCTGTAGAGCGCAACCCGTGGCGCTTCGCACCTGCCGTGCTTGTCGTTGCCGGCCTCGTGACCGGCTATATGCTCGGTCTGCAAGACTATCTGAGCCTCGACTACCTTGCCGGGCAGCGGACATCGCTCAGGGCCTATGTGGAGGCCCATATGCTGTGGTCCGCCACCCTGTTCCTCGTGATCTATATTCTAGCGGTCGCCTTTTCCTTTCCCGCTGCATCCATCCTGACCCTGTTCGGCGGTTTCCTTTTTGGCTGGCTCGCTGGCGGCGCGCTGGTTGCTGCCGGCGCAACAGTCGGCGCTTCGCTCGTTTTCCTCGCTGCGCGCTCAGCCTTCGGCGGCTTCCTGCGCCACAGGGTCAAGGGCTTCATGAAGACGCTGGCAGACGGTTTCCGGGAGAATGCCTTCGGCTATCTTTTTGCCATCCGCCTGGCGCCCGTGTTCCCGTTTTTCGTGGTCAACATAGCCGCCGCCCTTTTCGACATCAGCCTTGGCCGGTTCGTGGCGGCGACGTTTTTCGGGATCCTGCCCGGAACCTTTGCTTATGCCTATCTCGGCCAAGGCGTGGACAGCGTGCTTTTGGCTGCAAAGGCATCGGGCCGTGAGGTACAACTCTCGGATCTGGTGACGCGCGACATTACCCTCGCCTTTTTCGTGCTGGCCGCATTTGCGCTCCTTCCCACACTGGTGAAGCTGATCCGCAGGCACAGGGCTGGCCCGGGCTGAGCCGCAACAGATTGGCCTGACCGCCCGGGCCATGCTTTGATACAAAGGCCCGCCGGGGGTTTTTCCGGGCCGCGAACGGAGTTTGACGGAACATGCGCTTGCGCAACGGCCTTCTGGCAGCAGGTCTGGCTGCCACCATAAGCTCTCTGCCCGCAGCCGCGGCTGCTCCAGATGTCACCAGCTGGGCCGAAGTCGAAAAGGCCGCATCCGGTCAGACGGTCTATCTCAACGCCTGGGGCGGCTCTGAAAACATCAACGCCTATCTGGAATGGGTGGGCGCCGAAATGCTCAAGCGCCATGGCGTGACCCTGGTGCATGTGAAGCTGGACGATACGGCCAATGCCGTCGCCAAGGTGGTCGCTGAAAAAACGGCCGGCAAGGACACTGGCGGCTCGGTTGATCTCATCTGGATCAATGGCGAGAACTTCGTGTCCATGAAAAAGCAGGGCCTGCTGCTCTCGCCCGGCTGGGCCGGCTCCCTGCCCAACTGGCGCTATGCAGATACCGAAAACCAGCCGACCATTCTCACGGATTTCACCGAGCCGGTGGAAGGGCTGGAGAGCCCTTGGGGCGGCGCCAAGATGGTATTTTTCTACGACAGCGCCCGGACGGACGCGCAGACCCTGCCAGACAGCGCCGGAGAGCTGCTGGCGTGGGCGAAGAAAAATCCCGGCCGTTTTTCCTATCCTGCACCGCCGGATTTCATTGGCTCCTCATTCCTGAAGCAGGTCTTGAGCGAAGTGATCGCAGATCCGGAAAAGCTGGCACAGCCGGTGAATGAAGCCAGTTTCGAGCGTGATACAGAGCCGCTTTTTGCCTTTCTCGATGAGTTGCATCCGGTTGCCTGGCGGTCCGGAAAGGCCTTTGTGCAGAACTATCCGGACATGAAACAAAAGCTGGCCGATGGCGAGCTGGATATCGTCTTTGCCTTCAATCCGGCAGAGGCTTCGGCCGGCATCAGGGCAGGCGAGCTGCCGGATACGGTTCGCTCCTTCACTTTCTCCGGCGGCACGCTCGGCAACACGCATTTTGTCGCCATTCCCTACAATGCCAATGCCCGCGAAGGAGCATTGCTGACAGCCAACTTCCTGCTGTCGCCGGAGGCGCAGCTGCGCAAACAGGATCCTGCCTACTGGGGAGACCCGACCGTACTGTCCATGGACAAGCTCGGCGAGGCGGACCGCAAGGCATTCCGGTCTCTTGATCTGGGGATTGCCACTCTTGCGCCGGATGAGCTGGGGCCAGTGATCGCAGAGCCGCACGCCAGCTGGATGGAACGCATCGAGACGGAATGGCGCCGCCGCTACGCCAGCGGCAACTGACGCTGTGGCGGACGGGGGGCGTAAGACCGCAATGAACGATCGGGCACCCGCGCTCCTTGCAAGGGGCGCGGTGCTGTTGACGCTTGCCCTGCTGCTTCTGCCCATTGCCTTCGGCCTGCTCGGCACCCTGCTGCCCGCAGCCGGCTATCTGCCGGTTCTTGGCGGCGAGAGCTTCAGCCTGGATGCCTTCAGCAGACTTGCCGCAACGCCGGGCATCGTGCCAGCCGCTGTTCTCAGTCTGACAGCAGGGCTGGCGGCCTCCGCGCTTTCGCTGCTGCTCACCTTGCTGTTCATAGCCGGTTTTGCCGGAACGCCGGTTCTGTCGCGGCTGCAGCATCTTCTGTCGCCGCTGCTTGCCGTTCCGCATGCAGCTGCGGCCTTCGGGCTTGCCTTTCTCATTGCCCCCTCCGGCTATCTCATCCGCCTTGCCGCGCCGCTGACGGGCATCACCCGGCCGCCGGATATCCTGATCCCGCATGATCCCTGGGGCCTGGCAATGGTGGCAGGGCTGGTGATCAAGGAAACGCCGTTTCTATTTCTCGTCACACTGGCAGCGCTGCCGCAGGTGGATCTGGCCGGAGCCAGGCGGCTGGCGGCGTCTTTCGGCTATGGCCGGGTTGCAGGCTTTGTCTATTTGCTCTGGCCTGCGCTGTACCGGCAGATCCGCTTTGCGGTCTATGCCGTCATCGCCTATTCCACCTCGGTTGTGGATGTGGCGCTGATCCTTGGGCCGAACCTGCCCGGCACGCTTGCTGCCCGGCTGGTGGACTGGATGAATGACCCTGACCTCTCCGTCCGCTTTCTTGCCTCTGCCGGGGCCCTGGCTCAGCTGGCGGTAACGCTCGCGGCTCTTCTCCTCTGGCTCGGTCTGGAGCGGCTGTGCGGAACGGTCACCTGTCACTTGCGGGATCGGGGCGTGCGGTTCAGGCGCGATGCCCTGTTACGCCGCCTTGCCGCGTTCACCCTTGCCCTCACCGGCTGTGCCGTCTTTGCGGGCCTTGCCGTTCTGGCGCTCTGGTCTGTTGCAGGCTTGTGGCAGTTTCCCGCCCTCCTGCCTCAGAATTTCACATTGCGCAGCTGGACCGGAGCCTTGCCACAGATATCCGGACCACTTCTGACCACCCTCACCATCGGCATTTCCTCAACGCTGATCGCGCTGATCCTTGCCTCTGGCTGTCTGGAGCGCGAGATCCAGACAGGGAAAGGTGCCGGAGAACGCGGGCTGCTGATCCTCTATCTGCCGCTGATCGTGCCGCAGGTCACATTTGTGTTCGGCCTGCAGCTGCTGTTCATCGGCAGCGGCAGCCAGAACCGGATGGCGGCGCTCATCCTCGTGCATCTGGTTTTCGTTCTGCCCTATGTCTACCTGTCTCTCGCCGGTCCCTGGCGGGCGCTTGACCGGCGATACGAGATCATTGCAGCAGCGCTCGGCAAACCGCGCCTGACGGTGCTCTTCACCATCCGCTTGCCCATGCTGCTGCGTCCGCTGCTTACAGCGGCAGCTGTCGGCTTTGCCGTTTCGGCAGGGCAATACCTGCCAACCCTGCTGATCGGTGAAGGACGCCTTGTGACCGTCACCACCGAAGCCGTCGTCCTTGCGTCCGGCAGCAACAGGCGGGTGATCGGCGTTTATGCGCTGCTGCAGGCCATCCTGCCGTTCCTCGCCTTTGCGCTGGCCGTGCTGGTGCCGGCGTTTATTCACCGCAACCGCCGCGCCATGAGGATTTGACCATGCCCGACCGCGAAGGCGCATCCGGACTCAGACTCAGCCACGTGGCCATCCGTCATGAAGACAGGGTGCTGATTGACCTTTCGGCGCATGTAGCACCGGGCCATGTCCTGACGGTCATGGGGCCGTCAGGATCAGGAAAATCAACGCTTCTGGCCTATATCGGCGGCTTCCTCGACCCCGCATTCCATGCCAGCGGAGATGTTCTGGCAGATGGCATCAGCCTCTCCGGCCTGCCGCCGGAGCAGCGCCGCGCAGGCATCCTGTTTCAGGATCCCCTGCTCTTCCCGCATATGAGCGTGGGGGAAAACGTCGCCTTTGCCATTCCCGCCGAGGTACGCCTCAGTGCGGAACGGCAGAAGATCGCGGCTGCAATCCTCTCGGAAATTGAACTTGACGGCTTTGCCGGGCGCGACCCGGCCACCCTGTCCGGCGGGCAGAAGGCACGGGTCGCGCTTGCCAGGGTGCTCGTGTCGCGGCCACGGCTGCTATTGCTGGATGAGCCCTTCTCCAAGCTTGATGCGGACTTGCGGGCGCAGATGCGCAGTCTGGTGTTCGTAAGAGCGCGCAGTGCGGGCCTGCCCGTGCTGCTGGTCACCCATGACGCTGCCGATGCCGAGGCTGCGGGCGGCGCGGTGCACCGCCTCGGCCAGAGAGGAGACGCAGATGCCTGATGCAGCACAAGAGCCTGCCCCGGTTGTGCTTCTTGGTGGCGGCCATGCCCATGTGGAGGTGATCCGGTATCTGGGCAGAGCTCGCTTGCCCCGTCCGGTCACTCTCGTGTCCCCGGCCCGCCATACCCCCTATTCCGGCATGCTGCCTGGCTATGCTGCCGGAGAGTACAGCTTTGAGGATTTCCATATTGATCTGGTGAGCCTGTGCGGGCGCTGCGGCGTGACATTCCTTGAGACCGCGGCCACCGGCATCGACCCCGCAGCAAGGACGGTGACGCTTGCGGACGGAGGCACCCTTGAGTACAGCCTTCTGTCCATCGACACAGGCTCAACGCCTCAACTGCCGAAAGGCCTGTCCGGCGGCATACCGGTGAAGCCGATTTCCACCTTCACGCAGGCGCTGGAGCAGCTGGATGCATTGGCCGCCCGCACTAAAGCGCACCTGCAGATCGCCGTGGTTGGCCAAGGGGTGGCAGGTGTTGAACTGGCCTTTGCCCTGCAGCAGCGC
Source organism: Pannonibacter anstelovis (assembly GCF_036881715.1). Taxonomy (NCBI): domain Bacteria; kingdom Pseudomonadati; phylum Pseudomonadota; class Alphaproteobacteria; order Hyphomicrobiales; family Stappiaceae; genus Pannonibacter; species Pannonibacter anstelovis. The sequence continues at coordinate 273,307 of NZ_JBAKBF010000004.1, forward strand.
TTCGCCCAGCGCGGGGTGAAGATCGCACTGGCAGGACGCTCGCAGTGCCCGCTGCCGGAGCGCAGCAAACTTGCGCAGCGCATGGTGGCGAGGGAGCTCGCAAAGACCGGGATCAGTCATCATCCGGAGTTTGATGCCGTTGCCTTTTCAGATGGACGGCTGACGGCGCGCGACGGCAGGCAGCTCGCGGCCGATGAGGTGGTCTGGGCCACCTCCAGCGGAGCACCTGGCTGGCTGCAGGACAGCGGACTTGCCCTCGATGCAACTGGTTTCATCCGTGTGGACGCCACGCTGCGGTCTGTCTCTCATCCCGATGTCTTCGCTGCCGGAGATGTGGCCTCCCTGCCCGACCCGAGGCCAAAGGCCGGAGTCTTTGCCGTGCGGCAGGGGCCAGTACTGGCCCAGAACATCCACCACAGCGTCATGGGCAGGCCGCTGACGCCCTACCGGCCCCAGCGCGCCTGGCTCACACTTATCTCCCTACCGGGCGGATGCGCGATTGCCGACAAATGGGGGCTTGCCGTATCCGGCCGCTGGGTGCGGCTCTGGAAGCATCATACCGACACGCGCTTCCTCCGGCGCTATTCAGGTGGCGGCTGAACTCTCCGCTTCCCGCCTGAATGCGCTGCGCAGGTGCTCGCATGCGCTGTCCGGATCAAGTTCGGGATCTCCGGCCAGCAACAGCCCAGCCAGACCATCGCGGAGCGCCTCAAGCCGCAGAGCGGTGGCGCGCGGGTTGCTCAGTTTCCATGTGGCGTCCACCGAACCGCTAGACAGAATGTCTGCAAGACCCTGGCGCAAGCGCATCCGCGCGGCAGACAGCGCTTCGGCCAGCTGTGCATCTTTCACTGCAAGGCTCTCTGCCTCGATCCATAAGCGCCAGAAAGGCCGGGCTTCCGGCAAGAAACTCTCACTCATGAACCGCTCCAGAGCCTCCGCCGGGCTTTCGCCCTCGCGGCGCAAATCTGCCGCCACAACATCAAAGATCGCAGTCCAGGCCTGCGCCCTCAAATCCGGCCAGCGGAAATAGTGGTTCAGCAAGCCAGTCCCGACGCCGGCGCGCTCCGTAACCATCCGGGTCTGCACTGCCAGGAGTCCCTGCTCCATCAGCAGTTCGGCGGTAGCAGACAGAATACGGTTACGCTTGCCCAGTGCAGTCATCTGAAACCCTCTTGACGAATTGAGCGATTGCTCAATACATATTGAGCAATCGCTCAATGGAGATCATAGCCCAATGCAGACGGAACGCAATCAGGCAGTAGACATGGTACGGGCTATCGCTCTGTTCGGTATTGCGGCGGTCAATCTGCCGTTCATGGCACTCCCGGTGAAGGCCACCCTGTATCTGCCAGCAGATGGCATCGACCGGATCGCAGTTCTTCTGGTGGAGCTGTTGCTGCAAGCAAAGTTCTTCCTGCTTTTTTCCTTCATCTTCGGTTGGGGGATAGAGATCCAATTCCGGGCTGCAAATCAGAAAGGTGCGTCTTTCGCGCGCCGGTTCAGCCGCCGCTTGGCGTGCCTTGCCGTCCTTGGCATGCTGCATGCCATGCTGGTTTTCACCGGAGATATACTGCTGCTCTATGCCTTGCTCGGGCTCGCAGCATGGGCCGTCAGACCGCTTCCCACCCGCATTCTTCTGATACTGGCTGCCGGGCTTGTCCCGGTCGCCGCTGCCTGCCTCTTCTTTCTTGGTCTCATGCTGCCTGGCGCCATTTTGCCCCCGGATACCCCAAACCTTGGCGGCAGCTTCGTCGAAGCGGTTCAGTCGCGCTGGCGGGACTGGCCAGACAGCTTCGGTTTTCTGGTTCTTTTCCAGGGGCATCTTGCACTGGCCGCTTTCCTCGCAGGAATAGCGGCGGCAAGGTCCGGTTTCTTTGAAACAGGCAACTTGACCGCTGCCCGGCTGCAACGGGCGGTTCCCCGTCTTCTGGCAGCAGGCCTTGTCCTGAACTGCGGTTATCTGCTGGGCCTTCATGCGGACCTTTTGCCACCAGCCTTAACGCTCGCAGGCCTCTGCTGCCTCGCTCTCGGCGGCCCGGTTCTGGCGTTTGCATGGCTCGGCATAATACTGATGGCCGCTGACAGGATCAGGCTTCCGGACTTCATCATTCTCGCGGGCAGAAACTCGCTCACCTGTTATGTCCTGCAGGGCATTCTGGCCGGGCTCGTGTTCGGAGGATATGGCCTTGGCCTGTTCGGAGCGCTTGGCCAGATGGCGTTGCTGCCACTCTCCCTTGGCCTGACGGCTCTATCCATGGCTTTGACGTCAGCCTTCGCACGTGTCTTTGGCCATGGCCCCCTGGAACTTCTATTGCGCCGTGTCACTTATGGATAACGCTGGAATCCCGCCGTTTGCAAAGGGGCTTGCACCGCAACTGGCACCGCAAGTCTCAGGCTGCATGCGGGCTCGAGGCCTCCGGTCGTGAATGGGCAAATGCGATCGCGGCAGCTGGTCTGCGCCGCTCTTCCGGCTTTCAGGCTGCCCCAAATGAGCTTTCCCACGCCCGGCTTCATGCGTAGCGGATCGTTGCCGCTGCCGGACGCCGCTCGCTCCGGGCCTCTTGCCAAAGACTGGCCATGTCAAATTGCAAAACATCAACTTAAATGACTTAAGTCTCTCAAGTTGATAAAAATCAAAGAAACCTCGGGCCCGGCTGGTCTAACTCGGGCTATGAACACCCGTGTCCCCCGGCCCGTCTTTTCCGTCCTGCTCGCCTGCCTGCTGTTGGCCGTAGCGGTGCTGACGGGCTTTGGCATGGGGGCAAAGGCCGGGGTGCCCCATACGGGCCAAAGTGCCAAGGTCATCGAATTCGTCATCTGCACTGACGATGGTATGCGCATCGTCAAGATGGACGAGCACGGGCAGGTGCTGGACGAGGATGCGAAGACCGGCCATTCGGCGCCCTGCTGCGACGGCCAATGCCTTGGCTGCCTCATGTGTTCTTCTTCGGCAGGAAACACGCCTGCGGCCGTTTCCCTTCACGCCCCCGCCTCCAGCCAGCCAGCGCCAGTATGGGCGGCCGCGTTTGCACCCGGTCAGGTGCTGATGCGCGCCTCCCAGCGCGCACCGCCAAGGACAGGCCGATGACAGACTTGCGCTTCCGCACCTCCCCCGCGGCCACTCCCTCATTCGTCCGCACTCTGCTCGCCGGACTGCTGACCGCTTTCCTGCTCCTGATCACACCGGCCATGCCGGTGGTGGCCCAACAGATCAAGGACAGCTCACAGCTTTCCCATTTCCTGCCGCAGGTCACACCTGCCTCGCTGGTGGAAGGGGCAGATGCCTTTGGCCCTGTCCGGCCGGATCTTGCCGCCGCGCCCGTGCTGCGCGGGGGAGAAACGATCGCCTATGCTTTCGTCACCTCCGACTTTGCCGGCACGACGGGCTATTCCGGCAAGCCCATCCACGTGATGGTGGCCATCGGCACCGATGGGCTGCTGAAGGGCGTAAAGCTGCTGAAACATGCCGAGCCCATCGTTCTGGTCGGTATTCCCGAGGCACGGATGGTGGAGCTGATCGAGGGCTACAAGGGCCTCGACGTGGCCAAGGAAGCAGCCTCCGGCGGCTCCAGCCACGACCTTAAGATCATTTCAGGCGCCACCGTGACGGTGATGGTGATCGACGATTCCGTCGTGCGCGCCAGCATCAAGGTGGCCCGCAGCCTCGGGCTCGGCGGGCTTTCCACCGAAGCCCCCGCTGCAGGCCCGCTGCGTGTCATAGATCCGGAAGCCAAAGCCGCAGACGACTGGCTGACCCAGACCGGCGACGGCACCATCCGCCGCCTGTCGCTGGATGTCGGACAGGTCAACGCCGCCTTTGCTGCCCTGCCGGACCAGCGCGCTGCAGAGCGCCCGGAGGAAGGCCCGGCGGATGCCACTTTCATCGACCTTTATGCGACGCTCGTCAGCATTCCCGGCATTGGCGCAAGCCTGCTGGAGCCGGGCGAAAAGGCCGCCATCGACGCCTGGCTGAAGCCGGGGGACAGCGCCCTTCTGCTGGCTGCCAGAGGCCGCTATTCCTTCAAGGGCTCGGGCTATGTGCGCGGCGGCATCTTCGACCGGGTGCATCTCATTCAGGGCGACATATCCGTCCGCTTCCGCGACAAGGACCACAAGCGTGCAGGCCCGCTGGCCCTTGCCGGAGCGCCGGAGCTGAGCGAACGCGACATCTTCCGCATCCCGGCAAACTCGGGCTTCAACCCGGCTGAGCCCTTCCGCATCCAGCTTCTGGTCCAGCGCAATGTGGGTCCGATCGAGAAGCTGTTCACCACCTTCGATCTCGGCTGGCAGTCCCCGGCGGCCTTCGTCAAGACGCTCAGCCCCGCCCCATCTGAAAACCCGGCAGCATCAACGCCCCTGGCCTCTGATACACCGCAGGCCGGAATCGATGACGAAGCCAGCGCCAAGACGCAGCTTTGGCAGCGCATCTGGCGCAGCAAGACCCTGGAAATTGCCGGTGTCACCATCATGCTGGCGGTGCTGACCTTTGCCTTCTTCTTCCAGACCTTCCTCACCCGGTCGGCACGGGTGACGCACTGGTTCCGGATGAGCTTCCTCACCGTGACGCTGGTGTTCCTCGGCTGGTACGCCAATGCACAGCTGTCGGTGGTCAACATCTTCGCGCTGGCCGCTTCGGTGAAGTCCGGCTTCACCTGGGAAGCGTTCCTGCTCGATCCGCTGACCTTCATCCTGTGGTTCTCGGTGGCCGCTGCGCTGATCTTCTGGGGCCGGGGGGCCTACTGCGGGTGGCTGTGCCCCTTCGGCGCGCTGCAGGAGCTGACCAACCGCATCGCCCGGGCCTTCCGCGTGCCGCAGATCACCCTGCCCTGGGGCCTGCACGAGCGGCTGTGGGCGGTGAAATACATCGTCTTCCTCGGCCTGTTCGGCGTCTCGCTCGCTTCGCTGGAGCAGGCCGAGCATCTGGCGGAAATCGAGCCGTTCAAGACCGCCATCGTGCTGAAATTCGCACGCGGCTGGCCCTTCCTCCTCTATGTGGGCACGCTGCTGGTGGCCGGGCTTTTCGTCGAGCGTTTCTACTGCCGCTACCTGTGCCCGCTGGGCGCCGCGCTCGCCATTCCGGCCCGTATCCGGATGTTCGACTGGCTGAAGCGCTACCACGAGTGCGGCAACCCCTGCCAGACCTGCGCCAACACCTGCCCGGTGCAGGCCATTCATCCGACCGGTGAGATCAACCCCAATGAATGCGTCAACTGCATGAATTGCCAGGTGCTCTACCAGTCCGAAACGAGATGCCCCGTCGTCATGCGCAAGCTGAAGCGGCGGGCAGCGGCCGGCACGGGCGAACGCCCGGCCCCGTCCGAGGGCCACAAGCCCGTGATCAACACGCCAAGCCTGAAAAAGGGACAAGCACATGTCTGATGCGAATGAAACCGGCGGCCTCACACGCCGCCAGCTGATGGGCGCCACCGCCGCAGGCGGCGCGGCCCTCGGATCGGTTGCCGTTGGCGCCGTCGCCCTCACGGCCGGCAGTTCCGGCGCACTTCTGGCCGGAACGGGCACCGCAGCGGCAGCCTCGGGCGGCGCGGCAAGCGGCCATGTCGCGCCTGGAGAACTGGACGAATATTACGGCTTCTGGTCTTCCGGCCAGACGGGCGAGATGCGCATTCTGGGCCTGCCGTCCATGCGCGAACTGATGCGCGTGCCGGTGTTCAACCGCTGCTCGGCCACCGGCTGGGGCCAGACGAACGAGTCCCTCAAGGTCATGACGGAAAACATGACCGAAAGGACGAAGAAGTACCTCGCCGCCAACGGCAAGAAGATCCACGACAACGGCGACCTGCACCACGTCCACATGTCCTTCACCGAAGGCAAGTACGACGGCCGCTTCCTGTTCATGAACGACAAGGCCAACACCCGCGTCGCCCGCGTGCGCTGCGACGTGATGAAATGCGACAAGATCCTCGAAATCCCAAATGCCAAGGCCATCCACGGCCTGCGCCCGCAGAAGTGGCCGCGCACCAACTATGTCTTCGCCAATGGCGAGGATGAGGGCCCGATGGTCAATGACGGCAAGATCCTCGACGATCCGTCCCAGTACGTGAACTTCTACACCGCCATCAACGCCGACGAGATGACCGTGGCCTGGCAGGTGATGGTGTCGGGCAACCTCGACAACACCGACGCCGACTATGATGGCAAGTATGCCTTCTCCACGAGCTACAACTCGGAAATGGGCATGAACCTTGCCGACATGACCAAGTCTGACCGGGACCATGTCGTAGTCTACAACATTGCCGAAATCGAAAAGGGCATCGCCGCCGGTGACTATATCGAGCTGAACGGCGTCAAGGTGATCGACGGCCGCAAGGGCAAGAACAAGAATTACACCCGCTACATCCCGGTGCCGAACAACCCGCACGGCTGCAACATGGCCCCGGACAAGATCCACCTGTGCATCGCGGGCAAACTGTCGCCAACCGTTACCGTGATCGACGTGCGCAAGCTGGATGACGTGTTCTACAAGAACGCAGACCCGCGCTCGGCCGTCGTGGCCGAACCGGAATTGGGCCTCGGGCCGCTTCACACCGCCTTCGACGGCAAGGGCAACGCCTATACGACGCTCTTCCTCGACAGCCAGGTCGTGTTCTGGAACATCGAAAAAGCCGTGCGCGCCTTTGCGGGCGAGAAGGTCGATCCGATCATCTCCAAGACGGATGTGCACTACCAGCCGGGCCACAACTCCACCTCCATGGGCGAAACGCTGGAGGCGGACGGCAAGTACTACATCTCGATGAACAAGTTCTCCAAGGACCGCTACATCAACGTCGGCCCGCTGAAGCCGGAGAACGAGCAGCTCTTTGCCATCGACGGCGACAAGCTGACCCTCATCCATGACGGGCCGACCTTTGCCGAGCCGCATGACTCCATCGTCGTGCACCGCTCCGTGGTGAACCCCGTGCATGTGTGGGACCGCAACGATCCGTTCTTTGCCGATGCCCGCAAGCAGGCCGAGGCCGATGGTGTGGACCTCGACTACGCCGCCGACGTGATCCGCGACGGCAACAAGGTGCGCGTCTACATGCACTCGGTCGCCCCGGCCTTCAGCCTGGAGACCTTCACCGTGAAGGAGGGTGATGAGGTGACCGTCTATGTGACCAACATGGACGACATCGAGGATCTGACCCACGGCTTCTGCATGGGCGACCATGGCGTCGCCATGGAAGTGGCACCGCAGGCCACCGCCTCGGTAACCTTCACCGCCGCCAAGCCCGGCGTCTACTGGTACTACTGCCAGTGGTTCTGCCATGCGCTGCACATGGAAATGCGCGGCCGTATGTTCGTCGAACCGAAGGAAGCCTGAGATGCAGCGCGGCCCGGCACTTCTCCTGCTGGCGTTCTGCCTTGCTGGCGCCCTTCCGGCGGCAGCGGAGACGCGGCGGGTTGCGTCCGTGCCGGGCGCGCTGGCGCAGGCAATCGCCGGGGCCAGCCCCGGCGACATCCTCGTGCTGGAGCCGGGAAACCATCCCGGCCCCGTCACGCTCGGGTTCCCGCTGACACTGCAAGGCGAGGCGGGCGCGCATCTGTCCGGCGATGGCACCGGAAACACGGTGACCATCACAGGCCCGGATGTAACCGTCACGGGCCTTGCCATCAGCGGTTCGGGCAATGATGCAACGGATATCAGCAGCGGTATCTTTGTGGCGCAGAGCGCGCGCAATGCAAGGATCACGGACAATCTTCTGACAGGGAACCTGCACGGCATCACCCTGCACGGAGCGAAGGACAGCCTTGTCAGCGGCAACCGGATCGAAGGCCGCCGCAGCGGCCATGTCAACGACCGGGGCAACGGCGTCTATGTGTGGAACGCGCCGGGCACCATCGTGGAAGGAAACGACATCCGCTGGGGACGGGATGGCATCTTCGCCAATGCCTCGAAGCAGAACATCTTCCGCAACAACCGTATGCGGGACCTGCGCTTTGCGGTCCATTACATGTACACCAACAACAGCGAAGTCTCGGGCAATGTCTCCATCGGCAACACGCTCGGCTATGCGCTGATGTTCTCCAACAGGATCACCGTGACGGGCAACCAGTCGCTGGCCGACCGGCGCCACGGTTTGATGCTGAACTATGCCAACAACGCGATAATCTCCGGTAATCTTGTGCGCGGGCTAAGGACGGAAAAATGCACCTTCATCTACAACGCCCACAAGAACCGCATTTCCGGTAACCGTTTCGAGGGCTGCGAGACCGGCATCCATTTCACCGCCGGCTCGGAACGCAACGTCATCACTGGCAATGCCTTCATCGCCAACCGCACCCAGGTGAAATATGTCGGCACGCGGCATGTGGAGTGGAGCGAGGCAGGACGGGGCAACTACTGGTCCGGCCACACGGCCTATGACCTCAACGGCGACGGCATCGCCGACAGCGTGTTCCGCCCCAATGACCTGATGGACCACATTCTCTGGTCCCAGCCCTCCGCCGCGCTTTTGCTGGGCTCACCAGCGGTGCAGCTGGTGCGCTGGAGCCAGCAATCCTTCCCCGCCATCCTGCCCGGCGGTGTCACCGACAGTGCGCCGCTGACCCGGCCCTTTACCATTCCCGTGAACGCAGACAATGCCGCGCTCGAACAGCGCGCGCTTGAAGATGCCAGCCAGAGACAGCAAGCCGATGACGATCCTGAAGATCTCGCAGCTCACTAAGACCTTCGGGCCGCTCACCGCCCTTGCCGCTGTCAGCCTTGAGGTGGCGCAGGGCGAGCGGGTGGCCCTGACCGGCCATAACGGTGCGGGCAAGACGACCCTGATGAAGACCGTGCTCGGGCTTCTGGCCCCCGGCAGCGGCACGGTGACGGTCGGCGGCCACCAGCCCGGCAGCCAGCGCGCCCGCGAGGCGACGGCCTATCTGCCGGAAAATGCCGCCTTTCACCCGGCCCTCACCGGACGCGAGCAGCTCGGCCTCTATCTGCGCCTGCGCGGTGAGCCGGCCGCCAAGGGCCCTGCCCTGCTGGAGAGGGTGGGGCTGGCGCAGGCGATGAACAGGCGCATCGGCACCTATTCCAAGGGCATGCGCCAGCGCGTTGGCCTGGCTCAGGCGCTGATCGGACGTCCGAAGCTGATGGTGCTGGACGAGCCGACCAGCGGGCTGGATCCGGTGTCGCGGCAGGAATTCTACGCCATTCTGGACGATCTGGCGCGGGAGGGAACGGCCATCCTCCACTCCTCACACGCCCTGACGGAAGTGGAAGCGCGGACGGACCGGATCGCCATCCTGTCGCAAGGGCAGCTGATGGCCCATGACACACTGGCAGCCCTTCGGCTCTCCGCCCGCCTGCCCTTGCGTTTTCACCTCACCCTTGCGCCCGGCCAGAGCAAAGCCGCAATGGCGGCGCTGGCGGAAAGGCTGGCGGAGGGAGAGATGACCGGCGAAGCCGCAAACAGCGGCAGGCGGCTCGACCTCCTCTGCCCGCCGGAGCGCAAGCTTGCCGTGCTGCGGGCCGTGACGGAGCTGGGCGCTCTTCTGGAGGATGTGGAGTTCATCCCTCCCAGCCTTGAGGACATCTACACCCATTTCAGCAAGAGGAGCGAAGGATGAGCCGCCTTCTCGCCGCCGCTTCGGCGGAATTCCGTATCGCCCTGCGCAACCGTTGGGTTGCGGTTGCCATGGCCATCATGGTGCTCTTTGCCGGCGTTCTCTCGGCGGCGGGCTCTGCCCCGATGGGGGAGCTGGGCGCTGACCGGCTGAGCGTCACCGTCGCCAGCCTCACCTCGCTGAGCGTCTATCTGGTGCCGCTGATCGCGCTGCTCATGTCCTTTGACGCGATTGCCGGAGAGGTGGAGCGCGGCACGCTGGCCCTGGTTCTGACCTATCCGGTCAAGCGCTGGCAACTGGTGGCGGGCAAGTTTGCCGCCCACCTTGTCATTCTCGCTCTGGCCATTGCTGCCGGTTATGGCATTGCTGCCGCAATGGCTTTTTCCGGCGGCATGGACGCAGTGAGGGGTCTTCCCGCCCTGTGGCGGTTGACGTGGACCTCGCTGCTGCTGGGCGCGGTGTTCCTCGGCGCCGGTTACACCGTGTCCGCGCTGTCCCGGCGGCCCGGCACGGCGGCCTCGCTCGTCATCGCCCTGTGGCTCGTCATGATCGTTCTCTACGATCTGGCGCTGCTGGCCGGGGTGGCCGCCGATGACGGCGGGGTCTTCACCACCCGCGTCTTTCCGCTGGCGCTGCTGGCCAATCCCGCCGATGCCTTCCGGCTGTTCAACCTTGCCTCCTCGCAGGCCATCGCCGCTGCCTCCGGCATCAGCGGCGCAGCCGGGTCCATTCCAGCGGTTCAACCGCTCCTCTCCCTCGTTGTCTGGGCCTTTGCCGCCTTTGCCGCTGCCATTGCCGCCTTCCGGAGGATCACCCCATGACCGGCCAGCGCCTTTCCCTTGTGTTTTTCCCGCTCGCCCTGCTTCTGGCCGCCTGCCAGCCCGAAACCGCCGTAGAGCGGCCTGCGCCGGTGGCCATGACGGAGACTTCGCTCGGTCATTACTGCCAGATGAACCTGCTGGAACATCCCGGCCCCAAGGCGCAGGTGCACCTGGCGGGCATGGACGGCAAGCCGCTGTTCTTCAGCCAGGTGCGTGATGCCATCGCCTATCAGCGCATGCCCGAGCAGAGCGGCGTCATCACTGCCATCTATGTGAGCGACATGGGCAAGGCTGCAAGCTGGGACGAGCCGGGCGCAGACAACTGGATCGCCGCTGATGCCGCCATCTATGTCACCGGCACCATGGTGCAGGGCGGTATGGGCGCGCCGGAACTGGTGCCCTTTTCCAGCCGCGAGAAGGCCGAAGCTTTTGCCGCCCAGCATGGCGGGCTGCTTGTGGCGCTCAAGGATATCCCGGACGAAGAGATTCTGGCTCCGGTGGAATTTGCGACGGACGCGGACGGCAACTTCCTGCCGCCGGAAAATGCAACGCTGAACTGAAGGAGACGCGACCATGACCCGCCTGTCACGCCGCCGCTTTCTCACGATCTCCGCCTGCGCCCTCTCTGCGGCCAGCCTTGCGGCACATCCGGCGCTGGCCTCATCCCTGCCCGTGCCCGTCAGCACCTGGCGCGGCACCGCCATCGGCAGCGCCGCACGCATCACGCTGGCGCATCCGCAGGCAGACAGCCTGTTCAGGGAGATCGAAACGGAACTGAACCGGCTGGAGAACATCTTCAGCCTCTACCGGTCCGGCAGCGCCCTTTCCCGCCTCAACCGCGACGGCATCCTGAGGGACCCGGCGCCGGAGATGCTGGAATGCCTGACTATTGCAGGCGCGGCATGGCGGGCAACGGACGGTGCCTTCGACCCTACGGTGCAGCCGCTCTGGGCCGCCTATGCGCAGGCCTCGGTTGAAGGCAGGACACCGGATGCAGACGAACTGGCGCAGAGCCTTGCCCTTACCGGCTGGCCTTTGGTGGAGCTGGAGGCAGATGCCATCCGCCTCGACCGCAAGGGCGCGGGCCTCACCCTCAACGGCATCGCCCAGGGCTATATCGCCGACCGGATTGCGGCATGGCTGAGTGGCAAAGGCCTGACGGACATTCTGATCGACACCGGCGAAATCCACGCACTCGGCGGGCAGCCCGGTGGCGGGGACTGGGACGTGACGCTGGCAGGCGGGCGGGGATCGCACAGGCTGCGCGGCCGGGCGCTCGCCACATCCGCACCGCTGGGCACCACCTTCGATCAGGCAGGCACCACGGGGCATATCCTGGATCCGCGCACTGGCCTGCCCGCCCGGCAGGGCTGGACGCAGGTCAGTGTCACCGCCCCAACCGCAGCCCTCGCCGACGCTCTCTCCACTGCCTTTTGTCTGATGAACCGGCAGGAGATTGATGCTGCTCTGGCGGCCGTGCCGCAGGCAAACCTCGTCAGCCTGAGCTGACCAAGCTGGGCTTCGCTTCGCCAGAGACGGAGAGAACCCACTCCACCACGGCCTCCACGTCGCAGGGCAGCCGCGTGGCGAGGCCTTCGGCAAAGGCCTCAAAGACGGGCAGATTGAGGCCATTGATGCCGGTGACGACCGGCCTGCCTGCCGCCAGATGCCCGGCGATGAGATCGCGGAAGCCTCTGCCCTCCCCTTCCTGCCTGCCGAACTTGTTGAGCAGGAAGGCACCGGCCGGCCCATCGGCACAGGAAAGCTGCACCTGCATCACCGCCTCTTCCAGCGCTGCCGGGTCCAGCCGGCAGCCACGCGAGTGACGGCCCAACTTCTGGGAAATGCAGATCTGCGGCCCATCGGGCAGTACCAGCAGATCCGTTTCGCACGGATGGCTGGCCTCCACAGCGGACGGCAGGGCCACCGTTCCGGCAAGCTTCACCCCAGCGGCCCTGAGACGGACAGAGGCTTCCAGCAGGACCGGGTCAACGGACCCGGCTTCCTCTGCGAGGATATAGGCGAGCGGGAAATCCATCACGGCCTCGTTCATGGCGATACTTCCTGTGCGGCAGCCCGCAAGGCAACCCGCTGCGGGCGGGCCATGGAGCAGTGAAGGTCGCGCAAAAGCCCGTCCGTCAGATCATAGATCAGGCCATGGATGGCGATATCCTCGCCCCGGGCCCAGGCCCGCTGCAGGATCGGCGTTTCGGCAATACGGCGCACGCCCTCGATGACGTTGTATTCCGCCAGCCGGTCGCGCCGGGCGGCAAGGTCCGGCTCGCAGGCAAGATCCAGCGCATGCAGCCGCTCCAGCCGCCGCACCGGCTCCAGCCAGTGATCGGCCAGCCCGTGTGGCAGGTCCTCCGTCGCCGCCCGGACACCACCGCAGCCATAATGGCCGCAGATGATGATCTGGCGGATCGACAAGGCTTCCACGGCAAATTCCAGCGTGCTCAGGAGGTTCATGTCGGAGGAGTGAACCACATTGGCAACGTTGCGGTGGACGAAAACCTCGCCCGGATCAAGCCCCGCCACCACATTGGCAGGAACGCGGCTGTCGGAACAGCCGATCCAGAAGAACTCGGGCGCCTGATGGCTGGCAAGGCGGGCAAAGTAACCCGGCTCCGCCGCCTGCCGCTGGGCCGACCAGACCCGGTTGCGCGCCATCAGCGCATCCAGCGCCACGGCCGGAGGGTGGGCTGACCCGCCGCAGCAGCCGCATCCATTCCCGTGACTGCCGGCAGGCGGGAGGGGTTCGGACTGGCCCATCAGCTTTCCTCCATGGCAATGCCTTCGATCCGCGCCGCGCTGACAAGCTGCGCAACGAGATCGCGCGAGGCCCGCGCCCAGGCCGCCCGTTCCAGCGCTTCTGCGATGACTGGCCGGACCGTGGCAAAGGGCAGAGGCTGGCCAGGCGCATGGGCATGGACCTTGATGATGTGAAAGCCGAAACGGCTCGCCACCGGCTCACTCGACAGACCGCCCTCGGGCACAGCTGCCAGCGCTGCCTCGAACTCCGGCACCATCTGGCCGGTGGCGATCTGACCCAGGGCGCCGCCCGCCTCACGCGAACCGCAATCGCTTTCGCTCCGCGCCAGCACAGCGAAGGCCTCCGGCTCGCGCTCCAGCCGGGCAAGGATCTGCCCGGCCCGGTCTTCCGCCGCCGCCCGTGCCTTGGCATCGGAGGGAGCGGCGGCACACAGGATATGCGAGGCATCCCAGAGATCCGGCGAACGGTAACGCTCCGGATGCGCCTGCCATTCGGCCATCACTTCGGCTTCGGATGGCGGGGCCACATCCAGCGCCACGTCGAGAAGGGCACGGATGCGGGCCTCTTCCTCCGTTTCGCGGCGGGCGCCGCCAAGATCTTCCGGCTCGGCAGCAACGCCGCGCCGCAGGGCTTCGTCCAGCAGCAGCTGGCGGATGGCGAGCGCCCTTGCAGCAGCGCGCCAGGCATCTCCCGGACGCCCTGAGGCGGCCGGATGGTTCTGCGCTTCAGCCGCAATGCGGCTGGCGGGAATGACGGTTCCGTTGACCGTGATGACGGGGGCGGCAACGCTGGCCATGGTCACTCTCCCGGCACGTGGGGCAACTGGCGGCGCGAGCGCACCACCTGATAACCCGGCCGCCACAGGTAGCGCACCGGCGCGGAGAGCATATGCACCAGACGGGTGAAGGGGAAGAGCAGGAAGATGGTCAGCCCCAGCGCCAGATGCAGCTTGAAGATCCAGTTCACATCAGAAATATGCGCCGCAGCATTCGCCTCGAAGGTGAAGATGCCCTGCGCCCAGGCCATGAACTTCGTCATCTCGTGCCCGTCCAGATGCTGCAGCGAGACGAAGATGGTGCCAAGCCCCAGCAGCAGCTGGGCCATGAGCAGGATCAGGATGCCCGTGTCGGCAAAGCTGGAATTGGCGGCGATGCGCGGGTCCATCAGCCGCCGGTGCAGCAGCATCAAACCGCCCGCAAGTGCCATGATACCAGCCACACCACCGGCCACCACGGCCAGAATCTGCTTGGCACCATGGCTGATGCCGAGCGCATCAAAGATCCAGATCGGCGTCAGCAGGCCGAAGAGATGGCCGAAGAAGATGACCAGCACACCCACATGGAACAGCACCGAGCCGATGACCAGCTGCCTGCGGCGCAGAAGCTGGCTGGACGAGCTTTTCCAGGTGAAGGGATCGCGCTCATAGCGGGCTATGCAGCCGATGGCGAGCACCGAAAGGGCGATGTAGGGATAGATGCCAAAGACAAGATTGTGCATGTGAGCCTCCATCATCCGGCAGCGCCAGCCGCTGCGGGCCGGGCCGGTTGATCCATACGGGAGAGCATGCCGCGGACCTGCGGACAGCCTGCATTGGGGTCCGGACCGAAGGTGACCTGCGTTTCCTCCCAGACCGCATCAAGGGCCGCGAGATCCTGCGGGTCATCCTCCGGCTCGGCCAGAAGCGCCTCGACGGTTTCCTTTGCGGCAACCGTACCGGCCAGTTGCCCCAGAGCGGCAAAGGCAGCCGCATAGGGGCTTTCCCGCCCGGCCAGACGGCGCTCAAGCACCGTCAGGATGTGGGCGGCATCGGCGAGGATCGCCTTTGCCTCTTCGGCAGGCCGCGTTGCCAGGAACTCCAGCAGCACCGGCAGGTGATCGGGCAGTTCGCCCGTCACCGGCTCGAAGCCGCCAGTCCGGTAGGTCTCCAGCAGATCCACCATGGCGCTGCCCCGGTCGCGGCTTTCGCCGTGCACATGCTCGAAGAGATTCAGCGACAGGCTGCGGCTGCGGTCGAAAAGCCCGACATAGGTCTCCTGCAGATCGTAGATGTCACCCTCTGCCAGTCCGCCGCACAGGGCAGAAAGCTCGCGCCGGGCCAAGGCGGTGAGGCGGCTGTCTGCCACCAGCACCGCTGTGATCTCGGGCATTGCCGCCTGAAGCTCCGTGGAAGGATAGGTCAGGAGCAGTGAGAGGGCCTTCAGGGAACGGTCCATCATTGCACCTCCTCCGGCATGCGCAGCGGCCGCTTGGACGCGCCGAAGAGCGAGGTCTTCGAGATGCCCGTGGAGCAGCCGTTGCCATCGGTGAAGCCGCAGCCGCCCTTGAGGTCATAGGCCTCTTCCACCTGTTCGCGGTGGGTGGTGGGGATGACGAAGCGGTCCTCGTAATCGGCGATGGCCATGATCTTGTACATGTCCTCGATCATGGCAGCAGAGAGGCCCGCCTTTTCCGCGATACCCTCGTCAATGATGCCGTCGATGGTCTTGGCCCGCATATAGGCACGCATGGCCAGCATCCGCTCCAGCGCCTGCACCACCGGCGCCTCGTCGCCGGCCGTCAGCATGTTGGCGAGATAGCGCACGGGGATGCGCAGGGAGCGCACGTCCGGCATTTCTCCATCCGTGCCGATCTTGCCGGCCTGCGCGGCATTCTGGATCGGCGAGAGCGGCGGGATGTACCAGACCATCGGCAGGGTGCGGTATTCCGGGTGGAGCGGGAAGGCCACCTTCCAGTCCATCGCCATCTTCCACACCGGGCTTTCCTGTGCAGCGCGGATCCAGTCTTCCGGAATGCCGGCCTTGCGTGCTTCGGCAATCACCGCCGGATCATTGGGATCAAGGAAGACGCCGAGCTGGGCATCGTAGAGGTCCTGCTCGTTCTCCACGGAAGCTGCTTCAAGGATGCGGTCCGCGTCATAAAGCATCACGCCGATGTAGCGGATGCGGCCGACGCAGGTTTCCGAGCAGATGGTCGGATTGCCGCTTTCGATGCGCGGATAGCACAGGGTGCACTTCTCCGACTTGCCGGTGGACCAGTTGTAATAGACCTTCTTGTAGGGGCAGCCGGAGACGCACATGCGCCAGCCGCGGCACTTTTCCTGATCGATCAGGACGATGCCGTCTTCCTCACGCTTGTAGATCGCACCCGAGGGGCAGGATGCTGCGCAGGCCGGATTGAGGCAATGCTCGCACAGGCGCGGCAGATACATCATGAAGGTGTTCTCGTACTCGCCGTAGATCTCCTTCTGCACGCCCTCGAAATTGTAGTCCTTGCTGCGCTTGGAGAATTCGCCGCCGAGGATTTCCTCCCAGTTCGGCCCCTTCTCGATCTTCTCCATCCGCTCGCCGGTGATCTTCGAGCGCGGGCGGGCGGTGGGGAAGGCCTTCATTTCCGGCGCGGACTTCAGGTGGTCGTAGTCGAAGTCGAAGGGCTCGTAATAGTCATCGATCTCCGGCAGGTCCGGATTGGCGAAGATATTGGCGAGGATGCGCCACTTCGCCCCCTGCTTCGGCTGCAGCTTGCCGGAGCGGCTGCGGGTCCAGCCGCCGTTCCAGCGCTTCTGGTTTTCCCAGTCGGTCGGGTAGCCGGTGCCGGGCTTGGTTTCCACGTTGTTGAACCAGGCGTATTCGACGCCGTCGCGGGTGGTCCAGACGTTCTTGCAGGTGACGGAACAGGTGTGGCACCCGATGCACTTGTCGAGGTTCAGCACCATGCCGATTTGAGCGCGAATTTTCATTCCGCAGCCTCCTTGTGGATGGCGGTTGCGCTGGCGGGTTCGTCAAGCCAGTCGACCTTGTTCATCTTGCGGACAATGACGAACTCGTCCCGGTTCGAGCCGACGGTGCCGTAGTAGTTGAAGCCGTAGCTCTGCTGGGCGTAGCCGCCGATCATGTGGGTGGGCTTGAGCGTGGCGCGGGTGACCGAGTTATGGATGCCGCCGCGCAGGCCGGTCTTCTCCGAGCCTGGCGTATTCACGATCTTCTCCTGTGCGTGATACATGAAGAGCGTGCCGTCCTTCATGCGCTGGGAGACGACCGCACGGGCCGTCAGCGCCCCGTTCGAGTTGTAGACCTCGACCCAGTCATTGTCGGCGATGCCCGCCTTCTTAGCATCGCGTTCCGACAGCCAGACCACCGGGCCGCCGCGGTTCAGCGTCAGCATCAGGAGGTTGTCGGAATAGGTGGAGTGGATGCCCCACTTCTGATGCGGCGTGATGAAGTTCAGCACGATATGCGGGCGGCCATCGCGGGCGCTGTCATTCACCTCCGGGGTGATGGTCTTCAGGTCCACCGGCGGCCGGTACTGGCAGAAGCCCTCACCAAAGGCGCGCATCCACAGGTGATCCTGATAGAGCTGCTGACGGCCGGTCAGCGTGCGCCAGGGGATCAGCTCATGCACGTTGGTATAGCCGGCGTTGTAGCAGACCTCCTCGCTCTCGATGCCCGACCAGGTGGGCGAGGAAATGATCTTGCGCGGCTGGGCGGCGATGTCGCGGAAGCGGATCTTCTCGTCTTCCTTCTTCGCCGCCAGATGTGCATGTTCGCGGCCCGTGGCCTTGGACAGGGCATCCCAGGCCTTCACGGCCACTTCGCCATTGGTTTCCGGCGCCAGCATCAGGATCACTTCGCAGGCGTCGATGGCGGTGTCGATGCGGGCAAGGCCCTTGGCCGTGCCGTCCCGGCGCTCGCCGTTCAGCGCCTTGAGGTGATGCACCTCGTGCTTGGTATCCCAGCTGATGCCTTTACCGCCGTTGCCCACCTGTTCCATGAGTGGGCCAAGGGCGGTGAAGCGGTCATGGATGGCGGTGTAGTCACGCTCGACAGTGATATAGGCCGGAGCCGTCCTGCCGGGGATGAGGTCACATTCGCCCTTCTTCCAGTCCCGCACATCGGTCTGGGCAAGTTCCGCCACCGTGTCATGCAGCAGCGGCAGGGCCACCACATCGGTTTCCTTGCCAAGTACCTCCGGTGCGACTTCCTGGAACTTCTTGGCGATGGACTTGAAGATTTCCCAGTCGGAACGGCTTTCATAGGCAGGGTCCACCGCTGCCTGCAGCGGATGGATGAAGGGATGCATGTCCGAGGTGTTGAGATCATCCTTCTCGTACCAGGAGGCTGTCGGCAGCACGATGTCGGAATAGACCGCCGTCGTCGACATGCGGAAGTCGATGCAGACGAGGAGGTCCAGCTTGCCGCGCGGTGCCTCGCCGTGCCAGACGGCTTCCACCGGCTTGACGCCGCCTTCCTCGCCCAGATCCTTGCCGAGCACGCCGTGATCGGTGCCCAGAAGATGCTTGAGGAAATACTCGTGCCCCTTGCCGCTGGAACCCAGCAGGTTGGAGCGCCAGACGAAGAGGTTGCGCGGCCAGTTTTCAGGCGCATCCGGGTCCTCGCAAGACATCTGCAGCGAGCCATCCTTGAGACCCCGCGCCACATAGTCCTTCGCCTCGATGCCTTCCGCCTTGGCAGCACGGCCCACCTCCAGCGGGTTCTGCTTCAGCTGCGGAGCGGACGGCAGCCAGCCCATCCGCTCGGCGCGGATGTTGTAGTCGATAAGGCTGACATTCCAGTCACCCTCAGGTGCGGTCGGCGAGAGGATATCGGCGGCGGTCACCGTCTCGTAGCGCCACTGGTCCGTATGAGCATACCAGGCGGAAGTAGAGTTCATGTGGCGCGGCGGGCGGGCCCAGTCGAGGGCGAAGGCAAGCGGGGCCCAGCCGGTCTGCGGGCGCAGCTTTTCCTGCCCCACATAATGCGACCAGCCGCCGCCGGACTGGCCGACGCAGCCGCACATCACCAGCATGTTGATGATGCCGCGGTAGTTCATGTCCATGTGGTACCAGTGATTGAGACCGGCCCCGAGAATGACCATAGACTTGCCGCGGGTCTTCTCCGCGTTGCGGGCAAACTCCCGCGCCACATGGATGATCTTGTCGCGCGGCACACCGGTGATCTTCTCGGCCCAGGCCGGCGTGTAAGGCACATCGTCGTCATACGACATGGTGACCCAGTTTCCGCCAAGGCCACGATCGAGGCTGTAGTTAGCGCAGAACAGGTCGAACACCGTCGCCACCAGCGCCTCGCCATCCGCCAGCTTCAGCCGCCTGACGGGAACGGAGCGCGGCAGCACGTCCGGATGCGAGCAGCTTTCGAAAGGCCCGCTGGCCTTGCCGCCGAAATAGGGAAAATCCACTTCGGCAACATCATCGCGGTCCTCTTCCAGCAAGAGCGACAGGCGCAGCTCGGTTTCTGCATCGCGCGCCCGCTCCTCGAGGTTCCACACGCCCTCTTCACCCCAGCGAAAGCCGATGGAGCCGTTCGGCACCACGATGCGCCCGGACTTGCGGTCGAAGGCGACGGTCTTCCAGTCCGGATTGTTGGTCTCGCCCAGCTTGCCGTCGAAGTCATCGGCGCGCAGGAACCGGCCCGGGATCAGCCGCCCGTCCTTTTCCTCCAGCCGCACGAGCATCGGCATGTCGCTGTATTTGCGGACGTAGTCCTCGAAATACTCCGCCTGCCGGTCGAGATGGAACTCACGCAGGATGACGTGGCCCATGGCCATGGCGAGCGCGGAATCCGTGCCCTGCTTGGGCGCAAGCCACACGTCCCCGAACTTGGCTGCTTCCGAATAATCCGGGCAGATGACCGCAGACTTGGCACCCCGGTAGCGGGCTTCGGTGTAGAAATGCGCATCCGGCGTGCGGGTCTGCGGCACGTTGGAGCCCCACAGCAGCAGGAAGCCGGCATTGTACCAGTCGGCCGATTCCGGCACGTCCGTCTGCTCGCCCCAGGTCATGGGGCTGGCGGGCGGCAGGTCACAGTACCAGTCATAGAAGGACATGCAGGTGCCGCCCAAGAGGCTGAGATAGCGCGAGCCGGCGGCATAGCTGACCATGGACATGGCCGGGATCGGCGAGAAACCGAAGATCCGGTCCGGCCCCCAGGTCTTTGCAGTATAGGCATTGGCGGCGGCGATGATCTCCGTCGCCTCGTCCCAGGAGGCGCGCACGAAACCGCCCTTTCCGCGTGTGGTGACATAGCTTGCCCGCAGTACCGGATCCCGCTGCAGCTTCGTCCAGGCT
Source organism: Pannonibacter anstelovis (assembly GCF_036881715.1). NCBI lineage: Bacteria > Pseudomonadati > Pseudomonadota > Alphaproteobacteria > Hyphomicrobiales > Stappiaceae > Pannonibacter > Pannonibacter anstelovis. The sequence continues at coordinate 293,537 of NZ_JBAKBF010000004.1, forward strand.
GCAACGGGGCTCATGGTCTTGCGCAGCTCCCGCCAGGCACGCATCAGTCGGCCCCGGATCAGCGGGTTCTTCACCCGGTTGGCCGAGTAGAGATACCAGCTGTAGGAGGCACCGCGTGCACAGCCGCGCGGCTCATGGTTCGGCAGATCCGGCCGGGTGCGGGGATAGTCGGTCTGCTGGGTTTCCCAGGTCACGATCCCGGACTTGACATAGATCTTCCACGAGCAGGAGCCGGTGCAGTTGACCCCGTGGGTGGAGCGCACGACCTTGTCGTGGCGCCAGCGGTTCCGGTAGATCTCTTCCCAGCCGCGGTCCTCGCGTGTCGTCTGGCCGTGGCCTTCCGAGAAGGTGTCCAGCTGTCTGGACTGGAAGAAGTTCAATCGGTCGAGCAGATGGCTCATCTGGCTTTCCTTTCAGGACCGGTCATGCAGGGTGGGCGGCACGGGGCGCCGCGCGGCGGGTTTCGATGGCGTGCAGCAGCCCGCCGGGCCGGGTGTAGGCAGCCCAGGTGATGACGAGGCAGATCACGTAGAAGGCGAGGAAGCCCCAGAGCGCGGCCACCGGGCCGCCGGTCATCTCGATGGAGGTGCCGTAGGCCTTGGGGATGAAGAAGGCGCCATAGGCCGCAACCGCACTGGTGAAGGCGATGATGGCCGCGCTTTCCCGCTCCACTTGACGGCGGCGGCCCGCCTCATCCAGTTCAGGCATCAGCCGGGGAATTTCCGAGGCCATGATGGCCGGGATCATCTGGAAGGTGGAGGCATTGCCCACACCGGTGAGGAAGAACAGCGCCATGAAGCAGGCGAAGAAGCCCGTAAAGCTGCCGCCCTCACCGCCCTGCGGCAGGAAGCTGATCACCCCGAAGACGGCGATGATCATGCCCGCGAAGGTCCACAGCGTCACCCGCCCGCCGCCGAAGCGGTCGCTGATCCAGCCCGTACCGGCGCGGCTGAGCGCACCGACGAGCGGCCCGAGGAAGACGAACTGCAGCGCATTCACATCCGGGAACTGCAGCTTGGTCAGCAGCGGGAAGCCCGCCGAATAGCCGATGAAGCTGCCGAAGGTGCCGGTGTAGAGGATGCACATCAGCCAGTTGTGCTTGCGCGAGAAGATGATGGCCTGTTCGCGGAAGCTCGCCTTGGCATCGGCAATGTCATTCATGCCAAGCCAGGCCAGAGCGGTGGCTGCCAGAATGAAGGGCACCCAGATGAAACCAGCGTTCTGCATGAACAGCTGCGTGCCATCGCTCAGGGTCTGCGGCGCACCACCCATGACGCCGAAGACACCCGTGGTGATGACGGCCGGCACCAGGAACTGCATGACCGACACACCCAGATTGCCGAGCCCGGCATTAAGGGCCAGGGCGTTGCCCTTCTCCGCCTTGGGGAAGAAGAAGGCGATGTTGGCCATGGAGGAGGCGAAGTTGCCGCCGCCGAAGCCGCACAGCAGCGCCAGCACCAGGAAGATCAGGTAAGGCGTCGAAGGGTCCTGCACCGCATAGCCGATGCCCATGGCCGGCAGCAGCAGCGAGGCGGTGGAAAGCGCCGTCCACAGACGCCCGCCGAAGATGGGCACCATGAAGCTGTAGAAGATCCGCAGCGTCGCGCCGGACAGGCCAGGCAGGGCCGCCAGCCAGAACAGCTGCGAGGGCGTGAAATCGAACCCGATGGCCGGAAGCCGGGCGACGACGACCGACCACACCATCCAGACCGAGAAGGCCAGCAGCAGCGCGGGGATCGAGATCCACAGGTTCCGCCGGGCAATCGCGCGTCCCTTTTCCTGCCAGAACTGCGGATCTTCCGGCCGCCAGTCGTCCAGCACCTTCTTCATGACGGTGCGGCCCGGCTGGTGGATTTCCTGCATTTCCGGCAGGGCGGGCAGCTTGTCGAGTTCGGCACCGTGGACAGCCCGCTCCATCTGGCGGATCGACATGTGCATCCAGCCAAGCGACACGGCAACAATGAGGAAGAGAAGGGCAAAGCAGCTGGTGTAGATGCCTGTAACATCGAGCAACGCACCGAAGGTGATCGGCAGGATGAAGCCGCCGAGACCGCCGATCATGCCGACCAGGCCTCCGACCGCGCCCACATGCTGCGGGTAATAGACCGGGATGTGCTTGAACACCGCCGCCTTGCCGAGGCTCATGAAGAACCCGAGGACAAACATGGTGATGACGAAGGGCCACAGGTCCATCTGGGTGGAGAAGGTGATGAGCCCGTCCTTGCCTCGAATGACATAGTCGGTGGGCGGGTAGGACAGCATGAACAGGATGATCAGCGAGAAGCCGAAGGTCCAGTACATGACCGCCCGTGCGCCGAACCGGTCCGACAGATGCCCGCCATAAGCGCGGAACAATGAAGCAGACAGCGAGAAGGCCGCAGCCGCCATACCGGCTGTCTTCACATCCACGCCATAGACGGAGATGAGATAGTGCGGCATCCAAAGAGCCAGCGCGACGAAGGCGCCGAAGACAAAGAAGTAATAGAGCGAGAAGCGCCAGACCTGCAGGTTCTTCAGAGGCGCAAACTGCTCGGCAAAGGACGGTGCCTTCACACCGGACTTGCGGCGCGCCACCAGCTGCGGGTCATCTTCCGCCAGCAGATAGAAGGCCACACCCATGATCGCCAGACCTGCAGCCCAAACGTGCGCAACCCCCTGCCAGCCATAGGCCACCATGACGAAGGGCGCGATGAACTTGGTGACCGCCGCCCCCACGTTGCCTGCGCCGAAAATGCCAAGCGCCGTGCCCTGATGGCCCGCGTCATACCAGCGTGAGACATAGGCAACCCCGATGATGAAGGAGCCCCCGGCAAGGCCGATGCCAAGCGCGGCCAGCAGATACATCGGATAGGTGCTGGCGAAGGTCAGGATCCAGGTGGCCGCTGCCGTCAGCAGCATCTGGGCGGAAAACACCAGCCGCCCGCCGAATCTCTCGGTCCAGACGCCGAGAAACAGGCGCGTCACCGAGCCGGTGAGGATGGGCGTCGCCACGAGCAGCCCGAACTGGAACTCGGAGAGACCCAGCTCGGTCTTGATGGCCACACCGATGATGGAAAAGATCGTCCAGACCGCAAAGCAGGCCGTGAAGGCGATTGTACTGAGTGCAAGCGCACGATTCTGCGCCCCACCCGTTACGGAGGAGGATGTAATCACAGGAAACTCTCCCGGTTCCGGCATCTATTCGCGTCGCGATGCCAAGGGGATACTGCCTATTTCATCCAGCCGTAAACTTGACCTGCATCAAAACACACTATGAGAAGACAAAAATAAGCAAGAGATCGAAACTATTACTACATTCAATTGACCGTTTAATACAGTAAAATCATCTTACGTCGATATCAGGATTGACAATTATCAATCAAAGGGACACTCTTTGCGAAGGAAATTGAGGCGCGACATGAAAACAGCCTATCTGGATGAAATCCGGCAACTCGATCTGTTCCACAGCATGCAGGACGAAAACTTCGAAGCCGTCATGCGTGGTGCCTATGTGCAGTCCTTCCCTCCCCTGGTGGATCTGATCCATGAAGGCGATGGCAGCGATTTTCTGCACGTCATCATTGACGGCAGCGTCGAGCTTTACGCCACATGGTCCGGCAAGGAGACGACAATCAGCATCGTGCGGCCAGTCTCAACCTTCATCCTGGCTGCAACCATCCGCAACGCGCCTTATCTGATGTCAGCGAAAACACTTGAACGCTCACGCATCGTCATGCTGCCGTCAGAGGACGTGCGGCGCATATTCGATGCCGACAGCGGCTTTGCCCGTGCGGTCGTGCGTGAGCTTGCAACATGCTACCGGGCGTCGATCAAGCACACCAAGACGCTGAAACTGCGAACCTCGCTGGAGCGGCTTGCCAATTACATCCTGCAGGAAAGTGCTGCCCGCAACGGCGTGGACGCCTATGTGCTTGACCTTGAAAAGCGGAAGCTCGCGTCTCTCCTCGGCATGACGCCGGAAAATATGTCCCGTGCCATCAAGGCCCTGTCACCCTATGGCGTCCATATCGACGGCAGCCGCGTGGTGATCGAAAACAGAGCGGAACTGGAGCGCTTTGCAAGGCCAGCCCCCCTCATCGACGATCCATCGTCCTGAGAGCTGCAACCTGCAGAGTTTTTACCCCAGAAAATAGGCATGCAGCGGGTCAACGCCGAACAGGACGGGATGCAGCAGCAGCATCAGGTAAAGCAGCGCGACGGCCATACAGCTTCTCAGCACCGTTTCCCGCAGCGGCAGAAGGCAAGCCAGCAACGGCCTTGCGGCAACGGCTGAATCAAGGTCCTGCCAGCGCCCGCCCATCTGCCGCTGTTTGCGCCGGTTCAGCATGCGCATGCCCAGAAACGAGAATGCAAGGAAACTGCCGAACATCAGCACATGCGCGGCATTGCCCTTGACCACGAGATGCGCAAGCGACCAGAGCGCCAGCGCCACCAGCAGCGGATGGCGCGTCAAGCGCACAACGCCCGGCCGGGCGGGATCAAACTGCCCGTTGTTCATGCCACCGAAGGAAAACGGATTTGGGCGCCCGAGCGCCAGAGACGCAATCAGGAACGCGGCCAGCATCAGAGCGAGCGCGAAATAGGCGAGAGAAGGAACCGTATCCCAGAGATGCACGTAAGGGGCACGGCCAGCTGCGCCAATCACCCATGCCAGCAATAACAGGGAGAGTGCCGAGTAAGCCAGGGTGAAGCCGCGCGGCCCCAGTCTTGCGGCACATGCCGAGCGGACCGCTGGTACGGTCGGTATCCGGTGGGCGAGCAGGAACACCACGAAGGCAAGAATGAACTCGCCGGCGCCAAGAACAGCACTCATTCCTCAGTCCTCCATAGACCGCCAGCGCCAGCAGCCCTGTCCTGATCATGTGTTGGCCGCACCTCTTCCCCCGTCCACGCCGCCGCGCGCGGCGGACCGAGGCGCAGGAGATCGATGGCGCGGGCGGCAATCTGGGCCGTCACCTCGCCAAGGCTTGCCGGGTGCAGATAGAAGGCCGGAACCGGCGGCAGGATAATACCGCCCATTTCGGTGACCAGCGTCATGTTGCGCAGATGGGCGAGCGTCAGCGGAGCTTCGCGTGCCAGCAGAACCAGCGGGCGGCGCTCCTTCAGTTGCACCGAGGCCGCACGCACCAGCAGATTATCATCCAGCCCATGAGCAACGGCCGCAAGGCTGCGCATGGAACAGGGCGCCACGATCATGCCGTCTACGGGAAAGGAACCTGAGGCAATGCGCGCGCCCACATCGTCCGCCCGATGGTGGCAGGCCGCAAGCGCGGAGAGGCACTCCAATGCCCCCTCCCCGCATTCCAGCGCCAGCGTGCGCTGCGCTGCCGGGCTCGTCACCAGATCGAAGCCGATGGAGCGGGCTGTGAGTTCTCGCGCTGCCGCCAGAGCGAGAGCAGCGCCCGATGCCCCCGAGACGCCCAGAACGACATGGCTCATGACAGGCCCTCTGCCGCCAGAATGCGCTGCGCGGCGGCCTCGGCGGCAGCGCTCAGCTTCATCACCTTGCCGAAGGGGCGCTGGGTTTCAGAGCCGGTCTTTACCGTGGCATCAAGCCCGATCTTGCCCGCCAGCCCATCAAGCGGTGAGGCGAAGTCTAGATAATCCATGGGCGTGCGGTCGAGGATCATGCTGTCGCGGGCCGGGTCATAGCGGGTGGCGAGCGCCCAGGCGATATCATCCCAATTGCGCGGATCGATATCCTCATCCACCACCACGACCATCTTGGTGTAGCTGAATTGCGGCAGCATGCCCCACAGGGCCATCATCACCCGCCGCGCCTGTCCCGGATAGCGCTTGGCGATGCTGACCACGGCCATGCGGTAGGAGCAGGCGGCTGGCGGCAGCCACAGATCGCGCACCTCCGGGATCTGCTGGCGGATGACCGGCAGGGCCAGATCATTGAAGACTTCACCGATGACCGAAGGCTCGTCCGGCGGGCGGCCGGTCCAGGTGGAGAGATACAGCGGATCGCGCCGGTGAGTGATGGCGCTGACCGTCAGAACTGGGAAAGGTTCGACCGAATTGTAGTAACCCGTATGGTCTCCGAACGGGCCTTCGGGTGCCGTATCGCCCGGCTGCACCCAGCCTTCGATGATGATCTCCGCATCCGCGGGAACCAGCATGGGTATGCTGCGGGCCGGCACGAGACGGGTGCGCGCTCCGCGCAAAACCCCGGAAAAGGCGAGTTCCGACACGGTTTCCGGCAGGGGCAAGGCAGCCCCCAGCAAGAGCGCGGGATCGGCGCCCAGCACGACCGCCACCGGCATCGGCTTGCCGCGCCCTGCATCAGCGTTCATGTAGCTGCTGTGATGGGCGGCCCCGCCGCGATGGGCGAGCCAGCGCAGGATCATCCTGCCGCTGTCCAGCACCTGCGCCCGGTAGACGCCGGCATTATAAGCATGCGTATCCGTCAGGGCTGAGCCTTCCGGGCGGGTCAGAACCACAGGCCAGGTGACCAGCGGCCCGCCGTCTTCCGGCCAGCAGGTCTGCACGGGAAGACGCGAGAGATCAGGCTCTTTCATCGCCTCTTCCTGCACCGGCGCCCGGCTGGTCAGCCTCGGCCGGTTGCGCAGGGCAGCAGCCAGTTGCGGCCAGCGCGAGAGTGCATCCCGCATTCCGTCCGGCGGCACCGGACTGCGCAGAGCCGCCAGAAACTGGCCCAGTGCCGGAATATCCGCAAGCGCCACGCCAAGCCCCGCCGCCACCCGTTCCGGCGTGCCGAAGAGATTGGCAACAACCGGCACCGGACTGGTCCGGCCGTCCGCATGCACTGGCTGGTCAAACTGCAGCACCGGCCCGCCCTTCAACAAAACCTGCCGGTGCACAGCCGTCATTTCCTCTGCAAGTGCCACAGGCGAGGCAATGCGCCGGAATGTGCCTTCCCCGGCACACCAGCCAAGGAAGGAGCGAAGATCTGGAAAGGGAGGAAGCGTGCGCATGGGGCCCGGGCAAAACTGGCAAGAGACCGGCAAGGCTTAGCAGCCCCCCTGCCCCCGAAGGTTGATGCGCATCAATCTGGCGGAAGGGAAATTCATGCCCCCTTGGGACGGAAGGCCGCGATCACATCCGGATTGGTTTCGATCCGGGCTGCACCGATAAGATCGAGGCAATACGGGACAGCGGCAAAGACAGCGTTGAGCGACGTCGCGATGGCTGCCGGCTTGCCCGGCAGGGTGATGATAAGGCTGGCGCCGCGCGTCACGGCCTCCTGCCGGGAGAGAATCGCGGTCGGCACTTCGGCAAGATTGGCCCGGCGCATGGTTTCGCCGAAGCCCGGCAGATGCCGCTCGGCGATGAGACTGACGCCTTCCGGCGTCTGGTCGCGCGGTGCTGGGCCTGTGCCGCCCGTCACGAGAATGAGACTGCAGTGCTCCACATCGCACAGCGCCTGCAGTGTCGTGGCAACGCTGTCCGCGCCATCCGGAATGAGCCGGCACACCACTTCAAACGGCGGCAGCACGGCTTCCTTCAGCCAGTCGAAAATGGCCGGGCCGCTGAGGTCCTGATAAGTGCCCGCACTCGCCCGGTCGGAGACGGTGACAATGGCAATCTTGGGCAGGGGCATGGGGTCTGTCCCTCTTGAAAATCATCTGCGGGATAAAGCTTAGCATTGCGGGCGAGTGGCCAGTTTGCGTTCGCGCAAAGGGATAGGCAACTTGCAAGGACGCTGGAGTTTGTTCCGCAACAACGTCCCCCGCCCCTTAAGACCTTAGCTGTGGGCCCACTGCTGGCAATCGCCAACAACGGGAGACCACAGCATGTCATCACCTCATGAACCGCACCGGCCACCTGCCGGGCGCTTCACGAAATCGGCCGCACGCAACATCTTCTACGGCGGGTCGATCTTCTTCTTCCTTGTCTTCGTCGGGCTCACCGCCCAGAGCCACTGGCACATCGTCACCAAGTCTACAGACGAGGCAACGATGACCGAAGGCGTCATCCGCGGCAAGCACGTGTGGGAAAAGAACGCCTGCGTCAACTGCCACTCGATCCTGGGCGAAGGCGCCTATTTCGCGCCCGAAGTCGGCAACGTCTGGGTCCGCTATGGCGGCAAGGACGATCCGCAGGCCGCCCGCGAGGGGCTGATTGCCTGGATGCAGGCCCAGCCTTCCGGCATCGAGGGCCGCCGCCAGATGCCGCAGTTTCACCTGACCGACCAGGAACTGAACGACCTTGTCGATTTCCTCGAATGGACCAGCCGCATCGACACCCAGGGCTGGCCGCCCAATGACGCGGGCTGAGGAGGGACAACCATGAAATACGCTTCCCAAAGAGTGGCCTACTGGTACTTCGTCTGTGCCATGATCCTGTTTGGCGTGCAGATCGCCGCGGGTGCCCTCGCCGGCACGGTCTATGTGCTGCCGAACACCCTGTCCGAACTGATGCCCTTCAACATCATCCGCATGATCCACACCAACGCGCTGATCGTGTGGCTGCTGATGGGCTTCTTCGGCTGCGCCTATTATCTGGTGCCGGAAGAGGCGGAGCGGGACATCGAAAGTCCGCTGCTGGCCTATATCCAGCTTGGCCTGCTGATGTCCGGCGCGCTTGCCGCCGTCATCGGCTACACCCAGGGCATCCATGAAGGTCGCGAGTTCCTGGAGCAGCCGCTCTGGATCAAGATCGCCATCGTCGTGGTGGCCCTGATCTTCCTCTACAACGTCTCCATGACCGTGCTGAAGGGCCGCCGCACCGCCGTCACCAGCGTGCTGCTGCTGGGACTTTGGGGCATTGCCGTGTTCTGGCTGTTTGCCTTCTATGCCCCCGACAACCTGTCGCTGGACAAGGTCTACTGGTGGTACATCGTCCACCTGTGGGTAGAAGGCGTGTGGGAACTGGTGATGGCTTCGGTCCTTGCCTTCCTGATGATCAAGATGACCGGCGTCGACCGGGAAGTGATCGAGAAGTGGCTCTATTCCATCGTTGGCCTGGCCCTCTTCTCGGGGCTGCTGGGTACCGGCCACCACTACTACTGGATCGGCGCGCCGGGCTACTGGCAGTGGGTGGGATCGATCTTCTCCGCCCTTGAGATTGCCCCCTTCTTCGCCATGGTCATCTTCGCCTTCTCCATGGTGTTCAAGGGCCGCAAGGACCATCCGAACCGGGCGGCCATGCTGTGGTCGCTGGGCTGCACGGTGGGGGCTTTCTTCGGGGCGGGCGTCTGGGGCTTCCTGCACACTCTGTCTTTCGTGAACTACTACACCCACGGAACACAGGTAACCGCCGCCCACGGGCATCTCGCCTTCTTCGGCGCCTATGTGATGCTGAACCTCGCGCTCATCAGCTACGCCATGCCCTATCTGCGCGGCAAGGCGCCCTATCACCAGACGCTCAACATCATCTCCTTCTGGATCATGAGCGGCGCGATGACGGTGATGACCTTTGCTCTCACCTTCGCCGGAGCGGTGCAGGTGCATCTGCAGCGGGTGATGGGCATGTCCTACATGGACGTGCAGGACGAGATTGCCCCGTTCTACTGGGTGCGCCTCGGCTCCGGCGTGCTGGTGCTGATTGCTGCGCTGATGTTCCTCTGGTCCGTCTTCGGCCCCGTCCGCGACCAGCGGGTGGCCGCACAGCGAAAGGCTCAGGCAGCGGCTCAGCCTGCCGAATGAGCCTTGCTCCGGGCGCGGTGGTGGGCCGCGCCCGGAGCCCCCTTCACGCCAAAGCCGTGATCCCAAAGCCGTGATCCCAGAGAGATGAGCAAGGAGATCTTCATGACCGCCCCGCACTCTGCGCAAGCGGCATCCGCCGCGCCCTTCTACGCCCCTTCGGGCAACGAATGCCTGCTGTTCGAACAGGCCTACCGCAACCGCCTGCCGGTGCTGCTGAAAGGACCAACCGGCTGCGGCAAGACCCGCTTTGTCGCCCATATGGCCGAACGCCTTGGCCGCCCGCTCTATACGGTCGCCTGCCACGACGATCTGACGGCCGCCGACCTGACTGGCCGCTATCTGCTGAAGGGCGGGGAGACAGTCTGGGCCGATGGCCCGCTGACCCGTGCCATCCGCGAGGGCGCGATCCTTTATCTCGACGAGGTGGTGGAGGCGCGCAAGGATGTGACCGTTGTGCTGCATCCCGTCACCGACGACCGGCGCATCCTGCCGCTGGAGCGTACCGGCGAAATGCTGAGCGCTCCGCCGGAGTTCATGCTCGTGATCTCCTACAATCCCGGCTACCAGAATGTGCTGAAGGCCCTGAAGCCCTCCACCCGCCAGCGCTTCATCGCGCTGGAATTCGGCTATCCCGATCCGGACACGGAGGCGGCCATCGTTTCGGCCGAAAGCGGCCTGCCGAAGGACCGCTGCGTGCCGCTGGTGCGCGTCGCCAATGCCCTGCGCGACCTGAAGGGCCAGGACGTGGAGGAAGGCGCTTCCACCCGGCTTCTCGTCTATGCCGCCACGCTGATCCGCGCAGGCGTGAAACCTGCCGCCGCGCTGGAAGCTGCCCTGCTGCAGCCGCTCAGCGACGATGCCGATGTGCAGGCGGCGCTGGCACGGGTGGCGGAACTCGCACTGGGGTAAAACATGTCGATCTTCGAACCGGAAGAATTCGTCGGCTCCCACTGGCACGCGCTGGTGGGCAGCCTCACCACTCTGCCTCGCCACCCGGAGGCAGGCGTGCCGCTCGCAGACATCCGCTTGCGGCTCGGCGTGTTGTTCCGGGCGTTTGGCGGCAGCGGCGCCATCCGCATTGCCGAAGCTGCCCCCGCCGTGTCCAGCCACCGGCTCAGCCTGCTGCGCCGCATGGGGCTGGGGCAGGAAAAGCTGGAGCACGCCGTTCTGGACACCGCAGCCCTGCGCCTGCCGCCGGTGATCGACTGTTTTCCGCAGAAGGAAGACAATGCCGCGCTCTACGAGTGGCTCGCAGCCTGGTTTGCCCATGCGGAGCCAGTGGCGGCCCATGAGGATCCCTTCGTCAGCGACCTTCTCACCCTGCGGGCTGCTGTTGCCGCCACACGGGAGGCGCTGAACACATGGCCGGGCCTCAGGGCGCTCCTTCACCGGCTGCGTGCGGCCGCTCTTTCCGTCCGGCCCGAGCGGCGCCTGCCGCCGGTGGAAGCAAGGCTGGAAGAAGCCATCTGCGCCCTTCTCGGTGGCCACCGCCCGCCGGATACCAGCCTTCTGGCCGCCATAGAGGAGCCGGAGGCAGACCTTGGCAGCTTCCGAGCCCCCCGCAACTACCGGCCTTTCCTGCCCGTGCCCCTGTTCGGCGACATCCGTCTGACGGTTGGGGCTGCACAGCCTGACGAGCGGGACGAGGCAAGCGGGCGTTCCGTATCTGCCGACGAACGCCGCCGGCAGGCCGAGCGGCGGCAGACCGATCAGAGCGACCGGGGCGATCCGCTCTGCTTCCACCGCTTCGAGACGATTTTCTCGCTGGCTGAAATGGTGAATGTGAACCGCCGTGTCGATGAAGACGACGATGATGGCGCCAGACAGGCAGCCGAAGACATGAGCGATTTGACCATAGGCACCAACCGTCAGCGCACGGCGGCAAGGCTGAAGCTTGACCTCGACCTAGCCCCGGCGGACGCTGAAGAAACCAGTCTCACATCAGGCCTGACCTATCCGGAATGGGACTGGAAGAAGCAGATGCTGCGCCCGGATCACTGCCGGGTCACCGCCGGACGGGCACGGGAAGGCAGGGAAGGCTGGCAGCCAACGGCGGAAATGCAGCGCCAGATCCGGGCCGTGCGGCGCCACTTCGAGGCCCTGCGCCCGCGCCGCGTGGTGCTGCATGGCCAGCCGGATGGCGAGGACCTTGACCTGTCGGCCCTGGTGCGCGCCGCCGCTGACCGCAAGGCCGGTGGCGCGGGCTCGGAAAACCTCTTTCTGGCCGGGCGCGCCATCGAGCGGGACCTGTCCATGGCCGTGCTGATGGACGTGTCGCTCTCGACGGATGCCTCGCTCGGCACCCACCGGGTGATCGACGTGGAGAAAGCCGCGCTTCTGGCTCTGACGCAAGGGCTGGATGCCTGCGGGGACGAGCATGCCATCTTCACCTTCACTTCCCGCCGCCGCAGCGCCGTGCAGGTGGATACAGTGAAAGACTTCGGCGATGCGGTGGACAACCGGGTGCTGCGGCGGATCGAGGGGCTGAAGCCGGGGCAATACACCCGCATGGGCGCCGCCATCCGTCATGTGAGCGCACAACTGGCCCAGCGCCCGCAGCGCCACCGGCTGCTCCTGCTGCTGACCGACGGCAAGCCGAATGACATCGACTATTACGAAGGCCGCTATGGCATCGAGGACACGCGCGCGGCCATCCGGGAAGCACGCAAGCAAGGGCTCAAGGTCTTCGGCGTGACAGTGGACGAGGAGGCGCGGGACTATTTCCCCTGGCTGTTCGGCCGGGGCGCCTATGCCATCATCACCCATCCGGACCGGCTGCCCTCGGCGCTTCCGGCCATTTACCGGCAGCTGGTGGGATAGCTTGCAACAAGTTGAAACTTTGCGCCCGCGCAACGTTGTCCGCCGTCCAAAAGCGCAGCATGAAGGCTGCAGGTATCCGCCCCAGGGACACCCTGCACCAGCCACGGAGGCAGAAACATGGTCACGATTCTGAGAGGCCCGGTCTGCGCGGAAACCATCCTTGACGGGATGATGGAGACCTACAAGGAGACCATCCCCGTCTTCATCCGCCGCAAGATGCGGTGCATCGGCTGCCCCATTGCCCATCTGCATGATGTGCGGGAGGCCTGCGAGGAGCATCATGTGCCGCTTGAGGAGTTCCTGAGCGACGTGAACCGGGCTATCCTCAGCGCCAGAGGAAAGACGCCATGACACGCGAAGCGCCGGAAATCGACCTGAAGGATATCGCCGCCGGCTTTCAGATGCCGCCGGACGAAGCCTTGCGCCTGATGCGGGCGGGCAGCATCACCTGCCGTCTGCATGAGGGGCGCGATGAAGACGAGGGCCGGTTCGCCTGCCTGTTTTTCCACGGCAACAAGCGCCTGACGCTGATCGCCGATGCCGCCGGAACCATTCTGCGCCGCAGCCTCGTCGACTTCGGCCAGCATCCCTTGCCCCCGGCGATGCGCCAGGGCCCGCAGCTGCGCTGAACCCGGCCCGCACTGGCGGACCGGGCAAGCCAATATTCCAGTCTCAGCCACAGCCGCCCCGGCCGGACGAGCCGCAACCGCAGCTGTCTGAATGGCTGTGATCAACCTCGGCTACCTCACCTTCATGCGGGCGGCCAACGATGACGTGCCAGTCGGCAGGCCCTTCCACCCGGTAGGTCCAGGTGAACTGGCCCGGCAGGTAATGCTCGAACTGATGCAGCAGGCCGAGCGGATTGTGGTCGTTGATCAGCTCGAAGCTTTCGCCCGGCATCAGCGCCTCGAACTGGCGGAAGACCAGCATGTGGCGCTGCGGGCGCGGCAAGGGGCGCAGGTCGACGGTGACCGGAGGAACAGGATCGGACTGGGCAGCGGAAAGGGTCATCAGAGGCTCCATGACAGAGGTTGAGGCCTCAACAGCTAGAAGCTTCGCATGCTACCTTCCTTGTCGGGGAACAAACTCCGGAGCGCCTCTGCCCGGCCGGGCTCAGTCGCCACTGCTTTCCGCCAAGAGATAAAGCCGGTGCGGATCGACAACGACAACACGCTTGCGGCTGGACTGGACAAGCCCCTTTGCCTCCCAGGCGGTCATTACCCGGCTGACGGTGTGCAGCGTCGTGCCGGTCATTTCCGCAATGTCCTGCCGGGTCACCGGGAAGTCGATGAGAATGCCCTCTTCCGTCTTCTTGCCGGCCTGCCGCACCAGCCGCAGCACCGCATGGGCGACGCGCCGCTCCACCTCTTCTGTCGAAAGCTCCAGAATTCGCGTGTGGGCATCCTGCAGGCGCTGGCCCACGGTCTGCAACGCATTGAGCGCCAGCGTCGGGCTGCGGGCGATGAAGGCTTCCCACTGGTTCGAGGGCCAGGCCAGCGCCAGACTGTCGACGATTGCGGTGGCCGTTGCCGGATAGTCCGGGCGGCGCATGGCCCGCGCGATGCCGAAGATATCGCCCGGATTAACGTGCCGCACCACCACCTGCTGGCCATCGGGCGTGGTCTGGATGACCTTCAGCCGCCCGTTCAGCAGGCAGAAAAACTCCGTCGCCTCGACGCCCTGCATGAAGGCTGCGGCCCCGTCCGGCAACTGCCGCACGCTGGCCATGGCAAGGACGTTATCAAGATCCGCATCACTCATATACTGGAAAATACTTAGATTGCGAATGAGCGAGCGATCCAGTCGATGCACGGCCATTGAATTTCTCCAGATCACTTTTCAAAGCCGCAGCAATGACTTGCTTCATCAACTGCGACCAAATGGCATCCCCTGCAACCACCGTTGCTCTGTTTGCCTTTTCGCAAACACCTCTACTGCCCTTTGTTCTGTAATCACGTCAACACCCAAGGCAACCTGAATGAAAGGAAATGCCATGTTGACCCGCCGTGAAGCCCTGTGTGGTGCAGCCGCCATCGCCCTTCTGATCGCAGCGCCGCTCCATGCGGAAGAAGGCCCCAACCCCACGCTGAAGGCCGCAGCCGCACAGACCGACATGACCGTTGGCCTCGAGCGCGTGAAGGCCAAACTCGTCGCCCCGCCCTTCGTCATGGAGCATGATCAGGTGGCCAAGGGCGGACCGAAGGTCGTCCAGTTCACCATGACCATCGAGGAAAAGAAGATCGTCATCGACGGCGAAGGCACCACCTTCCAGGCCATGACCTTCGACGGCTCGATGCCCGGCCCGACCATGGTGGTGCATGAAGGGGATTATGTCGAGCTGACGCTGATCAACCCCGAAACCAACACGATGCCGCACAACATCGACTTTCATGCGGCAACCGGCGCCCTCGGCGGCGCGCAGCTGACCTTCGTCAACCCCGGCGAACAGGCCACCTTGCGCTTCAAGGCCACGAAGAACGGCGCCTTCGTCTATCACTGCGCCCCCACGGGCATGGTCGCCTGGCATGTGGTCAGCGGCATGTCGGGCACCATTCTGGTGCTGCCGCGCGACGGGCTGAAGGATGAGGCGGGCAACCCGGTCCACTATGACCGGGCCTACACCATCGGCGAGTTCGACCTCTATGTGCCGAAGGACGAGAACGGCAAATACGTGGACTATGATAGCCCCGGCGAGGCCTATGCCGATACGGTCGAGGTGATGAAAGGGCTGGTGCCCACCCATGTGGTGTTCAACGGCGCCGTTGGCGCGCTGACGGGCGACAAGGCCATGAAGGCCAATGTCGGCGAGACCGTGCTGGTGATCCACAGCTCGGCCAACCGGGACACACGGCCGCATCTCATCGGCGGCCACGGCGACCACGTCTGGGAGCGCGGCAAGTTCGACAATCCGCCGGAAAAGGGGCTGGAAACCTGGTTCGTGGCTGGCGGCAGCGCCGCCGTGGCGACCTACAAGTTCCTTCAGCCGGGCATCTACGCCTATGTCAACCACAACCTCATCGAGGCCATGGAACTGGGGGCAGCAGCCCACTTCAAGGTGGAAGGCGACTGGGACAATGACCTGATGATGCAGGTCTCGGCCCCAGGCCCGATCCCGAGCAACTGACAGCCTGCCGCGGCAGGCCGCCTCCCCGGGCTGCCGCGGCTTCGCCCGTTTCTCCCTCCCTGGCGATCAGGAGGTCATCCATGACCTTGATCAGATACACCAGCGCCGCCGTTGCAGGCCTTGCCCTCCTCACTCTGCTTCAGGGCTTTGCTGCCGCACCAAAGGCACCAGACCCCGCACCGGAGACCGTCAGACTGGAAGAGGCCAGCGTTTCCTACCGCGAGCCCGGCGAGTTCCTGGACCGGGGCACGCCGGTCAACGGCCCGCGTGTGCCGCTGACGCTGGAGGCCCCACTTACGATCATGCGGGCACAGGTGACGCGCGGCGCCTATGATGCCTGTGTCGCCGATGGCGGATGCATGGCGCTGGATGCCCCCGGCGCGGCGGGCATGCCGGTCACCGGAGTCAACTTCCTTGATGCGGAAGCCTATGCCGCCTGGCTGTCGGCCAAGACCGGAGAGAGGTGGCGCCTGCCGACCGACCGGGAATGGGCGCTCGCCGCCGGATCACGCTTCAAGGACGACGCCTACACGGAGATCAGCGACCCGGCGAACCCGTCGAAGCGCTGGATTGCAGTCTACGACACTGAATCGAAACTTCAGGAAGAGATCGACCCCGACCCCATGCCGGCCGGACACTTCGGCACCAATGAGCACGGCCTGCTGGACCTTGCCGGCAATGTCTGGGAATGGACCTCCACCTGCTACCGCCGCCACCATGTGCTGCCCGGCGGAGAGGTGCGGGAGACGGAGAACTGCGGCATCCGCGTCGCCGAAGGCCGCCACCGGGCGCTGATGACCACCTTCTTCCGCGACCCCAAGGCCGGGGCCTGTTCGGTGGGCGTGCCACCCGCCAATCTCGGCATACGGCTGGTGCGTGAGGAAACGGGAGTGCGGCAATGGCTGGGATTCTAGAACCGGACCCGATGCCCCTGGCCGCTGCAGCAGACACCGCCCTGCTGCAGCGGCTTGCGCATGTGCTTCAGGACATGGGCCTGCCCTGCGCCTGTCAGGAGGAAGTGGAGCGGACAATCGCCATCTTCACAGAATTCGAAATCCGCCGGACACGCCGCCGCCTGCTGGAAAGCGCGAGGGAGCGCACCCGCCAGCTGGCCGGTTTCCTGCCCTATCTGCAGGACCTTGAATCCCCCGGTGCGGCTGAACTGGATGCAGCCGACCTCGCCATTCTCGCCGATGCCTTCCGCCAGATTGCCGCCGCCGCCGCGCAAGGCGTCGCCAGCCTTGAGCTTCTGGCCGGAATGTCTCCGGGCACAAGCCGGCAGGACGGCTGACAAGCTGCGTCAAAGCTTGTGCCTGCACAAAGAGGCAGAGCGGCAACTGCCGCACAGTTCCTGGGACATCCACCCGCAGGAGCCTCCACAGGAGCAATTGTCCCATGACCGGCGAAACCTCCATCCTCGCAGCCCTCGCTACCGTCGATGATCCGGAACTGGGCGTCAGCATCGTGGATCTCGGGCTTGTCCGGGACATTGCCTGCACGCCCGGCCGCATCCGCATCACCCTTGGCATGACAACACCGACCTGTCCGCTGGGCGGGCTGATCGCCGAAACCGCAGCCATTGCGGTGGAGGAAATTGCCGCGCCGCAGACCGAAGTGAAGGTGACACTCGACCGCGCCTTCCGCTGGACGCCGGACCTTGCCGCCCCGCACGTGCGCCAGCGTTTCGGCGGCGAAAGTCCTGCCCCAGCCGCCGATACGGGCTCCGGCCTGTGGCAGCAGTTGCGGACAAGGCTGTGGAGCTGACTCATGCCCAAAGCTGCTATCCGCGCCATTCGTCTTCTCAGCGCGTTTCTGGCGCTGGCGAGCCTTGTCACCGGCCTTGGCGCCGGGCTGGCAAGGCTGGGGCTTCTCGATCTTGCCCTTTCAGTTTCGGACCGGCACTCGGTCTTCATGCTCTGCGGTTTTTTCGGCACCCTGATTTCGCTGGAGCGGGCGGTGGCGCAAGGCTCCAGCTCAACCCTTGCCGTTCCGGCTGTCTCGGGGCTTGGAGCCGTTCTGATCTGGTTCGAGCCGCAGTCAGCGGCCCTCGCCTTCCTCGCTGCCGGAGCGGGACTTGCCGTGCTGAGTGCACAGGCTGCACTGGCGCTGCGCACTTTGTTCAGCGCCATCTTGCTGGTGGCCGCGCTGCTTTGGCCAATCGGCACAGGCATGTGGCTCCTCACTGGCGATCCGGCTCTTGCCGCATACATCTGGCTGGGCTTCCTCATCCTGACCATCACGGCGGAACGGGTCGAACTGTCGCGCCTGCGCCAGCGCGGGCCTCTGCAGGCCGGAGTGCTGGTCCTGCTGGTTGCCGTCTTCTGCCTCGGGCTGCTGACGGGCGAGCCCTTTGCCGGAGTGCCCTGGCTCGCAGGCGCGGCGCTCGCCGGGCTTGCCCTGTGGCTGACGGTCAATGACGTGGCGCTGATCACCATACGGGGCGAGGGCCTTGCCCGCTATTCCGCCACCGCCCTGCTGTGCGGCTATGGCTGGCTGGCCGTGGCTGCGGCGGCGCTGCTGATGCTGCCGCCGGGAACTTCTGCGGCGGGGCACGACATAGCGCTGCATGCCATAGGCCTCGGCTTCGTGCTGTCCATGGTCTTTGCCCATGCGCCCATCATCCTGCCCGCCGTCGCAGGGTTGCGCATCCGCTATTCGGCCGCGCTCTACCTGCCGCTTGCGCTTCTGCAGGGCGCAACAACGCTGCGGGTGGCGGGCAACCTGCTGGAACAGAACAGCCTGCGCAATGCGTCCGGCTGGCTCACCATGGGTGCGCTCGGCCTCTATGCAGCAACACTTATCCTCTCCAGCCGGCGCCGCCCGCGCAAAGCCTGTGCAGCGCACAACAACCGTCATCCAGTTTGACCTGGCTCAACGTCTCCCGACGCGCCGGACGCTATTTCTTCCCCATACCTGAATTCAGAATTCAACTTTGGAGAATATCATGTCCATCAAGTCCCTCATCCTCGCCACTGCCACGATCCTCAGCCTCACCGGCCTGGCCGCCGCTGCCGATCACGAGGTCAAAATGCTGAACAAGGGCGCAACCGGCGCCATGGTCTTTGAACCGGAGCTGATCACCATCGCACCCGGCGACACCGTCACCTTCAAGGCCACCGATGCAGGCCACAATGCCGAAACGGTTCCGGGTATGCTGCCGGAGGGCGCTGAACCCTTCGTGGGCAAGATGGGCAAGGATGTCACCGTGACCTTCACCCAGGAAGGCGTCTACGGTGTCAAGTGCAAGCCCCATGTCGGCATGGGCATGGTCGCAGCTATCGTCGTCGGCTCGCCGGTCAATCTGGACACCGCCAAGGCCGTCAAGACACCCGGCAAGGGTGGCAAGAAGTTCCAAGCCCTGCTCGGCGGGCTTTGAACGGCTGACGGCACGGCCTTTCAGCCATCCTTGAGCTCCTGCGTGCACACATCGTGCTCGAAGCTGGTGACAGCTGGGGGAACGTCCACAGTCTGGTCACTCAGGCACGGCGTTTCAGCTCCCCTCCCCCTCGTGGGGAGGGGGGCGGAGGCACCCTGCCGGAAAGCAACTGCATCATTGCGGGCGATGCCCGAAGCTGATGTGCAAATCCGGCAGTTTTTGAGGGGCAGAGAAACAGGTGCCTGACTACCTGTCCGTACAGGCCGCAGCCGCTGAGACGCGTTCAAAATCCCGCAAGGCATCGCCAGGGAGACCATCACATGACCAGCCCGCACTGGCTTTCCGGCGGCTTCAGGCCGTTCTTCTTCCTTGGCGCCCTAGCCATGGCGGCATCCGTGCTGATGTGGGTGCCGGTCTATTCGGGGCTGTTCTCCTTGCCCACCCTGTTCGTGCCACGGGACTGGCATGTGCATACGCTCCTGTTTGGCGGTGTCATGGCCATCATCGCAGGCTTTGGCCTGACAGCTGTGGCCAACTGGACAAGCCGCCCCCCGGTTTCGGGCATGCTGCTGCTGACGCTGGTGCTGCTGTGGCTGGCCGGGCGCGCGGCCGTCACGTTAGGCGCCAGGCTTGGCCCCCTTCCGGTGGCTTTGCTGGATGTGCTCTTCCCCCTTTCCCTCGCTGCCGTGATGGCGCGGGAGGTGATCGCCGCCCGCAATCTGCGCAATCTGAAGATCGTGGCGGTGATCAGCCTGCTGGCCCTCGCGGATCTCGGCTTTCATCTGGAGGCTGCACGAGACGGCGTGGCAGATGTCTCACTCAGGGCCAGCCTGTCGCTGGTGATCCTGCTCATCCTCATGATCGGCGGGCGCATCATCCCGGCCTTTACCCGCAACTGGCTGAATGCCCGCAAGGCAGCAAAACTGCCGGTCACCTTCAACAAGGCCGACGCCTCCATCATGGTGCTGAGTGGTGCCGCACTGGTGCTCTGGACAATCCTGCCGGACGCTCTGGCAACGGCCGTCATCATGCTGCTGGCGGGAGCCGGGCAGATCTGGCGGCTGACACGCTGGTGCGGGCTTGCGGCAAGGCGTGAGCCGCTGCTGCTGATCCTCCATATCGGCCACCTCATTCTTGCGCTCGGCTTTCTGGCGGTGCCTTGCGCCCTACTGCTGCCGCAGATTGGCGATGCAACAGCATCCGTGCATCTGTGGACGGCAGGCGCCATCGGCATCATGACACTCGCCGTCATGACCCGGGCCAGCCGGGGCCACTCGGGCCATCCGCTGACGGCGGACAGGCTGGATCTGGCCATCTTCGCGCTGGTCATCCTGGGCACAATCGCCCGCGTTGCCTCGCCCCATGCGGGAGAAGCGGCGCGGCCCCTGCTGGACATGGCGGCTCTTGCCTGGGCCGGGGCTTATCTCGCCTTTGCCGCCGGTTATGCCCGCCGCCTGCTGATACCTCCGGCAAAGGCCAGATGAAGGGAACCTGACCCCATGCCCCGGCAGGCGCTGAGCAGGACCGTCCATAGCTTTCAGGCTGCTTTCGCCTATGGTCTGCCGTTTTGCGCCGCTTACATCGCCACCGGCCTTGCCCGCACCCTCTGGCTTGATGCCCATGCGGGTTCACTGCCCGGTGCCTTACTGGAGGCGGCTGTCTTTCTGGCCACCGGCCTTGCAACGCTCGCAAGCGGCTGGCAGGACCGGGCAATCCGGCGGCACCCCATATCAGCCGGAGCCGGAATGCTGCTTCTGTTCCTGCTGCTGGATGCAAGTATCGCCGCTCGCCTGTGCGGCGTGCCGCTCGCCCGCCATTTCGGCAGATTTTCAGAAGCGCATGGGCTGGTCCAGCTGACGGCCCTCATCCTCTGCGCGCAGCTGCCCCGTTTCTGGCACAGCGAGACGTGAAAAATGCTGGCGTACGGCTGAAGAGCCGTCACTTTGCCGCTGCCCCTGCGCCTCTATGCTCCGGCCATCACACCTCTACAGAAGGCACCGCAGCATGGCAGCTTTGACCATCGTTCCCAAACTCGTTCTTCCCGGCATTGGCGGCTCTGGCCAGGACCACTGGCAAAGCCTTTGGGAAGCCGCGGACACCTCTTTCCGCCGCTTCCGCCCTTCAAGCTGGGATGCTCCGGAACTGGACGACTGGACAATGGCGCTTGATGCAGCCGTCTCGCAAGCTCCGGCCCGGCCTGTGCTCGTGGCCCACAGCCTCGCCTGCCTGCTGGTAGCTCATGCCGCCCCCATGCTGGGGAGGAGGGTGCGCGGCGCCTTTCTCGTGGCCGTGCCGGACCCGGACGGGCCTGCATTCCCGGCGAAGGAAGCGGCGAGCTTCGCCAATCCGCCAGCCCTGCCCCTGCCCTTTCCGGCGCTGATCATCGCAAGCGCCGATGATCCTTATGGCACACCAGACCATGCCTGGCGCCGCGCGCGGGAATGGGGCACAAGCCTGATCGAGGCAGGGGTCCTCGGGCACATAAATGCTGCCAGCGGCCTTGAGGACTGGCCGCAGGGGCGGATGCTGCTGGAGGCCTTCTGCGCGGGACTGCCGGACTAGAGCCGGAGCTTACGCCTGAAAGGCCAGCGGCCCGGCAATGGTCCCGCGCAGATTGGCGAGAAGCCCGGCAATGGCCTTGAGCGCGCTTTCAAGCTCCGCCTGCGCCGGGGCGCCGATGCACAGCCGCACACCTGCTGCCCCATTCTCCGGCGCTGCGGCGGTTGCCAGCGGATCCGTGACGAGAATGCCGAGCGCCCGGGCAGCCGCCGCCAGCGCCTGCGCCTCCTGATCCGCCATCGGCAGCCACACGTGATAGCCAAGGTTCGGATGAGGCGGCATCGCCTCACCCAGAATGCTGGCCGCCAGCGCCCGGCGGCGCGCCGCCTCTTCCCCGATCGCATCGCAGATGGTCTGAGCGGTGCCATCCATGATCCAGTGCTCCATCACCAGACAGCTGAGCGGCGAAATCATCAGTCCGTTGGCATAGAGGCACGCTTCCGCCCGCTCCTGCCAGGCAGCAGGCACCACCAGCCCGCCAATGCGCAGCGCGGGATTGAGCGTCTTCGACAGGCTGTTGATGTAGAATACCCGCTCCGGATCAAGGCTTGCGAGCGACGGCAGCGACGGATCGGCGCCCAGCGCATAGACATCATCCTCAATAATCAAGGCATCATGCCTGCGGCAGACAGTGAGAATGTCTTCCCGCCGGGCGCGGCTCATGCAGGTAGCAACCGGATTCTGCATGGTAGGCATCAGATAGACAGAAGCCTGCACGCCCGGCCCGGCGGCCAGCAAGGCACGGTCCAGCGCTTCCGGCATCATGCCCTCACCATCCATGGCAACAGCCGCCAGCCGCACTCCACAGTACCGGGCAAGTGTCAGCAGACAGGGATAGGTCTGCGCCTCCACCAGCAGCAGGGAGCCCGGACCGGACAGCATCGACAGGCACACGGTGAGTGCATGCTGCGCGCCACCGGTCAGCAGCAGGCGGCCGGGACCGGTCTCCGTGCCCAGCCGCCCGAACCAGCGGGCAAGGCCGGTGCGGAAGCGCACATGCCCCGGCACCGGCGGATAGGAATTGAACAAGGCTGGCTCAGCCTGCCGGGCCAGAGCGCTCAGCGTGCGGGCCAGAAGCCGCTCGCTCATGACTGCTGGCGGGGCGTTCTGCGACAGGTCGATCACTGTCCCCTTCCGCCCGCCGGTGTCCGCGACGAAAGTGCCGCTGCCCTTGAGCGCATGCACAAGTCCGCGCCGCTCCAGCATGCCATAGGCCTTGGTCACGGAGCCAAGCCCGATGCCCAGCTGCCAGGCAAGATCCCGGTGCGGCGGCAAGCGCTCGCCTGCGGCAAGCTTTCCATCGAGGATGTCTTCCGCCAGCGCTGCCGCCAGCCTGTCGCAAGGCAGTTGCGCTTCACCGGACAGGCGCGGCTTCCAGGGCGACTTGAGGCGCATCGGCTTTCTCCAATAGCGTCACGTGACGCTTTTGCATTTTACCAAGAGTGTCACGAACTCTACGATCCTCCTTCCGGGACAGCAAACAGAACCGGAGACAGGAGCAGAGCCATGCTGCAGGATAACAAGGCCTTGCGCGGCGGACCCATGCGCCTTGCCGTTCCGCTCAACGCCCTGAGGGCCTTCGAAGCGGCGGCGCGGCACCTCTCGGTCAAAGGAGCCGCCGCGGAAATCGGTGTCACGCCTTCGGCCGTCAGCCACCAGATCCGCCTGCTGGAAGACAGCCTTGGCGTGGAACTTCTGCGCCGGACGGGCGCAAGACTGGAGCTGACGCAGGCAGGGCGGATGCTGACCCCGGGGCTTTCGGCAGGCTTCCGCCAGATCGTGGAGAGCGTCGGGAGCTTGCAGAAAGAGCGCAAGCTCGGCGCGTTGCGCCTGTCGCTGCCGCCCGGCTTCGCCGCCCACTGGCTGCTGCCCCGCCTTTCGGCCTACCCAGCTGCCCGGCCGGGCTTTGAGCTGGAGCTGCAGACCACGCAGGAGGTGGCCGATCTGGCCGCAGGCAGCGCCGATGCCGCCGTGCGCCACGGCAAAGGACACTGGAGCGGCACGGTGAGCGAACACCTTTTCGACGAGACACTGACGCTGCTGAGCCGGGCAGCAGCCGGAGACGATCCACGCGCACTTGTCAGCCGCAGCACGCTTTTCATCTCGGGCCACCGGCAGGATGCATTCGCCCGCTGGAATGAGACCCTGCCTGGCGGTACGGTGCTGCCCGCAGCCATCATCACCGTCGATTCCACCAGCCTCAGCCTGAAGGCTGCACTGGATGGCACGGGCATCACCTTTGCCGGGCCGGAACTGGCGGCTCAGGACATCGCTGCCGGACGGTTGCGTGCACTCTTCAAACATCGGGTGGACGCGGAAGCCGGCTATTACCTGTGCTATCCGCCGGCACTGGAACGGGACCGGCGCATCCGCAATCTCAAGGCTTGGCTGATGGAGGAAACCGGGGACCTGCGCCGCGCTGGCTGAAGGCGCAAAGCCCTCAGCTACGGCGCTGTGCCAGTCCTCCCTCAGGATTCACCGTCCCAATAGCCCGCAGCAGCCGGACGCTGGAATACCAGACCCATCCGACGAAGCTTCGCATCGCCGCCCGGAGCCGCTCCTGCATAGACCGCCAGTTTGCCACTGTCGGGATACTCGACAATGTCGGGATCATGCATGCTGCTCACGGCCAGATAGCGCAGTGTCTGATCCGGCCCCGCAATCAGCTGATGCGCGGTTTCCGGCCCGCCCGCCGGGCAGACCACCACATCCCCAGCCGCCACCGGAAACGTCTCTCCGCCATAGCGCAAGGTGCCGCTGCCGGAGAGGATGACGAACATCTCGTCATTCGCGAGATGGCAATGGCAGGGCCAGCCCTTCTTGCCAGGCGGAATTTCGACATAGCGGGCGCCCAGCTGCGTGGCACCCAGCGGCGCTGCGACCGCCGCCTTGCGCGCCTCAAAGCTCTGCCCATGGGCCTGCGTTTCCATCGGCAAGTCGGCAAGTGTCACAACCGGTTTCATGTTGCATCGTCCTGACAGGTTTCCTCACCTTGCAGAGGAACCCGCAATGCGGCCCGGCGCAAGTGAATGCTCTTCAATTCGGCAGCAGCTATGGTCAATCGACAGGCAGAAGCATCAGGCGGAGACTTGCGATTGACCGCAATTGCAAACCGGAGACCCGCCTTGAACAGTTGCCAAGCGCAGCGTCATGAAATCACCCACCCGGCACCTATCGCCAAGGAAGGCGCACGTATTCGCCTGCAAGCCCCCGATGGCATGCCGCTGGGTGGGCTTGTCTGGCGCCATCCGGTCCCGGATCCGCGCCGTCCGGTTGCCGTCATCGCCCCAGCCACCTCCGTGCGCTGCAGCTACTACGGGCGCTTTGCCAGCTATCTGCATGAGCATGGTTTCGAGGTGCTGACGCTCGACTATCGCGGCATCGGCTTTTCCCGGCCCGCGAGCTTGCGCGGCTTTCAGGCAGACTGGGCCGACTGGGGAGACCTTGATGTGGAAGCTGGGCTTCAGCTGGCAAATGAATTGTGGCCGGGCCAGCCGCTGCATCTCATCGGCCACTCCATCGGCGGGCTGGCCATCGGCCTTGCCCCCTCCGCCCGCAAGGCCGCACGCCTGCTGACAGTCGGGGCGCAGCACGCTTACTGGCGGGATTACGATCCCCAGCAGCGCCGCCGCATGTATCTGAAATGGCATGTGTTCATGCCGCTGGTGACGCGGCTCTTCGGCTATTTTCCAGGTAAGCGCCTTGGCTGGCTGGAGGATACCCCCGCAGGCGTGGTCCGCGACTGGAGCCGCATGGGACCGCAGCTTTCAGAGCAGCTGCGGCAGGACATGTTCATTGGCGGCGAGCGGGAGGGCGAGATACTGACCCGCCGTCTGGCGCGGATCACCGCGCCGCTGCTTGCCATCGGGCTTGATGATGATCCCTTCGGCACACCGCAGGCATTGGAGCGGCTGCTCGCCTGCTACAGCGCCAGCCCCCGGCACCATCTTCGGCTCGGCCCGCAGCACAGCGGCGGCGAGCCCATCGGCCATTTCAACTTCTTCCACGCCCGCTTCCGCCCCACCCTCTGGCCCATTGCCTTGAACTGGCTTCAGGAGGGGCGGGTCATGTCGAACAGCAAGTGACATCTTTCAAAGGCGCACACCAGTCTGAGCATCGAACACATGCAGGCAATCGCGCCGGAAGCGCAGGGGAAGGCGGGTGCGGGCGGCGAGGCCCAGATTTGATCCAAAACTTGAACCGGGACCGGCGGGAAGGCGGACGGTGAGTTCGCGCCCCGCCCACAGGCAGATGGCCAGCGTGTCGGAGCCAAGCTCCTCCAGCACATCCACGTCCACCACGAGATCTGCCTCGGCTTCGCTGCAGGCTTCGATATGCTCCGGCCGGATACCCACATCCACCTTGCGTCCGGGCTCAGCCGCAAGACCGGGCGTCCGGACCATTGCCCCGCCGTCCAGTTCCACGGCTGGGCTGCCATCGGAACTGATGACCGTGCCGGGCAGGATGTTCATCTGCGGTGAGCCGATGAATTCGGCAACGAAGCGGCAGTTGGGGCGCTCGTAAAGCTCCAGCGGGCGGCCATGCTGGATGAGATTGCCGCCGCGCAGCACCACCACACGGTCGGCCAGCGTCATGGCCTCCACCTGATCATGGGTGACGTAGATGGTTGTAGTGCGCAGCATGCGGTGCAGGCGCTTGATCTGGGTGCGCATTTCCACCCGGAGCTTGGCATCGAGGTTCGACAGCGGCTCATCAAACAGGAAGACCTTGGGCTTGCGCACGATGGCCCGTCCCATGGCAACGCGCTGGCGCTGGCCGCCGGAAAGCTGGCCGGGCTTGCGGTCCAGATAGTCTTCAAGCTGCAGGATTCGGGCAGCTTCCTCCACCTTCTGGCGGATCACCTCCGGCGCCTCGCCGCGCATCTTCAGGCCAAAGCCGATGTTCTGTGCCACGCTCATGTGCGGATAAAGGGCATAGTCCTGAAACACCATGGCAACATCGCGGCCCTTGGGCTCCACATCATTGACCACGGCCTCGCCGATGCGCAGCGTGCCGCCGCTGATCTCCTCAAGGCCCGCAATCATGCGCAGCATGGTGGACTTGCCGCAGCCCGACGGACCGACAAAGGCGACGAATTCACCGTCGCCGATCTCCAGATCAACGCCATGAATGGCCTCTACCGCGCCATAGCGTTTAACGACCTTCGCCAGCTCAATCCGCGCCATCGTTTCCTCCTCAAGCCTGTGTGCATTCATCGCCTGCTCCAGCCTCCCAGCCGGAAATTTCAAAACCATATTATCAATACGGTTGACATTATCAATAAGAATGCGATTATCAATACGATTGAAATACCCGTGGCGAACGGAAGATCCTGCATGAGCGCCGTTGAAAACCTCAGATCCCGGACACAGCCCAGCCGCAGCGAGCTGGTTGAGGAGGCTTTGCGCCGCGAGATCGTTCTCGGCAAGCTGGCTGCGGGCGAGGTGCTGCGTGAGCTGGAGCTGGCCCAGCGTTTCGATGTGGCGCAGGGCACCATCCGCGAAGCCCTGATGCGGCTGTCTGAGGAAGGGCTGATCATCCGCCGCGCCCGCCGCGACACCCATGTTTCACCGGCAAGCTCGGAAGATGTGCGCGAGCTGCTGCACATTCGCCATGACATCGAATGCCGTGCCGCCATCCGCGTGGTCGAAGCCATGGACGGCGCACTGATGAAAACATTGGAAGGGCATCTGCAGATGATGCGCCTTGCGGCTTTGCAGGAGGACGAGTACTCCCTGCTGCAGCACGATTGCCACTTCCACCTGAGCCTTTTCGCCGCCGCACATATGCCCGTGGTGGAGCCGGTGCTGGCCCGCTGCCTTGTGCACAGCCAGCGCTTCAAGATCCTCAACAGCCGCGCAGAAGACCGCGACCTGATGGCCACCGCCAACCGGCATGTGGTCATCATCGAGGCCGTGGAGGCACGCGATGCCAAGGCGCTGCATCAGGCTCTCTCACACCACATCTCCACCATCGTCGATCTGGGACCGGCGGTGATGACCGTGGGAGGCATGCCATCATGACGGCAGACCGTGACACCCTGCCCCTGCCGCCGCTTGCACCGGACATGCAGGCCGTGATGGACCGGCTGATGGCTGAAGACGGCGTGCAGCCGGACCCCACGCTTCTGCCGCCGGCCGAAGGCCGTGCAAAGGCCGAAGCTGCCAACCGGCGCTGGAACGGCCCCGCCCCGGCGATGGCGCGGGAACTGATCGTGGAAACGCCTGGCGGGCGGCGGGCATTCGTCTTCATCCCCCCGTCCGATACGGGACGTGAGGCCATCCTTTACATCCATGGCGGCGGCTGGGCCTTCTGCTCGGCTGCAACCCATGAAGGCGCAGCCCGGCGGCTGGCTCTGGCAACGGGCGCGCCTGTCATCACCTTCGACTACCGGCTGGCGCCGGAACATCCCTATCCGGCAGGACTGGACGATTGCCTTTCCCTCTGGGCGGAGCGCGAGCATATCCTTTCCGGCCGGCGCTGGTCCGTGTCCGGCGACAGCGCCGGGGCAAATCTCGCTCTGGCGCTGATGATCCGGCTCAAGAACCGCGATCTGCCGCACTGCGGGCTTCTGTTCTACGGTGTGTTCGATGCGGACTTTGAAAGCCCCAGCTACCGGCAGGTGGCCGATGGCCCTGGCCTGACGCGGGGCAAGATGCAGCGTTACTGGGATTTCTATGCGCCGGAGGAGCGGCGGTCGTCCGATCCGTGCCTGACCCCGGCGCGCGCATCCGATGAGGTGCTCGCCGCCCTGCCGCCGCTCTATCTCAATGCCGCAGAGGTGGACCCGCTGCGCTCGGACAGCGAGGCGCTGGCTGCAAGGCTGCACGCGCTTGGCCGCAAGGACCCTTTCGACACCGTGCCCGGCGTGGTGCACGGCTTCATGCAGATGAGCATCTGGCTGCCTCAGGCGGAGGCTGCCTTTGACCGTGCGGGCGAGGCGTTCCGCACGATGACCTGAACCCGCCGTAAAATATCCGCGAGTTCTTTGGGAGGAGAATAGCACATGAAGACCATGATCAGCACGCTGGCCCTCGTGGCCGGCCTCGGCACCGCTTTGCTTGCCGGTCAGGCAGATGCCGCCAGCACGGTGCGTTTCTGGTACCACTTCGACAATCCGGAAAACCCGATGTCGGATCTGGTGAAGAAGTTCGAGGCAGCAAACCCGGACATCAAGATCGATGCCCGCAACATCCCCTGGAACAGCTATTACGACAATCTCTACACCGCGATTGCCGGCGGCAATGCCCCGGACGCGGCGATGCTGAAGATGTTCGCCCTGCCCCGGCTGCTGGAAATGGAAGCGCTGGAGCCCCTGGATGAGCGGATCAACAGCTGGGACGGCAAGGACAACATTCTCGACAATCTGTTTGACCTGACCAAAGCGCAGGACGGCAAGCACTATTATCTGCCGGTGCAATATGTGGCGCTCTATCTCTATTACCGCGCCGACATGTTCGCCGAGCTGGGCCTGACCCCGCCCAAGACCTGCGAAGAACTGCGTGATGCGGCCATAAAGCTGACCCGCGACACGAACGGCGACGGCAAGATCGACACCTATGGCTTCGGCTTCCGGGGCGGCAAGTCCGGGCATGAGCATTGGGGCGCATTCACCCTTGGCCGCTCCGGCGTAGCACTTGATGCAAGCCTCAACTCCGAGGCTGGCGTGGCGGGCACGCAGTTCGTCGTCGACCTGTTCCAGAAGGACAAGGTGTTCCCGCCCTCAGCCCCGAATGACGGTTTTCAGGAGATCATCGGCGCCTTCAAGACCGGCGTGACCGCCATGACCATCCACCATGTTGGCTCTTCCCGCGATCTGGTGGCCGCCCTTGGCGACAAGGTCAGCGCCGTTCCGGTGCCCGAATGCGGCGGCGGCCGCTGGACCACCTTCGGCGATGAATCAACCGGCGTGCTCTCCTCGGCCACCGACAAGGAGGCCGCATGGAAGTGGGTGTCGTTCCTCTCCACCGAAGGCAACAACGCCCTTTTCAACACCGCGACAGGCCAGCTTCCCGTAACCAAGACCGATACCGCCAGCTGGAACGGCCATGAGGCGCGCTTCGTTGAGGCAACGAAGGACTCCCTGCCCTTCGCCCACCTGCTGCCAGCCTCGTCCAGCACGCCGGAATTCGTCAACACGGTGTGGCCAGCCAACATGCAGCGCGCGCTGCTCGGCCAGATCACCGCAGCCGAAATGAACGCCGCCATCGCCAAGCTGTTCGAAGGACAGTGACGAGGCGGGGGCGGAGGACATTTTCGCCTTGGAACCCGGCCTCTCCGCCCCTCCCCCTGGTGGGGAGGGGTAAGG
Organism: Pannonibacter anstelovis; assembly: GCF_036881715.1. NCBI lineage: Bacteria > Pseudomonadati > Pseudomonadota > Alphaproteobacteria > Hyphomicrobiales > Stappiaceae > Pannonibacter > Pannonibacter anstelovis. The sequence goes on from NZ_JBAKBF010000004.1 coordinate 323,338, forward strand.
GGTGGGGGGCTCCGAGGTTGCAACAAACTGAAAAATCAAAAGTTTCTTGGACGGGTCATCGATAGGGAATGCCATTTACGACCATTTATCTCCCTGCCCACCGGAGAGGCTCTTCCCCCCACCCCTACCCCCTCCCCACGAGGGGGAGGGATGCGGAGGCGCCCCAAATCCAACTCCTGACACCAACACTGAACACGCGCGCAAGCCCGGCCCGCAAACCCTGAAGAGCCAGACCATGTCCAGCACGACACTGCCCCAAGGCGGGGATATTCAGACATCGCGGCGGGCGGCCCTGTCACGGCAGGTGCTGCCGCTGGCACTGCTGTCGCCAGCCGTTCTGGTCACCCTTGCCATCGTCTTCTTTCCGATGGTGCAGACGGCCTGGATGAGCCTGCACAATTACGTTCTATTCCGGCCCAAGAGCTTCGAATGGGCGGGCCTCACGCATTATCTGGCGATCCTGCAGGACGAGGTGTTCTGGATCTCGCTGCGCCATACGGTGATCTGGATTGCGCTCACGGTTCCGGCACAGGCCCTGCTGGGGCTGGCCACGGCTCTGCTGCTGAACCAGCACTTTCCCTGGCGGCCACTTGCCCGCGCTCTCATCATCATTCCCTGGGCGCTGCCGTCTGTGGTCATTGCACTGATGTGGTCGTGGATCTACGATTCCAACTACGGCATCCTCAATGACCTTCTGCTGCGCATCGGCATTCTGGAAACCTCGATCCCCTGGCTCGCCAACCCGGATACTGCACTTTACGCAATCATCCTGACGCTCACCTGGCAGGGCTTTCCCTTCTTCGCGGTGATGATCCTCGCAGGTCTCCAGTCGATCCCCAAAAGCTATTATGAAGCGGCCTCCATCGACGGCGCGTCCACCTTGCGCCAGTTCTGGCACATCACCCTGCCGGGCATTTCGGGCGTGCTGTTCACCGCCATCCTGCTGCGCACCATCTGGGTGGCCAACTCGATGGACGTGATCTTCGTCATGACCGGCGGCGGGCCGGGCTATTCCACCTACACCCTGCCGCTCTACGCCTTCCTCGAGGCACGGACCAACCTCGACTTTGGCTACGGCTCGGCCTTGGCCATGACCTTCACCCTGCTGCTTCTGGGCGTGGTGGTGCTTTATCTGAAACGTTCGGCAAAGGCGGTGCAGTGATGGCCCTCGGACGCAAGACAACCCTCGCCCGTATCCTGACGGTCGACCTGCCGATGCTGGCGATCCTCACCTTCACGCTGGGGCCTTACCTCTGGATGGCGTTGACATCCCTGACAGCAGAAGACCAGCTCTTCACCCGCGGGCCCTCGCTCGCAGATCTCGTGCTGAGTAACTATGAGCGGCTGTTTGCCAATGTGGGCTTTGCCCGCAACATGCTGGACAGCTTCATCATCGCCTCGGGCACAGTGGTTGTGGGGCTCGCCCTGTCGGTCTCTGCCGCCTACAGCTTCTCGCGTTTCGACTTCCGCTTCAAACGGGCGCTGCTGCTGCAGTTCCTGCTGATCAACATGTTCCCGCTGGTGCTGCTGATCCTGCCGCTCTTCGTGCTGATGCGTCAGCTCGGGCTGCTCGACACGCATTTTGCCCTGATCATCGCCAACTCGACCATCGCCATCCCCTTCTCGGTCTGGATGATGACGAGCTACATCAACGGCATTCCCCGCTCGCTGGATGAAGCCGCGATGACCGATGGCTGCTCGCGCCTGCAGGCCATGACGAGGGTGGTGCTGCCGCTCTGCACCCCCGGCATCATTGCCACGGGCATCTACATCTTCATCACCGCATGGAACGAATATCTCTACGCCCTCACACTCGGCGGCCAGAGCGTGCGCCCCATCACCGTCGCCGTGCAGAGCATGATCGGCGAATACCAGGTGCAATGGGGGCTTCTGACGGCCGGCGGCATCATCGGCGCCATGCCGGCCACTCTCCTTTTCCTGATCGTGCAGCGGCGGCTGGTGGGCGGCCTGACGCAAGGCGCCGTGAAGGGCTGACCCCATCCAAGACGAGGAACCATTCCGTGAAAAATCCCATCGGCATCATCTCGATGCAATACACCCGGCCCTTCACCAATGCCGCCCTGCCCTTCCTGAAGAAGACCCGCGCGCTCGGCTTCGACTTCATCGAATTGCTGGTGCCAGAGCCGGAAGACGATCTCGACCCGGCGGAAGTGCGCCGCATCTGCGAGGGCGAAGGCCTTGGCATCGTGCTGGCCGCCCGCGTCAACCTGCAACGCTCCATCGCCAGCGAGGATGCGTCCGCACGCAAGGGCGGGCAGGATTACCTTTCCTACTGCATCACGGCGGCAGAGCGCATCGGCGCCACGATCATCGGCGGGCCTCTCTATGGCGAGCCGCTGGTCTTTGCCGGCCGGCCGCCCTTCCCCTGGAGCGCAGACCAGATCGCCGCACGCGCCGCCCGCACCATCGAGGGCCTGTCCATTGCAGCAAGGCAGGCGGCAGAAGCTGGCAGGGTGTTCGGACTGGAGCCGCTGAACCGCTTCGAGACCGACATCATTTGCACCACTGCGCAGGCCATCGAGGTCTGTGATGTAGTTGCAAACCCCGGCCTCGGCGTGATGCTGGACACGTTCCACATGAACATGGAAGAGCGCTCCATCCCCGATGCCATCCGCGCTGCCGGAAACCGGCTGGTGCATTTCCAGGCCAATGAGAACCATCGCGGCTTTCCCGGCACCGGCAACATGGACTGGACGGCCATTGCCCGCGCACTCCACGCGGTCAGCTACGAGGGGCCGGTGTCGCTGGAGCCTTTCCGCCGCGAGGATGAGCGGGTGGCCCTGCCGATCGCCCACTGGCGCGCACCCCACGAAGACGAAGATGAAAAGCTGCGGGCAGGCCTTGGCCTGATCCGCTCTGCCCTGACATTTGCTGAGGTCAATCACTGATGACGATCAAGATCGGCTGGATCGGCTGCGGCCGCCACGCAACCTGGATGCTGCTGCCGCAACTTGCCCGCAGCGGCTTCGAAATCACCGCAGTATGCGACCGGGACGAAGCAGCGGCCCGCAATGCCGCCCGCCAGTTCGGCGCGTCATCCATCCATACGGACTTTGAAGAGATGATCGCAGCAGGCGGCATCGATGCCGTCGGCATGGCAGTGGGGCCGGATATCCATTACCGGGCAACCCTTGCGGCCCTGAAGCGTGGCTTGCCCGTCTTCATGGAAAAGCCGCCTGCAGCAACAGCCGCGCAGGCGCTGGAACTGGTCAAGGCCTCGGAAGCCGCCCGCGTGCCCGTCACTGTCGGCTTCATGAAGCGCTATTCGGCCGGCAACAAGGTTGCGAAGAACATCCTCGATGGCGGCGCCTTCGGTCCGGTGCTCGGCATTCACGGCAGCTACATGACGGCGCCAACCTATTTCGCCGGAGAGGTGGACTACACCGGCTTCTACCTGCACCACTGCGTCCACTACATGGATCTGATCACCTGGTTTGCCGGTTCCGAGTTTGCTGACGTGCGCCTGCGCAAGAACGTGCCGGACAAGGGCAAGATGCTGCTGCACATGAATTTCGAGTGCGAAAACGGCGTCATCGGCAACATCATCATGGGCACGGTCCAGTCACGCGGCACACCGATGGAATTCGTCCAGATCATGGGCGACCACAACCGCATCGAGGTGGAGAACGTCATCAACGTCACCTGGCACCGCAACCCGCCCTTCAAGGTGGACGACCCTGAGGCAAGCCTTGACCCGGGCTGCGACAGCCTCACCTGGTCGCCCAATTTCACCGCCGCCGCCAACGAGGACTACAAAGGCTACCACGCCCTTCTGCTTGATGTGGCTGCCACAATGCGCGGCGAGAGCAACAATGCTCCGCAGATCCATGACGGCTGGCTGGCGATGAAGCGGCTGGAGACGATGATTGCGCTGATCGAGGGGTGATACCAGCTTTCCCCCAAGAGTAAGCCGGTCGGTTGCGTAGAGCGTCAGGGGCCGAAATATAAGCAGTTCAAAAAGGGCCTGCACCCGCCGGACACGGCAGGTGCAGGCCCTGTTCGTTTGCACCTTACCGCAGGCGGACTTCTTCTGCACCGGGAACAGACTGCCAGCCTTTAGGACCACTTCCAGTGAAAGCCTGGAGGACCAGGAACAAATGGCGGAAGCGCCAGTTTCCTCCGGCAGGCAAGCATGCCGGAGAAATGCCGCTTGGGGAAACATGTCCAAACGTTCCGTCCGGCCAAGAGATTTCACGCAGAGAGCGCGCGTTTTCGGGGGCAGGAGAGAAAGACATGGACACAGCAGCAACCGGCTCTTCAGTCCCCTATTGCGGCGAAGCACCGTCTCCAGCGGCATTTCTAAGCAGCTGGAATCTTGATCCGGTACTGATCGCTGCCCTGCTTGCGGCGCTGGTTGCGGGAGGCAAGGCGGCGGTAAACCGGCCGGCGTTTCTGCTAGCCTGGAGTGTTCTCGTTCTCGCCTTCGTCTCACCGCTCTGCGCGCTCACCAGCGCCCTGTTCAGCGCGCGGGCGGTGCATCACCTGCTTCTGGTCAGCGTCGCGGCGCCTCTTCTGGGTCTTGCCCTGCCACTGCGCGGCATAGCCGTGCCCGCGGCCCTTGGGATGACCGGCGCCGCGCTGGTGCTATGGCATGTGCCGGTGGTCTATACGGCGGCATGGGACAGTCATGCAGTGTACTGGCTGATGCAGGCAACCCTTTTGATACCTGCGGCAGCCTTCTGGTCGGGCGTGTTCGACTGGCGGGAACAGGATGCCGGAGCGCTCCTTTCCAATGCACTGATGACCGGGGCACTCGCGGGCATCATGGGGCTGACTGGCGCCGTGCTCACCTTTGCCGCAGAGCCTCTCTACCTGGAGCATCTGCCAGTCACCCTGATGTGGGGGCTGGAACCGCTGGCTGACCAGCAGGCAGCAGGGCTGATCATGTGGGTACCGGGTCTGCTGCCGCTGGCCGTGATCGCAGCCTTCATGGCCCGGCGCGCCTGGGCGCGGGGGCTCGCGCCATGATCGCCGGGCTGAAATTCCTGCATATTGCGGGCCTTGCCTCTTGGAGTGCCGCCCTTCTTGCCATGCCCTTGCTGATGCGGGCGCATGGCAGTGCGGACAACCAGCGCCAATATGCAAGGTTCCGCCTGATCACCCACATCGGCTACATTGGCTTTGCCACACCTGCAGCTCTCATCACCATCATCGCGGGCACAGGCCTGATCTTTGCGGCAGGAGTATTCGAGCCCTGGCTGCTGTTGAAGCTGTCATTCGTTGCCGCCATGGTGCTGGTGCATGCCTGGATCGGTCATCTGATCCAGCGGTCAGGCGAAGAGCGGCGCAGCCACTGGCGGGCCGCCCCCCTTGCGGCCCTGCTGATGGTTCTGCCGCTGATCGCGGCCATCCTCGCTCTGGCGCTGGTCAAGCCGGATCTAGGCGGGGTCTTCACCGCCCTCATTCCCGATCAGCTGCTTTCGCCGCGCAAGGGGGCATTATGATCATTCTGCATCCCCAGCCCGTAGTCGAAGACCAGCTTGCCGCCATGCCAGCCGGTTACTCCGGTCATGCCTGTGGCCAGCAGGGAGGTCAGAAAACCCCAGGGCAGCACCGCCTGGACCGGATCGCCAAAGCGGATACCCCAGTTTGCGCTGAGCACCGAAAGCAGCATTACGGCCAGAATGAAATGGGTCCAGCTGGCCGCCCGGATGCGGATGCCGGGCACCAGCAGCAATTCGGCCGTGCCTGCAATGCCGGCCAATATCCCCATGAGGAAGCCGGTGCCGGACGCCCAGAATGCGGCACGCGGCCAGAACAGGTCTCCAGTCCACCAGTAGAGTGCGTCAGCCCCAAGCGTGCTGACGCACATGGCAATGGGAAAGGTCACCAGCATGGCGTGGATCGGGTGGCCGGCGATGGCAATCTTCGAGTCCGTGCGGTGGAAACTGCGGTGCTCGTGGATCGGGTCATGGAGACGGCGGCGGAACGCTCTGGTCCGGGGCATGTCTTTTCCTCCTTAAGGCTGTCTTTCAGGCAACTGGCGGCGGCACTTATGGTTCCCGCCCTTGCCGCCTGCGAGGGGCCGCTGTCCACGCTCTCCCCGCAAGGACCGGCCGCCGCAGACATCGCCACCTTGTGGTGGGCAATGCTGGCCGGGGCGGCACTGATCACCTGTCTTGTGCTGGCACTTGTCTGGCGCGCCTTCGTCCGCGCGCCCGGCAAAGCCCCCACAGAAGCCCTCGGAGAGGCCTTCTGGATCAAGGGCATGGGCCTTGGCTTCAGCTTCACCGTGCTGTTTGCAGTAGTTGGCGCCGGAATCTGGACCGGCGAGCGGCACCTGGCCCGTCCCGGCACGGAGGCAATGCGCGTCGAGGCCACGGCCCGGCAATGGGCATGGCGCTTCCGCCAGCCCGGCCCGGACGGCACCATGGTCGAGACGGAGGGCCGCCTGCACATTCCGGCCGGGCAGCCGGTGGATGTGGTCATCCGCTCGCAGGACGTGATCCATTCCTTCTGGGTTCCGCAGTTTGCAGGCAAGATGGATGCCTTGCCGGGGCGCGACACACTGCTGCGCATCGAAGCCTTCAGACCGGGCCTTTACCGGGGCCGCTCGGCGGAGTTCTCGGGCAACGGCTATGCCGGAATGCTGTTCGAGGTGCTCGCCTATGACCCGGCCTCGCCACCAGATTTCACCAGCACAGACGGGAGAGGCGCAGAATGAGCGGGCCAAACCCCAACCCTCCGCAGAATGCCCTGCGGCTGCACCGTGACCTTGACCGGATCTGGGGCCGTCCCGAAGGGCTCCGGGGCTGGATCATGACGGTCAACCACAGCGATCTCGGGCTGCGGTTCATGATCGCGGCATTCGTGTTCTTTGCCATAGCCGGATGCCTGGCCATGCTGATCCGGGCGCAGCTGGCCACGCCGGACGGCGCCTTTCTCGACACCGCGCATTACAATCAGATCTTCACGATGCACGGCAGCCTGATGATGTTTCTCTTTGCCATTCCGATGCTGGAAGGGCTGGGGATGTATCTGCTGCCGAAGATGCTGGGATCGCGGGATCTGGCCTTCCCCCGCCTCTCCGCCCTTGGCTGGTGGTGCTATCTCTTCGGCGGCCTGATCATTCTTGCCGCACTCGTGGCCGGTGTTGCACCGGATGGCGGCTGGTTCATGTACACGCCGCTGTCGTCCAAGACCTACAGCCCCGGCATCAACGCCGATGTCTGGCTGCTGGGTGTCACCTTCGTTGAGATCTCGGCGCTAGCTGCCGCCATCGAGATCACCGTCACCATTCTGCGGATGCGCGCGCCAGGCATGAAGCTGACGCAGATGCCCCTCTTCGCCTGGTACATGCTCGGCACCGCGGCCATGATGCTCGTGGGCTTTCCGCCGCTGATCCTTGCCTCGGTGCTTCTGGAAATCGAAAGGGCCTTTGGCTGGCCGTTCTTCGACGTCACGCGCGGCGGTGATCCGCTGCTGTGGCAGCATCTGTTCTGGCTGTTCGGCCATCCGGAGGTCTACATCATCTTCCTGCCGGCGGCAGGTGCCATTTCCACCATCCTGCCGGTGATGTGCCGCACGCAGATCATGGGCTACAGCGCCATCGTTGCGGCGGTGCTCGGGCTGGTGTTCCTGTCCTTCGGCCTGTGGGTGCACCACATGTTCACCACCGGCATCCCTCATATGGCGCTGGCCTTCTTCTCGGCCGCCTCGGCGCTGGTTGCCGTGCCAACCGCCGTGCAGATCTTTGCCTGGACCGGCACCATGTGGAAGGGCCGCCCGCAGATGCATCTGCCGATGCTGCATCTGATGGGTTTCTTCTCGACCTTTGTCATGGGCGGGCTGACCGGGGTGATGCTTGCCATCGTGCCCTTCAACTGGCAGGCCCATGACACGGCCTTCGTCACGGCGCATCTGCACTATGTGCTGATCGGCGGCTTCGTCTTCCCGATGATGGCGGCCGCGGTCTACTGGATGCCGCTGTTCAGCGGCAGGCAGGCCATTCGCGGCCTTGGCACAATGGCCTTCTGGCTGATCCTCATCGGCTTCCACGGCACCTTCTTCATCATGCATCTGACCGGCCTGCTGGGCATGCCACGCCGGATCGATGTCTATCCGGACAACCTGGAATGGTTGTGGCCCAATCTCGTCAGCTCTTTCTTCTCTTTTATCATGGCGGCAGGCTTTGCGCTGTTCGTGCTCGATCTTCTGCTGCAGATGCTGTTCGGCCCCAAGGCAAGGCGTGATCCCTGGCAGGCGGGGACGCTGGAATGGGGCATGGCAACCCCGGCCCCAGCCTACAACATCGCCTCGCAACCTCTGCCGGGCCAGAGCGCCGTGCAGATTGCGCGCGGTGAAGGCCTGCTGCCCGGAGCGCCCCGCAAGCGGCGGGAAACCCTGGTGGTGGATGCGATCAGCGGCGCGCCAAGGCATGTGGCGGTCCTTCCGGGCAACTCGGCTCTGCCGATTGTGACGGCCGCCGCCATCGGCGTCTTCGTGCTGCTGATGCTTGCCGGACTTTACGGATTGGCGGCAGCAGCGCTGATGGCCGTCGCGGCCACCACCTGGAGCTGGCAGCGCTTCATGGGGAGCACACATGACGAGGGACCGCTGAACGTGGCACCGGGGCTCAGCCTGCCGGTCAATCATGCAGTGCCGGACGGACTTGCGCGCACCGGATTGACCTGTCTTCTGATCGCCAATGCGGCGCTTTACGCCTGTTTCCTCTTCGCCGTCGGCTTTCTCTCGGTGATTGCTCCAAGCTGGCCAGCCCCGGCCAGCAGCATTGCCACCCTTCCAGCAGGCGTGCTGACAGGCATTCTGTGCCTGACGCTCGCAGGCACATGCGGCCTTGCGCGCCTTCCGCAGGCGCAAGGGGCAAAGCACTCTCTTTTTCTTATGCTAACTGCTCTCGTCGTCATCGCAGCGCTAGTGCCACTGCTGGATGATCCCACCCGGCATGCGCGCGACGCGCTGCGGGCGGCAGGTCTCGGCTATGTGGCACTGCATTGCGTTATCGGCCTGCTCCTCGCCCTCGTCTGCATGGTGCAGAGACTGGACGGGCGGATCGGAGAAGGGCGGGAATCTGCCTGGCCAGTTTGGCGCATCTGGCAGGACTACACGCTCGCCACGACCCTCATTCTGGTTCTGCTTGTCACACTACAGGAGGCACTCCAGTGAAATGGCCTTTACGCACCCTGCTTGGCCCCCTCTTCTGGGCCGCCGCCTTTTCCCTCATCTATGCGGCGCATGGCCTTGGCTGCGCCTGGGGATGGCCCGCCCAGCCGGCACCCATCGCCGACCTGCAGCGCTTCACGCTGTTTGCCCTCTGGCTCGTGGCTCTGGCAGGAGCGGGGACTATCCTCCTGCTGTCCCCGGATGGGGAAAGCAGGGAAGAAACGCTCGTCAGGGCCGGCGCGTGGATCGGTTTTGTCTCCGTCACCCTGACGCTGTTCCCGGTCGTGGGGCTGACCACCTGCGATGCAGGGAGCTAGTCCCGTTTGTGATCGTCTTCCAGCTTCTCCGGAAGATCCTTGCGCGGCGTGGACGCAAGCTCCTCCAGCTCCGCTTCCGTCATGCTGTCGAACATCTCCCGCGAAGCGCCGAACAGGTCCTTGCGGTCCGTCTCGCCACGCTTCGCGGACAGGGCAGCACCAGCCGCCTTCTGCTGTGCTTGTGATCTTGCAGGCATTGGGTATTCCTTTCTGTGGTTGGGGTTTCATCTGCTCTCATCCAGCCCGTCCTTGTGACCGAGGCGCTGCGACATGCGCCTCAGCAGCCAGAGCACGGCGATGGCCAGCGCGGCCGCCAGAATGGCAAGCGGCAGAAGACCGCTGCCGCAGGCAAGGCCGATAGCGCCCGCCATCCACATGCCCGCACCCGTGGTCAGGCCGGTAACCTTGCCGCCGGATCTGATGATCGAACCTGCCGCGAGGAAGGCCACACCGGCCGTCACTGCCTCAATCAGACGCAAGGGGTCTGTCTGCAGATGCGTTGCCCCCTTGAATTCTTCGGCCATGATTTCAGCGGCGATGATCGTGAAGAGACAAGCCGCCATGGACACGATCATATGCGTGCGCAGCCCCGCCGCACTGGAGTGGATCTCGCGCTCAAATCCGATCGAAGCGCCCAGTCCTGCCGCAAAGACAAGCCTCAGCAGGGCAACCTCGAAACGGACGGCGACGAACGGGTCGCGGAACTCCCCGGCAATCAGCGCCACAGTGCTGTCGATCATGAGTTTTCTCCCGGCAAGACGCCGGATGAACCCTTTAGCTGGCCTCTGTGTTCCAGCAAGTTTCAGCCTTGCAAGCGGTGGCAGGCCCTTTTGAAAACTCTGGAACAAACCACACTGGCAGCGGTTGACGGCACGAAAATGCCGCTGCGCCTGCCAGCAAGCCCTGGTGAAGCGAAGGATCTGGTGGTCTTCCAAGCTTCCCGTTTTGGCCGCTGACACGGCAGCCCCGCTTCTGCCCCTCCCAGCGCAGCGGCATTTTCGCCCCTTTTCACTTGCGGGGAGGACGCAAGCAACACCGAAGGAGAAACTCGTGGATCACAGCAAACACACACCCCTGCCGCGTCAGGACCTGAATGAAGCCGTTCTGACCGATGCCCCGATTTATGACACTGCTGACCGCAAGATTGGCACCATTTCCCATGTTCACAAGAGCGGTGACCTTACCGAAGTCGTCGTCGATGTCGGCGGTTTCCTCGGCATCGGCGCCAAGCCGGTCCTGGTACGTGCAGACCAGCTCAACCTGATGAGGGATGAGAAAGGCAAGGTGCACGGCGTTACCAGCTGGACCAAGGATCAGCTGAAAGACCTGCCTGAGCACAAGCACTGACACCAGCCGGTACAGAGCTTGAGCCATCTCAAGGCGGAATGGCACATGAGATTTGCAGGCGGCGCGGAATTTCCGGGCCGCCTTTCGCATTATCTGCATCCGGACAAAAAAGCGGCGCCCGCCAGGCGGGCGCCTGAAGTTCCAGTGAGAGACTGGGTAGGCATGAGACCCGGCCCTGAGGCAGAGATCTCGGATGTGGCAACCTGGCCGGTGATCTTATGTTCCCGCCTTTTTTTTCATTTACCGGCGGGCGATGGCTGTGGCGGCTGAACTTTTCAGAGCATGGTTTCACCGACCCAGTGCAGCATCCAGCCCAGCGCACCAAGGCAAAGCCCGGCAAGCAGCAGCAAGAGCCCGTCTCGGGTAAGGATTGCGGCCGCGACCAGCGCGATGAAACCGGAGGCAACAGTACCGCTGCCAGGCACCAGCTCCATGAAGGGCATGAAGACGGTCAGTGCCATGATCATCATCAACCAGACATACAGGCAGGGTTTTTCCGTCAATGTGCTGCAGCGCGGCTGAAGGATATGATCAATGAAGGCAACCGGCCTGCGCAGCCAGGAGACAGCCACACGCAGCCGCGCGCCTGCGATCTGCTGCCTTTCCAGAATGCCCGGGAGCCAGATGTGCCGCCGCCCGAGGATCATCTGCGCGGCGAGAATGAATTCAAGCAATGCAACCAGGGTCGTAACCCCAGGCAGGATGCTGACCGGTGACACGGAGATCAGGGCAAAGACCAGCATGAGCGTGGCGAAGGAACGCGCGCCAATGGCTTCCACCATCGTGGCGACACTGACCGCTTCCGCCTTGCCCGCCTCGTCAAGGTGATCCAGCACCGCCCCCAGCACAAGGTTATTGTCCTGCATGTCCAGCGCCGTCCTTTACCTTGGTTGCTGACAGGAAACCCGGCACGGGGGCGGAGTGTTCCACGCGAGGCAGGAACATTCCGGCATTCCGGCGGTTCACGGCCCCAGCACGGGCAACAAACGCATCACAGATGCCGCTTCCAGCCAGTTCCAAGCCATGGAGACGACATGACCACTCCGCCGCACCACCCAGCTTTCTTCCGCACCGGCCGCAGACAGTTCCTGCAGCTGTCCGCAGGCAGCTTTGCGGCAGCCGGATTTTGGCCTGCCGCCGCTTTGGCGCAGGCGCCGCTGCCGCCGCTGGAAGACTATCCAAGGGCATTCTTCACCGGCGCGGAATGGGCCTTCGTACTGGCGGCCGTGGCAAGGCTGATCCCCTTCGAAGGCGATGGCCCGGGAGCGCTGGAGGCGCGGGTGCCGGTCTTCATCGACCGGGAACTGTCCGGTGATTTCGGATTAGCGGCTGACTGGTACATGGCAGGACCGCACCAGCCCGATGCCGAACCGGAATTTGGCTGGCAGTCCCCACTGGCTCCCGCTGATGTCTACCGGCAGGCCATTCCCTTGTTTGAGGCCTGGTGCGAGACAAGCTTCGGCACGGCCTTCACCGCCTTGCCCGCCTCAGCCCAGGATAAAGCCCTAACGGCACTGGAAGAGGGCACCGTACCCTTGCCGCCGGAGTTGCGGGACTTCTTTGACCTGCTGCTCGCCAACACCAAGGAAGGATATCTGTCCGATCCGATCCACGGCGGCAATCATCAGATGGCGGCATGGGTGCATATCGGCTTCCCCGGAGCACGTGCCCATTACCGCGAATGGGTGGAGCAGCACAACGTCCCCTATCCGCTGGGTCCGGTTTCCATCTCCGGCGAGAGGGCCTGAGCGATGGCCCGGCAGGAGATGAAAAAGGACGCCGTGATCGTTGGTCTCGGCTGGACAGGATCGATCCTCGGAATGGAGCTTGCCAGCGAGGGGTTGGAGATCCTGGCGCTGGAACGCGGACCGGACCGCCGGACAGTGCCGGAAATGCGCTATCCGCAGATGATCGACGAGCTGAGCCAGGGCGAGCGACATAAGATGATGCTGCGCCCGGCACAATCCACCGTGACCTTCCGCCGGGACCTGTCCGAGACGGCCTTGCCAATACGCAAATGGGGCTCATTCCTGCTGGGCAACGGCGTGGGCGGGTCCGGCGTGCACTGGAACGGCCAGAACTGGCGCCCGCAGCCGGAGGAACTGCGGCTGCGGAGTTACATCACCGAGCGCTGGGACGCGGGCATCATCCCTGAAGACATGACCATTGCCGACTATCCCGTGACTTATGATGAACTGGAGCCCTTTTTCGACCGGTTTGAACGGGTGGCGGGCATCAGCGGCATCGCCGGCAACATCCGCGGGGAAATCCGGGACGGCGGCAACCCCTATGAGGGCTGGCGCTCACGCGACTATCCGATGCCGCCTCTGCCGATGACTTGGAACAGCGTCAAATTCGCCGCAGCTGCAAAGGCCATGGGCTATCATCCCTTCCCCCGCCCCGGGGGCAATGCCTCAACATCCTATGTCAACGAATACGGCATGCAGATGGGCGCCTGCAATTTCTGCGGCTTCTGCGAGCGCTACGGCTGCTACCAGTATTCCAAATCCTCACCGCAGACGACCATCCTCGCCGCGCTGTTCCGCAAGTCGAATTTCAGCTACCGGACAGGCGCGGAAGTGCTGCGCGTGGAGATGGCAACGGATGGGCGCACGGCCACCGGCGTGACCTATTACGACGAAGCGGCCGGCGAGGAGGTATTCCAGCCTGCAGACCTGGTGATCCTGGCAGCTTACCAGCTCGAGAATGTGCGCCTGATGCTGTTGTCTGGCATCGGCCAGCCCTATGATCCGGTGACAGGCGAAGGGGTGACGGGCAAGAACTACGCCTATCAGATCACCGGCTCCACCTCGCTGTTCTTCCGCAACGAGCATTTCAATCCTTTTGTCGGCTCAGGCATCAACGGCATGTGCATCGACGACTTCGGCGTGAATGCCATCGACTTAGGTGCGGAGGGCTTCATTGGCGGGGCCTATATTTCCTCGGCACAGACCAATGGCCAGCCGATCCGCAACATGCCCCTGCCGGAAGGAACCCCCGAATGGGGCGCGCGCTGGAAGGCCGCCATTGCCGAATGGTACGGCCACGAGATGAACATCTCGCATCATGGCTCGGTCATGTCCTACCGGGACCACTATTGCGACCTCGACCCCACGTACCGCGACCGGCACGGCAGGCCGCTGATGCGGATCACCTTCAACTGGCACGCCAACGAGCTGCGGCTGAACGCCTTTCTGCAGGAAAAGATCGAGGCGCTTGCCCGGTCCATGCAGCCGGACCTGATGCATGGCAACTACAAGGACGAGGAGTCCCGTTATGACGTGCGGCCCTATCAGACCACGCATAACACCGGCGGTTCCATCATGAGCGCAACACCGGATGGCGGGCCGCTGAACCGGTATCTGCAGGCCTGGGACAAGCACAATGTCTTCGTGATGGGCGCCGGCGCCTTCGTCCAGAACACCCAGTACAATCCGACTGGGCTGGTCGGCGGTCTCGCCTACTGGGCAGCCGATGCAATCCGCAGGCAGTATCTGCCCAACCCCCGTCCTCTGGCATGAAGAAATGGGGCATGAGGATCCTGGTTCAAACTCTGGTGTTTCTCGCCGCAGCAGGCGGCATTGTGATCGCCGCCATCATTATGGTTCCGGTGAGCCGCACCCCCATGCCGCAACTCCCGCCGGAAAGCTGGGAGCCTGAAGCGGGCGCGGGCGAATATGTGATGCGCGCCGGTGACTGCATCGCCTGTCATACCGCCGATGGCGGCGCGGAGTTCGCGGGCGGGCGGGCGATCGAAAGCCCGCTTGGCACAATCTATACAGCCAACATCACACCGGACCCGGAAACCGGCATCGGCGGCTGGACGCTGGCGCAGTTCCGGTCAGCGCTGGTGGATGGACTGCGCGCCGATGGCAGCCATCTTTACCCGGCCATGCCCTACGAGAATTACCGATTTCTGACCGAGACGGACATTCGCGCGCTCTACCGCTTCTTCATGGAAGAGGTGCCGCCTGTGCGCAATGCAGTTAAGGAGCCGGCGCTGCCCTTCCCTTTCAATCAGCGCTGGGGGATCAGGGTCCTGAACTGGCTGACCCTGCGCCATGACAGCGGCTTCACCGCGACCATGGGTGATCCCGTTCTGGATCGCGGGCAATATCTGGTGGAAGGCCCCGGCCACTGCGCTGCTTGTCACAGCCCCCGGACGGTCTACATGGGGCAGAACGGCCTCAAGGCGGATGAGCCTGCCTTCCTGACCGGGGGATTTATCGAAGGGCAGGAAGCACCGCCACTGCGCGGGCCGCAAAGCGTCATCCGCAAATGGCCCATCGGTGAACTGACAGCCTTTCTCGCCACTGGCCGCAACTTTGCCTCCACGGCCAATGGCGAAATGGGCCTCGTGGTGGAGCATTCTTTGCAATACCTCAGTGATGAGGACATCATTGCCATGGCCCGGTTTCTCAAGGCGCAGGATGGCCAGCCGCATGATCCGCCAGGAACGGCCGTGCCCGAAGGCCCGCTCGCCCAGCAGCCCGCAGGCACGGATCAGGCGGGGGCGGCAACAACGCGCATGCTGAGCACGGCCACGCCTTATATGCCCCTGGGTGCAAGGCTTTATCTGGACAATTGCGCCCAGTGCCACTTCGTCACCGGACGGGGGTCGCCGGATATCTTTCCCGCGCTTCAGGGCAACAGCCTGGTGCTGTCAGAGGAAGTCACGCCGCTGATCTCAATCATCCTGCATGGCGCGAAGGTTGAGGGAACGGAAAAGCGTCCGATGCCTCTGGTAATGCAAGGTTACGCGGGCAGGCTGACCGATGGCGAAATCGCTGAACTTGCCAGTTTCGTGCGGCAGGCCTGGGGCAATGACGGCACACCGGTCCCGGCGGAAGACGTGAAGGAGATCCGCGCACAGGAACCGGCGCTTGCGCAGCAGAAAGACGGCAGCGGCAGGCCTTAGCAAAGCGGGAACAACGCAGGCGGGAGGCGGTTCCCTAGTCCTCAACTGGAGGACAGACCGATGAGACACCTGACCCGCATCCTGCTTGGCACGCTTGTGGTGTTGCCTCTGCCAGCCGCTGCGCAGGAAGCAAGAGCCACTTTTCTCAATGAGGAAGGCACCGGAACGGGCACCGCGACCCTGACGGAGACGCCTCGCGGCGTGCTGATCAAGCTCCGCCTTGGCGCCCTTCCGCCCAACCAATGGCTCGGCTTCCATATACACGAGACAGGCAGATGCGATCCCCATGGTGGACATGAATCTGCCGGTGGCCATTTCAATCCAAGCGGTGTGGAGCATGGATACCAGGCAGAAACAGCGCCGCACGCCGGAGACATGCCTAACATCTGGACCGATGCGGAGGGCATGGCACGCGTCGAGGTGCACAATCCGTTTGTGACCCTCAACGAGGGCGAAAACTCGATCCGCGGCCGGGCGCTGATGGTCCATGCGCAGCCCGATGATTATCGCAGCCAGCCTTCTGGAAATGCCGGAGACCGCATCGCCTGCGCGGTCATTGAGTAAGGCCGTAATCCAGGAACAATCCCCATCCCCCATGGTTGACGCAACGCGCAGAGGCCCTCTGCGGCAAGACCCCGCCAGCCAGCCGGCGGGCGGGCAGCAAAGGAGGAAAAGCAATGGCAGACCGCCGTTATGAAGAGCGTTACTACGACGAGCGCAATGACCAGGGCCGTGGCAGACCCCACTATGGCCGCGAAGGCCGCTTCATGGAAGACGAGCGCTCACTTTACGGGCCCACGCGGGAATACGATCATCCGCAGGCCCGTGACGATGACGACGACCGGTACGGCAGCAGCTACCGCCGCGGCCAGGATCCTTACGAGAACGGCAGCATGTACGGGCGGATGTATGGCCGTGAGCCGGGCCGCGCGCCGGGGCGTCTGCCGCAGTCCTATGGCCGTCAGGATTACGGACGTCCGGACTATGGCGTGCAGGACGATGGCAACGCCTTCGGCTTTGCCCGTCACGACCAGCGCCATGATGAACAGATGCGCGGCTGGGATGACGGACGCCGCTGGGGCCGCAACAGCGAGAGCGGCATGTACGGCGGCCCCGGCTACGAAAACGGCCCGGGTTTTCCCCCGCGCGTCTATGACCCCGGCATGCTTTCAGCCCTGCAAAAGCACGGCCAGCAGGAATCGGGAGCGCGGGGCTTCCGCGGTCATGGCCCGAAGGACTACAAGCGCAGCGACGACCGCATACGGGAAGACGTGTGCGACAGGCTTGTGGATGCTGACTCGGTGGATGCACGCGGCATCAGCGTGGAGGTTTCCAATGGCGAAGTGACACTGAATGGCCACGTCTCCTCCCGGCATGCCAAGCGTGCCGCAGAAGACTGCATCGAGGACTGTTCAGGCGTGCAGCACGTCCAGAACAATCTGCGGGTCCAGGAGGCATCCGGAGACAGTGAAGAATCGTCCGGTACGGGCACAGCGGCCACCAGAACCGGCGCACGGGCGCGGCCCAAGGAAGGCTGACTGAAAGCATGAAACAAGCAACCGGCGGCATGCACTTCTGCATGCCGCCGGTTGCTTAATGTAAACCATTTATTTCGGGAACGCTCAACAATGTGACCATACCGGCCTCGCCGCGCTGCCGGAAAAGGATATATAATACTTCAAGATACCCGAAAGAGCCGGAACCCCGCGATGTTCAGCGAAGACAAGCCCCAGCAGCCGGACGGCCCCGTGAGCTCCCCTCACGAGGGACCTGAAGAGCGCGAAGCCTTTCAGGAGGAGGCGCGCGAAATCGTTGATGCCGCAGAGGCCGAACCGGTGCCGGAAAGGCTACAGAATCTGGCCCTTGCACTGGGCGAGGCACTTGAAAGCGCCCATGACGGTGCAGCGCTCCTGCCGAGAAACTTGCGCAAGACGCACTGAACTCCTTCGCACACGTGCAAAAGCGCCAGCACGCAGCCCCTGAAAGACTGCGTCTGCAAAATGGCTGAAATCGCTTGGGCTGAATAGCCTATGGCCTACTAGACTTCATCAAGCTTGTCCCGCAAGGCAGCTCTCGCCCTGTTCACCCGGCTTTTGATCGTGCCGATGTCGCAGCCGAGGATCTGTGAGGCGTGAATATAGCTTTCGCCGAGCACCGCGACGAGAATTATGGTCTCCCGGTAATGGATCGGCAGCTGATGAAGGGCTTCCTCCATCTCCCGCATACGCAGGTGCCAGATCTGGGTGTCAGCAACCCCAATCGGCTCTCCGGATACGCAGTCCTGATCACCCGTTCGCTCCCGCGACCGCTTGGCCCAATTCGAATAGAACCGGTTGCGCATGATGGTGAAAAGCCACGCCCTCAGATTGGTGCCAGGCTCAAACTGATTCGCCCGCTCAATGGCGCGTAAGAGGGTCTCCTGCACCAGGTCATCAGCCTCAACCGGATTGCGGCACAAGGACCGGGCAAAGATACGCAGCGCCGGAATGTAACTGACGACCTCTTCCCCGCAGCGCTGTCCTGCCGCTGTCGATCTGGGTCTGCGCCCGTCCGGTTTCAGCTGGATGATATCCTGCTTGCACGTTTGTCCCGGCGCCCTGCCACCCCAGGAAGGCGTACCTGCGCTTTCAGCCCCTGCGATTGTCATCCAGTCGGTCATGAAATTCTCCCTGGTCGTCTTCTTGCCAGCGGCTGCGGGTTTGAGGAATAGGTGTGCGGCCTGCGGCTTGTAGTCACGTCGATTGCAATCCACGGACGGGCAGATTGTTCCCAGCAATCTAGATGTAGGTGCCATACAAGTTGATTTTATGGCCGGGTCCGCCTGCATCTGAGAAAGCAATCCAGACACGCGGGGAACAAACCTAGAGGGAGCAGGTTCATCGCCGGAAGTCAGCTGGCGGGTCTGTCTGGACCAGCGGAGCACCCGGGCAGATGGCCCCGCCGCATGTCCACGCAAACCGAAGGAGACCCTCCGCATGGCCCGGTTCCTGACCGCCATTCTTTTCGTACTTATTGGCCTTGCCCTCGCACTCCCCGGCGTGAAGCTCGTCTGGCTGGGCGGGAGTCCTGCCTATCTGCTCATTGGGCTGGGCCTTGCCTTTACTGCTCACTGCCTGCTTCATCAGCCACGATATGCTTTGATCGTCTACGCGGCCCTCCTCGCAGGCACTATGGTCTGGGCGTTGTGGGAGGTGGGGCCAGACTGGTACCAGCTGGCGCCGCGCGGCTGGCTGCTGGTGCTGATGGGCCTTTGGCTGATCGGCCTGGACAGGTTCCGCCCTGTCGCCGGCGAAGCACCACGGGCAAACGGCTGGTCTACGGGGGCTGCATGGCTTGCTGTTGTCCTGCTGGCCTGCGGCACAGTGGCCCTGGGCTCTATCCTGCGTGATCCGAAGGACGTTTCGGGCACTCTGAGAGCCGACACCGTCAATCCCTCCCCTGCTGGAGGTGCGGATTTTGCCGATGAGGACTGGCGGCTTTATGGGCGCGGCAGCTATGGCCAGCGCTATTCACCGCTCGATCAGATCACGCCGGCAAACATTGGCTCCCTGACAGAAGTCTGGCGCTATCAAACCGGGGATGTGCGCCGGCCTGAAGATGTGACCGAAACCACCTATCAGGTGACGCCGTTGAAGGCCGGAGACAATCTGTATCTGTGCACGCCGCACAATGTTGCCATCGCCGTCAGCGCGGCCACGGGACGGGAAATCTGGCGTCATGACGCAAAGTCCGGAATGGAACCGGACCGTCAGCATCAGACCTGCCGGGGTGTGACCTACTGGGAAAATCCGGCGGCTGCAGAAGGTGAAGCCTGTGCTGCGCGGATCTATATGCCCACGGCCGATGCCCGTGTGGTCGCGCTCGATGCCGCCAGCGGAGAGCCCTGCGCCAGCTTTGGCGAGGGCGGAGAAATCTCGCTGCTCCCGGGCATGCCCTACCAGCCGCCAGGCTATTATTACTCCACCTCGCCCCCCGTCGCAGTGGACGGCAAGCTGATCATCGGCGGCGCGGTGAATGACAATTTCTCCGTAAACTCGCCTTCCGGCGTGATCCGCGCCTATGACTTGCTGACAGGCCAGCTGATCTGGAACTGGGACAGCGGCAATCCGGACGACACCGCCCCGATCGACATTGCCAGCGGCGAGACCTACACAACCAACTCTCCCAACAGCTGGTCGGTCTTTTCATATGACGACGTGTTGGGGCTGGTCTACATCCCGCTCGGCAACAAGGTGCCCGACCAGCTGGGCACCGGGCGCAGCGCTGCCACCGAAGCGCATTCATCTTCCGTGGTGGCCCTCGATATCCGCACCGGGCGCAGAGTCTGGGTATTCCAGACTGTCCATCACGATCTGTGGGACATGGACGTGCCTGCCCAGCCCGTTTTGATCGATCTCGACATGCCGCAGGGCCGTGTGCCTGCTCTTGTCCAGCCGACGAAACAGGGCGACATCTATGTCCTCAACCGGAGAACGGGCGAGCCGCTTCTGCCCGTGGGCGAACGCGCCGCGCCTGCAGGCGCAATTGCGGGCGAATGGACCGCGCCCACACAGCCAGTCTCCGCACTGTCCTTCGAACCCCCGAAGCTGCGCGAGGCAGATATGTGGGGCATCTCCCTGTTCGACCAGCTCGCCTGCAGGATCGAGTTTCATACCCTGAACTATGAAGGCCGCTACACGCCGCCATCCATCGAAGGCAGCATCGTCCACCCCGGAAACTTCGGCGTGTTCAACTGGGGCTCAATCGCGGTTGATCCGGTCCGGCAGGTAATGTTCGGCATGCCGACCTACCTGCCCTTTACCGTCAGACTGGTTCCAGCTTCAGAGATTCCGCCGGAAGGAGAGGACGAGAAAGCGTCCGAACAAGGCCTCAACCGCAATGAAGGAGCTGACTTCGGCGTCTTTATGGGACCCTTCCTCGGCCCCCTGGGTGTGCCCTGCTCGGCTCCGCCTTGGGGCTACGTCGCCGGAGCGGACCTGCGCAGCGGCGAGATCGTCTGGATGCACCGCAACGGCACTGTCCGCGACATGACTCCCCTGCCGCTGCCTTTCGAAACCGGCGTTCCCGGCATCGGCGGGCCTATCATTACCGCCGGCGGCGTCGCCTTCCTCGGCGCAACGGTGGACAACTACCTGCGCGGCTATGAGCTGACCACAGGTGAGGAGATCTGGCGGGCGCGGCTGCCCGCAGGTGGTCAGGCCACACCGCTGAGCTACGCCCTCGACGGGCGCCAGTATGTGGTGATGGTTGCAGGCGGGCACGGCTCGGTCGGCACGAAGGCCGGAGACTACGTCATTGCCTATGCACTGCAGCGCGAAGACATCCCGTTGTCAGCCCCTGCAAACTGAGGCGGGCTGGAACAAAAGGCCGGGTCCCCGGTTGCTGCACCTGAGCCCGGCCGGACAGCTCACCATCAAAGGAGAAAGCCATGAAGACCAAGACCCTCGACGACCTGTTTATCGACCTCCTGAAGGACGTCTATTACGCCGAGCGCAAGATCCTGAAGGCCCTGCCGAAGATGGCCAGGGGCGCCAAATCGGCCGATCTGAGCGCAGCTTTCGAACAGCACCACGAGGAGACCCAGACGCATGTGGAGCGCCTGCAGGAGGTGTTCGACATTCTGGGCAAGCCTGCACGCGGCAAGACCTGTCAGGCCATCGAAGGCATTCTGGATGAAGGCGAGGAAGTGCTTGAGAGCTTCAAAGGTTCGCCCGCCCTCGATGCGGGGCTTGTCGCCTCTGCCCAGGCGGTCGAGCATTACGAAATCTCCCGCTACGGCACGCTGCGCAACTGGGCCGAAATACTTGGCCAGCGCGAGATCGCCAAAATCCTTCAGGATACGCTGAACGAGGAAGAGGCCACCGACGGCAAGCTGACAAAACTCGCCGAAGGCTCGGTCAACAAGGCCGCGCTCAACGCAGCCTGACACCAGAAAATGCAACAGGCTGGCTGCGTTCCATGCGCAGCCAGCCTCTTTCATCTGGGGAAGACATGACCTGTGTATTGGTGACATCGGCCTGCAGCTACCATGGACGCCATCTGGTGGCCGGGCTCCGCGCGCGGGGGCATGACGTGATTGCCTGGGACGACGGCATCCCGGGCACATGGGATGGCGACCTCTGGCCACCACCGCTGGACGCGGAACTGATTACGTGCGGGCTGGATGACATTGACCGTCTCTATGAAGCCCTCAAGCGGGCCAGGCACGTGATCCATCTGATTGATCCAGCGCACCCGCTCGACCGGGAGCGGCTGCGCCCGCCCCCGTCCTTGGCCGAGACAGTGACGCTGTTGCGGGCTGCAGCGGCCGCCGGGGTCGAGCGGCTGGTGTTGCAGTCCAGCCTGACGGTTTACGGCGAAGGGCGCTACATCGACGAAGACGGCGTGCCGCAACCCGCACGGCGGACGATCTATGATCTTGAGGCGGGAAGATGGCAGGCGCGCTGCCTTAGAGACCAGCCCATAGCGGCCATGCCCACCCCTGCTGACACGCCCCCAGCCCCTTTGACCCTTGCGGCCAAGCTTTGTGTCATGCGGGAAAGAATGGTGCACAAATGGAGCGCAGCTACCGGTGCACAAGCGGCTGTGCTGCGCATGGGGCGCCTTTATGGCCCGCCGCTTCCGGGCGGCGGCACCTTCTGCGGCGAAACCGGGCTGATGGCCAGCCATCTCCTCGCCGGCAGGCGCCCGCCCGTGCTGGAGGATGGCGGGCAGACGGACGATTGGCTGCATGTGCATGACGCCGTCCGCGCCTTCCGTCTGGCGCTGCTCAATTGCACAAGGGCCATGCCGCCACTCAACATCAGTTCAGGCATCGGGCACAGTGCAGCTGAAATCGCCGGAATGCTGGCAATGGCTGCCTATGCCGGAGAAAGAGTAGCGGCCCCGCTGCAGATGGCCAGCAAGGGCACGGCACGGCACCTTGTTGGCGAACCGGGCACAACCGAAGACCGGATCGGCTTTGTACCCGGCCTTTCCCTGCCGCGCAGCCTTGCAGACCTGATCCTGTGGACTGCGGAAGCAGGAACGGAAGAGCGCGCGAGCCATATCCTCGAGAACCTGCACCGGCATGCCGGGCTGGTCGGCCCGGGCCGGAGACAGGCCCGGCGTTCCTTCTCCTGACTCCACGGCAAATGTGATGAAGCAAAGGGCTATGGGACTGAAGCTTCAGTCCCATAGCCCTTTTTCCATTCGATCAGATCAATGGCCTGCCGCCAGTCACGGCAATGGTCGCCCCTGACGTGTAGCTCGACACCGGTTCGGCCAGCATGACATAGGCAGATGCCAGTTCCGCAGGCTGTGCCGGACGTTTCATCGGACTGTCGCCGCCGAACTTCGCCACCTTTTCACCGGACATGCTGGCAGGAATGAGCGGGGTCCAGACCGGCCCGGGCGCAACGCAGTTGACCCGGATCCCTTTCTCCGCCAGCAACTGAGCCAGCCCGCCCGTGAAGTTCTGAATCGCTCCCTTGGTGGTGGCATAGGCAAGCAGCGCCGGGTTGGGCATGTCGGAGTTGATCGAAGCCGTGTTGACGATGGAACTTCCAGGCGCCATGTGCGGCACCGCCGCACGGGTAAGCCAGAACATGGCATGAATGTTCACCGCGAAGGTGCGCTCCCACTCCTCGTCGGAGATCTCGCTCAGTTCGTCGAACGTGTCCTGATGCGCGGCGTTGTTCACGAGAATGTCAATCCGCCCGAAGGTATCGACAGCCTTGCGGATAATGGCCCGGCAGAATTCTGCGTCTGCAATGTCCCCCGCAATCGACAGGCAGCGCCGGCCGCTTTCCTCAATGAGCCGGACAGTATCGGCAGCGTCGTCGCTTTCGTTGAGGTAAGCAAGGATCACATCAGCGCCCTCGCGTGCATAGGCAATGGCCACGGCCCGGCCGATGCCACTGTCTCCGCCGGTGATAAGAGCCACCAGCCCCTTCAGCCGGTCGGCGCCGCGCCATGTCTCCTCGCCATGATCCGGCCGCGGATCCATCTTCTTAAAACTGCCCGGCAGATCCTGGGTCTGTTCGGGGAACGGCGGACGGGGAAAGGACCGGTGTCCCTTGAACGGCGCACCATTGTCCTGCTGCACGGACCGGCTGTCCTCCGGACTGCCGGAAGAGCGGACAGCGCGGTCTGCGCCGCTGTGTGTAGAATGGGTCATCTCAATACCTCCGCTGTTATGGACCGGTCAGCAACCGGTGAACAGCAGGCATGTTCCCGGCGGATGGCAGCTTATGACCTGCCGCCTCGTCTCGTGCGGTCAAATCCCTGAAGGACGCCGCCACCGCCCATCCCCGAGAATGGGGCAACGCGGCGGCCAGAAGGCTTTGTCCGTTGCAGATGCGCCCCATCTCTGCCCTCGCAGTTATCAAGGGCCTGTCCCAAAGCCATTGCAGCTGCCTGAAGATTTTCCGGCACCGAGTAATCGGTATCTGTATTGCTAAAGTCTCTCTCCACTTCGTGAAAAAGGCCCTCCCCGCCGGAGGAAAAATCCGCACGCTTCCCAATAGAAGATCTGAATAATCTTCCCATTTTTCCTTTTCCAATTTGCATTTCATCATGACGCGTGCCGACATTTTTACGCTCCACTCAATTCGGCACATCTGCATCAGGAATCCGTTTCATTAAGCGCGTGCGCACCAGATCAGAGGCTACGCACCACCGGCAGCTATGGATGGCAGGGTTTTGAATCGTCCCCATGGAGACATTGAGCCCGCCACAACGGCAAGGGACATCCGCAACCTTTTGCGCAGGCGGGAAAGTGCCTGACATCGTCAGAACGGCTCCCGCCAGAGATGCTGTGCCGCATTCTCCGGGCTGCCCTTACGAAGTCTCTCTTCAGTAGCTCCCGACCGGACAGCCGGACTGCTGCAGCCCGTCAGCACTCGGGAACGCCAACAGCCAGGGTTTGGCATTGTTCCGCAAAATTGGTGCGGGAGAGGCAAAAAAAGGGCCGCAACATGGCGCTGGAACATTTCGCCCTGGGCCAGGTTCACAACCGGACCGGCGGGCCGAACCGCCGCATATCCAGGAGGACCCAAATGATACGCCACGGTTTTGCATTCACGGTGATCGCAGCGCTCGCTTTCCAGCCCTTGGCTTTAGCCCAGAACACCGTGAGACCTTCACAAGGGGCGGAGCCGCTCACCGGGCGGGACGCTGCACAGGTGGACTGCGAGGCTCAATTCGATGCATTCGATCTGGACGGGGACGGTTCTCTTAGCCAGAGCGAGGCCGCCCGCGATGCGGCCCGGACCATGATCGATGGCATCGTCATCGGGGAACAGGGCCTGACCCGGGATCAGTTTCTAGAGGTCTGTGATTCCCACACCTGGTCTCAGTCAACGCCGGAATCGGGAGCCCCCTTTGAGGGCTCGAACAGCTTCACCGAAGAGCAGGCCCGCGAACGCGCCGCCGCGTCGAATGTCTCGAATGTCTCCCCGCTCACGCTGGATGATCAAGGCATCTGGCGCGGAACTGGCACGGTGGACGGACAGCCGGTTTCTGTTGCCGTCGACTACAGGGGCAATGTCGTCACAACGCCCGCAGCGCAGTAACCAGCCCGCCCAGTAACGAAGCGCACTTTGACAACCAAGGAGAACTGCAATGCCCGTTGTAACACGAGTTTATCCGGATCTAGCCGCGGCCGAACGTGCCCATGCCAAGCTGACGGCACTCAGAGGCGGCCATATTGATGTATCGCTGGTTGGCGGCAGCAGCCTACAGGACAGCTACGAGCCGGCAGCTGCGCCGAATGATGAAGCTTCTGGAACGGCAACAGGAGCGGGGATCGGATCGGTCGCCGGCGCAGGGGCGGGGCTACTCGCCGGGCTTGGTGCAATTTCCATCCCGGGCATCGGTCCGCTGGTCGCAGCCGGCTGGCTTGCAACCGCAGCCGCCGGTGCGGTCGGCGGGGCCGTCGCTGGAAGTGCCATCGGCGCTTTGACAGATATGGGCGTCAGTGACAGCGATGCCCCGGTTTTTGACGAAGCCATGCGGCGCGGCAATGTGGCGCTGACCGTCCGGTTCCCGGAAGAGCGGCGGGCCGAGGTGATTGCCGCTCTCGATCAGGTACCAGCGGTTGGTTTTGGCGATCTGAGAACCCGGTTCGAGGCTGAAGGCTGGAACTATGACACTGCCGAAACGACACGGCGTGAACGGCTGCGCGGACGCTCGCCCCTCCCCCCGCTCTAACCTGACCTAAAGGCTGGATCTGCGGTTAGCGTACGTTTTCAACCGGAACATACGGCGGAGCAGCAGCTCCGCCGTATGGCATGTCAGCAGGACAGAGCCTGTACGTTTTCCAGGAAAAAACTCACTTTCTTTCAACAGGATAAGCATTTTCCGCCTGCCTCCGCAAAGAGATCCTGCCGGGTTTTCCCGCTTTTTCAAATGATCTGCCCGAAGTCAGGAACATCCTGCCCAGCTGCCTGTTGAACCAGTCGCATGCCGGACACGGCAGGCACAGACGGAAGCAGACAGGCACGGCGGCAGCGGCAACTGGCCTCTGCGCATTTGCCATCCTCAGTCTAAGGCTTCCGTCCCACCCCGGCATGGTGCCGGACCAGACCTGCTCCCTGCACTTTTCCCGTGCAAACCATGTGGCAGGGGCTGGAAACTCCGAAGGAGGATAAAATGCCGAGATACGACGACATGCCCGAACGCGACTCCCGTGGACGCTTCGTGAGTGACGAGGATCACCGTGGCTATGGACGCCACAGCGGCAGTACCCACCGTGAGCGTGACCGTTATGGCCGCTTCATGAGCGACGATGGCCACAACGGGCGTTACAGCAGCCGCCACGACGAAGACGACCGCCGCTACTCCAGCCACCGTGATGACGAGTATGGCCGCGAGCACAGCCATGGCGGCTGGTTCGGTGACCCGCGCGGCCATTCCGAGGCATCCCGCCGCGGATGGGAACACCGCCGCGAGGACGGCGGACGTGGCTCCTATTCCCGTTCATCGAGCCGCTATGAGGACGACGACGACGATCGCCGTTCATCCCGCGGCCACTATGAGGACTACTCCCATGACCGCGGTCAGAGTGGCTGGTTTGGTGACCATGAGGGCCATTCGGAAGCTTCCCGTCGTGGGTGGGAGCATCGCCGCGGGCAGGACGAGCGCGGCAGCTATGGCCGGTCCTCGAGCCGCTATGGCGATGATGACCGCCGCTATTCGCGTCACCGGGATGATGACCATTCCAGGGACCACGGCCAGGGCGGCTGGTTCGGTGACTACGAAGGCCACTCCGAGGCTTCACGCCGCGGCTGGGACAACCGCCGCCGCTGACACGGAACGCAGGGGGGGAGCGTCCCCCCCTGCGGCCTGCCCCACAGACACGGCAGCCAACAAAGGAACACCCTATGGAAGAGATCCGCGAAAACTATCTCTCCTGGCTGCGCGACGCGCACGCCATGGAGGAACAGGCCCTGACCATGATGCGGGGCATGATGTCCAGGCTGGAGAACTATCCCGAGCTCAGCGCCCGGATCCGGCAGCACATCACAGAGACCGAGCGCCAGGAGGATGCCCTGCGCAAGCTTCTGGAGGATCGGGCAACAGACACCTCCACCGTCAAGGATGTGATGGGCAAGATGACGGCCAGTGGCCAGGCTTTGAGCGGGCTCTTCGCCAGCGACGAAGTCGTAAAGGGCGGCATGGCCAGCTACACGTTCGAACACATGGAGATTGCGGCCTACAAGGTGCTGATCGCAGCCGCCCGCGAGCTGGGCGACGAACCTGCCATTGCCGTTTTCCAGAAGATCCTCACGGAAGAGCAGGATATGGCCGACTGGCTTTTCGAGCATCTTGACGGAACCGCGCGGCGTTTCCTTGAGCGCAGTGCCGCCGATCTCACGGCCGGCCGCTAAGCCCTGACACACATTCCGGTGCCGGACCACCCCCGCACGAAACGCGGGGAGAGAGGCGGGTTGCGCCCGCCGTCATGTCCCTGCGCTGCAACCCCGCGCTGCCGCCGCGCTGCGGCAGCTTCACCAAGGAGATACCCATGAAAAAGCTGCTTATGACAACCATGCTGGTTTCGGCCTTCGCCGCAACCACCGCTCTTGCCCAGACCAGTACGCAGCCCGGCACCCAGCCCGGAACGCAGCAGACGACGCCGGGAACAGGCTCAAACACGGGCGCAACGCCAGGCTTCACTGCGCCTGAAGGCTATGCGCGTCAGGATATCGTGCTGACGGCAGAAGATCTGATTGGCGCGACCATCTATGACGCCACGGGTGACTCAATCGGCTCAGTGCAGGACCTCGTGATTGACTCCAGTGCTTCCGGTGCGGCTCCGCCCCCGGCCAGCACCAGTCCGGGCGGCACGGCAGGCACGCCTCCGGCGGCAGGCACAGACACCACCACCGGAACCGGCATGTCGCCAGACAGTCAGACGGGTGGCACCGGCAGCATGCCGGGCCAGCAGGCACAGCCGGGCACCGGTGGCACAACGGGCGGCGGCTCCGTTACGGGACCTTCCGGCACGGTGCAGCCGACGCCGTCTCCCTCAGCCACGCCCGGGACAATCACTCATGTGCTTCTCGATGTGGGCGGTTTTCTCGGTATCGGCCAACGCCGCGTTGCCATACCGGTGTCTGATCTGACGGTCTATGCCAACAACAGCGAGACCCGGGTCTATCTGCCCTGGACCCGTGACCAGATCGAAGCCCTGCCGGAATACGACCAGACCAATCCGGAGACGCTTGGCCGTTCAGCAGCCCCGCGGGCGAACTGACCTTGCGGTGCCCGTCCCCGCCCCCATCAGGGGGCGGGCACCCCGCCCTCAACTGACGCCGCCCTTCCGCAGGAATGGAAAGGGCAACCTTTCTCAAGCCAGCGAGCGGAGAAGACCGATGAGCCAGCAGCACCCAACCGCACGGTCCGCGAGGATCCATGACCAGACACTCACCCGGGGCGAGGGCGGAGAACTTCACCAGACCGCCGAGGACGGCATGGACATTCTGACCACGGCACAAGGCACGCCGGTGGGGGATGATCAGAACACGCTGCGGGCCGGCGCACGCGGGCCCGTGTTGATGGAGGACCAGCATTTCCGCGAGAAGATTTTTCATTTTGACCATGAACGCATCCCCGAGCGCGTTGTGCATGCGCGGGGCTATGGAGCTCATGGCTATTTCGAGACCTACAAATCGCTGGCCGAATATACCAGCGCGGACATTTTCCAGCGCGCGGGCGAAATCACGCCCGTCTTCGTCCGGTTTTCCACGGTGGCAGGCTCGAAGGGCAGCTTTGACCTTGCGCGCGATGTGCGGGGCTTTGCCGTCAAATTCTATACGAAGGAAGGCAACTGGGATCTGGTGGCCAACAACATCCCGGTCTTCTTCATTCAGGACGCGATCAAATTCCCCGATGTGATCCATTCCGTGAAGCCGGAACCCGACAGGGCCTTTCCGCAGGCGCAATCGGCGCACGATAATTTCTGGGACTTCATTTCGTTGACGCCGGAATCGATGCACATGATCATGTGGGTCATGTCCGACCGCGCAATACCGCGCTCCTTCCGCTTCATGGAGGGCTTCGGCGTCCACACCTTCCGCCTCCTGTCAGAGGCAGGCAAGTCAACCTTCGTCAAGTTTATCTGGAAGCCGAAGTCCGGGATGCAGTCGGTGCTTTGGAACGAGGCGTTGAAGATCAATGGCGCCGACCCGGATTTCCATCGCCGGGATCTCTGGGACGCCATTACTTCCGGACAGTTCCCGGAGTGGGAACTCTGCCTGCAGCTGTTCGACCAGGATTTCGCAGACAGTTTCGATTTCGACGTGCTGGATCCGACCAAAATCATTCCGGAAGAAATCCTCGCACCTGTCCCGGTGGGACGGATGATCCTCGACAGGATGCCGGACAACTTCTTCGCCGAAACCGAACAGGTCGCCTTCATGACGCAGAACGTCCCGCCGGGGATCGGCTTTTCCGATGATCCGCTGCTGCAGGGACGCAACTTCTCCTATCTCGACACCCAGCTGAAACGGCTTGGCAGCCCGAACTTCACCCACATCCCGGTGAATGCCCCCAAATGCCCCTTCGCACATTTTCAGCAGGACGGGCATATGGCCATGCACAATCCGAGGGGACGGGCCAATTATCAGCCGAACTCCTGGGGCGAAGGGCCGCGCGAAGATCCGGTAACCGGCATCAGGACCTATCCCGCGCAGGTGGAGGGCCCCAAGCAGCGCCTGCGTCCGGAGAGCTTTGCCGATCATTACAGCCAGGCGCGGCAATTCTACCTGAGCCAGACGGCCGTGGAGCAGAAGCACATTTCGGATGCACTGATCTTCGAGTTGTCGAAATGCGAGATGCCGGTGATCCGCGAACGCATGGTGGCACATCTGCTCAACATCGACGGCCCGCTGGCCGAAAAGGTGGCCAGCAAGCTCGGCATCGACCCTATGCCGGAACCGGCGGACGCTGCCGTGCCTCCGCGTGATCTGCCGCCCTCTCCCGCCCTCAGCATCTTGAAGAACGCGCCGGCGAGTTTTGCCGGACGCAAGGTGGGGGTGCTGACCTGCGACGGCGCAGACGGAAATTTGCTTCAGGAGCTAAGAACGGCCCTTCAAGCGGAGGGCGCAAAGCTTGAAATCATAGCCCGCAAGGCTGGCGGGATCACCGCTGGTAATGGCAGCTTCGTTCCCGTCACACATCTTATCGACGGTGGCCCCTCTGTGCTCTTCGATGCGGTGGCGTTGGTCCTGACGCCGGAGGGGTCAGACCTCCTGGCACAGGAAGCGCCGGGCAGGGACTTCGTCACCGATGCCTTCGCCCATTGCAAGTTCATCGGCCACACACCGGGCGCAGCGCCCCTGTTTCAGGCCGCTGGGATCGCAACCGATGCTGACGAAGGCGTAGTGCCTCTGGAGACAGGCACAGGCGCCAGCTTTGTCGTTCGCTGCCGCGAGTTGCGGCTGTGGTCACGCGAGCGCGTGCTTTTACCCTGAGGGCCCCAAACCCGGACCGCCGGAACATTCTCCGCCGCCATTTGTTGGACCTCAGAGGAAGCCGGTTGCGTATCCTGTCACATCTCCAGCAAAAGAGAGGACTTCATCATGAGAAACATTATTTATGTGGTCGGCCTGATCGTTATCATCGTGGCAATCCTGTCATTTTTTGGCCTGCGGTAATGGGATATACTCGCATGAAATATTTCCGCACAACAAAGAAAGGTCAGATTAATATTTGACCAGGGAGATAAATCTATGCACGGCATATACACTCTCTGCAGGTTTGGCTTCGCCGCCCTTGCCGGCTTTGCTCTCTATCGCGCCGCAACTGCTCCTGCTTATACGGGTGATTACCCAGATACGGGCGACTATCCGGATATCCGCAACGCCGGTCCGCAGGAGATGAAAGATCCGCCGGAAGAATGGGACAAGGTCGATGAGGAAAGCGACGAGTCCTTTCCGGCGAGCGATCCACCCGCGAATTACTGACTGAGTGTCTGGCCGGCGGGCCGGGACATACTGCAGGTAGACGAAGCGGCCGGTCTGCCTTTAAACCTCATGCGTTCAAAACCTGACAGGTGCGCGCATGAGGATTCTCCATACGGCAGATCTGCATCTCGGGCGGCAGTTCAACGGCCTGCCGCTGGAGGCAGATCATGATGCCATCCTTGGGCAGATCCTTGATGCGCTTGTGTCCAGGGATGCAGATGTCCTTGTCATCGCCGGGGATATTTTCGACCGGGCCGCCCCGCCTGCCCCTGCCGTCCGCCAGTTCAATGCCTTCCTCTCACAGGTCGCCTCTCAGACCCGCGCCGCGGTGGTGATGATCGCCGGTAATCATGATTCCGGTGACCGCATTGCCGCGATGTCCGTCATGACCGACACACGCCGCGCCCTGATCCGGGGTGTCATCAGCGCCAGCGAGATGCCGCTCGTTCTGAAGGATGCGGCAGGACCGGTGGCCTTCACCGGCCTGCCTTTCGCCTATGAGCACGCCGCCCGCGAGTGTTTTTCCGACGACTCCCTGCAAAGCCCGGAAGACGTGCTGCGCGCCCAGATCACCAGCGCCCGCAGCCATCTGCCCGAAGGGGCGCGCTGGGTTGCGGTCGCCCATGCCTTTGTGGCCGGAGCTTCCAACAGCGAAAGCGAACGGCCCCTGACCCGGGCCGGCGGCATCGAGACCGTCAGCACGGAGGTGTTCAACGGCGCCCATTATGTCGCGCTCGGGCATCTGCACAGGCCGCAGGAGGTGGGAGCACCCCATATCCGTTATTCCGGATCGCCTCTGGCTTTCGGTTTCGATGAGGCAGACTGTGAGAAATCCATGAGCCTTGTCGAGCTGGATGCCGGCGGCCAGACCACAGTCGAGGAAATCCCCTTCGCCCCGCTGCGCCGCGTGCGCGTGCTGAAGGGTACACATGCGGAGCTGCTTCAGGCGCCGCCCTCGGGTGATTTCATCAAGGCAATTCTCACCGACGAGGCGCCGGTGATCGATGGCATGAAGCGGCTGCGGGAGGTGTTTCCCAATGCATGCGAACTTGTCTACGAGCGCCATCAGCGCGCGCCGGAGATGAAGTCTGCAAGCTATACGGTGGCAGCGGCCGATCCGGTGACGGTGATGGGCGACTTCCTTGAGCTGGTACGCGGCGGCCGCCTTTCTGAGGCGGAACTGAAGGTTCTCGGCGCAGCGCTGGAGCGCCTGCGCATGAAGGAGGACGCGCAATGAGGCCGGTCAGGCTCACCCTCCAGGCCTTCGGCCCCTACCCCGGCCGGGTTACCATTGACTTCCGCAAGGCAGTCGATGCCGGCCTTTTCGGCATCTATGGCCAGACAGGATCGGGCAAGTCGACGATCTTCAGCGCGATGACCTTCGCCCTTTTCGGCGAGGCCGCCAAGGCGGAACAGGACACCTCCTCGCTGCGCTCGGACCATGCCGATGCGGACATGCTGACAGAAGTCGAATTTGTCTTCGACATCGCAGAGCGCCGCTATGCCGCCCTGCGCCGCCCGGAACAGATGCGCCTCAAGACCCGGGGCGGCGGCGAAACCCGAAGCGCGCATGAAGCCTATCTCTTCGATGCCACAGGCCTGGAGCCGGAGGAGATTTCACAAGCGCAGCGCGGCCGCATCATCGCCGAAAAGAAGGTGCGGGATGTGGATGCGGCCATCGAGGATCTGCTCGGCTATGGCGCGCGGCAGTTCCGCCAGATCGTGCTGCTGCCGCAGGGCCGCTTTGAGGCGTTTCTGGCTGCCAAGACAAAGGAGCGGCTGGAAATCCTGCGCGAGCTCTTCGATGTCTCCCGCTATGAGGCGCTCATGGCGGATCTGAAATCGGAAGCCGAGGCTGCCGAGCGGCATGTGCGCGAAGAGCTTGCCCTGTCCGCCCGGCAGTTGAATGCGGAAGGCTTCGAAAGCTTCGATGCGCTGGACGAGGGCATCGAAGCGGCTCAGGCGCATCTTGCCGGGCTTGAGCTTGCCCTTACGGCAGCAAAAGCCGAAACGGAAGCCGCCGAAAAACGCCTGCGGCTTGCCGAAACCCTTGAGGAAAAGTTCGACGCGGCGGCTCAGGCACAGGCGCGGCTGGCGGAAATGGAAGCACGGCGCCCGAAGATTGAAGCGCTGGCTGGGCTGGTACGGCAGGCAGACCTTGCGCGCGGCCTCCTTGACGCGGAAGAGCGGGTGAAAGACGCATCGGCAGAAACCGCGAAGGCGGCCGGAGCTCTGCGCCTTGCAACAGAGAGCGCAGAGAAAACCGCAAAAGCGGCGGCAGAGGCAGAGGCGGCCCTCAAGCGCGAGGAGGCGCGGTCTGACGAAGTGGAAACACTGCGCCGCCGCAAGGATGAGCTCGTCCGCTACGGCCGTGTTCTGGAAGCTACTGCCGGAAGCGAAGAGACGGCCACTGCCGCGCTGAAGGCCCAGGAAGATGCTGCTGCCAAGCTGGAGACGGCACAGGGCAGGCTTGCCGGCCTGCGGCAGGAGCGTGACCGGGTGCAGGAAACCCAGAAGGTGCAGCGCGAGACGGAAAGGCAGCGCGCCCTTCTCACCGGACAGCACCGGGAGCTTGACGCAAGACATGCGGCAGCATCCGCCTATGCCAGAGCGCTTGAGGAGGTGTCTGCAGCCCGCAACGCGGAAGAGCGGCAGCGGCTTGTTCATGCCGCAGCCCAGGAAAGGGCCGGACAGGCGCATCTGGATCTAGATACTGCAGAGCAGAACCTTTCGGGTGCACAGGCGCTGCATCTGGCCGCATGGCTGGAGCCGGGCTCGCCCTGCCCCGTCTGCGGCGCAACCGAGCACCCGGCCCCCGCCACGGGCGAAGCCGCAAACGCAAACTTGGACACGGCCTTCCGGACGGCAAAGGCCGCATGGGAGGCTGCAAGCCGCGAGGTGGGCGAGGCCGCTGAAAAGCTGGCAGGCCTTAAGGCAACACTGGCGGAGCGGGAGGCGCGCCTTGCCGCGCTTGCACAGCCCGAAGAGCCTGCGCCGCGTCTGGCCGGACAGCTGAAACAGCTGGCTGATGCGCTCAGCGCGCTCGGGCCCGAGGCAGATGCTGCTTCCGCCGAAGACGGTCTTGCCGCGCTGGACCGGCAGCTGGCGGCCCTGGAGCTGGAGCGTGACGGGCTGCGGGACCAGTTCGAGGAGAGCCGCAACAGGGCAACGGCAGCGATCAGCGCCAGGGACAGCCAGCTCGCGGACGTGCCCGCAGCCCTCAGGAGCACTCAGGCCCTTTTAGCAGCCCTCAACAAGGCCTCGCAGGCGCTGGACACGCTCGTGGCCGGGCAGATGGCAGCCGCAACAGCTGCCCGGACAGCACGGGAAACGGCACTGGCGGCTGCACGCGACCTCGAGAACGCCAAAACGCAGCATCTGAGCTGTCAGGAGCGGCAGCAGAAAGCAGAGGAGGCTTTTTCCGCAAGGCTTGCCGCTGCGGGGTTGAGCCTTGATGCATTCCAGTCTCTCAAACCGGCGGTCGCAACGCTTGAAGCCGACAGACAAGCTGTCGAAGCGTTCTGGCTCGAACACCGGAGTGCGGAAGACGCGGCCAAGGCAGCGGTGCTGGCGATTGGTGATGCCAGCCGCCCGGAGACTGCCCGCCTGCGCGCGGAGCATGCAGCCTTGACCGCGAAGCTGACGCTCGCAGCAGAAGAGCGCGCAGCGGCAGCCAGCCGGGCGGCGCACCTCGAGCGCGTCAAGACTTCCCTGTCCGCGATGATCGGGAAGGCAAAAGCCGCGGAGGCTGAATCAGCCCCCTTGCGCGCCCTTTCAGCACTTGTGAATGGCGCCAACCCGCAAAAGCTGACACTCGAGACCTTTGCCATCGGCGCCATGTTCGATCAGGTGCTGGAGGCGGCCAACCTGCGGCTGGCGCCGATGACGGCGAGCCGCTACCGGCTGGAGCGCGACATGGACGGCACGGGCGCCGGCAAGCGCGGCCTTGGCATTCAGGTCTTCGACATGCACACGGGCAAGGCACGGGGCACAGGCACGCTCTCGGGCGGGGAAAGCTTCATTGCCGCCCTCGCCCTCGCACTTGGCCTTGCCGATGTTGTGGAAGGCGCTAGCGGCAAGGTGAGGCTCGACACGATCTTCATCGACGAAGGCTTTGGCAGTCTCGATACGGAAAATGGCTCCGGCACACTCGATCAGGTGCTGCAGGTGCTGGGAGCGCTGGTCAGCCAGAACCGGGCCGTCGGCCTGATTTCCCACGTGCCGCAGGTGCAGGAGGCCATCCCCAACGGCTTCCACATCCGCAAATCCGCCGCCGGCAGCAGCATCGAGGAACGCGGTCTGCCGTGATGATGCCCTGAAGCGCTTATGCGCCGGGCTCCGGAGGGATTCCCTCTGCGGAGCCCGGCCATTCGTTCCAGCGCCCGAAGCGGGCCTTAACTCAGTCCTTTCTGAGCGTCAGGGCCGGATTATGGGCGAAGAAGTTGTGCGGCATGATGTGGACGGTCTTCCACTCCGTCGACATGACCGGCCAATCCTCCATGCGGGGAATGTGGTGGAAGCCGGCGCTGAACCAGGTCACGATGTCCTGCCCCATCAGGCTCCTGTCCTGCTTCACCCATTCGGCCAGCGTATCCGAACCGTCGCTCTGCATGGCGAACTTGCCGCCCGCATAGCGCTGCTCCGGATCATGGACCGTATTCCAGACCGAGTATTCGATGTAGGCGTTGCGCTTCATCGGCGGATCGTTGGCAAAGTCGAAAGGCCCATAGGCAACATTGCCATGATGGATCATCCAGCCCGGCTCATGGCCGAGGTAGCCCTCACGCGAGGGGTTCGAGATATGGAAGTAGCGCGGCTGCATGGCCGAGATCTTGTAACGCGCTTCCAGTTCAGTCTTCGGCATGTTGTGCTCGACCGTCCACATCGACTTGCGCGGTGAGGACGGGTCGAGCTTCGCAGGCACGATGTCCATGGTGGAGAAGTGGTTCACCGGCTGATCGACGTCAAAGTCGATGCGGAAGTTGAAATAGTGATCGTGATTGGCCGCGACGAGATTGGGCGCGATCAGCGTGCCATATGCCGTGTCCTCCTTTGCCGTCGCATCCTTCATTGAGGCGGAAACAACGCCCTTCACGGCATCAAGCCCGGTGGCCCCGACATAGATGTTGATCTGCCCGTTCTGCTGCAGGCGGTAATCGATGAGATAGTCGTAGTTGCCCACTTCCGAGGCGGTGCGCACCACGAGCTCCGTTGCAGGCCGCCCTTCTGCCGGAACAGGCGTCTCCGGGGTCTGGGCGAAGACCTCGAAATGCCGCCAGGCCGGATCACCGGTGTTGCGCTCGAAGACGCAGATGGCGTCGGGAATGACCAGCGGTGCCCCCTTGTCATCAGCAATGGTCGCCGGAAGGAAGGTGGCATGTTTCGGGCAGTCGATCCCGGCCCGCAGCGGGCTCAGGAACAGGCCGAAGCCATATTCACCACTGTCCATGTAGGTGCGCCAGTACCAGCCCTCGGTCGGGTCCATATAGGGCACGAAGACCTCGGACAGATGCGCCTGATAGATGACGGACCGCCATGTTCCCTGATCATTCACATCCAGATTGGAGATCACGAGGCCCGGGCGCTTGTCGACACGGAAGTTGAAGCGCCAGATGTCCCATTCAAGATGGCTGCCCTTGACCGTAAAATTGGGGCCGCCCTCCTGCGACAGTGTGGCGGAATTGGACTTCGGGCGCAGCGGCAGGCGCGCGGCCACTTCCTCCTCCGTATAGCCCCAGCCATCCTGAGGCAGCGCAATGGCTCCGGTGTCGATGACACGCTGCACCTCCTTCTTGCCGATATCGTAGATGGCAAACAGCCCCTCGATAGGTTTGGCATAGAAGTTGGAGCCGTCCGGCACCTTGTAGCAGGGCACCTTCATCAGCCGGGAGTTCGTGTATTCCTCAGTAAAGAAGTTTCCTCCCGTGAGAGGCAGGCAGAAGGCCTCTTCCGGCTTCACCCCGCGCCGGGCAAGGCCCGCCACCATCTCCGGATGGCTGAGAGCGCCCTCCAGCGCGTCGATGAACTCCGTGAAAAGCACCATAGGCTGGCCTGCGGCCTGTCCGTTGCTCTCAACCGTGCCTTGCGTGATGTTGACGACCGCCTCGCCAAAGCCGCCGGCATTGGTGAAGTAAACGGTTGCCTTGCGGTCGAGGCTGGAGCCTTCGGTCCAGGCCAGAACATCCGCCTTCGGCGGCTCCTTCAGCTCGATCAGCGGATAGAGCGTGTCATCATCCGCGACCTTCTGATCGCGCAGGATCTGGTTGATCTTCTGATATTCCTCCGCCGTCAGTCCATCGAGCGGATGGGCTGCTGCCCCAGAGGCCAAAAGCCCCGCACCCAGTCCGAGAGCCAATGCTCCGGACGCAAGATGTCTTGTCAGTTTCATCCGTGTTCCCTCTTGTTTTTTGCTGTTGTCCCAAGGCCGCTGATGCTGACGCATCGCGCCTTGAAAAGCTCAAGCTTCCGGCCACCGGAAGGCTTCAGGGATCCGATTGTGCAAGCGGGCTGGCCATCAAACTTGGACGAAGCCGACAGGGCCATTGCAAAAAACCGTCAGCTGCCGTTGGCGGCAGTCTTTGGAGTTGCACCGTATTTCTTGCGGAACTCACGGTGGAAATAAGACAGGTCATTGAAGCCGCAGTCTAGCGCAATGGAGGTGACTGTCTCGCCTGGACGGCCGCGGCCACCCGTCAGCCTTGCGTGGGCAAGGGCAAGGCGCCGCTCAAGCAGGCGCCTGCCCGGCGTTTCACCGAGCGGCTTAAAATGGCGCTGCAGCGTGCGTTCGGACACATTGAGCCGCATCGCCAGCTCCCGCGGCCCGAATGCCGGATCGGATCTGTAGCGGTCGATCAGCTGCAGGGCACGGGACAGAAGCCCGGTGCCGCGTTCCGGCAGACCACCTGCCCGCATGGAACTGACATAAGCGCCCAGCAGGCTGAACATGGCCTCGCCCAGTTCGGTATGGGCACCCGGACCGGCCGACATCTTGGAAAGAACCGCCCGCATCGCCAGCCAGAGCGGATCGCTGCGGGAAATGGGCAGGCCGCCATCGCAGGCATGGCCGAAACGCCCGGTAATCTCGTCCCGCGGCAGATGGAGGGAAATCTGCCTGGACTGGACGGTGCCGTATGAGAATTCCGAAGGCCTGGCCGCGTCGGCCAGGAACATGTCCCCGGCTGACAGCAAGGTGGAGCGGCTTTCCTGAGCGATCCGGCAGCAGCCGGTCTCCTGCACGATCAGGAAGAAATGCTCGCCCGGCGCCCGCCGGATCGCCCGCGCATCCCGCACGACGGACGATGCATCGAGAACAACGGCGGCTGTGTCGAATGGCCCGGTGCGGCGGCCGGAGACCTCGCCATGGATGACGCCGCCCGGCCGCTTGGTTTGCAGGGAAAAGGCACCGCAGACCCTGTTCAGGTCCGCCTGCAGCTCCTCGACGGGCACCGGCCGGTGCTGAGTCGTCGTCAGCGGCTCCATGGCGTCCTCCCCGTTTCCGCAAAGCCCTTCAACCCGCCTATCTCAGCACAGTTTGGGGGCTTTGCCTATTACCAGCCACAACGCAGGGGCTGGGAGGCAACGGCATGAAGACGCCGGAGGGAGACGCTCAGGCCCGTCCGCGGGCGAGGGTCTTGCGGTATTCGGCAACCGGAAGGCCGCCGATGCCCCAGTCTTCCATTGCCACCTCGTCAATGACGACAAAGGTCGTTGCCGGGTTCTTGTCCAGCACATCGCTCAGAAGGCGGGTCACGCCCTCGATGAGACGGGCCTTCTGGCTGGCCGTTGCCCCTTCACGGGTGATCTTGATATTCACGTAAGGCATGGCGGCTCCTTGGAGTTTGCCCGGAAAGAAAACAAAAACAGGGACTAAGGCTGGCGCTCGATGATCTGAAAGACCTTGGCGATGATCCTCCATTGCCCCTCGCTGCGCACAAGGGTCAGAAAATCCACGAAGTCCCGCTGCCCGATCGAGCAGCGCACCCGGGCAAAGGCCGTGTTGTCTCCGGCCAGCTCGATGGCATCGATGTGATCGCGGCGCGGCTCGCCTCGCGAAGCCGGTGACTGCCGGGCCGCGACAACAGGGACATACTCTTCCATGGTGCGGTAAAGCAGCGGCGTCTCATCGGCGGTGGCATAGATTGCCCTGGGATGAAAGACGCGCTGCAGGATGCCTGTGTCGCAGAAATACAGGGCGTCGAAATAGTCCTGGAGAACCGCGTAGACTTCGTGAAAAGCCTGTGTCATGCGGCTTCTCCGCCGGGCAGGCCTTCTTCCTGCATCGCCTGCCGCACCGATGCGCGTTCCGAAATCCGGGCCAGATAGGCGGCCGCATGCGGCCAGCGTGCCAGGTCCACGCCGATGAAACGGGTCCAGTTCAGCACCACGGCCAGATAGGCATCTGCGACGCTGAACTGGCTGCCCAGAATAAAGCTCCGGCCATCGGCCAGCCCGTGCTCGACATCACCGATGCGCCGCTCCAGCTGGGCTGAGGCCGCCGCCTTCTCCCCATCCGTGAGCGGCTTGCTGCGGAAATAAGGGCTGAATGCCTTGTGCAGTTCCGAAGCGGTGAAGTTCAGCCATTCCTGCAGGCGCGCACGCTCTACGGTGCCCGGGGCAGGCGCAAGGCCGGCCTCCGGATGGCTGTCGGCCAGAAACTGCAGGATCGCGGGATTTTCCGTCAGAACGGCACCGCCCTCGATTTCCAGCGCGGGCACATAGCCCTTCGGATTGATCTTGAGGTAGTCGGCGCCAGAGCCGGTCAGGCCGGCTTCGGTATCGACCTTTTCTGACGTGAAGGGCAGTCCAAGTTCATGCAGAACGATCCGCGATGACATGGAACACGCGCCGGGCTTGTAATAGAGCTTCATGAGAAGGGTCCTCGCTGTTGATGGCTGGAGGTTAGGCATTCCGGTTTCCCTTGCCAACCTGGTTTCTATCAGTTACCTGATTATCAGGTTTCTCCGCAGTAACCCCACGAACAGCCAAGGCAGCGGCCGGTTCCAGACATGAGCCTGAAACTTCGCAAGAACCACAGCGCACGGCCGCCCACCCCCTGTGCCCTGACCGAGTGCATGGCCATCATTGCCGGGGCATGGGCGCCGAATGTGATCTGGCATCTGCGTGCCGGGCCGCGGCGGTTCAGCGAGTTGCGGCTGGATATCCCGCCGGTTTCGGCCAAGGTTCTCTCCCAGCGACTTCGCGAGCTGGAGAGCAAGGGCGTCCTGACCCGCACCATCCAGCCCACCTCGCCGCCTTCCGTCGAATAT
Organism: Pannonibacter anstelovis; assembly: GCF_036881715.1. NCBI lineage: Bacteria > Pseudomonadati > Pseudomonadota > Alphaproteobacteria > Hyphomicrobiales > Stappiaceae > Pannonibacter > Pannonibacter anstelovis. The sequence continues at coordinate 363,779 of NZ_JBAKBF010000004.1, forward strand.
GCACTGACGCCCCTCGGCGAGGAGCTGGTCCCCGCGCTGGATGCCATAGTCGCCGTGGGCCACAAACTGAAGGCAGCCTCAGAGAACGGAGCGGATAACGGCTGAAGGGTTGGGCCGGTTGCAGAAGGTCCCATATTTCGGGATGGATGCCGGGCCCTGTTGATCATCCGGAATACGGACAGCCCTGCAAACACAGTCTTGGCCGGACGCCCCCCCCCCCGCATTGCCACTAGGCGCCCCGGCGTCCGGATCACGGGCTACCGCCGCCAACGGGCGCGCGCATCTCGCCCATCGCACTCGAAGTGGATGGCGCGTTCAGATTAGATACGTGCCGCCCCACCAGCGATTGCCTCCTAGCACGCAAGCGCGAGCGGGCGCCACCAGCAAAGATGTACTGACTTGTGGCATCCAGCCGCCCGCAACCGGAGCGCTTCGGTCGAAGATTTTTTGCTGGTGCATAGGCCCACGAGGATTTATAATCAGAAATTATAAATCTAATGGACTTATTAAATGCTTCTACTTCGGCACTATGAGTTGCTCGTTATCCTGGCTGAAGAGTTGCATTTCGGCAGGGCGTCGGAGCGCCTTGGCATTTCCCAGCCGCAGTTGACACTACAGCTCAAGCAAATGGAAGAGCTGATTGGTGCAACCCTGTTCGAGCGCAACCGCCGCAATGTCGGCCTTGCTCCGGCGGGGCGGCTGCTGCTGCCGGAGGCGCGGGCCGTGTTGCGGCATGCGGCAAGGGCCGAAAGCGTTGCCATGCGCGCCGGGCGGGGGATGATTGGCGAACTGGCGCTCGGCTACATCGGGGCAGCGGCCTTCAACGGTGTTTTGACCAATCTCGTGCGCGGCTTCCGGGAAAAGGCACCCGACACCCAGCTTCGCCTGACGCTGATGGACCTCGACAGGCAGATCCCCGAAGTTTCGGCCGGCAATCTGGATGCCGGCATCGTCCGCCTTCCGTTTCCCAACATGCCGGACAATGTGATGATGCGCACCCTGTGCCAGGAGCGGCTGTGGATTGCCATTCCGCAGAACCATCCACTGGCAGAGGACGATACGCCCGTGCATCTGGCCAGCCTTGGCGGCGAGCCCTTCGTCGCAACCCATCTGCCGCCGAACACGGGCTTTGCCGCCGCCATGCACCGGGCATGCGCAAGGGCAGGCATCACGCCCGATGTGGTGCAGCGCTCCCCCCAGTTTGCCTCGATCGTCAGCCTTGTTGCGGCAGGGCTGGGCGTCGCGGTCGTGCCGCAATCCATCCGGAATTTCCTCATGCCCGGCGTGGTCTACAAGCCGCTGGCCGATGTGGAGGAGACCGCCAACATTTCCCTCGTCTATCAAGTGGACCGGCAAAGCCCTGCGCTGGAGCTTTTCCTGTCCTGCCTTGATGACCTTTCCCTTCAGGAGCCCGCCAATTGACCCGCGAAACCTTCACCGCCCTTGATGGCCTTTATCATGGCTACCGGCCGGCTGCAGACGGCGCTCCGGTGCTCGTGTTTGCAAATTCCCTCGGCACAGATCTGCGGGTCTGGGACAGGGCCGTTGCGCGGCTGCCCGCCGCCTGGGGTCTGCTGCGGCACGACAAGCGCGGCCATGGGCTGAGCGCGGCACGCCCCACCCTGTCGATAGAATCCATGGCGGATGATCTGGAAGTCCTGCTGGACCACTATGGCATCACCCGGTTCGTGGGCGTTGGCCTGTCCGTTGGCGGGCTGATCATGCAGCGGCTGGCCCTGCGCCGCCCGCAAGCCATGACGCATCTTGTGCTGTCCGATACGGCTGCAAAGATCGGCGCCCCCGAACTCTGGAACCCGCGCATCAGTACCGTGCTGTCCGAAGGCATTGCTTCCATAAGCGATGCCATTCTCTCCCGCTGGTTCGCCCCCGGCTATCAGACCGGCGAAGATTTCCAGATGTGGCGGGCCATGCTGGAGCGGACACCGGCGGAAGGTTACGCGCAGGTCTGTGCCGCCATCCGCGATGCGGATTACACGGCGGATCTGGCCAGCATTACGCAACCCACCCTCGTCATCGCCGGAGCCGAAGACGCCTCGACGCCGCCCGCTCTGGTGAAGGCCATGGCGGATCAGATCAAGGATGCGCGTTTCGTGGAAATCGCAGAGGCCGGCCACCTGCCCTGCGTCGAACAGCCGGAGCGTTTCGCAGAGCTGCTCCGCGCCCACATCGGCGTCTGAGCCAAGACATAATGCAGCAAGGGGAGCGGCCCGGCGGGACCGCTCCCGCGAGTGGTGACAAATGGCCTTGCTTCTCTTTCGTCATGGCCAAGCGTGTCTTGGTCATCTGCAAGACATTGACTTGTATAGGTTCCCTGCACAAGGCTGAGGATGACGATGGAGAAGCCGGGGCCCTGTTCCGGTTAGAGATCCAGCACTTGGTGTCTCGTCTGGTTGGGGTACGCTTGATGGTGCTGTTTGGCCGTGAAGCGATCAGAGCGGGCTGGCGTGATGAGCCAGGCAGCGGTTAGCTACTGGCTTGCATGCCACGAGCTTCCCATCATGGCGGTATATAAATCTCAACTCTGAATAAAGCGCATCTCAACTTGCTCTTCACGGGCTGGCTCAATAGATTTCAAGTAGGCAATCTATTGCTTTGATTCATCCTTGTTTCCATCGTGCTCAGCGCTCGCCGCGCGGCCGGGGCGGGATTTTCGGATAAAAGAAACCGGTTCGTCGAAATGTATGCCTCCAGCGTCCGCCGCCTGCTTGAGATGTATCCTGCGGGTGCATCTCAAGAGCAACTGCTTTGGCGGCTAAAGTCTACGGGACTGAGGGCATCGGCTGCGGACATTCTCCAGGCGCTCAACGAACTGTCCGGAAACGGCGAAATTCACATTATCTCTGGAGATCGCTGGGTCCTGTCCCGTTTCAACGGTGGGCCTGATCCGAAGGGCGGCAACGGCAGCCCGGGTCTGCCGGGACGCGCAAGCGATGATGCGCCAGTCCTGCGCGCCGTCCGTGGCCAGTATTCGCGGATGGAGCCTGAAACCGTCAGCCCGCTGCCCGAAGCGTCCGCCTCCCGCCAGATGCCGCTGTCCGGCATCTGGCGGGAGCTGCTTGCCTATTACGCTGCAACGCAGCGCTCCGATCCGCGCGGCAGGATTCTGCAGCTGGCATCAAACCATGGCACATCGTGGCAGATGGTGTCGGCTGCGGGAGACTGGTGGAGCAACGCCCTTGTCCGCGTGCCATTGGAGAATTTGCCGGAAACGTTTCGAGAGGCGCTCGTCAAAAGGCCGGAGCGGACCGGCGCGATCGGCTATCCCCTGACGCTACTGGACTCCACGGGCGGCATGGAAGTTCTGCCGGCACTTCTGCTGCCAGCGGAATGGGAGGTGACGCATGATCACCTCAAGATCATTGTTAGAGCAGCCGACCCGGTGATCAATCCCGAGTGGCTAAAGAAGGTGACCGCACGCAAACGATGGAAGGCAGAAGATCTGACAGACCGGCTCTTCCCGGAAGGTGAGGAGCGCGACCTCGGATCTGTGACACGGCGTCTGCGGAATGTCGCAGCAACCCTTGGCGCTGGCAATCTGGCAGCCGGGAAACTCGACGATATCATCACGGCTGACAAGGAGGGCATCCGCAACGCTGCCGCCCTGTTCCTTCCCGCAGATAGAACCTACACGCAGGGCACGGCCAATGACCTTGCTGCGATGGCTGACATGCCAGTTGATGAGACACGTGGAACCGCGATGGAGGCGCTTTTCGCAGATGAAGGCCTGAGCGGGCCCGATGAAGATGATGCAAAGCTCCTTCAGCTCCGCGATCTCACCGACCGGCAGTTCGCCGCAGCCTGCGATATCCTGACCAAGCCGCTGACTGTGGTGCAAGGACCGCCCGGAACCGGCAAAAGCGACGTTATTGTTTCGGTGATCGCATCTGCGGTGGCAGCAAGGCAAACGGTGCTTTTCGCGTCCAAGAACCATCAGGCGCTGGACGAGGTGGAGCGCCGCCTGGCGGATATCTGCGGGGATAGTCCTGTTGTCATCCGTGGCCGGGATGCCGAGGGAGAGCGCGACACCAATTTTCTTGCCGAGCTGAAATTGCTGGCTGCATCTGAGCCCGTCTCCGGGCTTGCCACCGAGATGCCTGGCTTCAAGCAGGCTCGCGCCCTGACTGAAGCCAAAGCCATTCGCCAAAAGAGGACGCAAAGCGAGCTGGAAATAGCCCGCCTTCTGGATCGGCTGGTGCGTCTGGAGGGCTCCTCCGGCACACATGATGACAAGAAAAGTGACAAGCGTTTTCTTTGGAGCTTGGCGGACTGGATTGTCTCGCTATTTCGGAAAAACAAACCCGGCGGGACCCCAGCGTTCGATCCAGGCAAGGCCACACCGGAGGAGCTAAAACGCCGTCTTACGCAACTTTACGCCGATCTGGAGCGCTTGCCGCCTATGCCGGATGGGGATTCCCTTCCCGCAGTAGATGCCGATTATCTTGAAAAGCTCACTGGGGAACTGCGCCCGCTGTTTGCCCAGATTACTGGCCTTGATGCAGGCGAGCGAAAAACGCTGCTCGAAGGCATCAAGGAGCTCGAATTCTCCGGCATCACCAAAGCACGCAGTCTCGCAGCAGAGGAGGCTCGCCTCCTGTTGCGGCACCGTCCGGTCTGGGCTGTCAGCACCCTGTCAGTGCCCTCGCGCATCCCGCTGGTTGCCGGCCTTTTCGACCTTCTGATCATCGATGAAGCAAGCCAATGCGACATTGCCTCGGCACTGCCACTGTTCTTCCGGGCCAAACGGGCGGCTGTTGTGGGCGATCCCGAGCAGCTTTCCTTCGTGCCGCAGCTTTCTCTCCAGCAGGAGAATGCGTTGATGGATGCGGCCAAGCTACCGCGAGCAGGACGTGCGCGCATTGCGCAGAGCAAGAACTCTCTTTTCGGCTTTGCGGACATGCGGCCTGCCAAAGCCCATCATTTTCTGGCGGACCAGTTCCGCTCGGCACCGGGCATCATCGGCTATCTGAATGATGAATTTTATCAAGGCCGTCTCACTGGCCGGCGCGATGACGACGAGCTGGCGAAGGCTCCAGGCTACAAGGCGGGCATCGAATGGGTGGATGTAAAGGGCCAAACCACCCGCGTCGACGATCAGAACCTGAATGAAGCTGAAGCGGAAGAGGCGGCGCGGCGCATTGCGCTTCTGGCGTCTGACCACACATTCGAGGGCTCCATCGGCGCACTGTCGCCTTTTGTCGGTCAGGTTGCCGGAATACGGCGGGCGGTCGACCGTCTGCTCCCTGAAGAGCTTCAGAAGCGCGTCCGGCTGAAGATCGCCACCATCGACAAGTTTCAAGGTGGCGAGGCTGACGTCATCTTCTTCTCGACAGTCTACACGGAAGGCGCGCCCTTCGGGGTAACCAACTTTCTGGCAAAGGAAGCACGCAGGTTCAACGTGGCGGTCAGCCGCGCCAAGGCCGTTTGTGTCGTCATCGGCGATCTGTCTGCTGCCCGCAAGTCACCGATCAAGCCTCTATGGCGGCTGGCGCATCATGCAACAAGTCCGGGCCAGCGCCGCCGCGAGGGCTTCGACAGCGTCTGGGAAGAGCGTCTTTACAACGCGCTGGTGCGCCGGGGTCTGAAGCCCGAAATCCAGTATCCGGCCGGCAACCGGTTTCTCGATATCGCCTTGTTTCACAATGGCGTGAAACTCGATGTCGAAGTGGATGGCCGCGCCTGGCACACCGATGCCGATGGCAACCGCAAGGTGTCGGATGTGCTGCGCGACAGGGAAATGAAAGCCCGCGGCTGGAAGGTCCGCCGCTTCTGGGTGTCCGAAATAGACCGCAATATGGAGAAGTGCCTTGAACTCATCGACTCCGACCTCGGACGCCGTTGATCCTTCCGGACGCAAGCCGGAACGCTCCTCGTTGTGGGCGATCTCGCTTGTTTTCGCGATGGTCACAATCCTGTTCAACCTCGCGGCAATCGTCGTGTTCATGGAGCGCCACAAGGTGTTCAGCGAACGCGAAATGAGTGTCTCGGCTGCTGAAAACCAGACCCGTGCCGAGCGCGCCGATCTTGACGCACGCATCGCAGCTCACCGGAACCTTCAGGACGATTTCGCCAAGACGCAGGAAGACCTGGGAAGAAGCAACGCCATGCTTGTCGATCTGAACCGTCAGCTCGCCAGCAAGGAAGCCGAATTGCAGACGCTTGAAAATGCGCGCGAAGAGCTGCGAAACGTGACGCAGGAGGCCGCGAACGCCAGGAGCGAGCTGCAGACGGCGACCGCCGCACGAGAAAAGGCTGAAGCGGAGCTGAAAGACCTCAGGACGCAGATCTCCGGCGTTACGGCGGATCGTGACCGGCTTCTTTCCGATGCGGCAAAGGCGCGGCAAGACAAGGCGGCGGCCGAGCAGGAGCTTGCAACCGCCAAGGCGAAGAGCGGGCCTGCATTGGCCGAAATCAAGAACCAGCAAGACCGGGCACTTGCCGCCAAGAAAGACACAGATGCCCAGCTTGCAAAGGCGCAGTCCGATCTGACGAAAGCCGCCACCGAACTGCGGCAGGCTTTGAACGATGTTGCCAAGGCGCAAAGTGACCGCCAGATCGCCGAGAGTGCGAGGGATGCCGCACGCGAAGCGGCTGATGAAGCCTCTGCCAAGCGCCAGCGTGATGAGGATGACGCCGCAGCAGCGCGTGAACGGCAGGTCGCGGCAGCCAACGATCTCGCAAATACGATGGCCCAGCAACAGGCGCTGACTGACGGCCTGCAAAAGCTGGGGCCGCAACTGGCCGCGCTGAACGCATCCATTGAAGCTGGCAGGAAGCAGTTGGCGGATGTGGAGAGCCAGCTATCAGCTGCACGGCAGCAGTTGCTGACCGCGAGAAGCGAGAGCGACCGTCTCACTGCCCTGCAGAGCGGCCTGGCAAGGGTTTCGGGCGAGGTGGAAGCTGCAACGGCGCGGCAGAAGGAGCTGATGACCAGCATCGGCAGCCTTACCGTTCAGCGCGACAGCCTCCAGAGCGAAGTCACTGCACTCACCGCCCGCAAGGCAACACTTGCAGAGAAGGGCATGGAGGTGACCGCTCTCGACGAGACCATTGCGCAACAAACGAAAACGCGATCGGAACTCGAAGCCGCCCTGGCTGCCCTGCGGCAGAGCCTCGCCGCCGTACCTCCGCCGAACACGGCGCCAATCGGAACCACGCCCGCAGCAAGCAATACGCAAGGACAATAACTGATGCTAGAGATACTTGCCTCCAGTCCCTACGTGCTGCTTCTGATCTTTCTCGCGGCCATTCTCGCCACAGTCGTGGGCGTCGTATCCATATCGCTTTTCGAAAGACAGCGCCGGAACATGCCTTTTGTTTCGACCCTGATGGACCTTGAGGACCGCATCAGCAGGCGCAAGAGCGAACTGGTTGAGAAGGAAATCGCTCTTGAGGAAATCAATCGCAAGATAGGCGCCCGCGAAACCATTGCCGCCGAAATCGGCGCACTGGAGCAACGGCGGGAGTCGCTCCTGCTGGAAATGGACGGACTGGCCGATGCAAGGGTGCAGATCGATGAAGTGAAGCGGCTTGCTGCAGAAGCAGCTACGGAGCTTGCCGGACGCCAGGAAGCCCTTGAACAGGTTCGGACCGAGCTGGAGAACCTGTCCGGCACCCTGTCGAAAAAGCAAGCCGAATTGGCAGGGCTTGAGAAGGAAATCAATGACCGCAAGGCGAAGATGGAGGACATCCCTGCCGGTCTGGAGGCCAAGATCGCGGAACTGAAGGCCGAGCAGGACACCATCTTGCGCGAAGTCGATCAGCTGCGCGCCGAACGTGGCGTCCTGCTTGGCGCGCGTGGGGAGGTAACGGAACTGACAGCGTTGAAGGCAGCGCTCCAGAACGATGTCGAGCAACTGAAAGACCGGCTGACAAAACTGGACAGCGGCTTGCGCGAAGCGGAGGCAAACCACACCCGCATCCTCCAGCAGACAGCGCCTCTTGAAGCCAGGTTGCAGCAGTTCAGGCACCTTGATGACAAGGTCCGCTCTCTGGAAAGCCGCAAGACCGCTATCGAGGAAGACATCGAGCGGTTGCGCTCCGAGACTGGCGATGGAACCGCAAAGGACGCCGTCTTTGACGAGCGTGTTCTTGAAGACTTGCGCTCACCACCCAGCGTCCTGAAGACGACCCGTTCGGCCTACCGCCCGGCAGGAGAGGAGCAAGCCCTTCATGATGTCCGCCAGCATCTTGCCGCGCTGAACCTGACTTACCCGGACCGGGTGGTCAAAGCCTTCCATACCTCGCTCAAGATCAACGATTATGCCCAGTTGACCGTTCTCGCCGGCGTCTCCGGAACAGGCAAAAGCCTGCTGCCGCGGCGCTACGCCGAAGCGATGGGCATCCGCTTCCTGCCCTTTGCTGTCGAACCCCGCTGGGACAGCCCGCAGGATCTTCTGGGCTTCTACAACTACATCGAAAAGCGCTTCCGGGCCACCGATCTGGCCCGGGCGCTGGTCCATCTGGATCCATACAACACATCGGGCCTGGCCTCTGGTGGCGCTAGCGGGCAATCGTACGAGACGGTTCCACAGCGCAAAATGCAATTCGGGCTGACGGCCAATGCTCCTGCCGGGCAATCGCACCACGACGACATGATGATCGTCCTGCTCGACGAAATGAACCTCGCTCGCGTCGAATACTATTTCTCGGAGTTCCTGAGCCGTCTCGAGGCGCGGCCGATGTATCGGAAAGAGCTGCCGGAAGAGGCACGCCGCGATGCCATGATTCCGATCGACATCCGTGGCCGTGAGGAAGGTCCGGTTCGTCTTTACCCCTCCCACAACATGCTGTTTGTCGGCACGATGAACGACGATGAGAGCACTCAGTCGCTTTCCGACAAGGTGCTCGACCGTGGCAACATCATGCAGTTCGCGGCTCCGGAGGACTTCCCGGAAGTCAAGACAGCCGAAAGCGGGCCACCGCCAGACCGGCGTCTTTCCTTCGGAACCTGGCGCAGCTGGATCAGGCAACCTGCACACCTTGCCCCCGGCGATGCAAGCAAGGTCCTCAAGACAATCCGGCGATTGGCAGAGATCATGAACGATTGCGGGCGCCCTTTCGGGCATCGGCTCCATGCCGCGATGAGCGCCTATGCTGCCAACTACCCGCAGGAAAACGGGCATCCGGCCGATATCAGAAAACCTCTGGCGGATCAGATCGAGCTGCGGATCATGCCCAAGCTTCGCGGTTTGAGTATCGCTGATCACATCGAGATATTCGATGACCTGCAACGTCTGCTTCGGGAAGAGTTGAACGACAGCGACCTTGCACAGCGTTTGGGGGAAATCGTCGAACGTCAAAACGAGGGTAGCGGCATGTTCAACTGGCGCGGCATGACAAGAACCACGGGCAATTGAGCCAATGACGTTTCTCGACCTCTGGTTCCGTCCCTGGGCCTTGTCTGACCGGTCAAGATCATCCTATCTCGACATTGCCGGCGCGACTTCTGTGGTCGAGGTTCTGGAAGACTGCGCACCGGTTATCGTCACGGATGTTCCAGGCGGACCGCGTATCGATGGCAGGACCGGGACATGCGAGTTTGTAGCCAATGTTGATGGCAAGCGGCAAGCCTGGCTGCCGCCCATTCCGGTGCGGCAGGCCAAGGGGCTTGTGATTGAAGGGCCCTCGGGCCCTGTCCATGTGGTGCTGAAGGCGATTCCGGATGCACCGGCATCCGAAGCCAGCCCCGATGCCAGCATTCAGCCGGGCGATGGCGATGTTCTGATGTCGCGGATCAAGCGTGTCTGGACCCGGCTGCGCGATGTCGAAGACGTCATTGCCGACCCTGCGGCGATGTGGAGGCACCTGTCGGAGATCTGGCTCAAATCAGAAACGGATGAACGTCCCAGGATGGACGAGATCGTCAAGCAGGCCCGGGCTCTCCCCAATGTCATAGAACGGCTGGACAAGACACCCCGCCGGATTCTACGCCGCGTCCACAAGCAAATGCCTTTGTCGCGCGTGCAGGAACTGGACCGCCGGTCCATGACATGGCTCATCCGCCAGCCGGGTGACACGATTGCCCAGCAAGCGGGCGACCGGCAGAAGATCATGGCCGTCGCCCGGGAGGAAAACTTCAACACGCTCGAGAACCGGGTGCTTCTGGCCTATGCCAGGCTGGCCCGGCGCGTTGCGTCCGATTATGTGCCAGCGCCATCGGACAAGCGCCCGCGCCGCAGCCGCGAAGTTCAGGTGCGGGCCTACGGAAAGCGCTGCCGGCAGCTGGCAATCGACCTTGCAGCGAAAGGCGTTGTTGAGGCTCCGGCAGATGTCACACCCAATTTCGTGCTTCTGAACAATCCTGATTATTTCGCGATCTGGGACGCATGGAACAAACTGCTGAAGCGCAAACGCATCATGGACGAGCTGTGGCGCTGGCAAACCCGTTCATGGAACGAGTTCTGCGCTCTCTCGGTCATCGTTGCGCTGCAGAACATTGAAGGCGCCCGCGTTGTAGCAACCTCGCCTGTGGTCTTCCGGTCAGAGCAGGTGAGAGGGTGCTGGGTTGACAGCATCAATCCACTCGGGGTCATCCATCTTGCAAGGCAACAGCTGATCGTGGAGGTAGTTTACGACCACAAACAGCACGGGTTCGAACCCTGGTGTACGCCACTGTGCATTCGCGTGGGCAAGGTGGGTGATGCGCGAAGCTTTCTGAGGTCGATCCTCATCTGGCCGCTCTGGAACAGCCAGGGCAGCACACCGGAACACCGCCTGCTTGAACTGGAAGCTCTCCTGAAGGACGCACCGCGCACCCAGCAAAAGAGCATATCCTCCATTGGCGGAATGCTGGTGATTACACCAACGGATGGCGATCACAGCACGCTGTTGACCTCGCATCAAAGCGCTGCACTCTCGCTCGGTCCGGCGGGCGGCGGCCTGCGTGACGGTTTGAAGAATCTGGGTGTTGCGCTGCTTCATCTCCTCTCGGACAGGGAAGACGGCTGATGCGGCGGATTACCGGACTGGATATCAATGGCTGGCACGACTTTGCCGTGCATGATGCAAAGCCTGACGCGGACGACGAGACCGCAGCCGGAAGTTCAGCGCTCAACATCATCGATGGCGGCACCGGCACTGTTGTTGTTGCCATGCACGATCCCGATGCAAAGGACGTTACCCCGCATTTCATTGGCGGTCCGCAGGCCATGCATTCGCCCATCGGCCGTGGCAATGGCTGGGGAAAGACCGGAGCGCCGAAGCGCCGCATCTCCGTCCGCTCCCTGCTGGAGGACCTGCTCTCTTCAAATGACGGCAAGGAACGCGCCGCCCAATGGCAGGCGACCACCCTGGCGCTGACGGCGCAGGCTGACGAGGTCGTAGCCATAGTTCCCGATCGCGCAGAACTGGACGAGACACGGCAGGAGTTCCTGCTGAATGCCCTGCGCAGACGCGGCGTATCCATTCGCCTCCTCTGGCATCCAGTCGCCACATTGCTGGCCGCACTTGAGGAGAACCTCATCCCCGCGCCCCGCGACGGCATGCGGGTTGCCTGCATTGACCATTCAGACAATGGCTATGTGCTTCAGGTTTTGACATTACGTGCCCTGGAGGGTCACCCCGGTCTTTTCGCGCCCGAACGGGCAGAGACGGGCAAGGTTGTTCGAACCGGACCCGATGCCTTCGGCCTGCAATCCCTTTTCACACAGGCAGAAGCCGCCGTACATGCGGCCAACCCCATGGCAGAGTTCGACAGGCAGGGCCCGAGCCGCATGGCATGGGAACTTCTGCTGGAGGATGTCCCGCCGGTTGAAGAGGAGATCATTCGTCTCGACAACGGTTCATGGACGTCATTGGCGCCGCCACAGACTGATCTTCACACTGTCCAGTTGCGCCTTCCACCGCTGGACCTTGCCGATGCCTCTGCCGTTCTGCTGACCACTCCCGTTGGAGCCGGACTGCGGGAACCCATTCGCAGGGCGGTGGCGGCGGCAGCAGGTGGCAGACCGGTTCTCCTGATGCCGCGGGAGGCTGCTGCAACAGGTGCCCTGCTTGCCGGGCGCCGCATCGAGCAAGGCATCCCGCATTATCTCGATCGTCTGGAACAGGTTTCGCTCGCCGTCCTCGAAGGTCAAGATGTCGTGCTGACCGACCTCGTGCCGGCCAATGCCCTGGTTGCGGCAAACCGGGAATATGTTTCCGCACCGGTTACAGGTCTTGGCTGGCCGGCGGGTGCCCGCAATGTCACCTTCTACCTTCGAAAGGGAACGGAATTCCGGAAGTGGACCACCACAGATGTCTCTCCCCCCTCTCGCAACCAGCCGGTAGAGGTTGCCTTGCGGCAAATGCCGGCACAGGGGCGGGCGGCGGTTTTCGTCACATCGAACGACTGGGACGTTCTGCGTTCCCGTCCTGTCTTCCTCGACTGGTCAACACTGGAGCATGATCCCCGATCCTTCGAAGAGATTGCAGAAGAGCTCAAGCCGAAGCCTGTTGTACCGGAGAGGGTAACCGGTTTTGCCCATATCGACCGGTGGACCGGCAGTGATCGTATTGCTGCCTTCGGGCCGTTTATCCCGGAATTCGAGCTACGGGACGCGGCAAGACTGCGTGATTTTCTCAAGACAGCGGCCCTGATCAATCCTGGCAGGCCTGAAGCCGGATCTACACGAGCCCATCTTCTCGACTTCGATGGCGAGCCGCCCGAAGAGACTGATGCAGCGTTGGTCAAGGCCCTGGACCGTGCGCTGGCTGTCGTTTCGTCAGCCTGCCTGTCAGCAGTCTCCAGCCGCCGCCCCTTGCCGGACAACACCCTCCTTCTGGCCGCCACCTGGGCTTTTGGACGCTGTCCGCTTGATCTGCAGGACGAGATCCTGAAAGCAGCGCATGCTTATCTCGATTCAAGGCCGCATGTGTTCCTTGAGACCAGATCGGCTTCGACCGTCATACTTCACGGCATGGGCCGGATCATAAAGGAAAAAAGCCGTCTGGAGCGGGCCATCGACCTTCTCCTTCGTCAGCAGCCGTCGAAGGGCAATGTGGCGGCAGCTCTCGCGGCGCTCCTCAGCCGTCCGGTTGCAACACCCGCCGTTCTGACGGAAGAGCGCATGGCAAAAACGGCGAAATTTGTTACCACGCTTCTCATCGAACAGCGGAAAATCCAAAAATTCGATAAAGTTCTAAACTACGCGCTTCGGATCACCGGCGGCCTCCTGCGGTGCCGTGAGCAATATCCATATGCGCTGCTTCGGCAGCACTCGAAGGATGCAGACGCAATATGTGAGCAGCTGGCGGGCTTGAAGCTTTTGATGGAGCGCAACGCCGCCAGGATCAAGCAGATAGATACAAAACTCGGCATCATCGGCAACCTGATGGAAATGCTGTCCGGCTCCGGCGGAGACAGCCATATTCTCATCAGCATTGACGGTCTGGACGCGGACGGTGATGATGATGCTGCCTAAAGCAGCTCGACATTCTGCCGGCAAACGCGGTGCCATCAGCGGTACTTGAACAGACACTCTCGCAAGACCGCTGGCCTGTGTTGTGTGTGCAGCGGTCAGATTTTACCGCAAGCTCCTTCACATCGCATTCCGCACAACGCCTGAGGCTCCCTGCATCGCTGATGTGTATCGACCTTGCACTCTGCGCGCTGAACCGGTTTTTAAAATGATACGAATATGTACTCGATGTAATTTTTTATCTTGCGCCCGAAAAGTGATTTTGCTACATACTCGATATCACTTTTGGAGGCCGACATGTTTCTCACTCGTCACGCGGAAGCGCGCCAGCGCCAACGATCCATACCCAGCTACGTCATTTCCGCCACCTATGCTTTTGGCTCCGGCCACCCCGTGCGGGGGTCGCTGACAGCCTATACCCTCGACCGCCAGGCGGTCGAACTGGCGCAGGAAAGCTATCCCGCCAGCGTGGGCAAAACGCTCAGCAAGTATCTCGGCGTTTATCTGATCATTGGCGACGAGGAGAAAATCGTCACCGTCGCTCGCGGCCGCTGCCGCTCCACCCACCGCTGATTTTCACACCAACAGGAGTAACCCACCTTGGCTCAAGACCTTTCCATGGCCACTGAATTCATGGCCAAAATCTCTCGTTCCGGTTCTATCGACCCACTTGCAAGCAGCGATCTGACGCTCGCTCAGGACGGCCGCATTCGTGTCGCCTATGCCCCCTTTGATCACGTCGCGACCAACGCAAAGCTAGTGATCGCCGGCATCACTCCCGGACTGTCACAGGCCACTGTGGCACTTGCCGCCGCGCGGCAGCATTTTGCCAATGGCGTTGATCTTGAAGAGGCATTGCGCCGGGCCAAGCTGACCGCCAGCTTTAGCGGCACGCTGCGGAGCAATCTCGTGGCCATGCTGGATTCGATCGGCGTCAATGGCCTCTTTGATCTGAAGACGACGGCGGACCTCTTCGCACCAGGCGCAGAACAGGTGCATTTCACGTCGGCCCTGCGCTACCCCGTTTTCGTCAACGGCAAGAACTACAACGGTACGCCGGACATGCTGAAGACGCCCATACTGCGTCAGATGATCGACAAGCATCTCGCGGAGGAAGCCACGCTGCTGCCTCAGGCACTATGGCTGCCGCTTGGTCCAAAGGCAGAGATGGCCCTCCAGCATCTTGCCTCCAGGGGATTGCTTGAGAAGTCACGCATTCTCGCTGGACTTCCGCATCCGAGCGGGGCCAATGGCGAGCGGATCGCCGTTTTCCTCGGCAAGAAGGATGCCGGCCTGGCATCACGGCAAACGAGACCGGCACCGCTGCTTGCAGCCTATAAGACCCTGCGCAATCAGATTTCCACCTTGAAAGGACGCTGACATGGCCAAGCAAAAGCAGACGCGTGAGGACCGTTCGCCCTTCAGCCGGGACGAGATCATTCATGAAGTCCGGCTGGCAGCACTCGGAATGGCGTCTCACATCGCCGTCTGGGGCCATCGCAAGGAAGCCTTGAACGTAGCCTCACATTATCTTGGCGTCGAACTGGATGGCTATGACTACGAGGGCGATGGGCATCCGCAACTTGCGTCTATCCCGATCGAGGAGCATTTTCTTTATACCGTCGTGATGGACGCCTATGACCATGCGTACCAGTGCGGCGACATCTTCGATGATACGTTCACAGTCGATGAGCGCATGCACGAGGTGGCTGCCGTTCTCACAGGCTTTCCGCAGACAGACTTCAACGGCGAGCCCACGCCGCTCAACGGGCTGAACCCGCAAAAGCTGCGGCAGGTCCTGGAAACTTTTTTTGCCCGGTGCACTCTGGACAATGGCGGCAACCTTACGGTTCCGCAACTGGCGCTCCTCGCCAACATGGGCGAAGCAGCCGTAAGAACTTCCCTCAGTGCAGAGGGTATCAAGACGATCTCCAGTCAGAAGGGTGAGAAGAACCAGGTGCCCCATGCCGACGCCATTGCATGGCTCTCCGGCCGCAGGAATTTCGTGCCCACACGGCGCCAACCTGGCGTGCAGGGCAATCCCGGCGAACTGGCTTCCAGCCTCTTCGCCGCTGACAGCCTGACTTTTGAAACCGCCCTGCAAAAGGCGATCTCCGCCAACTACACCACGATCGGGGAGTTGGCGCAGGCAGCCGGAGTTTCCTCGATATGGATTGAAGAACTCCAAGACACGAGCAAGCTTCCAGAGATCAACCTCGACGGATTGCAGAAGCTGGCTTCGGCTCTTCAGGCGCCCGTTCCGCTCTTCGCCGGAAGAGCCGTCGCTGCCCTGCTTGAGCGCCGGTCGAAACCGGCAGCGGGCCACACAAGCGCCGCCACCTGACGGACGCCGGCCCACATTTCAAAGAGCGATGCGGAAATCATTTCCGCATCGGCCCCCCGGCCGTCATGGCAAGACTTCGGGTTTCACTCTCCTATCTTACCCTTCCCACCGAACCGGGATGCGCCGGGAACGGTGGCAAAAATGCTCTGCGCCTTTATCCAGTCACCACGGAAGAATTCCCTGCCAAGGCTGGTCAGCTCCCTTTGACCCCGGTCTTTGAAGGCTTGCTCGGCGGTTTCGGCAGCGGCTTTGCTGCCGTAAAGCTGTGAGGTGATCTCGATTTTCCAGCGGCTTGCCGCAGCGGGGGGAAACCGCAGTTAAGCTCCTTCTCGCGCCGCTTGACGTCATTGGACACGCCGATCTTGATCAGGACGGTCTTGTCGAATGCTGGCTTCGGCAGACACATCATGGCAAAGCCGTCACCTTCGAAACGGGCAAGGTAGAGATAGGCCGGGCCATCTTCATAGACTGCAGCCCTCTCGCCAAAGCTTCCGGGAAAGGCGCGGGAGGGTTGGAACACTTCGGCCAGCGGTCTCTTCTTGACTGCGGTCTCCGCAATAGGCGGCTCCCCGAAGACATTGACCTCCGTTACCTTCACTTTGAGCGCCAGATCGATTTCGGATGGCGTCAGCTCCGGGCTCCAGACGGCAATGGACTGGCCTGCCTCGGCGCGATAGGTTTCAGGCGCGATGGTTTCGAGCAGCATCGGCTCATCGACTCTCCAGGCGCGCACCACCGGAATCGCGTGGCACCATTTCTCCATCCAGCCATTGTCGCGCTTGCGCTTCAAACCGATGGGTGAGGCCTTGTCCATATCGCGGATGGGCCGCGCTTCGATCTGCAGAAAGCCCAGAACACGCAGGCGTTCGGTCTTGCTGGTCTCTGCCGAGGCCGCACCATAGATCATGAACAGATCACCATCCCTGACCAGCCCTAGCATCCGGTCACGGGAAGCCTCTTCGCTCCAGCCGAGATAGCCGTCTTCTTCCGGGCTGAAGCCATAGAATGAGCGCAGGCGGATGGAACGGGGCTTTGACGGCAGGTCACTCACTCCGCAGCCTCCTGCAGGGCCTCGGCGTCCACCGGTGCCAGCGCCTCGGCCAGCAGCGCGTCGAGCAGTTTTTTGCGCGCCTCATCGGCGCTGGTCAGGCTGGTTTCCAACTGGTCGCAGAGCGCCATGAGTTCGTCGACCTTGGCGACGATACGGTATTGTTCGGCGAGGGGTGGGATTACGATGTCCATATCTCTTATGGTGCCCATCGACAAGCTTGGCTGCGCAGTAGTCTTAACGTGTTTGAATATTTCCGTGCGACCTATGGGGGAGTTTAAGAACAGAACTGCGTACTTTAAGTTTAGAAGGCTTTCGCATCCTTCAAACAATTCCGCCTTGGCGACATTGGGTGCCAGATGCCACCGTCGATCTGTTTCGAGTAGAGCTACGTCGCCTATTCCCGCACCAATAAAAGTGATCAACAAGGATGGCTTGGTAACTGCGCTCCTCTCCAAAATCAGAGAGGTTTTGAGCGGCAGGTATTTTAAGTTTCGCTCTTCAATAGACCAAGGCCTGACGTTCTGCGCCCTAATTACAGGTACATCACCTTGATCTTTCAATTCAAAGTGTTTTGTGTATTCAAAACCAGCCAGCTTCGTAACAAAGAAAAGCTCATCACATGATGCCCAACGCCAAGTATCAGGCAGTTCTAGCGCATCACGAATAGAGATGAAGTTCGTTATTTTCTTAGATTCTTTGAGCTTTTTTGCGCGCACTAAGCCTCGTTTAACGATAGCTATCCGCTTCAACAACTCCTCAGCCGGCTCATCCGCCGGGTCCTGCGGCACGAGCTTGCCTCGGACGGCGAGGTTGAGGATGGTCTGGCGCAGCTGCTTGATCTGGTCCGGGCGGGCGGTGACTGCCAGCAGGGCATCGAGCGCGAAGCGGGCGTCGTCGCGGAAGGTTTCCGGG
This sequence comes from Pannonibacter anstelovis, assembly GCF_036881715.1. NCBI lineage: Bacteria > Pseudomonadati > Pseudomonadota > Alphaproteobacteria > Hyphomicrobiales > Stappiaceae > Pannonibacter > Pannonibacter anstelovis. The sequence continues at coordinate 381,504 of NZ_JBAKBF010000004.1, forward strand.
TCGGGATTGTTGAGACGGGCAAGGCTTGCCGCCGCCAGCCGGTCCCGCTTCGTCTCCCGCTCCGTTCGCGCCGCTTCCAGCTCATCGCACAGCGCCATCAGTTCATCGAGCTGCTGTTGAATTACAGGAGGTACCAAGGGAACCGGAACGTCTTCTATGCGACCGAAAGTGAGGGTGACGTTGGCCGTACCTGACATTCTGGAGACAAGAAGCTCTTCCTTGAATGCAGACAGATATTCAAACAGGAAGCGGGCAGAAAAGAGGGCGGGGTCATGAGGCAATACGGCAGCAAGGATAGTCCCGAGCGCAAACTGGCCTTCTTGATAGTGAAGGCGATTAATGCTGGCGTTGCCGTGCCCAGTCGATGAAACCAATGGGATGATGGCTGCCGCACCGTCAAAGTCGTAGTGATCAGCAGTGATCCGCTCAGCAGCAGTGACGACAAGGGGATATGGTCCAGGCTTAGCCTGCTGTATGCCCGTCTTGCCTTTTTCGACCCTAGCGATATGCCCGAGCGAAACAAACTTCGATGGGTCGATGAAATCCTCGGGCAGTTGATCACGAGTGATTGCGACGATCGGCTTCTGTTTAGCTAGAACCCGCTGGGAGATGAGCCTGCGCTTCACATCGCCAAGCAATGCGAGGATTTCTTCACGGCCGATGGAGGCATCTACTTCGTTAAGCCGTCCAGATATAGCCAATGCCACGACTATCTTGCGCAATTGCAGAACATGGACAGGATTGTCGCTAATCGCTGCAGATAGGGCGCTTAAAAGTGAGGCGTTCATCTGTCTAGTGCCTCGGCCAGAATGCTCTTCAGCTGATCGCGCAGGCGGGCCGCGCTGGTCTCGGCAGCCATCAGCTCTTCCAGCAGGGTCTCCGGGTCGCCATGGTCATCAGCCACCGTATGCGGGTTCTTGAAATCGAGATTGTAGCCCCGCGCCTTCACCTCTTCCAGGGTCACGCGCCAAGCCTGCGGGCCCTCCTCACGGCCCTTGCGCTCCTTGCCGCCCCACCAGTCCACGCAATCCTGCAAGTGCTCCTGCCGGATCGGCTTGGTCATGGAATAGGCCTTCTGCCCCTCCGGCACCCGGTGTTCCCAATACCAGATGTCTTAGGTTGGCGTGCCTTTCTCGAAGAACAGCAGATTGGTGCCAATCGAGGCATAGGGCTTGAAGACGGAATTGGGCAGGCGCACGATGGTGTGGAGATTGCACTCCTCCAGCAGATGCTCCTTCAGCCGTGTCTTGATGCCTTCGCCGAACAGCGAGCCATCCGGCAGGACCACGGCGGCGCGGCCGCCATCCTTCAACAGGCGCACGATCAGCGCCAGAAACAGGTCTGCGGTTTCCTTGGTGCGGAAGGTCGGAAAGTTGTTTTCGATACCGTCTTCCTCGCGTCCGCCAAAGGGCGGGTTTGTCAGCACGATATCGACGCGCTCATCCTTGCCCCAGGATGTGTAGGAGCGGGCGAGCGTGTTGTCGTGGCGTACGAAGCTCGGATCCTCGATGCCGTGCAGCAGCATGTTGGTGACGCAGAGCATATGCGGCAGCGGCTTCTTTTCCACGGCGCGCAAGGCGGCCTGCATCTTCTGCCTATGGTCCGGCGTGCGCACATGGTGTTTTTCCATGTGACGGATGGCGCAGGTCAAAAAACCGCCGGTGCCGCAGGCAGGATCAAACAGCGTCTCGCCGGGTTTCGGGTCAATACGCTCTACCATGAAGGTGGTCAGTGCGCGAGGAGTGTAATATTCGCCCGCATTGCCGGCCGATTGCAGGTCGTTCAAAATCTGTTCGTAGATTTCGCCGAAATGCTGGCGCTCCGTCAGGCTGTTGAAATCGACATCGCTGATCTTGTTGACCACCTGGCGGATCAGCTGGCCGGATTTCATGTAGTTATAGGCATCCTCGAAGAGATCGCGCACCACGCGGCGCCGGCCACCTGCCCTGCGTCGAACAGCCGGAGCGTTTCGCAGAGCTGCTCCGCGCCCACATAGGCGCCTGAGCCAAGACATAATGCAGCAAGGGGAGCGGCCCGGCGGAACCGCTCTCCTTGCTTTTTGTTTTCTGCCTTCATGCGAGACGGGTGGCCGCGCCTGTGCCCGGTGATCTACCCCGCAGTCACGCCGCCGCAGACGAAAAGCGTCTGGCCGGTCACGAAGCCTGCCTCCGGCGCGCAGAAGAAGGATACGGCGTTGGCCACGTCCTCACCGGTGCCAAGGCGCCGGACGGGGACCCGGTTGATGATCTCCTGCGTCCTTTCCGCCCCCGGCGGGTTGTTGCGCCAGAAGGCATCCGTGGCAATCGGCCCCGGTGCAACGCAATTGACCGTAATGCCGTGCTGGCCCAGCTCCAGCGCCCAGGTCCGCGCCATGGATTGGGCGGCCCCCTTCGTGGCGGAATAGAGCGTCCGCAGCTCCTTGCCCTTGGTCACGCGGCTCGTGTTCATGACGATGCGGCCGCCCCCAAGCGCCTTCATCACCGGCAGGAACGCCCTCGCACAGACGATGGAAGGCCGCAGATTGATGTGCATCAGGCGGTCAAAATCCGCCAGCTCCAGCTCTTCCAGCGCAGCCGGGACAACAATCCCGGCGTTGTTGACCAGACAGGTCACCTCTTCTTCCGCCGCCAGCATGGCACACAGGCCCGCCAGGGCATCCGCTTCGGCAAGATCCACCTTGTGAAACCGGTCTGCCGGACAGGCAGGCTCCATCAGATCCAGAACGATGGTCCGGAAGCCGTCCGCCCTCAGCCGCTGCGTGATGGCAGCACCGATGCCGTTGCTGCCGCCAGTGATGACGGCAGCCCGCCGCGAAAAGCCGCTCACTGGTCGCCCGGATGAATGGACGAGGGATGGCGGTTCAGCGGCGTCACGCTGATGTCCATGTAGGGATAGAGCGGCAGCCCCATCAGCACCTCGTGCAGGTGCTCATGGTCCCGGCAGTCAAAGATGCTGACGTTCTCGTAAAGCCCGCTGACGCGCCAGATATGCCGCCAGACGCCCTCTTTCTGCAGCGCCTGGGAATAAGCCTTTTCCTCAGCCTTGATCTGCGCGGCAACGGCAGGATCCATGTCTGCAGGAAGGTTCACGGTCATGGCAACGTGATAGAGCATTCAGTCCTCGTTTAACGTGTTGCGGCCATCGAGATAGGCCTTGCGCCAGCGCAGCACCTCGACCCGCTGGAACAGGCCGCCCTGGTGGAAGGGATCTGCCTCAATGAAGGCCTGCGCCTCTTCCCGGCTGTCCACGCCGAGCAGATACAAGCCGCCGCTGGCAGCCGTGCCCGCGTCGTCCAGCTTGGCACCGCAAGCCAGCAGCAGGGCCTTGTTGGCCTCGAGATAGTCGAGATGAACGGGGCGGAGCTGGCTGCGCAGGTCTGCGCAGCCTTCCTTGTCGAAAGTTTCAATCATCCACGGCATGCCGGTCAGACTCCCATGTAGCCCCAGATGGTCACGGTCGCGAGGAACACGATGCCGAGGTAGAAAAGCACCAGAACCATGTAGCCCATGAGGTCCTTCAGCTTCAGGCCCGAGATGGCCAGAGCCGGGAGAAGCCAGAACGGCTGCACCATGTTGGTCCACTGGTCGCCGATCTGCACCGCAAGGGCCGTTGCCGGGATGGAGGCCTTGAGCTGCGCTGCCGCATCCATCATCACCGGTCCCTGGATCACCCACTGACCGCCGCCCGACGGCACGAAGATGTTGATCAGGCCCGCCGACAGGAAGGACCAGAGCGGCAGGGTTTCGGCGCTGGAGAAGGAGACGAACCAGTTGGACAGGGTCACGATCAGGCCGGAACCGCCAAGGATCGCAAGGATGCCGGCATAGAACGGATACTGGATGATGATGCCGCTGACGACCGTAACGCCTTCGTTGACAGCCCCAAGGAACCGGCTCGGCGTGACGAACAGCGTGATGCCGAGGAACAGGAACAGCAGGTTGACGAAGTTGAGGGTGACGCCGCCGCCTTCATAAAGATACAGGCCGGCATAGAAGAGACCGAACAGGCCGGTGCCCACACCGATGATCCGGGAGTTGTTCAGCCGCTCGGCCAGGGTGTTTTCCCGCACCTGCGCAGCAGCATCCTTCGGCTCCAGCTCCGGCGCCGGCTTGGCCTCGATCACGTCTTCCGGCTTCTTCGGATGCAGCATCACGTTGAAAAGCGGCAGCGTGACCAGAATGACGAGGTTCATCACGATCAGATAGGGCGAGAAGATGGTCTCGCTCAGCGGCACAAGGCCAATGGTCTTTTCCAGAAAGTGGCCCGGCGTGTTGATCAGCAGCGGCACCGAGCCGGACAGCCCCACGCCATAGACCGCAAAGCCGGAATAGCCGGCCGCAATGACCAGCGGATAGTGCAGCCCCTTGACCTTGCGGCCCAGCTTCTGCGCAACCAGCGTGCCGAGAACCAGACCGAAGCCCCAGTTGAGCCAGCTGCCGACGCCGCCAAACAGCGTCGCGGCAATGATGGCCGCGCGGGGCGTGCTGATGCCCATCACCACCCAGTCCATCAGCTTGTCCACCGCCGGTGTCCGGGCAAGGATGTATCCGGCCAGCAGAATGACCGTCATTTGCATGGTGAAGGCGAGCAGGTTCCAGAACCCGCCACCCCAATAGCGGGCGGCATCAACAAAGCTGCTCCCCTCCATCGCAATGGCAAAGACCACGCTCAGGGCAGTCAGCAGAATGGCCACGACCATGGGGTCGGGCATGTAGCGGTTCACAATCCGCGTAAAAACATTCGCGATGGCGTTCACGGTTTCCTCCCTGCGGGGCCTCCCGCCCCGATGCCAGCTTCTAATATCTATTGCTAATCACTCATCATAACTTATATTGTCAACCTATATCTGTTGGAGGACACCGCATGAAGAAGGCCGCCGTCATTGGCGCCGGGGTCATGGGAACCCGGATCTGCAGGCATTTCCTCAAAGCTGGCTATCGCGTGGCGCTGGTGGACCGCTCAGACGAAGCACTTGAAAAAGCGCGGGATTTTCTCAATTCCCTGGGCGCCACGGTGCAGTTTGCCATCCGGCTGGAAGCGCTCGGCGATGACTGGAAAGACGTGGAGGCCGTGTTTGAGGCCGTTCCCGAGAGGCTGGAGCTGAAGCACCAGGTTCTGCGCGATCTTGAGGATTTCTTCGCCAGCGAAACCATCATCGCCTCCAACACCTCGGGTTTGCGGACGGATGACCTCATCCGGGGCATGACCTGCCCTTGCCGCTTTCTCATTGCGCATTTCTTCAATCCAGCCGATCTCATTCCCGCTGTCGAGGTCGTGCCCGGCGCGCAGACCCGGGAGGACGTGACGGACAGGATGGTGCGGCTTCTGGAGGCTTCGGGGAAAAAGGTGGCGCGCCTCAACACCGAAGTGCCCGGCTTCATCGCCAACCGGCTGCAGCACGCCATGCTGCGGGAGTGCTTTCACCTGATCGGCAGCGGTGTGGCGGATGCCGCAACCATTGATCTGGTGACCCGCTATTCAATCGGCGTCCGGCTGGCGCTGATCGGCCCGATGCTGCAGCGGGACCTCAATGGCCTTGATACCCACCTCAACATTGCCGCCTACCTCTACCCGGAGCTTGATACGCGCCAGAGCCCTCCGGACAGCCTCGCGGCCAAGGTTGAGGCCGGAGAACTGGGCCGCAAGACGGGACAAGGCTTTTATGCCTGGGATGCAACCCTTACACAGCGTATGGATGAAATCGAGCGCTTGCTGCCACAGGTCATCCGCCTTGCCGCAGCAGCCGGCGAACCGGAGGAAGACAGCACATGCCTAAGTGGGTGAACAGGCCGGAGGGCTCGAACTGGGGAGACTTCGGCGAAGACGACCAGCTGGGAACCTTGAACTACATCGGCACGCAGGAACGGCTGGCAGCAGCGCAAGAGATCCGCGAAGGCCTGGCCTTCTGCCTGTCGCTTCCCCTCGATCTGCCCGGAAAGCTCGTTCTCAATCCCCGGCGCAAGCCGCCCCGTCTTGCCCCCACCTGCCTCGGCAGCACGCCTTACATCAACTATCCGCTGAGCGAGACGGACCCGCTGCTGAGGGACGTTCTCAGCGATGATCAGGTGCTGCTCTCGACGCAATATTCCACCCAGTGGGATTCGCTTGCCCATGTCGGCGCCCTGTTTGATGCGGACGGAGACGGCGTGGCGGAGCGTTGCTACTACAACGGCCACCGGGCGGATGTGGATGTGCTGGGCGAGGGCGGCGAGGAAGGGCACGCCTCCTACGCAAGGCGTCTTTCCGTAGCGGCAATGGCGCAGACAGCCATTCAGGGCCGCGGCGTTCTCATTGATTTCGTCCGCCACTTCGGCATGGGCCGCACGATCGTCACCCTGGACATGCTGAAAGACGTCATCAAGGCGCAGGACGTGGAGATCCGCAAGGGGGATATCCTGCTGCTGCGCACCGGCTATGCCGAAGCGCTGCAGGACATGCAGGAGGCGCCGGACCCTGACCGGCTCAACGCCACGGGCGCGGTGCTGGATGGAACGGACAAGTCCCTGCACGAGTGGATCACGCAAAGCCGGATCGCAGCCATCGCCGCCGACAATTACGCCGTCGAAAACCCGCATACGGACCCGCATGCCTGCTGCCTACGCCTGCCGCTGCACCACCATTGCCTGTTCAAGCTCGGCCTGCCGCTCGCCGAATTGTGGGACCTGAGGGCCCTTGCCACGGCTCTGGCTGCCCGCAGGCGCAACGCCGCCTTCCTCACCGCGCCCCCCCTCTTCCTCCCCGGCGCCATCGGCTCTCCGGTGACACCCGTCGCCACGATCTGAATGAGGTGCGCGCACCCGCCCGAACGTGAGTTGGTCAAGGACGTTCGCCATTTTTTTGTATTTCCTGGCGTGATGAGCCGGGACAGCCTTGGCAGGAGCTCAAGCTCCGTCTCCGTCAGAACTGGATCGCTCTTGCTTGTGGGAACCGGCGCCAAGTCATTCACGTTAAGCTCAACGTTAGGGGCCTAATGCTCATTACGTGTTGAAGCGAACGTCTGGGGTTCGGCCCGTATGATGCGCCCGGCCGTTTTCCGTCGTGCTGTCATTTTTGGTCGTCTTTTACGTGTGAGGGGCCGTTTGGAGCGGGAGGGTTGTGTGGT
>NZ_JBAKBF010000005.1:0-311589 GCF_036881715.1 Pannonibacter anstelovis
AAGATCGGCGATGTGCTGGGCATGATCTCGGACATCGCAGGCCAGACCAACCTGCTGGCCCTGAACGCCACCATCGAGGCCGCGCGTGCCGGTGAAGCCGGCAAGGGCTTCGCGGTCGTGGCCACGGAAGTGAAGGCCCTGGCGGAACAGACGTCCCGTGCCACGCAGGAAATCTCGGGCCAGATCGCCGAGATCCAGGCCGCGACCAATGCCTCGGTGGATGCGATCGGGAATGTCGGGGAAACCATTGCCACGCTGAACAGCATCGCCGCGACGATTGCCGCTGCCGTGGAGGAGCAGAACGCAGCCACCTCGGAAATCGCCCGCAACGTGCAGCAGGCCTCGGCTGGCACGGTGGAAGTCTCCTCCAACATCACTGGCGTCAGCCGTGCCGCGGAGGAAACGGGCGCGGCCGCCTCGCAGGTTCTGGGCTCGGCCAGCGGCCTTGCCCGCGACGCAGAGACGCTGAAGACGGAAGTGGCCCGCTTCATCGCACAGGTACGGGCTGCGTAACCCTCAGCAGATCACGTCAAACAGCAAAGGCCGGGCAGCAATGCCCGGCCTTCGTTTTTTCAGCCTTCCGCTTCCTCGCGCAGCATTTCCAGCTCCAGCCACTGCTCCTCGGCCGCATCCCTTTCGCCAGTGAGGCGGGTGATTTCGGCAGAGAGTTTGGCGAAGCGGTCAGGGCTTTTTGCATAGAGGTTCGGATCGGCCATCTCGGCCTGCAGCTTTTCGAGCTTTTTCGTCAGGTTCTCGACTGTCTCCGGCAGGGTCTTGAGGAGATGGAGCTGGGTGAAGGAGAGCTTCACCTTTGAGGATGATCTGGCTTCGGTGGTGGCCGGAGCGGGAGCTTTCTCTGCCTTGGCCGCTTTCTCCGCCTTGCGGGCGGTCACACCATCGCCGCGCTGTGCAACCATGTCGGAATAGCCGCCAGCATATTCCTGCCACTTGCCATTGCCTTCCGAGACGATGACGGACGTGGCAACGCGGTCGAGGAAGTCACGGTCGTGCGAGACGAGGAGTACGGTGCCCTCGTAGTCGCTGAGCAGTTCCTGCAGGAGATCCAGCGTCTCAAGGTCCAGATCGTTGGTTGGCTCGTCGAGCACCATCAGGTTGGACGGGCTGGCAAGCGCACGGGCGAGCATGGCGCGGGCGCGCTCGCCGCCGGACAGAACGCCGACCGGGGTCCGGGCCTGTTCGGGGGCGAAGAGGAAGTCCTTCATGTAGGACATGACGTGCTTCGTCTCGGTGCCCAAAATGACCGTGTCGCCGCGCCCGCCGGTGAGGACGGTGGCGAGGGTGTCGAGCGGATTGAGGTTCTCGCGCTTCTGATCAAGGGTGACCATCTGCAGGTTGGTGCCAAGGCGCACGGTGCCGCTGTCCGGCTCTAGCTCCCCGGTCAGCATCTTGAGAAGCGTGGTCTTGCCGGCGCCATTCGCGCCGATGAGGCCAATGCGGTCTCCACGCTGGATGCGGCTGGAGAAATTCGAGACGATGGAGCGCTCGCCATATCCCTTGGAGATGGCCTTGGCTTCGATGACCAGCTTGCCGGAGGTCTCTCCTTCGGTGGCTGCAAGCTTGGCGGTGCCCTGCGGGCCGCGGTGGCTGCGTGCCTTGTCGCGCAGATCTGCCAGCTCACGCACGCGGCGCATATTGCGCTTGCGCCGGGCGGTGACGCCGTAACGCATCCAGTGCTCTTCGCGTTTGATCTGCTGGGCAAGCTTCTGCTGATCGCGTTCTTCCTGATCGAAGACCTCGTCGCGCCAGGCTTCGAAATGCTCAAAGCCCCGCTCCATCCGGCGCGATGTGCCCCGGTCGATCCAGACAGTGGCGCGGGAGAGGTTCTCGAGGAAACGACGGTCGTGCGAGATGAGCACGATGGCGGACTTGAGGCTCTTCAGCTCGGTTTCCAGCCATTCGATGGCCGGAAGGTCAAGATGGTTGGTCGGCTCGTCGAGGAGAAGAATGTCCGGCTCCGGCGCCAGCGTGCGGGCGAGCGCGGCGCGGCGTGCTTCACCGCCGGACAGGCTCTTCGGATCTTCCTTGCCGGTGAGGCCAAGGACTTCCAGCAGATAGGGCGCGCGGTACGGATCATCGCCGGGCGCAAGGCCTGCGGTCACGTAGTCGAGCACCGTTTCATAGGCAGACAGATCCGGCTCCTGCGGCAGGTAGCGGATGGTGCGGCCGGGCTGGACGAAAATCTCGCCCTTGTCAGCCTCGATCATGCCGGCGGCAATCTTCAGCAGGGTCGATTTGCCCGAGCCATTGCGCCCGACAAGGCAAAGCCGGTCGCCTTCCGAAACGCTGAGTTCGGCTCCGGTCAGAAGCGGTGTAGCGCCAAAGGTGAGATGAATGTCACGCAGGATGAGAAGCGGAGGGGCCATGTGGTCCTGTCAAACGTCGTGTGCATGAAACGCCGCCGGTTGAGGGCAGCGTGAAAATCTGGCGCAGAGGAACGCCATCTTGGCCCGGCATGCAAGAGGGAAACGGTGAAGGGGGCGATTCTCTGTCTTAAACCCAAGGTGTACCGTGAAAGGGTGCTTAAACGGCAGAAAACTGCCGGAAATGGACTGCTTTGAATGTAGGCGTGGTGATTGTTTGAGCGGAGTGCATAAATTTTCAGAGGGGGGAAAATTTTTCGGATGACTGGCGCTGCCGAAAAGAATCCGTTTTTTTCCCCTCCTGCAACCCTGGTTCTCCTGTGGCAGGGTTGAACAGGGTGGGGCTGCATGGGAACGTGCCACCGCACCGGCACCAGGTGCTCTTCAAGTGTTGAAGAGGGGAGACTAAAATGTTCAAGTCCGCAAGGATGACTGCGCTCGCCGCCGCGCTTCTGGCTGCAACATCCTTCTCTGCCATGGCGGAGATGGTCTATCACCGTGGCAATTCTGCCGATCCTGAGACGCTGGACCAGCATAAGACCTCGACGGTCTATGAAGGCAACATCATGCGTGACCTTTATGAGGGTCTTGTTGCCTACAGCGCAGCCGGAAAGATCATTCCGGGCGTTGCAGAGAGCTGGACCCAGTCTGAAGACGGCAAGACCTTCACCTTCAAGCTGCGCGACAACGCAAAGTGGTCGAACGGTGACCCGGTGACGGCCGGCGATTTCGTGTTCTCACTCCGCCGCATCATGAACCCGGAAACGGGCGCGAAATACGCGACCATCCTCTATCCGATCCTGAATGCCGAGGCGATCAACAAGGGCGAGAAGAAGGCTGAGGAGCTTGGCGTCAAGGCAATCGACGACCACACGCTCGAAATCACCCTTGGCCAGCCGACGCCATATTTCGTCGATCTGCTGGCCCACCAGACCGGCCTGCCGGTGCATCCGGCCAGCGTCGAAAAGTTCGGCACCGACTTCGTGAAGGCGGGCAACATGGTGTCGAATGGCGCCTACATGCTGGCCGAGTTCACGCCGAATGCCCAGATCAAGATGGTGAAGAACCCGAACTTCCACGATGCCGCCAATGTGGCCATCGACACGGTGTTCTACTACCCGACGGAAGACCGTGGTGCGGCACTGCGCCGGTTCCAGGCGGGTGAACTGCATTCCAACGACGACGTGCCGACCGAGCAGATGGCCTTCATCAAGAAGGAACTGGCTGACCAGTTCAAACCGGCTCCCTATCTCGGTACCTACTATTATGCCCTCAACATGAATGATGAGGCGCTGGCCAAGCCAGAAGTTCGTCAGGCTCTTTCCATGGCACTCGACCGCGAGTTCCTGGCTGACGAAATCTGGGGCGGCACGATGATTGCCGGCTACTCGCTGGTTCCTCCCGGCATCAACAACTACGGTGAGCCGGCCTATGCGGACTACAAGGATCTGCCGCAGATCGACCGCGAAGAGAAAGCCATCGAGCTGATGAAGCAGGCGGGCTATGGCCCGGACAAGCCGCTGAAGCTGACGATCAACTACAACACCTCCGAGAACCACAAGAACACGGCAGTTGCCATTGCCGACATGTGGAAGCCGCTCGGTGTGGATGTGTCGCTGGTGAATACCGATACCAAGACCCACTACGCGATGCTGCGCGACAAGCAGGACTTTGATGTCGCCCGCGCAGGCTGGATCGGCGACTATTCCGACCCGCAGAACTTCCTGTTCCTGGTGGAGTCTGACAATGCCGGCTTCAACTACGCGAACTACAACAACCCGGACTATGACAAGCTGATGGACGAGGCCGCCGCCACGACGGACCTCGAGAAGCGCGCAGCCATCCTAAAGGAGGCAGAGACCATCTTCATGCGCGATCTGCCTTTCATCCCGATGATGTATTACGCCTCCAAGAACCTCGTTTCGCCGAAGCTCAAGGGCTTCGAGACGAACCTCATGGACGTGCATCCGACCCGCTGGATGAGCATTTCCGAGTAAGACAGGACACGGCTGGCTGCAGCTTCCGCAAGGAGGCTGCAGCTGGCCGCTTTGCGTCATGACGGGCGCCACCCTGCGGCTTCAGGCTGCCAGGCGGCGTTTCCCGCTGGCGAAGGAAAGGTCTGGGCATGTTGCGCTACGTGCTTGAACGGCTGTTGGGAGCCATCCCGACACTCTTCTTTATTGTCACCATCTCCTTCTTCCTGATCCGCATTGCGCCGGGCGGGCCCTTCGATCTGGAGCGGCCGCTGGAGGCAAAGGTGATGGAGAACCTCAACCGGATCTACCATCTGGATGAACCGCTCTGGAACCAGTACCTGATCTATCTGAAGAGCATTGCGGTTCTGGATTTCGGTCCGAGCTTCTATTTCCGTGATTTCTCCATCAACGAGCTGTTTGCCGCCAGCCTGCCGATCTCGATGCAGCTGGGACTGAGCGCACTTGCGCTGGCGCTGATCGTGGGTGGTGTGCTGGGTGTTGTGGCTGCTCTGCGGCAGAACCACGGCCTCGACTATTCCGTGATGGCTGCGGCAACCCTTGGCGTGACCATACCGAATTTCGTGGTGGCACCGGTGCTGCAGCTGCTTCTGGGCGTGCATTTCGGCTGGCTGCCAGTCGGCGGCTGGACGGCGGGCTCCTATGTGGATGCCATCCTGCCTGTCGTCACTCTTGCCCTGCCACAGATTGCGGTGGTGGCCCGCCTGACGCGTGGCTCGATGATCGAGGCGCTGCGCTCTAATCATGTGCGCACGGCGCGGGCCTATGGCCTGTCGGCCTATACGGTCATCGTTGTGCATGCGCTCCGCGGGGCGCTGCTGCCGGTGGTTTCCTATCTCGGGCCCGCGGCGGCTGCGCTGTTGACCGGTTCGGTGGTGGTGGAGACGATCTTCGGCATTCCCGGCATTGGCCGCTACTTCGTGCAAGGGGCGCTCAACCGCGACTACACGCTCGTCATGGGCACGGTGGTCGTAGTTGCCTGCTTCGTCATCCTTTTCAATCTCGTCGTGGATCTGCTCTATGCGCTGCTTGATCCGCGCGTGCGTTTCGACTGAGGACCAGCCATGAGCCTGACTTCCTCTGCTAACGGACCGCAGCCGGTCAAAGGCCGTTCCCTCTGGGATGACGCGCGTGACCGGCTGAAGGCCAACCGGGCGGCGGTTGCGAGCATGATCGTGCTGGCAATCGTCACCGTCGTCTCCGTCATCGGCCCCTATCTGTCGCCGCATGGCTTCGATCAGGTTTACCGTGATTTCGTGAAAGTGCCGGCGAGCCTCCAGTCCTATCCGTTGCCGGAGCAGGTCGAGCCGGGGCTGATGAGCGTGCTGCGCCGTGCCCGTCTCCAGGCTGAGAACTATCAGCGCGACGGGGATACAGTCAGCGTTCGCCTGACGTCCTCGCGGGAGATTGATCCGCGCTCGGTGCAATATGTGGACCGCAGCGACTTCTTCCAGAATGCCCGTCTTGAGGACATGGCAGCCGACGGCAAGTCGGTGACGCTGAAGGCAGACGTGCGCAAGCTGCATTTCTACTTCGGCACGGACGCCAATGGCCGTGACCTGATGACCCGCACGATGATCGCTGGCCGCGTGTCGCTGACCATCGGTCTGCTGGCAACGGTAGTGGCCATCTCCATCGGCGTCATTTATGGCGCGGCGTCCGGCTATCTCGGGGGCCGGGTGGATCAGGTGATGATGCGCATCGTCGATGTGCTTTATTCACTGCCGTTCATCTTCTTCGTCATCATGCTGGTGGTGTTCTTCGGCCGGAACTTCGTGCTGATGTTCATCGCCGTGGGCGCGGTGGAGTGGCTGGACATGGCCCGCATCGTGCGCGGGCAGACGCTGACCATCAAGCGGCAGGAATATGTGCAGGCAGCCGAAGCCATGGGTGTTGGTAATGCGGGCATCCTGCGCCGCCATGTCATCCCCAACACGCTGGGGCAGGTGGTGGTCTACATGACGCTGCTGGTGCCGAAGGTGATCCTGCTGGAGAGTTTCCTCTCCTTCCTTGGCCTTGGTGTTCAGGAACCCATGACGAGCTGGGGTGTGCTGATCTCGGAAGGCGCGCGCAACCTGCAAGGCGGCGTGTGGCTGCTGGTGTTCCCCTCGATCTTCCTGACCTCGACGCTGTTCGCGCTGAATTTCATCGGCGATGGCCTGCGCGATGCGCTTGATCCGAAGGACCGCTGACATGACGGCACCTCAGAACCAGAATGAAGCCGTGCTGAAGATCGAAGGCCTGACGGTCAACTTCCGCACGAACGCCGGGATGGTCGAGGCCGTGCGCGGCGTCGATATCCACGTCAACCGCGGCGAGACAGTCGCTGTCGTGGGTGAAAGCGGCTCGGGCAAGAGCCAGACCATGATGGCGGCCATGGGGCTGCTGGCTTCCAACGGCATCACCGGCGGGCGCGTGCTCTACCGGGACCGGAACATCCTCGGCCTGAAGACGGGCGAGCTGAACCAGGTGCGCGGCAAGAAGATCACCATGATCTTCCAGGAGCCGATGACCTCGCTTGATCCGCTCTACACCATCTCCCGGCAGCTGTGCGAGCCGATGGTGGAGAATGGCGGCCTGAGCTGGGCCAAGGCGAAGGCACGGGCGCTGGAGCTTCTGAAGCTCGTCAACATCCCCGAGCCGGAGCGCAAGCTGAAGTCCTATCCCTATGAGCTGTCCGGCGGCCAGCGTCAGCGCGTGATGATCGCCATGGCGCTGGCCAACGATCCGGACGTGCTGATTGCCGACGAGCCGACGACGGCTCTGGATGTGACGACGCAGGCGCAGATCCTCGATCTTCTGGCGGACCTGCAGAAGCGGCTGGGCATGGCGGTGGTCTTCATCACCCATGACCTTGGCATCGTGCGCCGGATTGCGGACCGCGTTTATGTGATGCGCAAGGGCGAGGTGGTGGAAGAGGGGGCAACGGCGAAGATCTTTGACACGCCCGCCCACGACTACACACGCATGCTGCTGGACGCAGAACCGGAAGGCACCAAAGCACCGGTGGATGCTTCGGCGCCGGTGGTGATCGAGGGGCAGAAGGTGTCTGTGGAGTTCGTCCTCGGCGGCGGGCTTCTGACGAAGCCTTTCATCCTGAAGGCGGTGAACGACATTTCGCTGACCGTGCGCAAGGGGCAGACGCTTGGCATCGTGGGCGAAAGCGGCTCTGGCAAATCGACGCTGGGCCGGGCGCTGCTGGGGCTGATGCCTGCACAAGGGCGCGTTTTCTTCAACGGCACGCGCATCTCGGACAAGAGCAAGGCGGAGCTGCGCCCGCTGCGCAAGCATATGCAGCTCGTGTTCCAGGACCCGTTCGGCTCGCTCAGCCCGCGCATGACCGTGGGCCAGATCATCACCGAAGGGCTGCTGGTGCATGAGCCGGGCCTCAGCGCTGCCGAGCGTGACCGCCGCGCCTGCCAGGCGCTGGAGGAGGTGTCGCTCGATCCCGTGATGCGCAACCGCTATCCGCACGAGTTCTCCGGCGGCCAGCGCCAGCGTATTGCGATTGCCCGTGCCATGGTGCTGAAACCGGACCTCATGGTACTGGACGAGCCGACATCGGCGCTGGACCGCACGATCCAGAAGCAGATCGTGACGCTGCTGCGCGACCTGCAGAGCGCCCATGGGCTGACCTATCTTTTCATCAGCCATGATCTCGCCGTGGTGCGGGCCATGTCTGACACGGTGATGGTGATGCAGCACGGCAAGATCGTCGAGGCGGGGCCTGCGGCGGATGTGTTCGAGGCGCCGCGCGAGGAGTACACGCGCCGTTTGATCGAAGCAGCCATGCTGCCCACGGCGCATGCGGCTGTATGATTGTTAAAGACAAGACCGCTCCCGGTGATTGCCGGGAGCGGTCCGAGGTCGTTGACAAAGCAAGAGCTCTCCTCTTTCGTCATGGTCGGGCTTGTCCCGACCATCTGCAAGCCATTGATTTGGTTAGATCCTCGGCACAAGGCCGAGGATGACGATGGATAGGCCGAAGGTTTGTCAGCAGTCTGAGACCACTCCCGGTGATTGCCGGGAGCGGTCCTGCAGGGTGAAGAGCTGTTGGGGGTTAACCCTTCACGGCTTCGGCAACCATGACGGACAGCGGCGTCGTGGGACGGCCTGTCAGGCTGGAGAGGGTCTTGCTGTTGTCTTCCAGATCGCCCTTGGCGGTGCAGGTGTCGCAGTCAGCCAGGATTGCGGCAAAGCCTTCCGGCAAGCCCACCTGAACGAGAACATCCTTGTAGGCCGCTTCCGGGAGATTGGTATAGGTCACCGGCTTGCCCGAGGCGCGGGACAGTTCAGCTGCATAGTCTGCTTTGCTGAAGGATGTGTCGCCGGCGAGTTCGTAGACGGTGCCGGAAGAGGCGCCCTTGCGCAGGACCTCTGCTGCGGCGGCGGCATAATCGGCGCGGGCTGCAGCGGAGATGCGGCCTTCTCCCGAGGCGCCAACGACGCCATGGGCGATTTCTGCCTGCACAGCCGAGAGGTAGTTTTCAATGTACCAGCCATTGCGCAGCAGGACGTAGTTGAGGCCAGAGGCCGCGAGCATGTCTTCGGTGGCCTTGTGCTCACCGGCAAGGATCATGCTGGACTGCTGCGCGCGCAGTACGCTGGTGTAAAGGACAAGGCCCACTCCGGCAGCCTTAGCGGCATCGATGACGGCCTTGTGCTGCGGGATGCGCTGACCGACTTCGCTGCCGGAAATGAGCAGGAGGCGGTCAACACCGGAGAGCGCGGGGGTGAGGGTTTCCGGCTTTGCATAGTCGAAGGCCACCACTTTCACGCCGCGGGCGGCCAGATCAGCAACCTTTTCCGGTGACCGGACAAGCAGGCGCAGGGTGGCTGCGGGTTCTGTGGCAAGCAGGTTTTCCACGACGAGGCGGCCAAGCTGGCCGGAGGCCCCGGTGATTGCGAGTTTCATATGCGGCTCCATCTGCTGCTTTGCTCCGGCGGGCCGCCGGAGCAGTGCGATGAGGCAGATATGCGCTATGTACTTTCTTTTGGAAAGTACATACAATTTGGTTAGTTAGAGGAGAGGTAACTCAACTGGATGTGCCTTTCGGGAGAAAAGATATGGAAAACAGCACCTTGGATAGGGATGAAAAAATCTCTGGCGACGCTGGAAATGTGGAGGGAAGCCCGGATCTGGTTTCAGGCCAGCCACTTTCGGAGCTGATGCGCCGGGGCGCGCTGTTTAGCGTAGCCTGTCCTTCGCGGGAAATTCTCAATCACCTGACGAGCCGCTGGGGCGTGCTGATCCTGCTGGCGCTGCTGGAGGGTACACACCGGTTCAGCGAGCTGCGCCGCAAGGTGGGTGGAGTGAGCGAGAAGATGCTGGCTCAGACGCTGCAGCAGCTGGAGGGAGATTGCATGATCGACCGGGTGTCGCTGCCTGTGGTGCCGCCGCATGTGGAGTACAGCCTGACGCCGCTGGGGCGCGAGGCAGCTGAACGGGTAAAGACCCTTGCGGACTGGCTCGAGGTGAACACGCCAGACATCATGGCGGCCAAGGCGGAGCGAACGAGCCGCTGAATCAGGTTGCTTCAGTGAAGAGGCAGGGGCCGGCACTTTTCGGGTCTTTTCCCGCCTCGATGCCTCTGTGCACTAAGCTTAGCGGCTTCAAGCTGCTTCACGTTCGTTGCGTGGGTTTGGAGCAGCGGTTCTTCCGGTAGCCGCCGTCATCAGGAGGGAAACATATGTCCGTAGCAACTGCCAGCTCTCAGCCCGGCGAGATCGAGACTGCACGCAAGGAGGTTGAGGCTGCTCTTGTGCAAAAGGCCCTGGAGGACGCGGACTTCCGGGGGCGCCTCGTTCGTGACCCGCAAAGCGCGCTGAAAGAGCTGCTAGGGTTCAACCCCATTCCGAACTACACCATCCGGGTTATTGAAGAGCAGCCTGGTGAAGTCGTGCTTGTGCTGCCGCGTCCGCTGGAAATTGACGAGTTGCCCGATGAACTGCTCGATCTGGCGGCGGGCGGAACGACTACTGCATTGATAGCAACTCTCTATTCAGGAACCATATTGTTGGGTGCCAGGGTCGCGAGTGTTGCAAAGAAGTGTGAGCGCTGAGGGCTGAAAGTCAGCTGCCGCGCGGTGCCCGCCAGCCCGCAGCAATGGCTTCGGCTTCCGAACAGAACCAGCGCTCGCCTGTGCTTTCGGTGATGCTGGTGCGGGCGTAGGAGGCGGACCAGGGCATGTGATAGATGCGCCCGTTCTTCGAGATGTTCCCCTTGATCGGGCATTCCTTTTGCGCGTCTGCTGAGGCCTGTACGTGCCGCTCAGCGCTGGCATTCTGCCACTTGGCGGCCCTGAAATCCCAGGGGGCTTCGGCTGTGCCTGCAAATATGCCCGCCTTGCCAGCGCGCGCGCGGGTCTCTTCGGCAACGTAGCTAGAGGAATAGCGGACGAATGCGAAGGCGTGTCCGCTTTCCACCATGGCGGCGTTCACGTTGAGCGCGCCGGAATAGCAGGTACCCAAACGTCGGCCGTAGTCATCAAGCGTGGCGCCCCTGCAAACCACCGGCCCGTTTGCAAGGAACGTCCTGAGGGCATCTGCCGCTTCCTTGCCACAACGGTACTCTTTGCCCGTTGGCGTCAGGCAGCGTTGTGCCAGCTCCGGCGCATCAATCCCCTCCAGGCGGATCTTTTCACCGTTGAGCACAATCGTGTCGCCATCGGTGACCTTCAGTGCCTGAAGCGTGAGAGGGGCTGCGCCACCGGCGATGCACGCGGCTATAACCGGCGCGCAAAGCAGAAGGGAGCTCCGGAGGAAATGCCGGATTGCGTTTGTTTTCAAAGCGGTAATCCCGGAATCAGGCGAGGTCTATGTGGCTGTGAGCGAAGTTTGGGGAGCAGGGGTTAACGGGCTGTTAAGAACTTGCTTCCCGTTTTAAGGACGCACGGATTTCGCCCTTGTGAGTGCGGGGAAGCGCGCAACGCTGCGCGCCTGAAATGGTTCCAGCTAATAAACCAAGAAATATATTTTTTTATTTGCCTGCACGCATTGCTCACGAGCGAGAAGACGCCTATTTTGCATCCCGGCGCGAGCTGCTTCCCCGCAGCTCCGAAAGGGCCGGGCCAGCATGATTGAATGCAGCCGGGCCGCACCACAGCTTTCCTGAAGGAGGATTTGCCATGTCTTTCGAACTTCCCGAACTGCCGTATGCCTATGACGCTCTTGGCCCCTACATGTCCAAGGAGACGCTTGAGTATCACCACGACAAGCACCATCAGGCCTATGTGACCAACGGCAACAACCTGCTGAAGGACAGCGGCCTCGAAGGCAAGACGCTGGAAGAGATCGTCAAGGAGAGCTTCGGCAAGAACGCCGGCCTCTTCAACAACGCTGGCCAGCACTACAACCATATCCATTTCTGGAAGTGGATGAAGCCGAATGGCGGCGGCAAGTCCATCCCGGGCGCTCTGGCCAAGGCCATCGACAGCGATCTGGGCGGCTATGACAAGTTCCGCGCCGACTTCATCGCTGCCGGCACCACCCAGTTCGGTTCCGGCTGGGCCTGGGTTGCCGTCAAGGATGGCAAGCTGATCATCTCCAAGACCGCCAACGGCGAAAGCCCGCTGGTGCAGGGCGCGTCCCCGATCCTCGGCGTCGACGTGTGGGAGCACTCCTACTACATCGACTACCGCAACGCTCGTCCGAAGTATCTCGAGGCCTTCGTCGACAACCTGATCAACTGGGACTATGTCCTGGAAATGTACGAAGCCGCTACCAAGTAAGCTTCAGTTTCGTTGAAAGGCCCGGCCTCGCGCCGGGCCTTTTGGCATTGAAGGGGAGGCAGAGAGCATGACCATCCGGCTTCGCGGACATCATCTGCTGTGCATGCTGACCTTCGTTGGGGAGGGCTATTCCCCTCGCTTTGTTGCCAACTATGCGAAGATCATCCGGCGGATGAGGGCGGGTGAGCCGGTGTTGATCGTGCAAGGGCCCGACGACATCTGTGCGCCGCTTCTGGCCGCAGACGCTCCCCATTGTCACCGCGACAGCGTTCTGGAGCGTGACCGGCTTGCTCTCGAAAGTGCCGGTGCCTTGCTTGGGCGCCAGCTGGAGGCTGGCAGCGTGGTGGTTATTGACGAGCACCTGCTGAACCGGATGCAGCATGGATTTGCTTCGGGCGAACTCCGGGCGGCTTGCAGTGGCTGCGAATGGTCGGGCCTGTGCGACAAGGTTGCCAAGGCAGGATTTGAGGGGACACGGTTGATGGACGGGCAGGGGGCTGACCCGGCAAGTGTTTGATTCGCCCCTTTTCCGTGCAGACGGAGTTCTGGTTGTGCGGTGCAAGATAAAAACTCCGCTCATGTAGCACCTGCAGCCAAAAAGGCTCTGCTCAGCGCTTTTTCATTCCGCAGTGCCGCAAAGCAAGGGCGCGCAAACTTGCGATTATGGCGAAAAGTGGTCTCCGCTCCCTTGTGCAGAGCCCGGACAGAGCCTAACTCGATCAAAAATCTTAACTCTCGGCCGCTACTCTGAGAGTCCCGATCTGCATGTATTGGCAATTTGCCCTAGCCGAAGAGTGAGCATGACACCCGCCGCACTCGACACGACCATCCTCGCCGTGCTTGCGCCCTTCGCGGCTGCAATCATCGCACCAATCGCCACCAAAGCGCTGAAGCACAATGCGGCCTGGCTGCTTGCCATTGTGCCGCTTCTGATCTTCCTGCACTTCACCCGCTTCGTGCCGGGTGTGTCTGAAGGCGAAGTCTACACTATTGCGAAGGAATGGGTGCCCGCCTATGGCGTCACCCTTTCTTTTTATCTGGACGGGCTCTCGACACTGTTTGCGATGCTGATCTCCGGGATCGGCACCTTCATCATTCTGTATGCAGGAGGCTACCTGAAGGGGCATCCGCAGCAGGGCCGGTTTTTCTCGTTCCTGTTCATGTTCATGGGGGCGATGCTGGGGCTGGTGACGAGCGACAACCTGTTGTCGCTGTTTATCTTCTGGGAACTGACCTCGATCACGTCCTTCCTGCTGATCGGGTTTGATCACCTCAGGGCCGCCTCCCGCCGTGCTGCGTTGCAGGCGCTGCTGGTGACCGGGGGCGGCGGACTGGCGCTGCTGGCTGGCTTCCTGCTGATCATGCAGGTGACCGGCATGTCGCAGATGTCGCAGGTGCTGGCGGGCGGCGATGTGCTGCGCAACAGCGGCCTCTATCTGCCGATCCTCATCCTCGTTCTGGGCGGCGCCTTCACCAAATCGGCGCAGTTCCCGTTCCACTTCTGGCTTCCCAACGCCATGGAAGCTCCGACCCCGGTGTCGGCATTCCTGCACTCGGCCACGATGGTGAAGGCTGGCGTCTATCTGCTGATGCGTATGCATCCCGCCCTTGGTGGCACCGAAGTCTGGATGACCGTTCTGCCGCTGTTCGGCGGGATCACACTGCTGGTGGGGACGATCCTGGCTGTTCGCCAGACCGACCTGAAGCTGATGCTGGCCTATACGACGGTCGCCTCGCTCGGCCTTCTGGTCATGCTCACCGGCACCAGTTCGCAGAAGGCGCTGGAAGGGGCTGTGCTCTATCTGCTGGCGCACTCCCTGTTCAAGGGCGCTCTGTTCATGGTTGCCGGTATCATCGACCATGAGACGGGTACGCGCGATGTGACGAAGCTGGGCGGTTTGCGCAAGGCGATGCCGATCACCTTTGCGGCTGCTGCGCTTGCCGGGCTTTCCATGGCGGGTCTGCCGCCGTTCATCGGCTTCATCGCAAAGGAAGTGCTGTATTACGGCACCTGGGGCCTTTCCAGCGGTGCGCTGCTTGTCACGGCGGTCGCTGTGGTGGGCAATGCGCTGATGCTGGTGATTGCGGCCGCTGTTGCGATCAAGCCGTTCTTTGGGCCTGAGGTGCATACGCCCAAGCATGCCCATGAAGGCCCTGTGCTGCTGTGGGCCGGACCTGTGGTCCTGTCGCTGACCGGCCTTGCCGCCGCGCTGCTGGCTCATTCAACGGGTGAGCTGTTCATCGGGCCGATGCTGTCCTCGCTGGTGGGTGCGCAGACGGCTGTGGAGCTGCACCTCATCCCTGGCTACATCTCCGCGCCGCTGATCCTCTCTATCATTACCGTGGCGCTGGGGATCGGGCTGTTCCTGATGCTTGGCCGCTTGCGTGCGGCTGTGGCCGGTGTGCTGAAGGCCATCGGCTGGGGACCCGACAAGGGCTTCGACCAGTTTGTGGCTGCCATTGTAAAGCTCTCCACCGGCGTCACCCGCCTGCTGCAGGGCGGCTCGATGCAGACCTATATGGCCGTTGTCTTCCTCGCCACGGGCGCTGCGCTGCTGTTGCCTGCAGTCTTTGCCAATGGCATGCCGCAGGTTCCTGAGTGGCCGGATTTCCGCTTCTATGAGTGGGCTGTGATCCTGATCGCAGTGGCCGGTCTTGGTGCGGTTCTTGTGGCAAACACACGGCTGACAGCGATCGTGACGCTTGGCATTCAGGGCTTTGCCGTGGCGCTGATCTTCATGCTGTTTGGCGCGCCGGACCTGAGCTTCACCCAGTTCATGGTGGAAACGCTGTCTGTGGTGATCCTCGCCCTTGTCATGACCCGGCTCAATCTGTCGCCGCGT
This sequence comes from Pannonibacter anstelovis, assembly GCF_036881715.1. Lineage (NCBI taxonomy): Bacteria > Pseudomonadati > Pseudomonadota > Alphaproteobacteria > Hyphomicrobiales > Stappiaceae > Pannonibacter > Pannonibacter anstelovis. The sequence goes on from NZ_JBAKBF010000005.1 coordinate 14,949, forward strand.
GACCATCGCCCGATGGTGGCACGGATTGTCAGCGTGGCAATTGCGGCCGCTGTTGGCCTTGGCTTCACGCTGGTGCTTTTGGCAATCACGCAGCAGCCGTTCGATTCCCGCCTGTCTGACTTCTTCAGCCAGTACAGCCGCGTGATCGCGCACGGGCGTAACATCGTCAACGTGATCATCGTCGACTTCCGCGGCTTTGATACGCTGGGCGAAATCTCGGTGGTGGTGCTGACGGGTCTGTCCGTGCTGGCCCTGATCCGCATCCGCACCAAGCCGGATGCGTCAGCTCCGAAGGCCAGCAAGTCCCCGAAAGCCAAGACGGTGGAGGCACGCTGATGCGCACGATCATCTTCCGCACATTTGCGCCCTATATCGCGGCTCTGATGGTGCTGTTCTCCATCTTCGTGCTGTTGCGCGGCCATAATGAGCCGGGCGGCGGCTTCATCGGCGGCCTGATTGCGGCCTCTGCACTGGCGATCTACGGCATCGCCTGCGGTGTGGACGGTGTCCGCAGGGCCATCGGCGTGCATCCAATGAGCCTGGCAGCCTTCGGTTTGCTTCTGGCTGCGGTTGCCGGATTGCTGTCGGCCTTCATGGGGCAGGCTTACATGACCAGCCAGTGGGCTACGGTTCATGTCTTTGGCACGGCGGTGGACCTGTCCACCCCGATGTTCTTCGACATCGGAGTTTATCTTGTCGTGGTGGGTGCCATCGGCTCCATCGCGCTCGCGCTTGAGGAAAGGGAGAGCGACTGATGGAAGCTGGACTGTCCATCCTCATCGGCCTGTTCTTCACCGTGGCCGTTTATCTGATGCTGTCGCGCATGTTTGTGCGGATGCTGATCGGCGTCGTGATCCTCGGCAATGCGGTCAACATGCTGATCTTCGTCAATGGCCGGCTGACCCGCGAAGTGCCGCCGCTGATTCCTCTCGATCAGGCTACAGTGACGCAGGCAACCGCCAATCCGCTGCCGCAGGCCCTGGTGCTGACGGCCATCGTGATTTCTTTCTCCTTCTTCGCCTTCCTGCTGGTGCTGGCCTACCGCACCTATCAGGAACTGGGCACCGATGACGTGAACGACATGCGCATCGCCGAGCCCAAGGGTGAAGCCGGTCCTCCGCAGGGGTACTGATCCATGGCCGGAACTTCCTATTCGGTTGATATTTCGCAGGCGATGACCACCACGCCGGCAACGGCTGCGGACTGGCTCGTCATCGCGCCTTCGATCCTGACGATCATTGGCGGCTCGCTCTGCCTGGTGATGCGCAAGAACACGAGCTTCCAGCCGAAGCTGGCGCTGTTCTTCCTCGGTCTTCTGGTTCTGACGACCGGCGCGCTGCTGATGCATGTGCTGAAGACCGGTGTCGTGACCATGGTGATGGGCAACTGGCTGCCGCCCTTCGGCATCGCTTTCACGGCCGATCCGCTGGGGGCAACCCTTGCCTTCATTGCCTCGGTCGTCGCTTTGTGCGCGGGCATCTATGGGGCAGGGACCATTGACACCTCCGGGCGGCGCTACGGGTTCTATCCGTTCCTGCTGTTCCTCATGACCGGCGCCTGCGGCGCATTCCTGACCGGCGACATCTTCAACATGTATGTCTGGTTCGAGGTGCTGCTGATTTCGTCCTATGGTCTTCTCGTGCTGGGCAACAGCAGGGCACAGCTGGACGGCGCCGTGAAATACGGTGTGCTGAACCTGATCGGCACGAACCTTTTTCTGATTGCCACCGGCCTGCTTTACGGACATCTGGGCACGCTGAACATGGCCGATATCAGCATGAAGCTGGCAGATGCTGAGCCTTCCGGTCCGGTGATGACCATTGGTGCCCTGTATTTTCTGGCCTTTGCCATGAAGGCAGCTGCCTTCCCGGTAAACGCCTGGCTGCCTGCCTCCTACCATACCCCCAGTGTCGCGGTTTCGGCGATATTCGCCGGTCTTCTGACCAAGGTCGGCGTTTATGCGCTGCTGCGCGTCATGGTGATGCTGATGCCGGTGGCCCGCGCCGAAATGAGTGAGGTGATCGCCTGGGTGGCGGCCCTGACCATGCTGATAGGCATCATCGGCGCGCTGGCGCAATCCGACCTTCGGCGTCTGCTCGGCTATCTGGTCATTTCCGGCATTGGCTCGATGCTTGCGGGTCTCGCCATGGGAACACCCGCGGCAATCTCCGGTGCCATCTTCTATGCAGTGCATTCGATCATCGTCATGACGGCACTCTATCTGGCCGCCGGTGTGATGGCGTCGATCTGCGGCAGCAATGATCTGCGCAAGCTGGGTGGCCTTTACGGCGAGAGCCCGGCCCTCGCGGCTGTGTTCCTGATCCTTGCCTTTGCCGTTGCAGGCCTGCCGCCCTTCTCAGGCTTCTGGCCGAAGCTGATCCTGGTTGATGCAGCACTTGAGACCGGCTGGTCCTGGCTGGCGGCTGCCATCCTTGTCACCGGCTTCCTGACCTCGATGGCCGTGGGCAGGGTCTGGATCTATGCTTTCTGGCGTGGCGGGCCTGAGGGAACAGCTGACGGCACCCGGATAGCACTCAACAGCGGCGGGACTGCCGTGGTCACCGGGCAGGCGTCAGGCCTTGCGTCTCCGGCTATCTGGATTCCAATCGGTGTGCTTACGGCGCTCGTCATCCTGTTCGGACTTGCGCCGGAGTGGCTGATGAATATCGCCATGCGCGGCGCCGGTGGCTTGATTGATCCGGCCGGTTACTTCCTCTCTGTCTTCGGAGGTGCAGCATGAGCGGCCTGTTCCTCGTCAATATCCTGCTGGCTGCCGCATGGGGTGCGGTGACTGGTTCCTTCTCGGTGGTCAATCTCGCCTTCGGCTACGTGCTGGGATTGGGGGCGTTGTATCTGATCCGGGAACAGGTCAACACGGGCGGATACTTCCGCCGGGCCTCTCGCGTCATAGGGCTGATCCTGCTGTTCCTCTATGAGCTGGTCATTTCGGCCTGGCGCGTGGCAAGAATTGTCGTGCGCCCGAAACTGGAGCTCAATCCGGGCTTCATTGCGTTTCCCCTGACTGTCGAAAGCGACTTCGAGATTGCGCTCCTGGCCAATCTGATCACTCTGACGCCGGGCACGCTGTCCGTGGATGTCTCTGAAGACCGGAAGGTGCTCTACATCCACTGTATCGACGTGCCTGACCCGGAAGGAACCATTGCGGACATCCGCAACGGTTTTGAACGCAAGATCATGGAGGCCTTCCGTTGAGCCCGCTTGACCTTTTCGCCGAAAACTTCCTGGCGGTCTGCATCCAGATCTCTCTGGTGCTGCTGGTCTTCACCTTCGCCGTGACCGTCGTGCGGACCGTCCTTGGCCCGAGCCTTCCGGACAGGGTCGTAGCCCTCGATATGCTGGTTGCGACAGCTATCGGTTTCATTGCCGTGATTGGCATCGCAACCGAATTTTACCTCTACGTGGACATTGCCATTACGCTTGGCCTTGTCGGTTTCCTCAGCACAGTGGCGCTGGCGCGCTTCATCCTGAACCGGGGGCAGGTCGGTGATCCCACCATCTCCGCGGAAGTGAAGGAAAATCTTGCCCGCAGAAAGGCCGGAAAATGAACGCTGCAATCGAAATCGCAAGTGGTCTTCTCATTGTTGCAGGGGCACTCTTTGCGGCGGCGGCTGCACTCGGCCTGATCCGCTTTCCCGACGTGTTCTCGCGTATGCATGCTGCGTCAAAGGCCGGGACCCTGGGGTCCGGGCTGATGCTGATCGCGCTGGCCCTGCACGCCGGGGAACTGGATGTGATTACCAGGGCGATTGCAGGTGTGGTTTTCTTTCTGCTGACCGCCCCGATTTCTGCGCATCTGGTCGCAAAGGCGGCTCTTGCAGCCGGATACCGCCCCTGCGCGATAACAAAAATGGATGTCCTTGCGCCGCTTCTGGATCAGAGAAAGAAGCAACAGAAAACCTGACGAGTTTGCCAGCCTGTCAGGAGTGGCAAGTGCTCGTTGCAAGGCCTGGTGTTATGCGCCGGGCCTTACTTTTGTCTGGGCAAGTGTCAGCCTGCTTAAAACTAGCAGAACCGGGTATGATGCAGCCAAAGGCTGAGCCTGCCTAGAATGCGGGAATGCCGCCACTGGACGGCACTACTGCGGGTTTTTACCACAATATGGACAAATTTGGACTACAGATAACGGAGCTGTTTCGTTGAAAACAAGCCGTTTTACTTTTTTCTTGTTTGTTAGGGCTTGTCCAATGAATGAAGCATCTATATAAGCACGAATACGTTGCATCTGCATAAGAATCAAATTTTTCCCGTCGCGCTTCCCAAGTAAGCTTGTGCTGCTAAGCGTCGATTTGTGAAGACCTTGGGTTTGTGCAGGAATGCGAACACGCGACAAATTTACGAGATGGGTGAGAAATGACTGACACGCCGGTAGATGCAAACCTGATCGACCTGACCGCTGAGATTGTTTCCGCTTACGTGAGCAATAATACTGTAGCGGCAACTGAGCTCCCCAGCCTGATCAATGAAGTTTACGGTGCATTGCAGCGCACGTCGGGCGCCCAGGTCGAGCCGGAGCCGGAGCCGCTGAAGCCGGCCGTTCCGGTCAAGAAGTCGGTCATGCCGGACTACATCATCTGTCTGGAAGACGGCAAGAAGTTCAAGTCGCTGAAGCGTCACCTGCGCACGCACTACGACATGACCCCGGAAGAGTACCGCGAGAAGTGGGATCTGCCGGCCGATTACCCGATGGTTGCCCCGAACTACGCAGCTGCACGTTCTGAACTGGCCAAGAAGATGGGTCTGGGTCAGCAGCGCAAGCGCGTCAAGTAACTGGCAGCCCTGCTCTGCAGGCATGATTTCGAGGCCGCTGCGGGAAACCGCAGCGGCCTTTTGCTTTTGCGGCTGATGCTTCCATAGGCAAAGCCGGTGCCCGCCCAGCCGGAATTACCAGAATTGAGCCGCAAATAGAGCAAGCTCACCGGTGGCGGCATGTGTGGCGCAGAGACCATAACATCCGGAAGGATGCGCGCAGCCCGGCGAGGCGGTTGAGATCGCCTGTCCAGTGCCCTTGCCTGCAGCGTGCCCGCTCCGCCCGCATGGCGCTTACAAGGCTGCGGAGCAGGGGTGTGACACCGTGGAGTGCTCCATTTTGCTCAGGCAATCCTGATCCAAGCCCAAGACGCGCAAGGCGCATCCAGAACAAGCTGTCTGGCACGGGTGGTTTGGGCATCAGGGCTCCCTTCACGTCTGCTGCAGCCAGGCAAGGGTTTCGATGCTGACGTGCCGCGCCTCGAAGATGCTCAGGCTCTGGTGTCCTGCCTGCAGTGGCAGTCAGGAATTTATCCATCATCGCTGAACGGGCAGGGGCGGGGAGAAATGGCGGATATCTGCGCTCTCTTAATGGTTGCTAGGAAACTTATCCCTCACCCCGGATTGCTGACGTAGTATGTAGGAATATAAGCCTAACGGGGAAGCCCACGGGGAGATTGGTGATGGAGTGCGTAGCGAGGACTTCTATCCGGCAGCAGCGTCAGGGTGGTGACGGGGGACAGATGGGAGAGGTGAGGAATAGAACCGTCATGGCCCGGCTTTTGATGATCGAGGGGTTGGTCGCGGAGGTTTATGGCATCAGCCCGCCGGAGCTGCTCAGTCAGCGCCGTGGCGTCCGGCTGATTGCCGATGCCCGGCAGCTGGTGATGTATCTGGCCCATGTCGCCCTTGGCCTCTCCTGCGCCGAGGTCGGCGACTACTATGGCCGGGACCGTTCCACTGTGGCCTACGCCTGCCGCAAATGGGAGGACCGGCGCGATGATCCTCATGTGGACGGCGTTCTCCTGAAAATCGAGCAACTGATTGCCGGTGGCATGACGGTTTACGGACTGGCCCGGTGGGAGGGATTCCGATGAGCAGAGTGTTGACAGAGGAAGGGCGCAAGGTTCTCAAGTTTCTGGCTGCAACAGGGGCTGTCATCGTGTCCGGCAGCGGTCAGGAGGAAGCTCCGGTACGGCTCGAGGGGCGCCTGGAGACGGGCGGAAAACGGCGGCAGATGATCGTGACAGTGCGGGTGCTCCACGAGCTGCGGCATCTGGGTCTGACGCGCGAGGCGCCGGATGGCGCATTGAGGCTTTCGACTGAAGGCCGACTGTATGTGCGGAGACTGTTGAGCGGTGGCCAGGACGGCTTTCAGCAGCAGCACCAGGTCCGTGAGCAGGTGACGCTGCAGGCAGAGGCTGGCGGTCCGATCCGGGTGACCGTCAACCTGTCGGAAAGCCCTCTTGCCTGGCTGGCGCGGAGAAAGGATGGCAAGGGCCGGGCGATGCTGACGCCATCTCAGTTTGAGGCAGGTGAACGCTTGCGGGAAGACTATACATTTGCAGCGATGATGCCGAACCTGTCCGGCGGCTGGCGAATGGAGGCCGGAGCCGGGCGCAATACGGGGCGTGGTCCCTCGGGACCGGAAATGACCGACAATGTCATGGCTGCGCGGCTCCGGGTGGAGCGGGCTCTGGATGCTGTTGGCCTAGGTCTTGGCGGCGTGCTTGTGGATGTCTGCTGCCTGCTCAAGGGGCTGGAGACAGTCGAGCGGGAACGGGGCTGGCCGGTCCGCTCGGCAAAGGTGGTGCTTGGAATTGGCCTGTCCGCTCTGGCGTCCCACTACGGCATGGCGGAAGCAAAAAGAGCGCGCCGGAAATGCGCCAGCCCGGCGCTCACACCTCAGTCAGAGCCGCGGCCGCGTCGTCCTTGATGCGCTGGACCATGGACTTCAGGCCGTTGGAGCGCTGTGGCGTGAGATGATCCTTGAGGCCGATGCGGGCAAAGATCGCGTCAACATCGGTGGCAAGAATCTCCTTGGCCGAATGGCCCGAGAAGGCGGCAAGAACGATGGCGACAAGACCCTGCACGATCAGGGCGTCGCTGTCGCCAAGGAAGGTAAGAATGGCACTGCCATCCTCGCCGCGCGTGACCTGGGTCACCAGCCAGACCTGGGACACGCAGCCGCGCACCTTGTTGTCTTCCGTGCGCTGGTCATCAGGAAAGGCGGGCAGGGCGCGGCCCAGTTCGATGACATATTTGTAGCGGTCTTCCCAGTCATCGATGAATTCAAAGTTTTCGAGGATTTCGTCAAGACTGGCGGTCATGTGCCGGGGTTCCGCTTTCTGGAGCACGTCAGGTCGGCAGATATAGACGTTGCGGCCCATCAGGCAAGGGTGCCCATCGTGGCGGCGGGAAAAAAGACGCCGCAAGTGGAAGGGGCAGCAATCCACTTGCGGCGCGGCGGCATGGCCACCGAGTTTTTCCGTCTCTCCAGTCCGGCCCCGGGTCAGGACGGGGGACCGGTCCGGTCATGCGGGCGCAAACCACCGCGGTCCGGAATGACAGGCCCGGTGCCGCAGCAGGGTCGGTCAGACCCGGGGGACTGACCTGGGATTGGGCCGTGGCACCGGCCCAAAGGAGGCCTCCGGAACGGAGGAATTCTGCTGTGCGATCTCCGGCGCAGGCAGATGCCACGACGGGATGCTGAGTTCACCGCCGGATGTGCCATCCGGGGCTGGAATGGAGCTGGTCACGTCACCGTGGGCAGGGTGCGCTGCCAGCGCAGGATCGTCTGTTCCACTTCCTGCCTCTGCGGCGTCGAAATACTGGTAGACCAGCTTCGCACCGTCGCGGGCATTGGCGCCGATGGCCGCAAGGGCCTCGCCACCGGTTTCGCAGGCTTGCGGATTGCGGCCGCAGAAGCCTGTGAGATCGCTTACGGTTGCCTGAGCGGCCATGAAAGCCGCCACAGGGTCGACGTTGAAGCCGCCCGCCTGCTCCTTGCCGGCGAAGAACGGCACCATCGCCAGCACCAAGACAAGCCAGAAGGCTTTCCTGACGAGGAAGAACATTGCGCTACCCTTCAGTTTTCCGGTTCCGCCAGTCTCCGTGCCATGGGCTGACGGTTTTGTTATGGCACGACAATAACCGGTACATCCAAAAGCGGCGTTTCTCTCCGGGAGGCGATTTTCTTCAAAGAAAACAGAATGTTGAATATATTTTTCGGCTACTTTGATTCAAATTTGAACGGGATTGAGCCAAGGGGCTGTGCGGAAATGGTGTTTTTTTGCCCGGCCTTTTGAGGAGTTTCCATCCGCCTTCAACGTTCCTTAAGTGATCCGCGCGAAAAATCAGGTAACGAGAAACTGGAGGTACCGGGCTTACCGGTCCCGTGGTGAGTGTGTTGCGTAGCGTATCCAGGTTCCTAACCATCTATGGCCAGCCCATAGCCCGTTTTGTCGAGGGACTGGTTCATCCGTCCGTCGAAGGGGATGAGCTGCGCGCGCCGCGCCACAAGGCCTTCATCACGGCCAATCTGGTCACAGGCTCGGCCGCATTGCTTCTGTTTCCGCTGCATCTCGCTGTCGCCGGCCCGGCCTCGCTGCCCCTGACGCTGATTCTCGGCTGGGCTCTGGCTCAATGGCCGCTGGCGCTGTTCCTGTCGCGCACGGGCAATCTCACGGTGGCACAGGCCGCGTCTGCCGCGGTCTTTGCGCTGTTCATTGGTGGAATTGCCGCCATAACGGGCGGAATTGCCTCCTTCGCGCTGATCTGGCTCATCCTGGCACCTGTCGAGGCAGCCTTGACGTCCGACCGGCGGGCGATTCTCTATGTGACAGCGCTTTGCATTGCCGAGGTGGGGCTTCTGGCTCTGCTGGGAGCCGTTGCGCCTGTCTATGCTCTGGCAGGCAGCCCGGAAGCTGCACTTGCCGTTTCCTCTGGCGGCGCTCTTGCCTATGCCATGATGATGGGCGTCAAGATTGCGCGCGAACAGCAGCGCGGCGAGGGCTTGTTCCGCCATCTTGAGAGCCGCCTGAAGATGGTCAATGACGAGGCCAGCGGCATGGTGGCGCTGCTGGGTGAAGGCGGGGACGTGATCTCCATTGGCGGCTCCTGCGAGACGTTGCTTGGCGCCAGCGCGCGGCAGGTTCAGCGGGAGGGGCTGTTCCAGCGGCTGCATGTGGCGGACCGGCCTGGCTTCCTGAAGATGGTGTCCGATGTGGAGCGGGACCGCTGTTCCATGAGCCTTGAGGTGCGGCTGCGGCAAGGCCGGAACCGTCCAGGTGAGGCGGGAACGGCCGACTACCGCAGCGTCCTGATCGAATGCCGCCCGGCCTCGCGCAGTGACGCAAGAGACAGGTCGGGCCGTGTGCTTGCAGTGCTGCGGGAAGCGGCAGGCAACAGCAATGCGGGATCTGCCGAAGAGCACCTGTCGCGCACTGTTGCTGAAGCCGGGCATGAATTGCGTGCGCCGCTGACTGCGATAGCTGGCTTTTCCGAAGTGTTGCGGGAGCGGCCGGACAGTCTGAGCGACGCTGCCCGCAGGCGCGACTATGCTGACCTCATCCATGCTTCGAGCACACATCTGCTCGGTGTGGTGGACGGGATGATTTCCGGGCAGCAAAAGCCGGCGGTTCCTCTCAAGCCCGGCAGCAGGGCTGAAGCGGATCTTGTCGCCTGCCTTCAGGACTGTGTGCGGATGGCAGCAGATGAGGCGCGGCTGCGCAATGCTGCGCTGGTCAGCGAAATCGATCCGGCGCTTGGGAGCTTTGCAGCAGATGAGGTGGCTTGCCGCCAGATCGTGATCAATCTTCTTTCAAATGCCGTGAAGTCGGCGCAGTCCGGAGGACGGGTCGAGCTTCTGGCCCGGCATCTTGGAAATGGTGCGGAATTCCGTGTAACGGCAACCGGAACGCTGCCAGATGCAGGTGCGGCTTCGCGGCGCGGGCAGCCAGAACCGCTACCCGGTGAGCAACTTGGCCTTTCCCTGGTGAGAGGTCTCGCCGAGCTGCACGGGGGAACCTTCCGCGTAGATGCGACACGGGGCAATGGAACAAGCATGACGGTTCTTCTGCCGCCCTGCGCGGCAGGGGCAAAAACAAACACACCACGCAAGGCAGCTCATCTGCCGGTGCGAACGGTGGCCTGAGGCCGGAAAGCGGAGAGCGGACTGGAGCGCATGGCACGCAAGCGAGTTGACCCTGAACCGCCACCCCGCGAGGGGCTGGTTGCCCGCATGGGCACGGCCGCGATGGACAATCCCGTCGCGGCTGGCGGTTCAATCGTCATGGCGCTGACCGGATGCCTGATCATTGCCAATGCAGTTGGCCTGCAGCCGGGCCGCCACCCGGCGCCGCTGGTCGTAACGCGCGAGCGCCAGAGTGAGGCGGTGCCGCAGGAGAACCGTGTGGTGATGCCGCAGGCGGTTTCGACGCTGGTTCTGGACGTACAGACCGAATTGCGCCGTCTCGGCCTCTATGAGGGGCTTCTGGACGGCATGGTGGGGCCTGCAACTGAACGCTCTGTCAGGCGCTACGAAATTCTTGCAGGACTTCCCGAGACTGGCGAGGTGAGCAGCGCCCTGCTGGCACGGCTGCTGATGGAAACCGAGGACCTGGTGGAACGGGCTGCTGCCGGCGGCGGAGGCGGTTCTGTGCCCCTGCCAAGGCCATCCCCCTTCGCCAGCGCCGCACACCGCAGCAGCGCCGCCTTGACGGGGCCAGCACCGGCCGCCGCCCCGGCAACGATTGCGGCCCTTGTGGAACAGGCGCAACCGGTGCGCAATGTGCCGCTTCCGGCGGCAACAGGCACTGTGCCCGTGCCCCCCCGTGAGGTGAGCAGTGCAGCGCAGGTTGCAGATAGTGGCGGCGGGCAGCTTGCGAAGGTGCAGAGGCTTCTGTCGGAACTTGGTTATGGCCCCTTGCGGGCAGACGGCATGATGAGCGACAACACCGCCAATGCGATTCAGCGCTTCGAGCTGGACCGGGGGCTCGCCATCACCGGACAGGTGTCCCCCTCGCTTATTCGTGAGCTCGAAGAATTCACAGGGATTCCGTTCGAGGGATAACCGGGCCTGCCTTGCGGGCCAGCCCGCAGGAAGGACATGCGCATGCCGCGGCTTACATCCAGGTTTTTCGTCAGCGCGCTGGTGCGGCAGGTGTTCACGGCCGGAGGCTTTGCCGCGACCACCCGCAAGGGCGCAGAGGAAGCCGGGGTTGTCTTCGTGCTGGTGGACCGGATGGACGGCACGGTCGATCTCTATGGTCCGGCGCCGCAGGCCTTCATGGATACGGCGGCCGATGACCGGGCTTTCGAACTGCTGATCTCACAAGGAACGCGCGAGGACGCACAGGCGCGCCTTGAGAGCGAAAAGCGTATGGACCCGGATTTCTGGGTCGTCGAAATCGAAAGCAAGGGCGGTACGGACCTGTTGCAGGTGGTGGATACGGGCGCCTGACCTCAAGGCTGCGGGGAGAGAGACAGACGCCCGCCGCCGTCACGCCACGGCTCTCGCCGGACGCAGGCTGACCTTCGTGAACATCACCAGATTGCCGAGACCGGTCAGCGCAAGACCGGCGATGGCCTCAGGCGTCCACTGATAGCCTTCAAACAGGCTGGATGCAGCAAGGGCGATGACTGGAAACAGCACCGTGGCATAGCCAGCCTTGGCAGAGCCGATGCGTGCCACAAGCATCAGATAGGCTGTGAAACCTGCCACGGAGCCGAAGACTGCGAGGTACCCGGCGGCAAGCCAATAGGTCGAAGAGAGTGGGGTTACCAGCGTGTTGCCGGTGGCATAGATGATCACCATCAAGGCAATGGCGCCAATGCTCATGCCCCACGCATTGGCCGTGACCGGCGTAACGCCCTCTGCCGTGTTGCGCCGGGAGGCCATGTTCCCCAGCGAGAAGAAGCAGGTGCCGAGCGCCGCCCAGCCGATACCCTTCAGCACGGAGATGTCGAAGTCGACCGTCAAATCGTGCCAGAACAGAAGCAGCAGCCCGCAGGCACCGAGCGCTGCGGCAAGCAGGGTGCGCGGCGTGATCCTGTCGCCGAAGAAGATCCGCGCATTCACCGCATTGAAGAGCGAGGCCAGCGAGAAGATCACAGAAACGAGGCCGGAAGGGATGAGCGTCGTTGCCGTATAAAGCGCGATGAAGTTGCAGCAGAACAGGCAAAGCGCCTGCGCGAACACAAAACGCCAGACACGGGGGCGGCGCAGGCGGCCCATCAGCGCCAGTCCTGCCACCATGACGAGGGCAGCCAGCGCAAAGCGGTGAAAGATCGAGACGAAGACAGGGACGGGCGCAGCATCAATCTGGAAGGCAATGGCGATCCAGGTGGTTCCCCAGAGCAAGACGGTAGAGGCGAAAAGCAGAATGTTGGTCATGGACAGGCTCCTTGCCTGCCCGTGTTACGCCTCAAACAGGAACCCGGCTTGCACGATCTTGCGGTATTCTCCATCCAGCCTCTGCCTTACAGGCCGCCGATGATGTAAGCAGTGTTCATGCGCCCAACCGTTCACGATTTCCTCAGCCAATCCGCCACCGCGCTTGCGGCCGCCCATCTGTGCATGGGGGCTGAGCGCTCGGTGACGGTCTGGGAGAACCATGACGACGAAGTGTCCTATGAGGCGCCGGAGCGGCACACGTTCAGCCTTTATCTGCAGGGCGGAACGGGCACGTCACGGCTCGACAAGGGCGCTTTGCCCGGCTGGCAGGGGGCAGTCTGCGTGATGCCGGAAGGGGAGGCATCAGACTGGAAGATCACAGAGCCTTTCCGCTTCGTGCATCTCTACGTCAGCGACAAGGCCTTGAGAGCAGCCTTTGCACAAGTGCATGACTGCGACGCCCGGCGGCTGGACCTGAGGGATGAAACCTTTGTTGCAGCGCCTTCCATCGCGGCGCCGCTGCTGCATATGGCCGGGGCAGCCTTGGCAAAAGATACGCTGAAGGCTGATGAAGCCTTTGCCGCAATGGTGGCGCATCTTACGCGTGGCGCACCTGTGCTGAAGGGCGGGCTTAGCCCGCATCAGCTGCGGCGGGTGGATGAATGGGTGCGGGCCCACATGGACAGTGTGATCCATCTGGAAGACCTTGCCGCGCTGACGGGCCTTTCCGTGTTTCATTTCCACCGCATGTTCAAGCTGGCGCGCGGCATGGCACCCAGTGAGTGGGTGATGATGCAGCGGATCCATCTGGCCAAGCAGCTGCTGCGGGCAGGGGAAACGGCGGCAGGGGTTTCCGCTGCCTGCGGCTTCGCCAACCAGAGCCATATGACGCGGGCCTTCCGGAAGCAAACGGGCATGACACCGGGCCGCTATGGCGAACTCACTGCCGGGGCGGTGAACTACGGGCGTTGACCCTGCTTTCCTTGTCAGTTGCCGGTGATGCGGCGCGTCGAAGGCACGGAGCGCGGTGCGGGCCGGTGGGTTGGCAGAGGACGTTCGCCAGGGCGGGCAACATCCTGAGGGCGCTGGCCTGCGCGGGCGCCCCCCGGCTGGAGAAGCCGTGCAGCTGCGGACTGCTGAATTTCTCCCTCGATGATTTCGCTCCTGTGGCGCCAGCTGGTCAGCAGGCAATCTGCCGCATCAAGGGACATGTTCTCGAACAGGTGCTGAAGCTTGCGCAGGCGTGCAAGATCAAGCGTGGTACCGCCAAGGCGCACCAGCATTGCAGTTGCGCTTTCACTGTCGAAGCCGAGAACCTTCAGACAGACCGTCAGGGCCTCCCCCTGTTCGTCGGTTGCCAGATACAGGGCGAATTCGGTGTCGAGTCCCAGCGCATAGGCAACCCCTTCGGCGAACGCTTCATGGCCACCAGACAGGGCAGTCTCACGCAGCCGTTGCAGCAAGGCGGGCTTGAAAGCCGGACGTGGCGGGCGCTTGCCGCCTTGCCGGGTCAGGTTGCCAAGGGCGCGCAGTTCGGCAGCACCAATGGCAAGCAGGCGGTTTGCATGATCCAGGAACGGAAAATTGGCGAGCAGAAGCGTGGTCGGCAGCAGGGCTCGAGCGGCAAGATCCGGGCCGATCACAGCCATGACATCGGCGCGTTCGCTGAGAGCTGCTAGGATTTCTGAGCGGGTTGCAAGATCAATGCGGGGCAGAAGCTGCTGAAGCGACTGAGCATCCGCGTTGCGGGCGAGCACGGTTTGTGCTGCGGGGACGAGATCCTCACGGCGGATCAAGGCGCGGCGCAGACTCTCCGGTCCCCGTTCTGCAATGAGAAGCTGCGCCTGTGTGCTGATCATCGCCGCATGGAGAACAATCGGATAAGCGACGAGCGCGTCTGCATCGCGGGCGAGAAGATCGAGAAACTCAGCCGGAATATCATTGGCTCGGGCAGCAAGGCAGGCGATGCGGCGCCGGTCTGCCACATCGGTTCCCTCATAAAGATTGACCGCAAGCTCGCCGAAGGCGCGGATTTCCTGCCGGTCGTGCCGCTCGCGGGCCACAAACAGCTCGGTAGCTGCCAGTAACAAGCGTTCGCGCCGGGTGAGATCCGGATTGCTGCTCAGGAAATTGGGACCGCGACCAGGCGGAACTGATGACATGATACGCGCCGCTACAGCCAGATACTCAATACAAGGACGGACAGGCTACTCCCGATCCAGTGGCTAAAATTAGACGTAAACCGTTAGCAGTCTGTTAACCCTGACCGGGCGTTACTTTGAAAACCAGCATATGTGTCCACAGTCCTGAAACCGCCCGCGCCTTTCGCCGGTGCTATGTTGATGGAGGAAGCGATGGGGTACGTGCTTGATTTCCGCATGGCACCACGGCGGCCGCTGCGCAAGACGGCGGGCGTGCAAGTGCCTGTTTCACAGGAAGACGTTGTCGTGATGTTCCCGGGCGTGCGTATCGAGCGGGAAGCGCTTGATCTTGCCGCCCGAATCGGGACCATCGGAGTACCAGCCGGACAGGCTGCGCCCGAGGCGGAGTAACGCGCGGGGCGTGCCTGCCGCCGCCCATGGCCAGGGAACGCCAGCATGACCAATACCAGGGCAAACCGTGCCCGGCCGCCCTGCGTTGAGATCCGGTCCCTATGGACGCGCTGGAGCGCTCTGCGTTCTGCTGTTCTGCCGTTGATGTGCTGCGCCATGCTGACGGCAGGGTGCAGCAGGCCGACCGGAGATTTCGGCAGGGCACAGCCTTCCGTCATCCATGACACGCTCATGCCTGAAGCGGGAAAGCTGGCAGCGCGGGTGCGCGGCGAACCGGTGTCGGAGTTTATTCTCACGGACGATGAAAAGCTGTTGCGGGACCTTGGCTGGGGGCTGATCCGTCCGCCCTGGGCAAGGGACTGGATCGGCGGCACCAAGGTGGAACTGTCTCGTACACGGTTGCTGCCGGAAAAGGACGGCAAGGTGCCGGTGACGCTTTATTCGGTGTTCCTCGGGTCAGAAAGGTTCAATTCCAGCGAGGCGCGGTTTGACCGCATTGCCGCAGATGCGCGCGGTGACGCGAAACTGGTGCCGCCGTTCTGCGAGGTGGCAACGCGCGTGGAGGCTGCCGACCGGGAGCGCCTGGCTGCGGTGTCGCGGCGCGATATCCTGACACAGGACACGTTCGAGGGGGCCAATGCCCGAGTGTGGGAAAACCGGGCCTACACCGGCTGGGTGGCACAGGCGCTGCGTTTCCGCATTCAAGCCTATCAGACGGCGGCAGACCATTTCGAGATCGAGACACCATCCGGTTCACGTCTCTGGGACACAAACAGGGCGATCAAGGAACTGGAAGGGGTGGTGCGGCTGGCGGAAAGCGGCTGCACGGCGGAGAACCGCTTCGATACACCTGAAGATCTGAAGCGTTCGCGCATCTACAAGAACTGGGGACTGGAGCGCCCCGCAGATCAAAAGTAAGCCTGCTCCTGCGCAATTGAAGTCACTTCTCAGGCGTTGAGAAGTCTACGCATTTCGCAGCGCCCAGCTCATCTGCAAGGACCGGCTCTGCAGCCGCGTCCGGCACGAAGGCGCGCAGGAGGGCGAAGCCTTCGTTCTGATCGGTCTCGATCACGATCATCTCATCCAGGTTTTCCGGCGGGTTCTCACGCAGGATCGACAGCTGGCTTGACGTGAGAACCAGCATGGCAAGTGCGCCTGAGCCAGACGTCCTGTTGTTGAGGCTGTAGACCACTTCTCCGCGCCCGTTAAACAGAGCCATGGACCAGAAGGGTGAGTCCACATTGGCCGCAAGAGACAGGGGGCCGTCCTCCAGGCGGAACCAGCAAACGGCATGGCGCATGGCCGGGTCCAGCATTGGCGCCAGTTCCGCGCCGCCGGTAATGGGCGGCAGGACGTGGAAAACGCGGTCCGGGCCAAGCTGACGCAACTCGGCAAATGCCTTTGCACGCACATGGCCGGGAACAGTCAGAACGACAAAAATATGGATGATGCCGCCAATCAGCAGCATCGCCAGCAGCCAAAGAAAGAACCGGGGCAGGGCCGCCCGGACGCGCCCGGATCCGAAGCCAAAGAGGCGTGTCAAACTGCGAGGTCCGGAGATGACGCTGCTCATGGGCAGGAGACCTCTGTGATTGCTGGCATGGTCAGGCCGGCGAGGGACGAACCCGTGGTGATTGGGGCATCATAGAGGCGCAGGATGAAGGAAAGCCCCTCGCCATTGCCAGTCGGCAGCCAGTTTCCGGGCGCCGGGCGAGCAGAAGCGGTGATGTCGAAGGAGCCGTCCGGTTTGCGCAGGATCTGGTTGCTGTCGAGGTAGAGCCGGTCCATCGGCACTGGGACAAGACGCGCCTCACCATCAGCTGACGTCAGCGTCCACAGGCGTGCAGATGGCGTGAGGCCTGAAATCAGATAGGTGCATCCCGGGCGGAGAGGACGGCCCCCGGATGTTTCCCTTGCGATGAAGGCGACACCTTCACCTGAGGCCAGGGGAACACGCCCCAGCCGGGCAAAAATGGCTGCGGAATAGGGATCGGCATCCGGCGTCCCGGCAAGCGGATGCGCGCCCCAGACACCGATGCGCACGCTTTGGAAAAAATCTTCCCGGCTGAGGGCGAGATAGGCTGAGCCAACGCCGATGATGAGCGCACCGGCGAACAGCAGCGTGATGGTGAAGGCCCGCCAGAGCGGGTGTGGTTTGCGGCGTGACAGGACGGCTGGTGTTTCCACCTCTTTCCAGTTCAAATCCGGTCCTGCTTCGAAACGGGCGTTCATGGCTGGCCCGTCCCGTCGCTTCCGATACCACCTGCACTGGCTGTCTGGCCAATGGCTGCAAGTGCGTCGCCGATTTGTGTGATCACAGCCAGCGAGCGGCTGTTGAGAATACGCGGCTGGCTGCTGGTGCCGGCCACCTCCGGTCTGGCAGCCAGCTGCTTGGCCGGCTTGATCTTGGCGGCATCGACGCCGGGTATGGGCTGGATTTCGATGCCTTCATGGGCATAGGCCATGAAGCGCTGCCAGATCATGGCCGGAAGCGTGCCGCCGGTAACGTTGTTTGTGCCGGAGAAATCGTCATTACCCACCCAGACGGCAGCGGTGAAGTTGCCGGTGTAGCCGACAAACCAGGCATCGCGGTAGGCCGAGGTGGTGCCGGTCTTGCCCGCTGCCACAACGCCGTCCAGCAGGGCGCGCCTTCCGGTGCCGCGCTCCACCACGTTGACGAGAATGTCATTCATTTCGAAGACCTTCTCCTCCGGCAGAATGCGCTGGGGCGCGGGCTCATGACGGGAGCGGTCATAAAGAACAGTGCCCTCAGAGTTGCGCACGTCCAGAATAGTGTAGGGCGTTGCCTTATAGCCGCCGTTGGCGAACACCGAATAGCCTGCCGCCATGTCGATGACAGAGACATCCGAAGAGCCGAGCGCCAGCGATGTTGAATTCTGCAGCTCATGACTGATGCCCATCAGATAGGACATCTCGATGATCTTAGGGCGGCCGATGGCAATGGAGAGGCGGACCGGAATGGTGTTGATCGACCGGGTGAGGGCTTCCTTCAGCGTGATCGGGCCGGCGTAACCGCGTGAATAGTTGCGCGGGCTCCAGTTTCCGATGGAAACAGGGGCATCCGGAACGATGCTGTCCTTGGAATAGCCATTCATGAAGGCTGTCATGTAGACGAAAGGCTTGAAAGAGGAGCCAGGCTGGCGAAGAGCGTCCACGGCGCGGTTGAACTGGCTGGCACCATAGTCCCTGCCGCCAACCATGGCCCGAACGGCTCCGTCGGGCACCAAGGCGACAATGGCTGCCTCGCGGGCGCGGCGTTCTTCCGAGAATTGGCGCATGATCGCATCGACGGACTGCTCAGCCTCCCTTTGCAGCGCCGGGTCGAGCGTGGTGCGGACGGTGACGATTCGGTCTCTCGCCAGCGCTGGATGGCGGCGCGCAAGGCGCTTGACCTCGTTGAAGGCCCAGTCAAGGTAGAAGTCAGGCGCCTGATCCTGCGACCGGTCTACGGCAACAGCAGGATTGCGGCGCGCGCCGATGACCTGGCCCTCGGTCATGAAGCCCGCCTGCACCATGTTGCTCAGCACCTCGTTGGCGCGGGCGCGGGCAGCGGGCAGGTTGATGTGCGGGGCATATTTTGTCGGGGCCTTGTAAAGGCCTGCCAGCATGGCGGCCTCGGCAAGCGTCAGCTCCCGGACATTCTTGCGGAAATAGAACTCGGAGGCCGCCGTGACGCCAAACACACCGCCACCCATGTAGGCGCGGTCCAGGTAAAGTTTCAAGATTTCGCGCTTGGAGAGGTTGGCTTCAAGCCAGAAGGCGAGGAAGGCCTCCTTGATCTTGCGCTCCAGGGTCCGCTCGTTTGAGAGGAAGAGGTTTTTCGCAAGCTGCTGGGTGAGCGAGGAACCGCCCTGCACGACGGTGCGGGCACGCAGATTCTCCACCATGGCGCGGGAGGTGCCCAGCACATCAATACCGAAATGCTCGAAGAACCGGCGGTCCTCGGTCGCAAGTGTCGCCTTGATCAGGATATCCGGGATCTCATCGAGAGGGACCGTGTCATTGAGAACGATGCCGCGCCGGCCCACTTCCTTGCCGAAGCGGTCGAGGAAGGTGACGGCGAAGTCGTCCGTCGTGCGCCAGTCCGCCACGCGTGTCGCCTCAAAGGCAGGCTGGGCGAAGGTGAGCAGGATGATGAAGCCGAGAAGGCCGAAAGTGAAACCATCCGACCCGAGTTCTGCCATACCGCGCCAGAGGCCGCGAGCCCGGAAACGGCGCAGAAACCTCGAATAGGCATCCCAGCTATCCGTGATGATCTGCCAGCTGCGCCACAGAGCTGTATCCAGCCAGGCGTCAAGGGACATGAGAATGGCGGGCAGAGACCGGTATGGCCGGGTCGCGAAAGGCTGCCTGGGGGGCTCTTCAGGAGGCGATTGGACCGCAGGCGGGACGGTTTCTGACGGTGCGTGTATTCCAGCGGCCGCCGCATCCTGCTGGCCAGCCTCCGCCGCTGCAGCCTCAGAAGAGCTGCTTACTTCCGGTTCGCTGCCGTTCTCCGGCGGGCTTCCGTTGCCGTTGTGCTGGTCCGACGTCACCGCAAGCTACCTGTGCCCTGCAGATGGTGATAAGGAGACTATCGAGTGACATACCCTGTCCCGCAAGGGAAGCCGAAAGCGAACATGAAATCAATGACCGAAGCGGAAAACCCCGGAAATGCGCCCTTCTGGAAAACAAAAACTCTGGAGGAAATGACGCAGACCGAATGGGAATCGCTGTGCGACGGCTGTGCCCGCTGCTGCCTCAACAAGCTGGAGGACTGGGATACAGGCGCAATTGTCTGGACAGATGTGGCTTGCGAGCTTCTGGACGGCACGACCTGCCGCTGCCGCGACTATGCGAACCGGACGGACACCGTGCCTGATTGCATCCAGCTGACCCCGGCTGAAGTGCGGACGCTGACATGGCTGCCGCCAACCTGCGCCTATCGCCTGGTGCGGGACGGAGAGGATCTTGCCTGGTGGCACCCGCTGGTCTCCGGCACACCGGAGACCGTGCATCTTGCGGGCATCTCGGTTTCCGGCCGTACGGTGACGGAAGTGGGGATCGAGATCGAGGATTACGAGAACCATGTGGTTAGCTGGCCGGAGGAATGGCCAGAAGAGGCGCTGGAAAAGCCCTCACAAGAAGCCTGAGGGATGCTGCCGGGCGGCGCGTTGATACGCCGTCCGGCAAGTCTTGTCAGAGATGAGTGCCTGCGAAGGTGGCAAGCGCCTGGACTTCGCCCTGACGCAGCTCGTGGCCGCCATCGTGCCACACCAGTTCCACAGCTGCCCTCTGGTCCGTGAACCAGTCTGCCAGCGACTGGGTGAGAGGCGCGGGGCAGATGGGGTCATGGCGGCCAGCGGTGATCAAGACCGGCAGGCCGGAGAGGGCTGCGTTTTCCTTCGGGGTGAAGGGAATGAGCGGATGCAGCAGCGCGATGGCGCTGAACAGATCCGGCCGCAGGAATGCAACGCTCGCCAGAATGTTGGCGCCGTTGGAATAGCCATAAGCAAAGACTTTCGACGGTGCGAGACGCGCCGTCTGATCCGCGATGAAGGCTGCCATCTGGTCCGTGCGGGCTGCGAGGTCCGCCATGTCGTAGACGCCTTCGCCGGTGCGGCGGAAGAAGCGCAGGGCGCCGCCTTCCGAGACATCGCCTCTGGGGTTGAGGAGGGCCGCCTCAGGGAAAAGCTCCGCCGAAAGCCCGGCAAACTGGTGCTCATCCCCGCCCGTGCCATGAAAGGCGAGGACGAGGGGGGCAGGCGCCCCGCCGGGGGCGAGGCGCTCATAGGTGGTGAACGACGGCTTGGTCATGTCAGCCCTCCAGTGAAACCAGGTGCTTCTCCAGATAGGGGCGCAGATGCGCATGCTGGCTGGGAAGTTTGAGTGCTTCGCCCAGATGGGCGGTGTCCTCATCCCGGTTGAAGCCCGGCTCGTTGGTGGCGATCTCGAACAGTACGCCGCCAGGCGTGCGGAAGTAGATGGCATAGAAGTAGTCGCGGTCGATCACTGGCGTGACCTGATAGCCTGTGTCCATGAGAGCCTTGCGGACCTCGAGCTGGGCAGCCCGGTCTTCCACCGCGAAGGCGATGTGGTGGACGGAGCCCGCACCGGACACGGCCGGCGCAATCGAGGGCATGGTTTCCACGTCAATGACATGGGCACCATTGCCGCCCGGCACCACGAAGCGCTTTACGCCATCACCGGCTTCTGCCAGCTCATAGCCCATGAATCCAAGCAGCTCCGCCGTGGCGCCATCATCGCGAAGGCGCAGGCTGGTGGAGTGGAAGCCGCGGATGGCCGCATCTTCCGGGACGCCGCCTGCAGTCCAGGGCGCGCGGATGTCTCCGTCCACTTCAACGAGCGCGAAGGCGTCGTTGTCGGGGCCAAAGAAATGCAGCCGCTTCTGGCCGAAGGCGCTGTCTTCCAGCAGTCCGGCCGCCCCGGCGCCGGAAAGCCGCTCCTGCCAGAAACCGAGCGAACCCTTCGGGACAGAGAAGAGCGTGGTCCCGACCTCGCCCGTGCCGGGACGGCCCTGACGGGCATCCGGGAAGGGGAAGTAGGTCATCACCGTGCCGGCGGAACCGGTCTCGTCACCGTAGTAGAGGTGATAGACATCGGGGGCGTCGAAGTTGACAGTCTTCTTCACGCGGCGCAGGCCGAGCACGCGGGTGAAGAACGCATTGTTAGCCACGGCATCGTCAGCGATGGATGTGACATGGTGCAGGCCCTTGATCTGCGTGATCATTTTTTATCTCCTGATCTGGCGCGGCGAAGCGGCGCCTTCGTTCTGGAGTGAAGATAGGCTTGCACGGACAATCTGATTAGCCAGCCCAGACTTCGACTTATGTTCACGATATGTGAACAGACTGGGCAATCCGGCTTTACTTTGTGAATGTCAGATCGACAGTTCCGACGGTGATCCCATATTTCATGACCGTTGCGGTGTTGCGGACGGTGCGCGGGCCGGTCTGCGTGAGGGTGTCGTAGAAGCGCAGAGCGACGCTGCCGTCCTTCAAGGGCACGTCGACCGGATAGGTGAAGACGAGGCTGTCGCCCTGGTAGCCGATATTGACCGGTGTCAGCACATCGGAACGCTGCCCGATGTAGCGGTCTTCGGCGACTTTCTGGAAAAACCAGATCTTGGTGTCCTTTTCACCGTCGTCGTAAACGAAGTCCTCACGCAGGCGGAGGGTGAAAGTCTTTGGATCCCAGGTGCCAGTCAGTTTCACCGAGAACTCACGCCGGACGCCTGCAATCTTGCTTTCAAAGACGCCGCGGGCGGAGGTTGCTCCGCGGAAGTAATCCTCAAGAACGAGCCTTTGACTTGCGGTTGCGTAATTAGAGAATGTTAATGTCAAAGATAATAGTGTAAAAATCATTATGAATGAATGGTATAATGATTTGGAACGTTCTGAGCTCAGACTTGTTTTCATTGGTGGTCCTCCTGCTATCCTGCTTTACGTTCGGACTTAGCCCTTGGATCGCGAAATTTTGGGTTTTTTTGGAGGTAAAGTAGTTCTACTAACGTCATTGTGTATGCTGTTCAGGGGTTCGTTAAGTTTTTAGGAGGAATTTCGCATCACACACCCGCTTCTGCAACTGGTCCGGGAGCTGCAGTTGATTGACAGTCTATTAAGGTGCTCGTGATGCTCAGGCATATCTCGCTTTCCAAGTCCAAGCTTGACGCGATCAGTCGTTCGCAAGCGATTATCGAGTTTGACCCTGAGGGGCGGATCGTGTCGGCAAACCAGAATTTTCTGGATGTCATGGGATATAAGTTGTCTGAGATCATTGGGAAGCACCACAGCCTGTTCGTTCCTGCTGAGGAGGTGAGTACGGCTTCCTATAGAGAGTTCTGGCGGGATCTAGCGGCTGGAAAATGGTCGTCGCGGGAATTCCGGCGCATTGCAAAGGGCGGCCGCGATGTTTGGATCCAAGCCTCTTATAATCCCATTGTCAGGCGTGGTGGCCGCGTGACCGGTATCATCAAACTGGCGACAGACATCACTGCAGCGAAACGTGCATCGCTTGAGGTGAAAAGCAAGATTGCTGCTATTGATTTGTCTAGTGCGATAATAGATTTCGATCCAGACGGAAATATCATTCACGCTAACGAGAATTTCTTGAAGACTGTTGGATATAGGCTTGAAGAGATCAAGGGGCGGCATCACAGTATGTTTATGCCAGCTGATGCGGTTGCTAGTCGTGACTATCAGGAATTCTGGATGAATTTGCGGCGCGGTCAGTACCAAACTGGTGATTTTCATCGCATTGGAAAAGGGGGGCAAGATGTCTTTATCTCCGCCAGCTATAATCCAATCCTAGATGATCGAGGGCGCGTCGTTAAGATTATCAAGTTTGCCATGGATCAGACGGCCCTCGTTCTTCAGAGAAGGGCGCGCGCAGAGCTGCAACAGAAAATTGCTGATCGAATGATCAGTGTCTCTGGGGACGTGAATGCTGCCGATAGGCAGATACAACAGGCTAATGCCGCATTGGCGACGACATTAGAAAAGTCTGAGATAGTCTCTGCTGCTTCGGCAGAACTTGTTGGGTCTATCTCCCAAATTAGTCACGAAGTGAACATGGCCAGTGGGATCTCCGCCAAAGCGGCTGAAGAGGCGGCACATTCACGGCAGATCATGGAAGAACTAAATGCCAATTCGCAGAAGATCGGCGAGGTGCTGGAACTGATCGAAGCGATTGCCGGTCAGACCAACCTTCTCGCTCTCAACGCCACTATTGAGGCGGCGCGCGCTGGCGAGGCAGGCAAGGGCTTCGCGGTGGTGGCCTCGGAAGTGAAGAACCTCGCGTCCCAGACCAGCAAGGCGACGGAGGATATTGCAGCGCAGATTGCCTCGGTGCAAAGCTCCGCAGACCGTGCGGGGCAAACGATCGGCTCCATTCTAGAAACGATCGAGAGCATACGTGCGATTTCCTCCACAATAGCTGCGGCCGTGGAAGAGCAGACGTCGGTGACCCGGGACATCTCGCACAACATGCAGGCGGCCTCGACGGGCGTGCAATCGATCTCATCCAGCATGGCTGATATCAGTAATGCTTCGAGCCGGATCGCAAAGGCGACGTCCGAAGTGCAGGAAATGTCGCGCCGGATTGCCTGAGGCGGAGCGGCTGGAAACCGGCCCGAATCTGGGCCGGTTTCTTGTTGCAGAAAAATAGGAAAATAATCCTTGACACCCGCACGGTGTTTGGGTATGGTTTTGTCATGATCCGAAAAGTGCGGCTGCGGCGCGCATCTGGTTCCGGCGACAGTTTATGCTGATACGGACCGGTGAGGGAAAGAATTCGGATGACGATTTTGGCGGGCGCCAGCGAGGGCTGGTTGGCCCGCTTTTTGTTTGAGCTGGAATGAACCCAGGCAGGCGATGGCCTGCGCCGGCTGGCGAGACTGGCGCAGGCGGTTTGCCTGTGAGCGCTGCGCGCGCGTTTTGAACACTCCGGAGACGGCGGGATGACAGGGGATGCAACGGCGGATGGGCCGGGCAGGGACGGGAAACGTGTGCCTGCAGCGCGCAAGGCTACACGCAGCCGCAAGGCGGCAGTTTCTGCAGCTGAGGCAGGTGGAGAAGCCCTGAAAGCCGAGGCG
The DNA here is from genome assembly GCF_036881715.1 of Pannonibacter anstelovis. Classification (NCBI taxonomy): domain Bacteria; kingdom Pseudomonadati; phylum Pseudomonadota; class Alphaproteobacteria; order Hyphomicrobiales; family Stappiaceae; genus Pannonibacter; species Pannonibacter anstelovis. The sequence continues at coordinate 39,277 of NZ_JBAKBF010000005.1, forward strand.
GTGCCCAAAGCGCCGGTGCGGCGCAGGCGGACGGCGAAGGGCGCGGCGGAGACTGCGGTGCCTTCGCTGGATGCGGCGGCTTTTGCGGCGGCGGGGCCTGAGGCGCGCGGCTTGATGGTGGTCCGGCTCTACCGGGCCTTCGAGGCGCAGGTGGCGCAACTGGAAGAGCGGCTGGCGGGACTGGCCAAGGGCGAGCTGAAGCTGACCGAGATGGATCAGGGGGCCAAGACACTGGCGAGCCTGGCCCGGACGCTCGACACGCTGCTGGAATTGCACAGGGACCAGAGCGGGGAAGCGGATGAAACAGGCGATCCCGAACAGATGCGCGAGGAACTTGCGCGCCGCCTTGGCAGCTTGCTGGACGGCAGGGCAGACCGGCACGGCGCTGGACAGCCTGACACCGGCGGAGATGGCGTTTCTACTGCATGACTGGCCGACCTTCGCCCATGAGCATCAGCTGCCGCCCGAAGGGGACTGGGGCATCTGGCTGATGATGGGTGGGCGTGGGGCAGGCAAGACGCGGGCGGGGGCCGAATGGGTGCGGGCCATGGCGCTGGGCCACCGCTGGTGCGCGCCGCACGGACCTGCGGGCCGGGTCGCGCTGGTGGGGGAAACCTATGGCGACGTGCGGGAGGTGATGATCGAGGGGGTCTCGGGCCTTCTCGCCATCCATCCCAAGGCGGAACGGCCGCAGTGGAACGCCAGCCGCAGGCGGCTGGAGTGGCCCAATGGCTCCATTGCTCAGGCCTTTTCATCTGAAGATCCGGAAGCCTTGCGCGGGCCGCAGTTCGACATCGCCTGGGCCGATGAACTGGCCAAGTGGCGCCACGGCGAGGAGACGTTCGACATGCTGCAATTCGGATTGAGGCTGGGGCTCCGGCCCCGGCAGCTTGTGACCACGACGCCGCGCGCGGTGCCGCTGCTAAAGCGCATCATGGAAATGCCCGCAACGGTGCTGAGCCGGGCGGGAACGCGGGACAATGCGCTGTTTCTGGCTCCGGGCTTTCTGGAGCAGGTGGTGGCCCGCTATGCGGGCACACGGCTGGGACGGCAGGAGCTGGATGGCGAATTGATCGAGGACCGGCCCGGCGCCCTGTGGCGGCGGGATCTGCTGGAGGCTTGCCGGGTGAGCAGGGCGCCTGAAAGATTCGCCCGCATCGTCATCGCCATTGATCCGCCTGCCAGCGCCACCAAGCGCTCTGATGCCTGCGGACTTGTGGCGGCGGGTATCACGGAGGCCGGGCAGGCCTATGTGCTGGGGGACCACAGCATGGCACAGGCACGCCCCTCGGACTGGGCGGCGAAGGCGGTTGCGCTGTGGCATCACCATGAAGCGGATTGTCTGGTCGCGGAGGTGAACCAGGGCGGTGACATGGTGCGGGAGGTGATCCATGCGGCTGATCCCACCGTGCCGGTGAAGTCCGTGCGGGCGAGCCGGGGCAAGTTTGCCCGTGCCGAGCCGGTGGCGCTTTTCTACGAGCAGGGCCGGGTGCATCACGTTGGAACCATGCCGGAACTGGAAGATGAGATGGCCGACTTCGGGCCCTCGGGCCTGTCGAGCGGGCGTTCGCCAGACCGGATGGATGCGCTTGTCTGGGCGCTGACGGAGCTGCTGATGGGAGGGCGGGCAGAGCCGCGCCTGCGGCAGCTTTGACTTCCTGCGTGAACTGCAGCCGACTGAATCACAGTCTCAAGACGCTGACTCACCACGTGAAGACGGCGCAAAAAGGAGTCTGAAATCATGAACTTGGGACGGCTTCTGGATTCATTTCGCAAGACGCCTGCGGTTGAAGAAAAAGCTTCAAGGACGGCGCCGGTGATTGCCTGGCAGACAGCGGGGCGGCCGGTTTGGAGCCCGCGTGATTATGGCGCCCTGTCCCGCGAGGGCTATTGCCGGAACCCGGTTGTCTACCGGGTGATCCGCATGGTGAGCGAGGCGGCGGCGAGTGTGCCGCTGCTGTTGTTCGAGGGGGATGAGGAGCTGGTGCGCCACCCGCTGCTGGCGCTGCTGGCGCGGCCCAATCCCGGGCAGAGCGGGCCAGACTTCCTGGAGCAGGTTTATGGCCATCTGCTGACGGCGGGTAATGCCTATGTGGAGCAGGTGCCGCTGGACGGAAGCCCCCGGGAGCTGCATGCGCTGCGGCCTGACCGGGTGAAGGTGGTGCCGGGAGCTGACGGATGGCCGGCGGCCTTTGACTATAGCAGCGGGGCCAAGACGGTGCGGTTGTCCGGGGACAGCGGGGGCGCGGGAGAGCCGGCGCAGGTGCGGCAGCTTAAGCTGTTTCATCCCCTTTCCGATCACTACGGCTTTGCGCCCATCGAGGCGGCGCAGGTGAGCCTCGACATCCACAATGCGGCATCCGGCTGGAACAAGGCGCTTCTGGACAATGCGGCACGGCCCTCCGGTGCGCTGGTCTATGGGGCGGGAGAGGGCGTGAACCTTTCGGCGGACCAGTTTGACCGGCTGAAGGCGGAGCTTGAGGCGGGCTATCAGGGGGCGCGCAACGCTGGGCGGCCGCTGCTTCTGGAAGGCGGGCTGGACTGGCGGCCCATGGGACTGACGCCGAAGGACATGGACTTCATTGAAGCCAAGCGCGAGGCGGCGCGGGAGATCGCACTGGCCTTCGGGGTGCCGCCGATGCTGATCGGCATCCCGGGCGACAATACTTTTTCGAACTACCAGGAAGCCAACCGGGCCTTCTGGCGGCAGAGCGTGCTGCCGATGGTGCGCAGGACGGCGCTGAGCCTTTCCGCCTGGCTGGCACCCGCCTTCGGAGAAGGGCTGCGGCTGGAGCCGGATGTGGATGCCATCGAGGCCCTGTCTACCGAGCGCGAGGCGCTGTGGCGACGGGTGGGGGAGGCGGACTTCCTGAGCCGGGACGAGAAGCGGCAGGCGGTAGGCTATGGCACGGAAGGCGATGAGGCCGGGGCATGAGCGGTGTGACGCAGGCCGTCATCGAGCGGGGCGACCTGGCGCATCTGGCACTGTTCCTGTGGGCCGCTTCCGCTTCAGCGCTGGCCGTCGCACTGCTGAAGGAGCTGGCGGCCTGCAACCGGCGCTTCGGCGACTTCGTGGATGAGATCGACCGCTTGAATCAGATCTTCAACGACCGTGATGCGGGTTGAGGGGATGCAGGCAGAGCGTTGGAATGACTTATGAAACGGGCTTCATTCTGACGCTAGGTGAAAGTGGCTGATGCGGCATTCTGGATTCAGGATGTGAAGCCTCTGACGTCACGTCAGAAAAGCCTCGTCCGGAATCAGACCGGACAAAAGAGGGAAGAACCTCATGATATTGCTAGGACTTTTGCGAGGGCGGGCGCCGGATGCCCGCCGCGAGGGCTCAAGCTTGCCCAAACATACGGCCAACCGCTGCCATCGTTTTGTTTTTGCAGCCTTTGTCTGCCGTCTGGCGCAGCTGGCAGGTGCCGGGGAGCGTACCGGTGACGGGAGGGCCTCATGAAGGCTGGCGTCAAGCGCCTGGCGGCCGCTACTGCCGGTGAGCCCGCCTTGCGGATCGCGGGCTATGCCAGCCTGTTCAACCTGAGTGATGGCGGCGGCGATGTGGTGGCCAAGGGGGCGTTCCGGAGCGCGCTGGGCCGCCGGGGTGCCTCCGGCGTCCGCATGCTTTGGCAGCACGACCCCTCGCGCCCCATCGGCATCTGGGACCGGATCGAGGAAGACCAGCTGGGCCTTTATGTGGCCGGTCGGCTGCTGACCGGGCTGGAGCTTGGGCGGGAGGCTGCGCTGCTGATTACCGCGGGAGCTCTGGACGGCCTCTCCATCGGGTTCCGGGCGATCAAGGCTCAGAAAATGGCAGGCGGCGCGCTCCGGCGGCTGGCCGAGATCGATCTTTGGGAAGTGTCGCTGGTGACCTTTCCGCTGCTGGATGCGGCGCGGCTGAAGCCCGTGCCGTCTCTGTCCTCTTCTGCAACTGGAGACGCATGATGGATTGCGAGATGAACGGCATGACGGTGGATCACGGCCTTGAGACCAAGAGCCTGCCGCCCTACGAGACCAAGGCGGGCGCTGCTCCGTCCGTTTCCGGCGAGCATCCGCTGAACGAGATGTATGCGGCCTTCGCGGCCTACCGCGAGGCCAATGAGGAGCGGCTTTCGGATATCGAGCGGCGCGGTTCTGCCGATGTGCTGACGCTGGAGCGGCTGGACCGGCTGGATACGGCGCTGGATGCCACCCGCCGCCGCCTTGACGAGCTGTCGCTGAAGAGCCGCCGCCCGGAACTGAGCCACAAGAGCCTTGAAGGCAATGCGCAGGTGCTGGAGCACAAGTCGGCCTTTGAGGGCTACATGCGCTCCGGCCGCGAGGAGGGGCTGCGGCCGCTGGAGGTGAAGGCCATGTCCATCGGCTCGGATCCCGATGGCGGCTATCTGGTGCCGGAAGAGACAGAAGCGGGCATCCTGAGCCGCCTTGCGGCTGTCTCTCCGATCCGTGCCATTGCAGGCAACCGGCAGGTCTCGTCGAGTGTGTTCAAGAAGCCATTCGCCATCTCCGGCCCGCAGACCGGCTGGGTGGGCGAAACCGCAGCACGGCCGCAGACGGCCGCTCCGGCGCTGGCAGAACTGACCTTCCCGGCGATGGAGCTTTACGCCATGCCGGCGGCCACCGCTTCGCTGCTGGAAGATGCGGCGGTGAATGTGGATGAGTGGCTTGCCGAGGAGGTGGAAACTGCCTTCGCCGAACAGGAGGGGGCGGCCTTTGTCAATGGCGACGGCGTGAACAAGCCGGTTGGCTTCCTGTCGGTGCCGCGACTTGCGGACAATGCCTGGGCCTGGGGCTCGCTCGGAACGCTCAACACGGGCGTCAACGCCGCCTTTGCCGCCACCAACCCGGCGGACAAACTGATCGACCTCGTCTATGCGCTGAAGAGCGGCTACCGCCAGAACGGGCGCTTCGTCATGAACCGGCGCACGCAGGCGGCGGTGCGCAAGATGAAGGATGGTGAGGGCAATTATCTCTGGCAGCCGCCGGTAAGTTCCGATGCGCCGGCGACCCTGCTGAACTTCCCGGTCAGCGAGGCGGAGGCGATGCCGGATATTGCCACGGGTGCTGCGGCAATTGCCTTTGGTGACTTCCGCCGCGGCTATTTGGTGGTGGACCGCACGGGCGTGCGCATCCTGCGTGATCCCTACTCGGCCAAGCCCTATGTGCTGTTCTACACGACCAAGCGCGTCGGTGGCGGCGTGCAGGACTTCGCCGCCATCAAGCTGCTGGTGTTCTCCGCCTGAGGGCTGGCTGAGCCGATGAGATGAGAATAGGCCGTCCCGGCTGACCGGGGCGGCCTTTTTTTCTGCCCGTCTTTTTCTGGCCGCGCGGGTGGCGTGATTTTCCGAGGACAAGATGACCCATATGGTGACGAGCCCGCCGGCGGTGGAGCCGGTGAGCGTGGCCGAACTGCGGGCGCAGGTGCGCCTTGTGCACATGCAGGAAGATGCCCTGCTTGAACATTACATCAAGGCGGCGCGCCAGCATGTGGAGGGCCTGACGCGGCGGGCGCTGATCACCCAGACGCTCCGCGTAATCCTCGATGCCTGGCCTGCTGGCCGGGCGGTGCGCCTGCCGGTGGGACCGGTGCAGGACGTGCTGGCGGTGAACCTGGTGGACGGGGACGGGATGCCGCAGCCTCTGCCTTCTTCTGCCTGGCGGTTCTACAGGGGCTCGGAGCCGGGAAGCCTCAGGGCGGTGCCGGGATTGGGGCCGGTTGAGCCGGTAAACGGGATCCAGATCGAGTTCATTGCCGGATACGGGCCAAATGGTTCGTCGGTGCCTGAACCGCTGAGGCAGGCAATCCTGCTGCTGGCGGCGCACTGGTACGAAAACCGGGAGGCCTCTGTCGAATTCGGCAATGGCACCATGCCGCAGGCTCTGGACCGGCTGCTTTCCACATATCGTCTGGTGCTGCTGTGAGCGGGGCGGGGGATCTGCGCCGTCTGGTGCGGCTGTGGAAGCCGGAGCGGACGGCGGATGCCGGGGGCGCGGCGGAGACAACCTTTGAGGATATGGGCACCGACCATGCGGCGGTGCGGCTGCGCAGCCAGGCGGAGCGGGCCAGTGATGCCCGGGCCGACGGCGTGGCAACGCATGAAATCCGCTTGCGGCACCGCGAAGACATTGCGGGCGGGTGGCGGATTGCAGACGGGGCGAAGAGCTACCGGGTGCTGGCGGCGGCGGACCCGGACGGGCGGCGGCGCTGGACCCAATGCCTGTGTGAGGAGGAAGAGGCATGACCGGCGAAATGGCCCTGCGGGACGCGCTGATTGCACGGCTTTCCACTGACGCTGACCTGACGCTGATCATCGGCCCCGGGCGTGTGCATGACGGGGCACCGCGCAGTGCGGCGCACCCCTATCTGACGCTGGAGAGTATCACATCCCGGCCTCTGGCCGGTGAGCCGGACGAGGGCATGGAGCATCAGCTGGTGCTGGCGCTCTACTCCCGTGCCGACAGCCGCGATGAGGCGGTGAAGGGCGTTATGGCGGCGGCAGCGGCGCTCTTCGGTTCCGGCCTCAGCCTGAACGGCTGGCATCTGGCCGATCTGCGGGCCGTCGAGACTTCCAGCGAACGGCTGAGGGACGGGCGGAGCTGGCGGGCAGCATTGCGCCTGCGCGCCGTGACCGGCCCGGAAGACTGACTGCAACACATCAAACGGCAAGGAGCGCGCAATGGCGGCGCAGCGTGGACGTGACCTTTTGCTGAAGCTCGGCACGGGCAGCGGCAATTCCTTTGTGACATTGGCGGGGCTTCGGGCCCGCAGGATCGCGCTCAATGCGGCGGCGGTGGACATCACCAATGCGGACAGCGCCGGCCGCTGGCGGGAACTGCTGGCAGGGGCTGGCACCCGAAGTGCCAGCATCTCGGGCTCCGGCCTTTTCCGTGATGCCAGTGCGGACGAGACGGCGCGGGCGCTGTTTTTCAGCGGCGAGATCCGGGCCTTTCAGGTGGTGATCCCGGATTTCGGCACGCTTCAGGGGCCATTCCAGATCACGGCGCTGGAATATGCCGGGCAGCACGACGGGGAGGTGACCTATGAGATCGCCCTCGAGTCGGCGGGCGAACTGGCCTTTACGGCGCTTTGAGGGGAGCGGCGGCGATGACGAACCGGCTGAGAGGCGAAATCAGCGCCATGCTAGATGGGCGGGAATGGACGCTAGTGCTGACGCTCGGCGCGCTGGCGGAGCTGGAGAGTGCCTTTGCCTGCGAGGATCTGCAGGGGCTGGTGGAGCGCTTTGCCAGCGGGCGGCTGGCTGCGCGTGACATCATCCGGGTGCTGGGGGCTGGATTGCGCGGGGCAGGCAACAGCGTTTCCGACGAGCAGGTGGCGATGATGCGGGCGCCCGGCGGCGTTGCGGGATTTGCCGCGATTGCGGCTGACCTGCTGCGGATCACCTTCGGCAGCGCCGATGAGACGGTGGAGGCAGCGGGGGCATCCATGCACCCTTGAGAGGCGGCGCGGGGCAAGAGGTCAAAGCGGATGTAACAGGGGCTTTTCCATGGGATGCGGCGCTTCATGCCGCCATGGGACGGCTTGGCTGGACGCCCGCGGAAACCTGGGCTGCGACGCCGCGTGAACTTGCCTTTGCGCTGGGCCTTCGCCGGGGAGCGGGCGCTCTTAACCGCAGGGGGCTGGATGCGCTTATGGAGCGTTTTCCGGATGAAGGAGAGACAGGATGGCAGATGACAGCCTGATTGGCGCAGGGAGCGTGGAGCTCGACCGCATGGCGCAGCAGATGCAGGACATGCAGAAGACAGCGGGCGACTTCTCCCGCGTGCTGAATGCCGGGCTTCGAACGGCGGTGGTCAGCGGCAAATCGCTGGACAGCGTGATGAAGTCGATGGTGCTGAGCCTGTCGTCGCGGACGCTTTCCAGTGCGCTGGCGCCGCTGACAAACCTGGCGGGCAGCGCGGTGAGCAGCCTGCTGGGTTCGGCAGCATCAAGCGTTGCAAGCGGTGTGTCCGGGCTGTTCAGCTCCGGCGTGTCGCTGTTTGCCGATGGAGGCGTGGTGTCCTCACCGACCTTTTTCGGCCATGGCAGCGGGCTGGGGCTGATGGGAGAGGCAGGGGCGGAAGCTATTTTGCCCCTGCAGCGCGGCGCAGACGGGCGACTGGGGGTGGCTGGACCTAGCGGCAATGGCGGGGGAACGGTGGTCGTCAACGTGACCACTCCGGATGCGCCCAGTTTCCGCAGGTCGGAAGCGCAGGTCTCGGCAATGGTGGCCCGCGCCGTCGGACGGGGACGGCGCGGGCTCTAACACCGGCTTGAAGAGGAGGGGCTCAATGGCCGGTGTTCCCGGGAAGCGCTGACCGGCTGAGTGAAATCACGTCAGCCGGTCAGTAGCTTGCATTTCGATGTTTCAGGCAGCCAGCATGGCCGCAATTTGGTCCTTCAGGTGAAGCCGCTTCTTCTTCAGCTCTTCCGTGGCTTCATCGGAAGCCGGGTTTACGCCAGATTCAATGCGGTGAATCTCGCGGTTCACCTCGTGATACTCGTCCGCGAGCTTGGCGAAATGGGCATTGGACAGCTTCAGGGAATGAAGCGTCTCGGCAGCCTGCGGAAATTCTTCGTGAAGCTCGTGTGCAACGTGACTCATGCAGTTCCTCCTTGATGGGCAGACCATGGCGGGGCTGCTTCCGGCAGTCCTTGAGCAAGATCAAAAAACAGCAAGAACACGGGAGAGCATGCCGTGACAGGATTCCTCGACGAGAGTTTTCCGCTGCCAGTGGCCTTTGGCGCCAGAGGGGGGCCGGAGCGGCGGACCGAAGTGGTGCAGCTGGCCAGCGGCCAGGAAGCACGTAATGCACGTTGGGCTGACAGCCGCAGGCGCTATGATGCGGGTTCGGGTGTGCGGTCGCTGAAGGATCTGCGGGCGGTGGCCGGGCTGTTCGAGCGGGCACGGGGGCGGCTCTACGGGTTCCGGTTCCGTGATCCCTTTGACAACAGTTCTGCCCAGGCCGGTGGAGCACCCGGGGCAGGAGATTGTCTGCTGGGACAGGGGGATGGATCGCGGACCCGGTTTGCGCTGGTGAAGATCTACGGGACAGGCAATCTTTCCTATACGCGCAGCATCACGCTGCCGGTGGCCGGAAGCCTGCAGGTCAGCGTGGAAGGGGCAGAGCTGGCTCCTGCGGCGTTCAGCTTTGATGCCGGAACGGGCGAGGTGGTGCTGGCCGCCGCGCCTGCAAACGGGGCGAGGGTGCGGGCGGGGTTCCTGTTTGATGTGCCGGTGCGGTTTGACACCGATGTGCTGGATTTCAGCTTGACGCACTTTGAGGCCGGCGAGGCGCCAGCCATTCCGCTGGTGGAAGTCCGGCTCTAGGAATTTTTGCCGCAAGCCGCGGAAAACGTCCGCACTGCGAAGCAGGAAAATCATCCATGAAAACAATCGACGAGGCACTGGCCGCCCATCTGGCGGGCCGGATCACGACGCTGTGCGCCTGCTGGCTGGTGACGCGCAGTGATGGAGTGACGCTTGGCTTCACCGACCACGACCGGGCGCTGACCGTGCAGGGCGTGATGTGCCACCCGGCCAACGGGCTGGAGCGCAGCGCGGTGACGGAAGGGCCGGGACTAGCCGTGGGTGGCGGCGAGGTGAGTGGCAGCCTGACGAGCGAGGGCCTGAGCGACGCCGAACTGGAGGCGGGGCTGTGGGATGGAGCCGGGGTTCGGGCCTATCTCGTCAACTGGGCTGATCCCTCGCAGGTGCTCCTGGAGCGGCGGGCCACGATCGGCGAGGTGACACGGGCAGGGCTTGTGTTCCGGGCCGAGCTGCGCGGCCTTTCGCAGGCGCTGGAGGCGCGGCGGGGGCGGGTGTTCTCCGGCCAGTGCGACGCGGATCTGGGGGATGCGCGCTGCGGTGTGGATCTGGCCTCTGTCAGCTTTCGGGGGACGGGAACGGTGCTCCTCTCGCATGACACAAGGCGGCTGCGCGTATCAGGACTTCATTCCTACACCAGCGGCTGGTTCGACGGCGGGCGGCTGCAGGTGACGACTGGTGCGCTGGCGGGCTTTGCCTGCGAGGTGGCCCGGCACGACCGGACGGACGAAGGGGCGGAACTGGTGCTGTGGCTGGCGGCGCCGCAGATGCTGGCGTCCGGTACCGGCATCACGGTGACGGCGGGCTGCGACAAGCGCTTTGCCACCTGTCAGACAAAGTTCGCCAATGCGCTGAACTTTCAGGGCTTTCCGCATATGCCGGGAACGGACTTCGTCCTCTCCTATCCGAACCGCAACTCGGGCCAGAACGATGGAGGGGCAATTGTCTCCTGACGGGATTTCGCGGGTGGAGTTGCTGGCTGGATCGCGCAGCTGGATCGGCACGCCCTACCGGCATCAGGCTTCGCTGAAGGGCGTGGGGTGTGACTGTCTAGGACTTGTCCGGGGGCTCTGGCGCCAGTTCGTGGGACCGGAGCCTGTGCCGCTGCCTGCCTATTCGCCGCAATGGGCGGAGGCAGGCAGCGGCGGTGAGAGCCTGCTGCAGGCGGCCGCGACCTGGCTTGTGCCGGTGGCAGGTACAGGTGCGCCGGGCGATGTGGTGCTGTTCCGCTGGCGTGACGGAGCACCGGTGAAACATGCAGGTCTTCTGAGTGAAACGGGCGGCCTGATCCACGCCTATGAGCGGGCTGGTGTGATTGAAAGCCCGCTGGTGCCAGCTTGGTCGCGGCGCATTTCGCATGTGTTTTCCTTTCCCGGAGTTTTGCCATGGCAACCCTGATCCTTGCGGCGGCCGGACAGGCCCTTGGCAACATGGCTGGAATTGGAGCTATCGGCGGTATTCTGGGGCGCGCGGCGGGCGCTGTGGCCGGGAGCCTGATCGATAATTCCATGTTCGGCAGCAGCCGGACGGTGGAGTCCGGCCGGCTGGCCGATCTTTCGGTCCAGTCCTCTGCTGAGGGGGCCTCCCTGCCACTGATCTATGGCCGGGTGCGGCTGGCGGGGCAGGTGATCTGGGCGACACGTTTCGAGGAAGAAGTCAGCGAAGAGAGCGCAGGCGGGAAAGCGGGCGGCGGCTCCAGTACGACTGTGCGCAGCTACAGCTATTACGGCAATTTTGCCGTGGCTCTGTGTGAAGGTCCGGTGGCGCGGATCGGGCGCGTGTGGGCCGATGGCAAGCTGCTGGATCTCACCGGCATCAATCACCGCATTTACCCCGGCACGCGGATGCAAGGGCCGGATCCCTTGATTATGGCCGTGCAGGGTGTGGCCCCGGCCTATCGCGGGACGGCCTATGTGGTGTTCGAGCGGCTGCCGCTGGAGAGCTTCGGCAATCGTCTGCCACAGCTGTCCTTCGAGGTGGTGCGGGTGGTGGAGCGGCTGGAGCCGATGGTGAAGGCCGTGACGCTGATCCCCGGTGCGGGAGAGTTTGTCTATGCTCCCACCAAGGTCACGGACGAGCCCTCCACCGGCACAACGGTGGTGGTGAACCGGCACACGTCCATCGCTGCCAGCGACTGGCACGCGGCAATGGACGAATTGCAGGCGCTATGTCCGGCGCTGGAGAGTGTAGCGCTCGTGGTGGCCTGGTTCGGGGATGATCTGCGGGCCGGACAGTGCTCCATCCGGCCAAAGGTTGAGACAGCTAGCCGCAACACCTCTGGCATGACCTGGCAGGTGGGTCCGGTGACGCGGGAGGGCGCGCAGCTTGTTTCGCAGATTGACGGACGCCCGGCCTTTGGCGGCACGCCTTGTGATGCCAGCGTGATCGCGGCCATCCGCGACCTGAAGGCACGGGGGCTGAGGGTGGTGCTTTACCCCTTCATCCTGATGGATATCCCGGCAGGCAACAGCTTGCCTGCGCCTGAGGGCGGGATGTCGCAGCCGGTCTATCCCTGGCGCGGGCGGATCGTGCCCTCGGGGAGTGTTGCGGCAGATGTGGCCGCCTTCATGGGAAGCGCGATGCCGGCCCATTTCAGTGTGAGCGGGGAGGCAATCGGGTTCGGCGGCAATGCGGAGGACTGGGGTTACCGGCGCTTCATCCTGCATCTGGCGCATCTGGCGGAAGCGGCGGGCGGTGTTGATGCCTTCCTGACCGGATCGGAAATGCGCGGGCTGACCAGGGCAAGCGCTGGAGGTGGCAGCTACCCCTTCGTGACGGCACTGAGAGCACTGACAACAGATGTGCGCGCCGTGCTGAGAACCGGGACGAAGATTTCCTATGCTGCGGACTGGTCCGAATATGGCGCGCATCAGCCGCAGGAGGGGGAGGTGCGGTTTCCGCTGGATCCGCTGTGGGCCGACCCGGCGGTGGATTTCGTCGGCATCGACAATTATCTGCCGCTGACGGACCTGAAGGGTGCAGACGATGAGACACCCTACGATCTTGAAGCCTTGCGGGCCGGAGTGGCGGGCGGGGAGTATTTCGACTGGCATTACCGCTCGGATGCGGAGCGGCGGGCGGGACAGCGCACGCCGATAACCGATGGGGCCTATGGCAAGCCGTTCGTCTACCGGGCCAAGGATATCCGGGGCTGGTGGGAAAACCCGCATGTGGAGCGGGTGGGCGGAGTTGAACTGGCGGCTGCGACACCCTGGGTGCCCATGTCCAAGCCTATCTGGTTTACCGAGCTGGGCATGCCGGCGATTGACCGGGGGGCAAACCAGCCGAATGTGTTTGTCGATCCAAAATCGTCGGAATCCACCCCGCCGCATTTTTCCAGCGGCTCCCGCGATGACGCCATGCAGCGGATGGGGCTGGAGGCGGTGCTGAGCTACTGGGGCGGCAGTCATCCGGAGCTGGCACGCGGGGACAATCCGGTTTCCTCCGTCTATGGCGGGCGGATGGTGGATGAGGCTAACCTGCATCTGTGGACCTATGACGCGCGGCCTTTTCCGGCCTTTCCGGTCTATGGGGACGTCTGGTCGGACGGGGGCAACTGGGAGGTTGGGCACTGGCTGAACGGCCGGCTTGGTTCCGTGAGCATTGCGGGCCTGATCCGGCAGATGCTTGAGGATTTCGGCATCGGCGGCGAAGCCTGCGACGTGCTTGGGCCAGCCGCAGTTGTTGAGGGGATGACACTGGCGGGGCCGGTTTCATTGCGTGATGCCATCGATCCCCTTCTGGAGGCCTTTGGCGGGCAGGCACTGGATCTGGGGGACCGGCTGCGCTTTGCCATTGCTGGAGCAGGACGGGTGCATCCGCTGGACGGGCACCTGCTGGCAGAAGAGGCGGAAGACCAGCCGCTGCTGAGCCGCGTGCGGGCGCAGAATACCGAGCTGACGAGCGAGATCCGGTTGTCAGGCGAGGACCCGCAGCAGGATTTCCGCCGTCAGGTGGTGGCCAGCCGCCGCCTGGAAGGGGGAAGCCGGACGGTGAGTTCGCAGGATCTGGCCATGACCGCCAATCCGGTGGTGCTGATGCAGGCGGCGGATGCGCGCTTGCAGCGGGTTTGGGCGGAGCGGGAGCGGGTGGAATTCTCCCTGCCGCCAACAGACGCCAGATTTGAGGTGGGCGATCTGGTTGAGATTGCGGAAACACCGGATCAGGTGTTCTCGCCTGCGCTGCGTCTGCGGATCGAGCGGATCGAGACTGCGCAGACGCGGAAGATCGAAGCAGTGCGCAGCGCGCCGGTGCTGGCGGTGGCCCGTACGCCACAGAGCCGGGCGTCTGTTTGGCAGGATACGGAAGCGGGGCCGCCGCATGTGGTGATGATGAACCTGCCGCTCCTGCAGGACACGGATGGTGCCTTCTCGCCCGTGATTGCGGCCTTTGCCCGGCCCTGGCCGGGGGAACTGGCGGTGCTGCGCGGCCGGACGGGCGACAGATTCGAGGACGTGGCGCGGCTGGAGCGGCCGGCCACGGCGGGCTCGCTGACGGCTGATCTGCCGCCGGGGCCGGTGTGGCGGTGGGATGAGGCCTCCGTCTGCGAGGTGGAGATCCACGGTGGAGTGATGCAAAGCCGCAGTGCGGAGGCGGTGCTTTCCGGTGCCAATGCGCTGGCTGTGCTGAGCCGGACAGGTGGATATGAACTGCTGCAGTTCCGTAATGCGGAGCTGACGGGCACGCGGCGGTACCGCCTGACGGGGCTGCTGCGCGGGCAAAAGGGCAGCGAGGCAGAAGCAGCAGCTGGAGCTGAAGCCGGGGCGGCCATCGTTCTGCTGGATGGCAGCCATGCGGTCCTCCCGCTGGAGGCGGATCTGCTGGGGCGTTCCCTGGCCTATCGAATCCTGCCCGCCGGTGCGGCTCTGGACACGGCAGCCCGCAGGGATGTGGCCTTTGCGGCGAGCGGCCGGGCGGCCTTGCCGCTGGCGCCGGTGCATCTGAGGGCATCGCGGGAGAGCGGAGGCATCCGCCTGTCTTGGATCCGGCGGACCCGAAAGGGCGGCGATAGCTGGGACCTTGCGGAGGTGCCGCTGGGCGAGACGGCGGAAGTCTATCGTGTGGACATTCTGTCCGCCCCGGGCGGGAACGCTCTGCGGTCGCTGACCAGCACTGCCACCAGTGTTGTTTATCCGGCAGCGGATGAGGCTGCCGACTTCAGCGGGCCGGTGGCGAGCCTTGCGGTGCGGGTCTGCCAGATTTCGCCCGAGGCAGGGCCGGGCGCTTTTCTGAAAGAGGTGTTGAATGTCTGAGACAGCAAGGCTGGGCCTGCCGCTGATTGCGGCAGCTCAAGCGCAGAAACACGTGACCCACAACGAGGCGCTGGCGCGGCTGGATACGCTGGCGCACCTGCGGCTGATCGAGGAGCGGCAGGTGCCGCCTGCCACTGCCGGAGAAGGCGACACCTTTCTGGTCGCCTCCGGTGCCTGGGGCGCTTTTGCCGGGCACGAGGGAAAGGCGGCGCATTTCAGCGGCGGTGCCTGGGTGTTCTATCCCGGCTTTGAGGGGCTGCGGGCCTTCCTCGCGTCCGAGGGCAGGCTGCTGGTGTTTGCTGGCGGGAGCTGGCGTGACTATGCCGCGCTGCTCGGGCCGCAGATGATGCTGGCCCGCAGCAGCGGCGGTGCGACGGCGGGTCTCTCCGTGCTGGAGGCGACGCTTGAGGAGATGAGCGGAACCTATGTGGAGGCGGAAGGGCTGATCCCGGACCGGGCGGTGGTCTTCGCTGTTTCTTGCCGGACACTCACAACAATCACAGGTGCCGCGTCCTACGACTGCGGACTTTCTTCCGACAGGTCAAAGTTTGGCGGATCTCTGGGTGTCAGCGCTGGAGCGCAGAATGCGGGGGTGATTGGCCCGGCCGCCTTCTATGCGCCCACCAGCGTGCGCCTGTCGGCCAATGGCGGGAGCTTCACCGGCGGGGCCGTCCGCGTGGCCGTGCAGTGCCTGATCGCGGGAGTGCCTGCAGCGTGAAGACACAAGACCACGAGTTCAAGTGTTGTCGAGGGAGTGATGATCATGAATGTCAGTCCTGAAGGGCTTGCCTTTATTGCCCGGCACGAGGGTTTTTCCTCGCGTGCCTACATGGATCCGGCCGGAGTGCCGACGATCGGCTACGGCTTCACTCTGGCGTCCCGGCTGTTCCGTGACTGGTGGTCGAAGCGGGGGCGCAAAGACCTCAAGGCCGGAGACATGATCGACCGGGCAGAGGCCAATACCGTGCTCAAGACGCTGGCGGATCATGAGTATGGCGCTGCGGTGCTCCGCCGGTTCGGCAAGCTGCCGCAGAACCAGTTCGATGCGGTTGTCTCGGCTGTCTACAATCTCGGGGAACAGTGCCTTTCCTGGCGCTGGGCGGCGGCGCTGGCGGCCGGAAACGTGGCCGAGGCCGCGCGTCTGCTGGCTATGACGGGCATCCGGGCCGGAGGGCGCATTCTGCCGGGGCTGGTGCGGCGCAGGTCTGAAGAAGCCCGTCTTCTTCAGGGCGGCGACTATGGCTTCAACGGGCACAACTCCCTACCCGAGCCAGACCCAGAGGTGATGCGGGGCCAGCAGATGCTGGCACGGCTTGGCTTCAAGCCCGGCCCCACCGATGGAATCGAAGGCCCGATCACACGGGCGGCGGTGCTGGCATTCCAGATCGAGCATCCGCCGCTGAAACTCGACGGCAGGCTTGGCCCGGCAACCCTCTCAGAACTGGAGCGTGCCGTCGCAAAACAGAGAGGCGTGGCGGGAACTCTCATCTGCGGTGCGACTGGTGCAGGTGTCTCCGTTTCGAATGGCGATACCTGGATGGAAATTCTCGGCTGGGGGCTGGCACTGGCTGGCTTTGCCTTTGTGATCTATCTGGCATGGGCGAACCGGGGCCGTATCCGGCTGCTTGCCCGCCAGTTCATTTCCTGAAACCTGAAGCGGAAGGACAGGCATATGAATGGTTGGAAGACTTTTGCCTTCAATGGAGCGGTTGGCATCGCCAGTCTGGGTGGCGGAATTCTGGATCAGCTGGATCTGGTCGACTGGAGCAAGGTTCTTCCGGATGGATGGGGGCCGTTTGCCGTCATGGCAATCGGTATCGTCAACATCCTCCTGCGGCATGTGACGACGGAGCCTGCGGCCTGGCGCAAGTAATCGGGGCCTGAAAAGATGTACGGGGCTGACGGGAGACTGTCAGCCCCGTTCATTTGTCATTCAGGCAGAGGCAGCTACAAAAGGGATAATTCCGGCCCGAACCGAAGCAGGAACAGCCCCGTGACCAGATTTTTCGCCGCCGCCATTCTCTTCCTTCTTGCCGGACTTGTTCCGGCCGCCGCCAATTGCCTGTCGCAGGGGGAGGCACAGCAGGCCGTGGCAAGCGGGCAGGCGCAGCCGCTGGGGGCTGTCGCAGGCTCAGCGGGCGGCGAAATTGTCAAGGCGCAGCTGTGTATTGAGGGCGGGCGCTATGTCTACCGCCTCTCCGTGCTGGCCAACGGACAGGTGACGACAGTTGTTGTCGACGCCAGCCGGTAGGCACAGGGCGAAGACTCGCCTAAATGTGACGGTAGCCAGTTCCATCCGGGAAGACAGATGCGCCTCCTCATTGTTGAAGACGACAAGGACCTGAACCGCCAGCTTGCCGAGGCGCTGACCGAAGCGGGTTACGTCGTGGATCGTGCCTATGACGGCGAGGAGGGGCACTATCTCGGTGATACAGAGCCCTATGACGCTGTGGTGCTGGATCTGGGCCTGCCAGTCCTTGATGGTCTTTCGGTGCTGGAAAAATGGCGCCGCAACAAGCGCATCATGCCCGTGCTGATCCTGACCGCCCGCGACCGCTGGTCTGACAAGGTGGCGGGCATTGACGCCGGCGCGGATGATTACGTAGCCAAGCCTTTCCATATGGAAGAAGTGCTGGCGCGGGTGCGGGCGCTGGTGCGCCGCGCGGCCGGCCTTGCCTCCAATGAAATCGAATGCGGTGACCTTCGCGCCGATTTGCGCACCAGCCGGGTGACGGTCGGCGGCAGTCCGGTGAAACTGACGTCGCTGGAATACCGTCTTCTGGCCTACCTCCTGCACCACAAGGGCAAGGTGATTTCCCGCACTGAGCTGGTGGAGCATCTCTACGATCAGGACTTTGACCGGGATTCCAACACGATCGAGGTTTTCGTCGGACGGCTGCGCAAGAAGCTGGGCGGGGACTATATCGAAACCATCCGCGGGCTTGGCTACCGGATCGGAGAACCGGTGTGAGCGGGCCGGATCAGGCGCCGCGGATCGAGGCTGTACGGCGGCCACGGCGCAGGTCACTGGCAACACGGCTGGTTCTGGCCGCCTCGCTCTGGTCGACGGCAGCGCTTGTCATCGCAGGCGTTATACTGGTTGGTCTTTACCGCGAGGCAGTGGAACGCGGTTTTGACAGCCAGCTTGAGGTCTACCAGAAGAGCATCGTTGGCGCGATGGCGCCTGCTTCTGCCGGAGAGCCGCTGAACAGGCCGGACAACCTTGGAGAACCGCGTTTCTCTCTGCCGCTTTCGGGCTGGTACTGGACGGTGACGGATCTGGCGGGTGGCGAGCGGCTGTTCGCTTCACCCTCGCTGCTCGGAGATCCACTGAATGTTCCTGCGCTTGGCGAGGGAGAGCGCAGTGGCAGTGCCGCAATGACGGGCCCTGGCAGCGATGAACTGCGGGTGGCGCAGCGGATCATCTCCTTTGATGGCAAGAGCTATCTCATCGCGGTGGCAGGGCGCACAGCCGGGTTGCGGCAGGATGTCAGAGCCTTTGCCGGGCAAGTGGCCCTGACGCTGTTCGTCTTTGGCCTTGGTCTGGTGGCTGCGGTGTTTCTTCAGGTCCGTTATGGCCTCGTGCCGCTGAAGCGGCTGCAGGCATCGTTGGCAGCCGTCCGTCAGGGCGATGCAGAGCGGGTTGAGGAGGATCTGCCCTCGGAACTTGCACCATTGGCTGCGGAGCTGAATGCGCTGATTGCCTCCAACCGGGAGGTGGTGGAGCGGGCCCGCACACACGTGGGCAATCTGGCGCATGCGCTAAAGACGCCGCTGAGTGTGATCTCCAATGAAGCCCGGGCACAGGGCGGGCCATTTGCGGAGAAGATGGCCGAACAGGCTGGCATCATGCGCACGCAGGTTGACCATCATCTTGAGCGCGCGCGAATGGCTGCCCAGCGCCGTGTGATCGGGGTGGCAACTCCGGCGGAGCCGGTTCTGACAAAACTTGCCCGCGTGATGGAACGTATCCACGATACCAAGGGGCTGGATATCTCCGCCGATTGCGAAGATGGGATGCGCTTCCGGGGCGAGCAGCAGGACCTCGAGGAAATGGCTGGGAACCTCATGGACAATGCCTGCAAGTGGGCAAGATACGAAGTGCGGCTGACGTCGCGGCTTATGGACACCGGAACCCCAGGCCGGCAGTTCATTGAGATTGTTGTCGAGGATGACGGGCCCGGCCTCACGGCGGAGCAGCGCAGGGAAGCAGTGAAGCGGGGCAAGCGGCTGGACGAAAGCGTACCTGGCACAGGGCTCGGGCTGTCGATCGTTGCGGATCTGGCAGGACTTTATGGTGGCTGTTTCGAGCTGTCTTCGTCGGAGCTCGGCGGACTGAGAGCACGCCTGCTGCTGCCTGCCGTCTGATACAGAGGCTCTGCGGCGCATCAGCCATTGAGATTGCTCGTGCATCGCACGGGTTTGTCTGAGTGACCCTGTAAGGTTGGGTAATGCAGCTTTACTGGACGTACGCCACCCTGTGACTTACATCACTAAGAGTGCGCTGCAACATCCCTAATGTTTCTTCAAGATGGCGTGATTCGGCCATAAATTTGGGAAGTTTTAAGGATAACGGGCGCAGTATGGGAACCTTGTTGCCATTCTTGCGTTGTCGCGTTTGAGAACGCGCGAACTGGCCCGTGGTGGCCGGTTGATGGAGTGCGAGATGCGGTTGAGCAAAAGTGGGTTGATTGTGCTCTTGTCTGCAGGCCTTTCTGCCTGCGGCTCGCTTGGCAGTGACAGCAGCTCCGATGGCGTGGATCTTTGGGGCTCGGCTTTTGGCCGTTCCGAGAAGTCGATCGCTGAGGCAGAAGCCAACGCAGCCATCAACAAGCTGCTGGAAGGCACACCCGGTCTTGTGCTTGAATCGAGTGACCGGCGCGTGGCGGCGGAAGCACAGAAGCAGGCGCTGGCTACGCCCGGCGCTGGAGGTGCGGTGCGCTGGGACAATCCGCGAACTGGCCGTCAGGGTGAAGTGCGTCCCGGTCCCAGATATCAGGTCAACAACACCGAATGCCGGGAGTTTACCCACCAGGTGATTTCCAAGGATAACCCTGTTCCTGTGGTGGCCCGTGCAACGGCCTGCACTGACGAAAAGGGACTTTGGCGCCCGATCGGCTGAGCCGCGTCAGATCCCTGTTTTGCATTGCCAAATTTTGAGCCCGCCGGTTTCCGGCGGGTTTTCGTTTGCCCGTGCCGGTCGGGACCAGCGAAACTTCACGATTTTAGCATCTGGATCAACCAACTGGAAAGGAACACTTAAGTCCTGAAGTGCTAGCCTTTCCGGCAGTCTTATCCTGTTGATCAAAGTTCTGCGTATCATGACCGATCAGGATCTTCTGAAAAGGAAGATACAGTCCTATCTCGAAGAGCTGTCTCCGGGGGCAGTCTCCATGCTCGCAAGAAGCCTGGAGAGGACGCATGCACTTGGACAGAACGAGCCCCATGCAGAGCTTATTCTGGCGGCTGCGCTGGCTTTGTTGTCTGGGCAGGCTTCCGGCGAAGAGCTTGAGGGTTCAACTCCAGTCCAGAATGCCGGCTGCAACTGGCGCCAGAAACTGGAGCGGAGCTTCTTCGCGCCGATTGATGCCTTTGCCATAAACGAGCAGCTTCCGCACAAGCAGGAAGCCAGGATCTACCGGCCCTATCTGAGTGAATTCTGGAACTGGATGGAACGGGACCTGCTGGCAGAAGACATTGCCAGAGCGGTCGAGTTTCTGGAGAGGCGCCCCGATGATGAAGAACGGATTCATCGCGTGGCTGCGGTTTTGCGCAAGAAAGCTGGAGAGGCGCTGACGGGGATTCTCGATAACTGTGCCGCATCTGAACGCGAAGAGCGCAGGCTGAAGATGCTGCTGGGCGGCGAACGTGCCCTGCAAGATCTTGCTGATGTGGCCAAGGTGTTCAAGGCTGAGCCTTGGTTGAGAGCCTTTCGCCGGCGTATTCCGGACACACTTAGCGAGCGGGCATTGAAACAGGATGCGGACATCCTTGATCTGGTTTCCGCATATGCCACGCGTCATCCCGAAGATGTGCCGGTGATCGCGGCTGCCATGCTGGACCGGGCGGAGGCACCCTGGTCGCTTGGGCCCTTTGCAGAGAGGCTGGCAAGAGTGCGTGGTGCAAGGTGGTTGACGAAAACCCGCTACGCGCCCTTCGCCTCGATTGTAATCTCGGAGGTGGAGCGGCTGCATCTGCTGGCTCACGAGCATCGCAAGAATAATCCTGATCCTGTTGGCTTTGCAGGCGCTCTGTCGGCATATGCGACTGTGGTGAAAGGTGTGGAGCGGGATATGGATCTGACTGGCGCGGAGCAGTGGCGCGGCCGGATCGCAGAAACCCGCCGCAGCATCTCGGCTGCGGTTGCTGATGAACTGGCTGGTGCTGCCGGAACGGTCCGCCGGGCTTTACAGGTGCCCAAGACAGATGCCGATGGTGCGTTTCGTTCCAACGAGGCCGCCCTTGATGCTGCCGTTCGCACGCTCAGAGTGTTGGACCTAAGCCGCAGTTCTGCGGAGGTTCTGGCCGTGAACGAGGCGGGAAAACGGGCTCGCCAGTCTGTCGAACAGACACTGGAGATCATCTCGCGCTCCCTGATTTCCGATCTGGGAAAGGCCAAGGGACCAAACCGCGACGCAGTGGCCTCTGCTGCCGAGGCGGCTATCCAGCTTTGCGAGATCTGTTTTGGCCAGGAATACGCCGCTTTGTTGAGGCGAAGCCGGCAAAGCGCAATGGCTGCAGCAGCCTAAGTGAGCCGTTTCTGCGTGTTTTCCAGATCCGTGTTTTCACCGCGACCCAAGGTCACACACTCTTTTGTTGCCAGAGCGGGTGTGTCACGATCTATATGGCGGCATGACACTCTGGATCTTTTTCGCCTTCTTGACCGCTGCTGCGGCGCTATCCATTCTTGTGCCGCTCAGGCGCGGGGCTATCGCGGACGTTGTTTCCGCTGAAGATGTAGCAGGAGAAGCTGTCTACAAGGCCCAGCTGGATGAGCTGGACAAGGATCTCGCGCGCGGTGTGATTGACGAGACTGCGGCGAAAGCTGCCCGAACAGAGATTGCGCGCCGTCTTATCGCCTTGCGCAGGGACAGCAGCCTGTCTGACGGTCAACGGGATACGGCCAGGAGCACGAGCGGCAGCCGTGACAAAGCCGTCATGGCTCTGGCGATTCTGGCTGTACCTGCGGCGGCGCTCGGTATCTATATGGCCGCCGGTTCGCCGTCCTATCCGGATCAGCCTCTTTCTGCCCGGTTGAATACGCCTGTTGAGACTCTTCCCGTGAACCAGATGATTGCCCGTGTCGAGCAGCATCTGGCGCAGAACCCTGCCGATGGGCGCGGATGGGAGGTGCTCGCTCCCGTTTATCTGTCATTAGGCCGTCCAGAGGACTCGGCAAGGGCTTTCAGCAACGCAATCCGCCTGAATGGCAGCCGTGAGGACCTTGAATCCGGTCTTGGCGAGGCGCTTGTCGTTGCAGCGCGCGGCGTTGTGACAGCGGATGCCAAAGCCGCATTTGAGCGGGCTGCCGCCTTGTCTCCTGATGCCGTGAAGCCAAGGTTTTTCCTGGCGATGGCTTATGGTCAGGATGGCAGGAAGGATGAAGCTGTGAAGGCCTGGATGCAGCTGCTGGAGGGAGCTGACGAGAGTGAGCCCTGGGTACCTGTGGCGCGGCAGGAACTTGCCGCGGTTCAGGGCCAGGTTCCGCCTGCAGTCATGCCCGGTCCGACGGCAGATGATGTGCGGGCCGCAGGCGAAATGGGCGCAGAAGACCGCCAGTCCATGATTCAGAGCATGGTAGACGGCCTGCAGGAGAGGTTAGACAGGGACGGTGGCACCATTGAAGAGTGGGAGAGACTCATCCGTTCTCAGCTTGTCCTTGGGGCGCGCGAGGCCGCCAGGGAAACACTTGGCAAGGCACGGCAGGCAATGACCGCAGATCAAGCCGCGCAGTCCCGTTTCGACGAGTTGGAGAAGGAACTCGAGTCCGGAAACTGAGGACCAGCCGCAAGAGGAACCGTGAGGGAGCGGACAAGGGAATGACCAGAAAACAGCGCCGCCTTACACTGATCGGTGGAGCCGGAGTGGTTCTTGCTGCCGCTGCCGGCCTGATACTCTATGCGTTGAGCGACCAGATCGTGTTTTTTCAGACACCTACTGACGTGGTGACCAAACAGATCGCGCCCGGCCAACGCATCCGGCTGGGTGGGCTGGTCGAGGAGGGGTCCGTTGAACGCCGCGCCAACGCAGAAGTGCTGTTCCGGGTGACGGATACGTCCAACACCGTGCAGGTGGCTTATACGGGCATTCTGCCGGACCTGTTCCGTGAGGGGCAGGGCGTCGTCACGGAAGGTGTGATCGGCCCGGATGGTGTATTCAAGGCCGACAATGTCTTGGCAAAGCATGACGAGAATTACGTGCCGAAAGAAGTCGCCGATGCCCTTAAGGAACAGGGTGTCTGGAAAGGCGATGAAGATCAGCAAAGCAATTGATGCCGGTCGGGCCGGGGCAGCCGGATTGGTGTGAGGGAGTACAGGACGCATGATTGTTGAGGCCGGCCATTTTGCGCTTGTACTGGCGCTGGTCATGTCACTAGTACAGTCGGTGGTACCCGTCTGGGGCGCAAAGACCGGTGACTTGCGCCTGATGTCAATTGCCGCACCTGTGGCCAATTTGATCTTCGTGCTGGTTACGATTTCCTTTGCGTCGTTGACCTGGGCCTATCTGAATTCAGACTTCTCCGTTCTGAATGTCTGGGAAAACTCTCATTCCGCCAAGCCGCTGATCTTCAAGATCTCTGGTGTCTGGGGCAATCACGAAGGCTCCATGCTGCTGTGGGTGCTCATTCTTGCACTCTTTGGTGCGCTCGTGGGGCTGTTCAGCAGCAATGTGCCCGCACCGCTGCGTGCGACAGTGCTTGCCGTTCAGTCCTGGGTCGCGTCTGCCTTTCTGCTGTTCATTCTCGTTACATCGAATCCGTTCCAGCGGATTGCCGATGCTCCGTTCGAAGGTAACGATCTCAATCCAATCCTGCAGGACATCGGCCTCGCGATCCATCCGCCGCTGCTCTATCTTGGATACGTCGGCTTCTCGATCACTTTTGCCTTTGCTGTAGCAGCACTCATCCTCGGGCGGATTGATGCGGCCTGGGCACGCTGGGTGCGGCCCTGGACGCTGCTGGCCTGGCTTTTCCTGACGCTCGGCATCTCCATGGGCTCCTACTGGGCCTATTATGAGCTCGGCTGGGGCGGCTGGTGGTTCTGGGACCCGGTCGAGAATGCGTCCTTCATGCCCTGGCTGGCGGGAACGGCGTTGCTGCATTCGGCCATCGTCATGGAGAAGCGCGAGGCGCTGAAGGTATGGACGGTTCTGCTCGCGATCTTCACCTTTTCTCTGTCGCTGCTCGGGACATTCCTCGTCCGCTCTGGCGTGCTGACCAGCGTTCATGCCTTCGCGGTCGATCCTTCACGCGGCGTGTTCATTCTGGCCATCCTGTGCGTGTTCATTGGCGGCTCGCTGGCGCTTTATGCGTGGCGCGCACCGATGCTGAAGCAGGGCGGCATTTTCTCACCGATCAGCCGCGAAGGCTCGCTGGTGCTTAACAACCTGTTCCTGACAGCAGCCTGTGCGGCGGTGTTTGTCGGAACGCTTTATCCGTTGGCGCTTGAAGCGTTAACCGGTGAAAAGATCTCCGTTGGCGCCCCCTTCTTCAATCTGACCTTTGGTCCGTTGATGGTGCCCCTGCTGATCGCAGTGCCTTTTGGGCCGCTGCTGGCGTGGAAGCGCGGGGACATGCTGGCAGCCTGCGAGCGGCTCTATGCGGCTCTGGGACTGACTGTACTTGCAATGCTGTTCGTCTTCTGGCTCTGGGGTATGGACCGGGTTCTGGCGCCTCTGGGCGTCGGATTGGCGGTATGGGTGATGGCGGGCTCGATTGCCGAGATCATTTCCCGCAGCCGTATTCTGGAAGTCGGTCTCGCCCGCGGTCTGCCGCGCCTTTTCGGCCTGCCGCGTTCCGCCTGGGGCACGGTTCTGGGGCACTTTGGTCTTGGCATGACCGTGCTTGGCATCGTGGTAGCTTCTGCCTTCCAGATTGAGGTGGTGCGCAATGCCAAGCCGGGCGATACGTTTGACGTGTCTGGCTATCAGTTCACGTTTGACGGCGTCGCGCCCCGGCAGGGATCGAACTTCACGGCACAGGTGGGGCACTTTACCGTGCGCTCAGGCGGGCGCGAAGTCGCAAAGCTTGATCCCTCGAAGCGGGTTTATACAGCGCGGGGCATGCCGACGACTGAGGCCGCAATTGCCACTTTCGTTTTCTCGCAGCTCTACATTTCTCTGGGCGAAAGCCACGCGGATGGCAGTGTGGATCTGCGCGCCTATCACAAACCGCTCATCACCCTGATCTGGCTGGGTACTCTGGTGATGTCGCTGGGCGGAGCCATATCCCTGACCGACCGGCGCCTTAGGGTCGGTGCCCCCAAGCCCGCCAAAGCGAAGGCAGGCAAGCCGCAAACCGTTGCAGCAGAGTGAGCCCCATGAGACGTTTTCTTGCGAGCCTGCTTATGGTCTTTTCGCTGTGTGGAACATCCCTCGCCATCGGACCGGACGAAATCCTGAAAGATCCTGCGCTGGAAACGCGAGCTCGCGAGCTCTCTGCACAGCTGCGCTGCATGGTCTGCCAAAACCAGTCGATAGACGACAGTGATGCGCCACTCGCGAAGGATCTGCGTGTGCTGGTTCGTGAACGTCTCGTCGCGGGCGACAGCAATGAGGCTGTCATTGACTATCTCGTTTCCCGCTATGGTGAGTTTGTGCTGCTGAAGCCGAGGATCGGCTGGAACACGATCTTTCTCTGGGCCTCTGCGCCTCTGGCTTTCTTCGCTGGATGTATTGCGGTTCTGGCGGCGTTCCGGCGGCAGAAGAAACGGGCCGCGTTGGCCGAAACTGTACCTCTGACGGCTGCCGAAGAGGCAGAGCTGGCGGCGATCCTCAAGGAGGCGCCTGGGGCAGACGCATCTGGGCAGCGCGGGTAACGCCACGCCTGCCGATGCAGGCTGCGCTACACTGCTGCAGTTGCCATGACGGACAGACGGACCTTGATGAAGCGCATCGTCCGGAGGGCGTCTGCTTCCGATAGGATCCGGTACTCGCCTGCCCAATGATCCACCTGAGCGGAGGGGCAGCGCATGTGGCGGCAGCGGGCCTTGCAAAGCGCGCCAAAGGCAGTGTCGCTAACTCCGACCGCCCTGCACAGGATGGCGATCGCCTCAACATCAGGGCGCACCATGATATTGCGGACAAACCTTTCGTCGATCTGAGCGAATTGGCTGAGCAAGAAAGAAAGTTCGTAGAGTTCGTTTGACAAGCTGTATTCGATGACCGCCTGGTCCAGCTGCTTGTGACCGTCGCGCAGATCCTTCAGGGTTGCCTTGGCATTCAAGCGCGATTTGCGCCGCTCCAGTCGTCCCTCGTCAACAAGGGCGCTCGCCTCCTTGAAGAGGCTGCGGGCCATCCGCTCGTTGTTTTCAAAGATGTAGCGCAGCTTGGCCTGGCGGTCGGCTGGAAGCATGGACAAAAGCCTGTCGAAGTTTTGCTTGGACAGATCATGCCGCTCTGTGAGGGCTTCTCGCAGGTCCCGGTCGCTCTCGGCGAGTTTCACCAGAAGCCGCCCACCCCAATCCGATAGCTCTGCGCCAATGTTTGCAGCAACCGAGTGCTGGACAGGCTTCTCGCCGCGTTCCAGCAATATATCCGTGATCCGGGGCTTGAGTGTTTCGCGCTGAGAGATGGCGAGCAGATGTTCCTGCCCTTTGGTTCGGGCCAAAGTGAACAAGTCATCGTCTGTCAGCACTTCAGAATGCTGAAGGACTGGAGCAGCCACATCAGCCTTGTCATTTGCAAGCTTGAGAATGAGTGGCCTGGGTGTTTCCGCCACGTGGGCAACCTTGCCGGAGAACTCCCTGCGGTCTTCAATGTCAACGAGGTCCAGGAGATTTACGAGGATGTCATTGAAAAGCGACAGCTCGTCATTCGAGTAGCGGTCTGCGCCTTCAATGAAAAGGCTGGCGATATGGCCCATCAGTTCGCGGCGTTTGCCGCTGCAGCTCTCCTTCGCCAGATCAACGAGCGATCTCAGCATTCTGACCTCTATACGATGCGGTGTATTTGCATTGGACATTGCAGAAAACAGATTTACGGAGAGATAAGTTGAATGCTGAAAATTTGATGTTTCCAGATGTATTTTGCCAATTGCTACTTGTAACAGTGTCTGATTTTTCATGAGTGAAAATACATTACAAAGGTTTAATCCGCCGGTCAGGCCCCTGTAATGCGGCGCTCTCCATATTCGTTTGCAACAAGGCGCGGTGCCCCGCCTGCGCTGGAAAGACAGTCAAACGATCGAGGAGTGATTTCATGTCCGAGCAGCAGAATTCTGAGCAGTCCGCCAAGCCGTCCGTTGGTTTTTTTGCGCGCCACAAGACAGGCCTGCTGGCTGGTGCGATGGCTCTTGGCCTTGCCGGTGCCTTGACCGTTCAGGGGCTCGTTCCCTCAAACTATGCTTTTGCCGCTCCCGTCGAGGTGAGCCAGCCCGCCCCGCTGAATTTCTCCAATGTCGTGTCCGCCGTGCAGCCGGCTGTGGTCAGCGTCAAGGTGAAGCAGGCCGCTCAGCCGCGCATGATGAATTTCCGCGGTGGCGAGGATCTCTTCGGCTTCCCGGGCATGGATGAACTGCCGGATGGGCACCCGCTGAAGCGGTTCTTTGAGCGCCGTGGCCAAGGAGACCGGGGAGATGGTCAGCAGAACTCCCGTCCCTACGAGATGTCCCAGGGGTCCGGCTTCTTCATCTCGGATGATGGCTATGTAGTGACCAACAACCATGTGGTCGACAAGGGCACGGAGTTCACGGTTACCGACAATGAGGGGAATGACTACAAGGCCAAGCTGATCGGGACGGATCCCCGCACGGACCTGGCGGTGCTGAAAGTCGATGCGGACAAGAAGTTCACTTATGTGGCTTTCGCAGAGGACGCGCCTGCTGTTGGTGAGTGGGTTGTCGCCATTGGCAATCCCTTCGGCCTTGGCGGAACCGTCACTGCCGGTATTGTCTCTGCGCGTGGCCGTGACATCGGCGCGGGCCCATATGATGACTTCATCCAGATCGATGCACCAGTGAACCGCGGCAACTCGGGAGGTCCGGCCTTCAACATGAAGGGCGAGGTGATCGGCATCAATGCGGCTATCTACTCTCCGTCCGGCGGCAACGTTGGCATTGCCTTCGCCATTCCTGCCTCCACGGCGCGTAACGTGGTTGCTTCGCTGCAGAAGGATGGCGCCGTGACGCGTGGTTGGCTGGGGGTTCAGATCCAGCCGGTGACAGAGGATATTGCAGCCAGCCTCGGCCTTGCCGATGCACAGGGAGCCATCGTCTCAGATCCGCAGAACGGCAGCCCTGCCGCCAAGGCCGGTATCGAAGCTGGTGACACGATCCTCAAGGTTGATGGCGCTGACGTGAAGGGGCCGCGCGAACTGTCCCGTATGATCGCGGCCTATGCTCCAGGAACGAAGGTGGACCTGACGGTCTGGCGCAATGGCAAGGAGAAGGATGTTTCCGTTACGCTGGGCAAGCTGACAGACAGTCAGCAACTGGCCTCAGCGGGCGATACCGGAGCTGGCAAGACTGAGCTGGAAGATCTCGGGGTCGATCTCGCATCTGCCTCGCAGGCTGGACTTGATGTCGAGGGTGTGGTTGTCCTGAACGTCGACCCGGCAGGGCCTGCCGCAGACAAGGGGCTTGCCCGGGGTGATGTGATCGGGGAGGTCGCAGGCCAGAAAGTTTCCACTCCGGCGGATGTCCAGGCTGCACTGGCCAAGGCCGAAAAGGATGGCCGCAAGGCCGTGCTGATGCGGGTCTTCCGCGACGATAGCGCCCGCTTTGTCGCCCTGCCGCTGAACGTCGGCTAAGCCGCACGGACTGGGGCGGACTGTCTATAGCCCCCGGTGAAGATCCGCCCCGCGCCTGACCTTGCGGGCTTCCGCTGCCCCCAATCCCACCCCGCAGAGGTCAGGCCAAGTGTCCGCAGCACCCGCAAGAGGGTTGCTGCGGACACTTCTTTCCGGTTCTTTCCGGGCAAAAGCTCAGGTAAAAGATTGGCATGCTGAAAATTCTCATCATCGAAGACGACAAGCAAGCAGCCGCCTATGTTGCCAAGGGGCTGCGCGAGGTCGGCCACTCTGCAGATCTTGCCGCCGATGGCGAGGAAGGGCTGCAGATGGCGCAGGACAGCCGTTATGACGTGCTGATCGTTGACCGTATGCTGCCGCGCCTGGATGGTCTTGCGATCATCCAGTCCCTGCGCAAGAGCGGCGACCACACGCCCGTGCTGATCCTCTCAGCGCTCGGCCAGGTCGATGACCGGGTGACGGGTCTCAGGGCAGGGGGGGATGATTATCTGCCCAAGCCTTTCGCCTTTACTGAGCTTCTGGCCCGTGTCGAGGCGTTGGGGCGCCGGCCCAAGGCCGGTGGCGACACCGAGACGACCTACCGGGTTGCGGATCTTGAGCTTGACCGCCTGGCCCACCGCTGCACCCGCAGCGGCAAGGATATTCCTCTGCAGCCGCGCGAGTTCCGCCTGCTTGAGTACTTGATGCAGCATGCCGGTCAGGTGGTAACGCGCACCATGCTGCTGGAGAATGTCTGGGAATATCACTTCGATCCCCAGACCAACGTGATTGACGTGCATGTGTCCCGGCTGCGGTCCAAGATCGACAAGGATTTTGAGGTGCCGCTGCTTCACACTGTCCGTGGTGCGGGATACACGATCCGTGACAGCGCTGGCTAGGCTCATCCGCACGACGGCGTTCAAGCTGTCGCTGCTTTATCTGGCCGTGTTCACCGCGCTGTCCGGGTTTCTGCTTTTTTCCATTTCCAGCAACACCAACACGCTGATCACCGGTCAGGTGGTGCAGACCGTTGATGCGGAAATCGAAGGTCTCTCTGACCAGTTCGCACGCGGCGGGGTGCGGGCACTTGTTTCCGCTATCGATGCCCGCGCAAGCCGCCCTGACGCCAGCATCTATCTTCTCATCGATTTTGCTGGAAACGCTCTAGCCGGCAATATTTCCCGGCTCCCGACGACCGTGCTGGAGGAGGCGGATGGCGGCGTGCGCAGGGTGACTTATTTCCGCCGCGAGGCCGATGGCGAGGTCAACCGGGAAAGCGAACGGCAAGCGGTTGTCCGCACCTTCGAAATTCCCGGCGGCTTCCGTTTGCTGGTCGGGCGGGATCTGGGTGAACAGCAGCGCTTCAAAGAAGTGCTGGCCGGTGCCATGCGGGTTTGGCTGCTGGTGGTTCTGGCCATGGCGGGTGTATCGTGGCTCTTCGTCTCGCGCTATGTGTTGCGCCGCATCGATGCCATGGCGGCGACCAGCAACCAGATCATGGAAGGCAATCTATCCCGCCGGCTGCCAGTCGCAGGTAATGGTGATGAATTTGACCGTCTGGCCCTCAGCCTCAACGGCATGCTGGAGCGGATCGAGCAGCTGATGCAGGGCCTGCGCGATGTGACCGATAACATTGCCCATGACCTCAAGACTCCGCTCACCCGCATGCGCACCCGCATCGAGGCGGCCTTGCGCGACGGAGAAACCGGGGCCGATTACCGCCAGGCCATGGAAGAAACGCTTGAAGACTGCGATGGCCTTCTGCGGATCTTTGATGCCCTGCTGCGGATTGCCCGTGTTGAATCCATGTCGCCGGAGGCTGGGCACGCACACGTCGATCTGAAGCAGGTGGCGCTTGAAGTGGCGGATCTTTATCAGCCCGTCGTCGAGGATGACGGGGGAAGCCTAACTGTCGTGGGGGATGGTGAATTCCAGGCTCTGGCCAACCGCGAGCTCGTCGCCCAGGCTCTGGTCAACCTCATTGAGAATGCTTTGAAATACGGCCAGCCCGAGGATGGACAGCCGCTTGCGATCACCTTAAAGCTCGAGCAGGAGCATGACCGGATCGCCATAAGCGTCGCTGACAACGGGCGGGGCATTGAAGAAAAGGATCGCGGGCGTGTTCTGGACCGCTTTGTCCGGCTGGAGGAGAGCCGGACCGAGCCGGGATACGGGCTGGGCCTGAGCCTTGTGAAGGCGATTGCCCGGCTGCATGGCGGCTCTCTTGCACTGGGGGATGCCGGGCCAGGGCTGGTTGCGAGGATTGATCTTCCGGCAGCTCAAGTAGACATGCCGGGAGGCGCAAGACGTGACGACAGAAGCAGGGAAGCTGGAAGCCGGAGCTGAAAAGGGGCCGCTGCGCCATCGCATCAAGGTCGTTCCGCGGCCACAGTCTCCCGAAAGGGCCGAGAGCGTTCTCTCCGATCTGCTGATCCGGGCAGCGGAGGACGCAAGCACTTCGGATCTTGCGGCATGGCTCGATCAGGACCCTCAGCTTTGTGCGTTTCTCGCCGGTGTCTTTGCCAATGCTCCTTATCTGCGGGAACTTGCCATGGTGCGCCCGCAGCGTTTGCAGCGCGTTCTGGGGGAGGATCTGGAAGGCCTGATCTCCGGCACGATCCTGGCTGCCCGGGAGGCGCGGCCTGCTGATGAGGCCGGGCTGATGCGCGAATTGCGCCAGCTCAAGCAGGATCTGGCCCTTGCCGTTGCCCTAGCCGACATTGGCGGGGCGATTGACCTTGATGATGTGACGCGTGCGCTGGCCGAACTTGCCGATGCCAGCCTCACTGCGGCCATCCGCCTGTGCCTGCGGGAACTGGCCGCGCGCGGCAAGTTCTCGCCGCAGGACTTGGACGAGCCGGAAAAAGGCTCCGGCCTGATCGTTCTTGCCATGGGCAAGCACGGTGCCTTCGAGCTGAATTACTCCAGTGATATCGATCTGATCGTCTTCTATGATCCGGAGATTGCGCCGCTTTCCGCCAATGCCGAGGCTCCGGTGGAGTTCGTGCGCCTGACCAAGCGGCTGGTTAAGATCATGCAGGAGCGCACGGCGGACGGCTATGTCTTCCGCACCGATCTGCGCCTCCGGCCGGACCCCGGGGCAACGCCTGTGGCCATCTCTGTACCTGCGGCGCTCGCCTATTACGAAGCGCTGGGTCAGAACTGGGAGCGTGCGGCGCTGATCAAGGCGCGGCCTTGCGCCGGTGACATTCCGGCGGGCGAAGCCTTCCTGCACGAGATTGTGCCCTTTATCTGGCGCAAGTATCTGGACTTTGCCGCCATTGCGGACGTGCATTCCATCAAGCGGCAGATCCACATGCACAAGGGGCACGGCAAGATCGCCGTTGCCGGGCACAATGTGAAGCTGGGCCGGGGCGGCATCCGCGAGGTTGAATTCTTCGTCCAGACCCAGCAGCTGATCGCAGGCGGGCGCAATCCCGAACTGCGCGGGCGGCGCACGCTCGACATGCTCGACCGGCTGGTCGCCTTCAACTGGATCAAGCCGGACACCCGCGATGACCTGAAGGAGGCTTACCGCTTCCTGCGCAAGGTCGAGCATCGCATCCAGATGCTCAATGACGAGCAGACGCATCTGCTGCCGCAACTGGGCGAAGGCCTTCAGCGTGTGGCTTTCCTCGCCGGGTTCGAAGATCTGCCATCCTTCGAGGCCGAGTTGCTGAAACAATTGCAGACCGTGCAGAGGCATTATGCCGGTCTGTTTGAGGATGAGCCGGAGCTGGCGTCGGATCTGGGCAATCTTGTCTTCACCGGCGACGACGATGACCCGGACACGCTGGAAACCCTCTCCCGTCTCGGCTACCGCCAGCCTTCGGATGCGGCGAAGATCATCAAGGCCTGGCATTTCGGCCGCTATCCGGCCATGCGCTCGACCAAGGCGCGCGAACGGCTGACCGAGCTGCATCCGGCGCTGATCTCGGCGCTTGCCCGCAGCGACAATGCTGACGCGGCATTGCGCGCCTTCGACGCGTTCCTGGCCCGTCTGCCGGCGGGCGTGCAACTTTTCTCCCTGCTGCGCTCCAACCCCCAGCTTCTGCATCTGATGGCGACGGTCATGGGGTCCGCCCCGCGCCTCGCCGAAACGGTGGCGCGCCGGGTGCATGTGCTCGATGCGGTGCTGGACCCGGCCTTCTTCGGCGCAATGCCCAGCCGCGAGGAGTTCCGCGCCGGTCTTGATCAGACGCTTGCTCTTGCCCGCTACTATGAAGAGGCGCTGGACAGGGCGCGCATCTTTGCGCAGGAGCAGCAGTTCCTGATCGGCCTGCGGCTGCTGTCTGACACCCTGTCGGCTGATCAGGTCGGCCATGCTCTGGCCCGGCTTGCCGAAGTGGTGCTGGACCGCATTCTGGCGCGGGTCGTGGAGCATGTCGCTGCATCTCATGGACATGTGACGGGCGGGGAGTTTGCGCTTCTGTCCATGGGCAAGCTCGGCGGCGAAGAGATGACGGCCAGCTCCGATCTGGATCTGATCCTGCTCTATGACGTGCCGGAAGATGCTACCGGCTCTGATGGCGCGAGGCCGCTGCCGGTCAGCCAGTACTATATCCGCCTGACCCAGCGGCTTGTGACGGCCCTGTCCGCACCTACGGCGGAAGGCAGCCTCTATGAGGTGGATTTCCGCCTGCGCCCCTCAGGCAATGCCGGTCCGCTGGCCACCAGCATCACCGCCTTTGAAACCTATCAGCGCAACGACGCCTGGACATGGGAGCATATGGCGCTGACCCGGGCGCGCGTGCTGACCAGCTCGTCGGAAGCCTTCTCCGCCAAAGTAACCGCCTTCCTGCAGGAAATCCTCTGCCGGCCGCGCGAGGCGCAGAAGATTGCCGCTGACGTGGCATCCATGCGCGGGCGTATCGAGAAGGAGAAGGGCACCAAGGATATCTGGGATTTAAAGCAGGTCGCAGGCGGGCTCGTCGATATCGAGTTCATCGCCCAGTATCTGCAGCTGGTGCATGGCCACGCCCATCCTGAGGTTCTGGCCCAGAACACGGAGACTGCCCTTGGCCGGGCGCTGGAACTCGGGCTCCTCAACGCAGATGATGCGGGCGGGCTCTTGCAGGCGTTGCGGCTCTATCACCGCCTGACCCAGATCCTGCGCATGACGCTGACGGGTAAGTTCCAGCCGGTCGAGGCGCCGGGCGGGGTACTCGCGCTGCTGCTCAACGCAGCGGCAGCCCCCGATCTCGCCCGTCTTGAGGTGGAGCTTGCCGAGACGCAGGCCAATGTCCGTGGCATCTTCGAAAGGCTGGTCGGCCCGGTCAATCCGGACTGACATCCTCTCTTTCCTGAACGAAGAAGAAAAAATCCCGGGATGCGCTTCGGTGCATCCCGGGATTTTTTTGTTTCAGGAAGCTGTTCCTGCTTCACGCCGCCACGGCGTCCTGTGTCAAAGGCAGTGTGAAGGAGACAGTGGTGCCCTGACCCGGAACGGAGTCGATCATCATGGCGCCGCCCTGCATTTCGATCAGCGACCGGGCGATGGCGAGGCCGAGGCCCGAGCCCTTGTGCGTCTTGGTGAACTGGTTCTCCACCTGGACGAATGGCTTGGCGAGGCGTTCCACGTCCGACTTGCGGATGCCGATGCCCGTGTCCGTGACTTCGATCCGGGCAAACCCGTCCGCAGTCGTGGCCTTGAGGCGCACCTCGCCGTGGTCCGGCGTGAACTTGATGCCGTTGGACAGGAGGTTCAACAGCACCTGCTTGAAGGCGCGGCGGTCGGCGGTGATATCGAGCCCGTCCTCGACTTCGCAGGTGACCTCGATGTCCTTCTCCTGTGCCGGAGCGCGGATGATGCGCACGGCTTCTTCGATCACCGACTGGGCATCGAAGGGCGTCATGCTCATGTCCATGCGGCCAGCTTCGATCTTCGACATGTCGAGGATGTCGTTGATCACGTTCAGCAGGTAGGTGCCGCTTTCGTAGATGTCGCGGCAGTATTCTGCGTAGCGCTCCGAGCCGATGGGGCCGAACATGGCCTTGTCCATGATGTCGGAGAAGCCGATGATGGCGTTCAGCGGCGTGCGCAGTTCATGCGAGATATTGGCCAGGAACTCGGACTTGGCGCGGTTGGCGTTCTCCGCGTTGGTCTTTTCCTGGGCGTATTTGTCGGCCAGTTCCACCAGCTGCTGCGCCTGCATTTCCAGCGTCTGGCGCGACTTGCGCAGGTCCGAAACGGTGGCCATCAGGCGCCGCTCGCTCTCCATCAGCCGCTCTTCCTGCCGCTTCAGCGGGGTAATGTCCGTGCCCACCGAGACGAAGCCGCCGTCCTTGGTGCGCCGCTCGGAAATCTGCAGCCAGCGGCCATCATCCAGCTGCGCTTCATAGGCGGTGTTGCTGCCCGGGATCAGCGTGGAGGGCAGGGAGGGCACGGTCTTGATGTGCGAGTTGCGCGCCGCTTCCATGACGGTCGTGTAGGGCGTGCCGGGGCGCACCACCGTTTCGGGCAGATTATGCAGCGACTGGTAGTTCGAGTTGCAGATCACCAGCTCGTTATCCGAGTTCCACAGCACGAAGGCTTCGGAGATCGTCTCGATGGCGTCACGCAGGCGCAGGTCGGCGGTGCGGCCCTGCTCGGCAAGCTGATGCTGCTCGGTCACGTCGATGCAGATGCCGATCAGGTGCGGCTCATGGCGGCCCGGCTCGGTCTGGACTTCGCCACGGGCCCGCAGCCACACCCAGGAACCATTGGCATGGCGCATGCGGAACATGCGGTCCACCGTCGTCTCGCCATCCGCCAGCAGGCTTTCGGCCAGAGCGTAGAGGTTGATGTCTTCCGGATGCGTCAGGTCCGAAATCTCGGCAAAGCCAAGGATGTCGTCCTTCGGCTCGCGGCCCAGCAAGTGGTAGAGCGAGGCAGACCAAAAGATGCGGCCGCGCGACAGGTCCCAGTCAAACAGGCCGCAGCGGCCATGGGTCAGGGCCGTGTCGATGCGGCTGCGGGTGGCGGCGTAGATTTCGTCAGCCTGCTCGGCACGGGTGGCTTGCGCAAAGAAGCCGTAGATCATCACCAGCAGAACCGTCGAAGTGCCGACGAAAAGGGTGACGTTGGTCGATACATCCGAGCGCCATCCAGCAAAAAGCTGATGTTCGGGCTGCATCACTGCAACCATACCCAGCCGTCCGGCCAGATGGTGCACGGTGGCCAGGGCGGCCTCGTCGCTGCCCTTGTTGATCGTGAGCACACCGGCGCGGGCGCCAAACACCGTCAGCGGCTGCGAAGGGCCGAAGAGGTCGGCAATCATCGTGCCTTCCAGCTCGGGACGCATCGGGGAAGAGGCGACGATCTGGCCTTCCGGATCGGTCAGCAGGATCTGGCGGCCTTCGCTGGTGGCGCCGGCCGGCAGGGCATCGGCCAGCACGCGCTGCAGCGCGGTCCGGTAGCCCACTTCCGGCATGGCGCTCTCCTCGCTGACGAGCCGCGACGACAGGACCGAGGCGATCAGCGCGATCTTGTCGCGCGCCTGCTGCTCGGTTTCCTGATAGGCGAATGTCAGCTCCAGCACGCGGTAGAGCGCAAGGCTGGCAATGAAGACGAGGCAAAGCGCCGGGATCAGGCGGCGGAACAGGGGTTCGGTCCGCAGCAGCCGCTGATAGGTCGGCTGCGCCAGAAGCCGGATATGCCCCGTCAGGGAGTTGGCGGCCTTGTTGGATCCAGTGATTTGGGCAAGGCGTCGCATGGACGCGCTGCCGGCAAAAGCCCGCGCCATCGGCAAGGTCCCGATTGTGGTGAATTTCGTTGATCCGGTAATTGGTTACGTCCGAATCAATTGCATTTGAATCCAGCTTTAATGGTTTGTCCAGATGCAAAATGAAAAAAATGGTTAACGCCAGGGGCTTGGCAAAACCTCTGGCGTTAACCTCTTCCGGTGTGGTTTTTGTGCAGTTCAGGCGAGGCAGCGTTCCACGATGTCGCTGCAATCGCGCGACAGGCCCGGCTGCGCCGCGATGGACTTCAGCGCCGCTTCGGCAAGCGCCGCGCGGCCCGGC
The DNA here is from genome assembly GCF_036881715.1 of Pannonibacter anstelovis. NCBI lineage: Bacteria > Pseudomonadati > Pseudomonadota > Alphaproteobacteria > Hyphomicrobiales > Stappiaceae > Pannonibacter > Pannonibacter anstelovis. The sequence goes on from NZ_JBAKBF010000005.1 coordinate 75,806, forward strand.
TCATAGGCCTTCCACGAGCGGAACACCGTCAAGAGCCTTGCGGCCACCTGCGGATTCTTTGGGTCCAGCCGCTTGATTGCCTCTGCGGCAAAAATGAATCCGGCCCCGTCTGCCCTTGCAAATTGCGACTGGTTTCCGGTGGTGAAGGCGCCGATCAGCGCGCGCACCCTGTTGGGGTTGAACCAGTCGAAGGCGGCATGGTGGGTTAGGCTGTCGGTGGTTGTCAGTGCGGAAGGATGCGGCCGAGTGGCCTGCACGGTGAACCATTTGTCCATCGCCAGCGCATGGCCCCCATGCCGCGCCTCGAAACTGAGCAGCGCCTCTTCGGCCGCCGGTAGCCCTTCGTGAACTGCGGCCGTCAGGGCGGCCAGGCGGTCGGTCATGTTGCTGGCGCTCCGCACGGCACGGGCCACAAGCTCCGCAGCTTCTGGCAGCCCGGAAGCTGCGGCATAGCTCAGGCACAGGCCTTTCAGGGCGCGCCGTCCAGCGCTGGCTGCATCCGGGCGGAAGGGGCCGCCGTCATCCAGCCTTGCAACCATTTCTGCAAGACGTGCCCCATGCTGATGGCCGATGGTCTGGCGCAAGGTCTTGCGTGCGGCAAGGATCGCGTCCGTATCCACGTTGCTGCCAATGTCGCGGGCAAGGTCTGCCTCGCCCGGCAGGGCCAGGATCTGCGCACGGAAGGCATGGTCCAGGTCCTCATTGCCCAGAACATCTCCCAGCGCATTCACCAGAGCCATGTCGCAGGTGAGCGTTCCACCCCGGCGGGCCTCCTCGTAAAGGCGCATCAGTTCGCGCGTTGCCAGATCCTGTCCGGCCTGCCAGCGGTTGAAGGGATCGCTGTCCTTGCGCAGCATCATCAGCAGACCGGCTGGTGTCAGCCCCGCCTCCAGCTTCACCGGCGCAGAGAAGCCGCGCAGCAGCGAGGGCAGGGGCTTTTCGAAGATGCCTTCGAAGGTGAAACTCTGCCGCTGTTCCGTCAGCACCAGTACGCCTTCCGGGCCGCCATCCCGCCGCTCCAGCGGCAGGTCCGTGCCATCGGGTCCGAGGAGGCCGAAGCTGACAGGAATTTCGAAGGCATCGCATCCGGCATCCTTCGCTGCCTTGGACAGCTCCTGCGTGAAGGTCAAAGTCAGGCGTCCGGCAGGCGCATCATGATGAACGTCTGCCTGCAGGCGGGGCGTGCCGGGATGGTCGTACCAGCGGGCGAATTGCGTCAGATCCCGCCCTGAAGCCTCGGCAAAGCAGGCAATGAACTCCTCGATGGTCGCAGCCGTTCCATCATGCCGCTCCACATAGAGGTCAAAGCCTTTGCGGAACGCCTCAGCCCCCAGCAGGGTCTTGAGCATACGGATGATTTCGGCGCCTTTTTCGTAGACAGTCGCCGTATAGAAGTTGTTGATTTCCTTGTAGATGCGCGGCCGTACCGGGTGGGCGAGGGGGCCTGCATCCTCCGGGAACTGGTGTGAGCGCAGCAGCCGTACATCGGCGATGCGCTTCACCGGGCGCGAGCGCATGTCCGAGCTGAACTCCTGATCGCGGAACACGGTCAGCCCTTCCTTGAGGCACAGCTGGAACCAGTCGCGGCAGGTGATGCGGTTGCCGGTCCAGTTGTGGAAATACTCGTGCGCGATCACGGCTTCCACGTGGGCATAGTCCTGGTCGGTCGCCGTTTCCTCATCGGCCAGAACGTATTTGTCGTTGAAGATATTGAGGCCCTTGTTTTCCATCGCGCCCATGTTGAAATCGGAGACGGCAACGATGTTGAAGACATCAAGGTCATATTCGAGGCCGAAGACCTCCTCGTCCCAGATCATGGAACGGCGCAGGCTGTCCATGGCCCAGCCGCACATGTGCTCCTTGCCGGGCTCAACATAGATGCCGAGTTCCACCGCACGGCCCGAGCGGGTGGTGAAGGTCTCCGTGAGCCGGGCGAGCTTGCCGGCGACCAGCGCAAACAGATAGGCGGGCTTGGGGTGCGGGTCATGCCACACAGCATAGTGGCGGCCGGTGCCCTTGATCCGCCCGTGCTCCACCGGGTTGCCGTTCCCCAGCAGCACCGGCGCCTCTGCCTCATTGGCTTCGATCCGGGTGGTGTAGATGCTCAGCACATCCGGCCGGTCGAGGAAATAGGTGATGCGGCGGAAGCCTTCGGCCTCGCACTGTGTGCAGTATGTGCCGGACGACCGGTAGAGCCCCATCAGCGTACTGTTGGCCTCCGGATTGAGGCAGGTCACGAAAGTCAGGGTGAAGGGCGCCTGCGGCGCTTGTTTCAATTCAAAACGGTTGGGTGAAGCTTCATAGCTATCCCTGTCCAGCCGCTCGCCATTCAGATGCACTTCCAGCAGAGCCAGGCCATCGCCGTCCAGAATGAGGGAACTGCGATTCTGGTCGGAAGGCTCTATCTCGAGCGTGGCCGTTATCCGCGTGTCATGCGGCGCCAGATGCACGTCCAGTGAAATGCGGGGAATCTGGAAGGCAGGAGGCCGGTAGTCTTCGAGGCGTATGATGGCGTTTTCCTGCGATGACATGGGGCACTCCTGAAGGCTCGCTGAGTGCCTGTTCAAACAGACCCGGGGGCCGCTTGCAACCCCGTGAAAAAGCGAAGGCCCCGCCTGCTGCTGGTTTGCATCTGTCAGGCCGCAGATTGTGGTGATTGCGCCAATGCGTCCAAGGCGCTACGCAGGGGCCGGAAATCGTTGATGAGGAGATTCCATCGTGGGCGCACCGCTCGAAGGCCTCAAGGTACTGGAACTTGCACGCATTCTGGCAGGCCCCTGGGCCGGGCAGACGCTGGCAGACCTCGGCGCGGATGTGATCAAGGTGGAAAGTCCCGCCGGAGACGACACCCGCACGTGGGGGCCTCCCTTCCTGACCGGCGCAGATGGTGAGCCGTCCGATGCGGCCTATTACCATGCCTGCAACCGCGGCAAGCGCTCCATTACGGCGGATTTTACCACGCCTGAGGGCCAGGCACTGGTGCGCCGCCTTGCGCAGGATGCTGACATTCTTATCGAGAACTTCAAGGTCGGCGGCCTCGTGAAATACGGCCTGGACTATGACAGCCTCAAGGAAGTCAACCCGCGGCTGATCTATTGCTCCATCACCGGCTTCGGCCAGGATGGGCCCTATGCCCACCGGGCCGGCTATGACTTCATGATCCAGGGCACCGGCGGGCTCATGGACCTCACGGGAGACCGGGATGGTGAACCGCAGAAGGTCGGGGTCGCAATTGCCGACATCTTCACCGGCGTCTATGGCGTCATCGGCATTCTGGCAGCGCTTCGCCGCCGCGACATGACCGGTGAGGGCGAGCATGTGGACATGGCGCTTCTGGACACGCAGGTGGCGGTGCTTGCCAATCAGGCGGAGAATTACTTCATCTCCGGGAAGGCACCGCGCCGTCTCGGCAACGCTCACCCCAACATCGTTCCCTATCAGGTCTTCCCTTCCAGTGACGGGCATCTGATCATTGCGTGCGGAAATGATGGCCAGTTCCAGCGCCTGTGCGGTATCCTCGGCTGCCCGCAGTTTGCGGCAGATCCGGCCTATGCCACCAACGCAGGCCGCGTTGCCGGACGCGATGTTCTGGTGCCGCAGCTGGCGGAGCTCACGGCCCGCTTCACGCGGGATGATCTTCTGGCTGCGCTTGAGACGGCAGGCGTGCCTGCCGGTCCGATCAACACGGTCGCGGATGTCTTCGAGGACCCGCAGGTTCTGCACCGCCAGCTCAAGGTGGAGCTGCCGGCAACGCATGTCGCCGCCGGTTCCGTGCCTTCGGTGCGCACGCCCATCCGCTTCCGCAACGCGGAGCTGTCCCTCAAGACGGCTGCGCCTGGCCTTGGCGAGCACACGGCGTCGGTGCTTGCTGAAATTGGCTGGGAGAAGAATGAATAGGCGCCTTCACGTTTGCATTGCCCTGCAAAGCGGGACAAGGATGTGAGGGAAGCTGAGAGCGGGGCAGGTGCCACAGGTCTTTGGAGGACGATGCGGAATTGAATATCTTCCGGATTTTCGGCGGCAGACGGCGTAATTTTGCGCTGACCCGCATCGTGAGCTTCAGCTTCGGGCTTTTGATGGCCTCAGGCATGGCGCTGGTGCTCTTTATGTCCGTGAAGGCCAATTTCGAGAACACATTCTCCTTGCTCAATGATAAGGCAATCCTGACCATCCAGAGCATGGAGCGGCAGGTGCGAGGCCATCTGGATCAGGTCGAGGACGCTGCCACTGCACTCAAGCAGCTCTTTGACGAGGGAAAGATGAAGCCTGAGCCCAGCGACCAGACGCTGGCCGATCTCAGTGCCGCTGCCGCTGCCAACGGGCGCATTTCCGTGATCGTCATCCGGGATCTGCGCGGCAACAGATTTGGTATTTTCAAGGCGGACAACGGCAAGCTCTGGCCTTTCAAGGAGGCCGCTGACGTTCCGGGCCGCGCACCGGACAGTCTGCCACGTCTGGAGCCATCGTCCCGCCCGGTGTGGGGGCAACTGGTCACACATCCAACCGGTGTCTATGCCAATGTGACGGTCCCTCTGCTGAACGATGGGGAGACTGTCGGCTATCTGACGGCGGCAACCTCCCTTGCCAGCATCGGCGAAGCCGTCAAGGCGCTGGACGAAGGGCCTGATACCACGACGTTCGTCGTCACATCCGAGGGGCAGGTTCTGGTGCACTCCGACCAGCACCTGCTGATCACCGGTGCGGCCCCGGCTAAAGCGCCTCCAGCCAGCCTGGAGGAGTTTGGTGATCCTGTGCTATCCGGCATTGCTGCGGGTCAACGTTATCCCACTTTCCAGCGTGCTGCTGATCTTGGCATCGAGGTGCTCGGCGTGGAAGCGGCGGATCAGGAATTCATCGTCATGCGGGTGCCTGTCACGGGCTACAGTCCGGAGCCGTGGATCATTGGTCAGTACTTCCGCGCAACATCCGTCTCGCGGGAGATTCAAAGGGTGTCCGGTTCCGCCCTTGTGGGAATTGCAGCCATCGTTATCGGCGTCTTGATTGCGGTCTGGCTTGGCCGCCGCGTCGCCCGGCCTTTGCGGCTTCTGGCAGCCCAGTCCGAGCATGTGGGCCGTCTTGCCCTGGATGAGGTGACGCCTCTGCCGAGGAGTCGCGTCAAGGAGGTCGATCAGGTGGCGTTGGCGTTCAATGCCATGGTCATCGGCCTCAAGGCCATGAACACCTATGTGCCGCGCTCCCTGTTCCGCAAGCTCATGCGCATTGGTCTGGAGCAGGCGGCGCTTGCGCGCGAGGCGGAATTGAGCATCCTCTTCACGGACATAATGGGCTTCACCTCCCTGTCCGAGAGCCTGACGGCATCGGAGACAGCGGCGATGCTGAATGAGCATTTCGCCATTCTGGTTGCGGCCGTGGAGGAGGAAGGCGGTACCGTCGACAAGTTCATTGGCGATGGCATGATGGCCTTCTGGGGCGCTCCAGATGCGCGGGCGGATCACGCCCTCGCGGCCGCTCGAACCGCCCAGAAGATCGGGCAGGCAATCATGGAGCAGAACCGGCAGCGCAGGGAAAAGGGGCTGGTTCCGGTTCGTGTGCGCGTCGGCCTTCATTCCGGGCCGGTCGTGGTCGGCAATGTCGGGGCTCAGGACCGCTGGAACTACACGATTGTCGGCGATGCGGTGAACGTTTGCGAAAGGCTGCAGTCGCTGGGGCGTGAGTTCGCCGGGACGGAGGATGCGATCGTTCTGCTCAGCAACGCCACCGTCCGGCAGCTCCCTGAGGGGGCCTGTGTCGAGCGCGTTGGAAACCAGAAGCTGCGCGGCCGCAGCGGGGATGTGGAAGTCTGGAAACTGGACCTGCACGGGCCGGTTCTTGCTGCCCAGCCGGCCAAAGGCGCGTCGGCCGCCGAATAAGTCCCCGTCAGCACTGCATTTCTCCGGAAGATCAACGCCTGTCTCTTGCCGCCGGGTATTCTGTGCGGATAGGCTGGACATGTGATGGCCGTCACGGAAGCGGCATGACTTCCCTATACCGTAATGAATACAGGTATGACAGGGTAAAGCATGCCATGAGGCGGGCGGTCTTCGTGTGCAGCAACTGTCTCTTGGGGGAGGGACACCAGAGTGAATGTACTCTCGATCAACGGCCTGACCGTTGATTTCCATACGGACGAAGGCGTTACGCGCGCCGTCGACGGAATTTCTTTCGCCATTCCCCAGAACAAGACTGTCGCCTTGGTGGGCGAGTCCGGTTCCGGCAAGACTGTCGTTTCCCAGACGATCATGGGCCTTCTGCCCGCGTCGGCCCGCGTCACTTCTGGTGAAGTGGTGTTGAGCGATCCCACCGGCAAGAGCCAGCCGGTGAATATTGCCGCGCTTGACCGCAAGGGGCCGCAGATGCGCCACCTGCGCGGCAACCGGGTTGCGATCATCTTCCAGGAGCCGATGACTTCGCTTTCGCCGCTGCACACCATCGGCGACCAGATCGGCGAAGCGGCGCGGCTGCACCGCAATTGCGGGGCGGGCGAAGCGCGGGAGCTGACGCGTGAGATGCTGCGGCTTGTACATTTCCCGGACCCCACCCGTGCGCTCGACAATTATCCCTTCGAGCTGTCCGGCGGCCTGCGCCAGCGCGCCATGATTGCCATGGCGCTGATTTGCCGCCCGGCGCTGCTGATTGCCGATGAGCCGACGACCGCTCTCGATGTGACGATCCAGGCCGAAATCCTTAAGCTCATCAAGGAAGTGCAGTCAGAGCTGCAGATGTCCGTGCTGATGATCACCCATGATTTCGGCGTCGTTGCCAACATGGCGGACGAGGTGGTGGTGATCTATCACGGGCGCATCATGGAAAAAGGCACGGCCAGTCAGCTCTTTTCCGCGCCGGGCCACCCCTACCTCAAGGCGCTGCTTCATGCCGTGCCGCGCTTCCACATGGACAAGTCCGAGCGTTTGCAGCCGATCCGCCCGATTGCCGTGGATACATCCGGCATCCGCAAGACGGCCTGTACAGCCTCCAGCCTCGAGCCCGGCAAGCCGCTTATCGAGGTCAAGGGTGTTTCCAAGGATTTCATCACCCGCAAGGGCAGCTTCTTCTCGGGCAATCCGCGCACGGTCAAGGCGCTGGACGATATCCACCTGACCGTGCGCAAGGGGGAATGCCTCGGCATCGTCGGTGAGTCCGGCTCCGGCAAGACCACCCTTGCCAAGGCAATTCTGCGGGCCATTCCTGTGTCCAGCGGTTCGATCATGTATCACGGCGGCCAGACACCGGCCAATGTGGCGGAGCTTTCCGGTGCTGAACTGCTGGACTACCGCCGCCGGGCACAGTTCATCTTCCAGGATCCGTTCTCCTCGCTCAATCCGCGCATGACGGTCAACGAGATCCTCAGCGAGCCGCTGCAGATCCACAAGGTCGGCACGCCGAAGGAACAGGCCGAACGGGTGCGCGAGCTGATCCAGCTTGTCGGTCTCGATCCGCGCTATTTGCGCCGCTATCCCCACTCCTTCTCCGGTGGCCAGCGCCAGCGCATTGGCATCGCCCGCGCTCTGGCACTCGGACCGGAGTTCATTCTCTGCGACGAGCCAACCTCTGCGCTTGATGTGTCCGTGCAGGCGCAGGTGCTGAACCTTCTGCAGGATCTGAAGGCCGATCTCGGCCTGACCTATCTCTTCGTCAGCCACAATCTCGCTGTCGTCGACTACATCGCCGACCGCATCGCCGTCATGTGCCGCGGGCGGCTGGTTGAGCTTGGCCGGACGAGGGACATTATTTCCAATCCGCAGCATCCCTACACACGGGCGCTCCTGGCCGCTGTGCCGGAGCCTGACCTGAACTCTCCCCTGAACTTTGCCGCTCTCGGCGCCCAGCGGGCCTCCGACCCCTCCGCTTGGCCGGAACCATACCGTCTTGGCGACGGCATGGCGCCCACGCTGGTGGAAGTGGCGCCCGAGCATCTGGTTTGCGCCCCGGGCCTTGCCGCAGGCACCCCCTTCAAGGAGACCGCAGCATGAGCGGGTACATTCTGGCAGCAGGTGTGCGGGTGGCCGCAGCCTGCCTTGTCGCCGTTTCGCTTCTGTCTCCCGCATCTGCACTGGAGCTGAAGGAAACCGAAGGTCTTGAGCAGCTTGGTTTCATCAATCCGCCGCCGGTCAGCGAGCGCGTGCCGCAAGAGCCGCTGATCGTGGATCTGGAGGCCAGTGGCCGCAAGACCGGAGTGCCGGGCGGGGATATCAATACGCTCATTGGCCGGGCGCGCGATGTGCGCCTGATCAACGTGTGGGGCTATGCCCGGCTTGTTGGCTACAACGAGAAGCTTGAGCTCGTTCCTGACATACTCAAGGATGTCGAAGTGGTGGACGGGCGCATCTTCACGCTGCATCTGCGCAAGGGCCACAAGTGGTCTGACGGCAAGCCGTTTACGTCCGAGGACTTCCGTTACTTCTTCGAGGACGTGGCCAGCAATCCGGAGCTGACACCCGCCGGTCTGCCGCCGTTCCTGCTGGCGGGCGGCAAGGGCCCCGTGTTCGAGGTGCTGGACGAGACGACTGTCCGCTACAGTTGGGAGAGCCCCAATCCGCTGTTTCTGCCGGAACTGGCGCTGTCCCGCCCTCCGTTCATCTACCGCCCTGCTCATTATCTGAAGCAGTATCACGCGCGCTATGGTGATCCGGCCATCATCGAGCGGGCAGCTTCGGCACAGAAAGCCAGGAGCTGGGCTGCGCTGCACAACAAGCTGGATGACATGTACAACGCCGGCAATCCGGATCTTCCCTCGCTGCAGCCTTGGGTCCGGATTACGGCGGAGAGCGACCAGAGGTTCGTGCTGGTGCGCAATCCCTATTATCACAGGGTGGACAGCACCGGGCAGCAGCTGCCCTACGTGGACCGGGTGATCATGACCGTGGCTGACGGCAAGTTGATCCCGGCCAAGACCCAGGCGGGGGATGCCAACCTTCAGGCCCGTAACCTGTCCTTCGCTGACATCACCGTCCTCAAGAAAGGTGAGAAGAACCACGGCTACAAGACGCTTCTCTGGCCGATTTCAAAGGGTGCGGAAATTTCGATCCTGCCGAACCTGACGGTAAAGGATCCGGTGTGGCGCGCACTTCTGCGGGACACCCGTTTCCGCCATGCCCTGTCTTTGGGCATCGACCGGGAAATGATCAACCGGGTGCTCTACTTTGGCCTGGCTGTGCCGGGCAATGACACGGTCATCGACATCAGCCCGCTCTACCGGGCTGAGTACCGTACCCGCTGGGCGGGCTTTGATCCGGACAAGGCCAACGCGCTTCTGGATGAGATGGGCCTTGCCAAGCGGCGTGGTGATGGCATCCGTCTCATGCCGGATGGCCGCCCCTTGGAAATCATCGTGGAGACTTCGGGCGAAAGCCAGACGGAATCTGATGCGCTGGAACTGGTGGGCGAGACCTGGCGGGAGATCGGCGTGAAACTTTTCGTCAAGCCAAGCCAGCGCGACACCATGCGCGACAGGGCGATTTCGGGCGATCTCGTCATGGCTGTATGGTCCGGTCTCGACAATGGCATTCCGACGTCGGAAATGCCGCCCACCGAACTCGTGCCCTCCCGCGTCGACTGGCTGTCCTGGCCGTCATGGGGCGACTACTACGAGACTGGCGGCAAGAGCGGTGAAAAGCCTGACTGGGAGCCTGCTGTAAGGCTGATGCAACTTTACGAAGCCTGGCTCACCTCCATCTCGCCGGAACAGCGCGATGAGATCTGGCACCAGATTCTTCAGATCCACGCAGACGAGACCATTCGCATCGGACTGGTCTCGCAGGTGCGGCAGCCGGTGGTGGTCAAGGACGTCGAAAACGTGCCGGAAGAAGCCATCTACGGCTGGGACCCGGGTTCCCAGTTCGGGCTTCACCGCATGGACGAGTTCTGGCTGTCCGGTCAGCGTTGAGGGGGCGTGAGAGAGAATGACTTTCCTGTTGCTTGAGCAGGTGTGCGCCATTCGCGCCGGGCAGAGAGAGGGGCTCTGATGTTTGTCTACATCCTGCGCCGGGTCCTGACGATGATCCCGACGCTCTTTGTGATCAGCCTGCTGATCTTCTTCATCATCGAACTGCCGGCGGGTGATTACATCTCCAACCAGATCGCCATGCTGCGTTCCACCGGCGAAGCATCCTCCATTGCCAAGCTGGAGTTCCTGCGCTCCGAATTTGCCATGGACCGGCCGTTCTTCGAGCGGTACCTCGTCTGGATCGGTGCCTGGCCAGGGCCGCACGGCTTCGACGGTCTGCTCCAGGGCAACTGGGGCTGGTCCTTCGAGTTTGAAAAGCCGGTGTCAGAAGTGGTGGGGCCGACCCTGCCGCTGACCCTGATCCTGAATGCTGCCACCATCCTCTTCGTCTATGTCGTGTCCTTCCCGATCGGCATCTACTCGGCAACACGCCAGTATTCCTGGGGGGACTACGGCTTCACCCTGCTGGGCTATCTCGGCCTTGCGACCCCCAATTTTCTGCTGGGGCTGATCCTGCTCTATTTCTTCAATCAATGGTTCGGCCTGTCGATCGGAGGCCTGATGGACCCGAAGTACATCGGCCAACCGTGGAGCATGGACAAGACCATGTCCGTCATGGCGCATCTGATCGTGCCGACAATCGTTATCGGCACCTCAGGCACGGCCGCGATGATCCGCCGCCTCAGGGCCAACCTGCTGGATGAACTGCACAAGCAATATGTCACCACCGCCCGCGCCAAGGGCCTTAGCGAAGGCAAGGCACTTGTGAAATATCCGCTGCGCATGGCGCTGAACCCGTTCATTTCCGACATTGGCAACCTGATCCCGTCGCTCGTCTCCGGCTCGGTCATTGTTTCCGTGGTGCTCAATCTGCCTACAGTCGGACCGGTTCTCTTGTCGGCGCTGCAATCGCAGGATCAGTTCCTCGCCGGCTTCATTCTGCTCTTCGTTGCTGTGCTGACATTGCTGGGCATGCTGGTATCCGATCTTCTTCTTGCGGTCCTTGATCCGCGCATCCGTCTGGGCGGGAGGGCCGGCGCATGAGTGCAACCGATCGTGACGAGGGGCATTTCGTTGACGATGCCCCCTTCAATCCCCGCGAAAGCAAAGCCCTGACCCCGGAGCAGGAACGCTATTTCCAGGCCTCCCAGTGGCAGATCATGTGGTGGAAGTTCCGCCGCCACAAACTCGCCCTGTGGTCCGGCGTCATCCTGCTTCTTTTTTATCTCTGCGTGCCCTTTGCCGAGGTGATTGCGCCCTACAAGCCGTCGGAGCGCGATTCCCAGCACCTCTATGCGCCTCCGCAGATGGTGCGCATCTTCCATGAGGGCAGCCTGACCACGCCCTTCGTCTATGACCTCAAGGCTGAGGTCGACATGGAGAACCTGAGCTGGATCTACACCGAAGACAGAAGCACGCCGAAGCACCTGCGCTTCTTCTGCCGTGGCAGCACCTATCAGTTCTGGGGCCTGTTCGACGCCAGCTTCCGTCTTGTCTGCGCGCCTGCTGATGGCACCTTCTATCTTCTGGGCACCGACCGTCTTGGCCGTGACCAGTTCTCCGGTCTCGTCTATGGGGCAAGGCTGTCGCTGACGGTCGGCCTCGTTGGCGTTGCCATCTCCATTGCCCTTGGGCTCTTCTTCGGGGGTATTGCCGGTTATTTCGGCGGGTTCCTCGATAGCGCCATTCAGCGTGTGATCGAGATCATGCGCTCTCTGCCGGAGCTGCCGCTGTGGATGGCACTTTCCGCCGCTTTGCCGGTGACGTGGAATCCGGTCTGGATCTATTTCGGCATCACCATCATTCTGGGGCTGCTCGACTGGCCGGGACTTGCCCGTGCGGTGCGCTCCAAGCTCCTGTCCCTGCGCGAGGAGGAATATGCGCAGGCGGCATTGCTGATGGGCGCAAGGCCGTCCCGCGTTATCCGCAGGCATCTGCTTCCCGGCTTCACCAGCCACATCATCGCCTCGGCCACCCTGTCCATTCCGGGCATGATCCTGGGTGAAACAGCGCTGTCCTTCCTCAATCTGGGCCTGCGCCGTCCGGCTGTCTCCTGGGGTGTGCTGCTCAACGAGGCGCAGAACATCTCGGTTGTGACGGTCTATCCCTGGCTGATGGCGCCGATCATCCCGATCATCATTGTTGTCCTTGCGTTCAATTTCCTTGGAGATGGTTTGCGCGACGCCGCCGACCCCTATAAGTGAAGCGCATGAGAGAAAGAGCGCATCTGGCGCTCGAGGATTCCAGAGCTTGACGCATCCGCGCCGAAAGCCCTGGCACAGGAGTTTTGATATGTCGAAGAATGCCACCACAGCAGAAGGCTGGGACGAGGAATACGAGGCCGGCCGCTGGGCCTTCCTGCGTGATCTTCCAGAAAGCGGGCGCTACGGCATCATCGGCATGTGGCTCCTGCTGAACAACGCCTTTGACCGGGTACTGGACATCGGCTGCGGCGAAGGCCTCTTGTATGAGCGCCTCGCCCCGCTCGGCCTCAAGCATTACACCGGCGTGGACCTTGCTCCGCGCGCGCTGGAAATCGCCAATGTCGATCCGTCGATCGCTTCACTTCGCGCGGGCGACATGCACAGCTTTGCTCCGAATGAGGGCGAGCGCTACAGCGCCGTTGTCTTCAACGAGGTGCTGCATTTCGCCGATGATCCGGCGGCCGTTGTCTCCCGCTATGTGCCGTTCTTGGCGGAGGATGGGATCATCGCCCTGTCGATGTATTCTCCGAAGCGGCCCGAGTCCGGTGCGAACAAGCTCATCGCCCGCCTCTGGGAAGCCACGGATGATTCCAGCCGCTGGCAGGTGCTGGATGATTACCGGCTGGTTTCGGACAAGAAGGGCGTCACCTGGCGCATGCGCCTGATCAAGCCCATCAAGTGACGGTGCTTTCCTCTGCCTCGCGCCGCCGCAGGATGGCGTCGAGGTCCGGAGCAGAGGCCACCAGCAGTTTGGTGTAGGGATGGGATGGCCGCGTCAGCACGGATGCGGTCTGTCCTTCCTCAACCACTTCCCCCCCGTTCATCACCAGAACCCGGTCGGTGATCGCCCGCACCACCGTCAGGTCATGCGAGATGAAGAGATAGCTCAAGCCCAGGCGGTCCTGCAGACTGGCGAAAAGATCCAGCACCTGCGCCCGGATCGATACGTCCAGCGCCGACACAGGCTCGTCTGCGATGATGAGCTTCGGTTCCGTCACCAGTGCCCGGGCGATGCCGATGCGCTGGCGCTGTCCGCCTGAGAACTCATGCGGGTATTTCTTCCCGTCTTCGGGTGTGAGGCCAACGGATACCAGCGAATCCGCCACCCGCCGCCTCTTTTGCGCGGGCTTCAGATCGGGATAAAGATGCAGTGGCTCGGCAATCGCCTGCTCCACCGTCTGGCGCGGATCAAAGCTGCCATAGGGGTCCTGAAACACCACCTGCACCTTGCGCCGCAGTGCCCGCATGGCCTCGCCCCGCGCCTCATGCGGCGCCTCGCCATCAATCTGGATCATACCGCCGGAGGGTTTCTGCAGGCCGAGAAGGGTCCGCGCCAATGTAGACTTGCCGCAGCCGGATTCGCCCACCAGTCCGACGCTTTCACCTTCCCTGACTTCAAGGCTGACACCATCGACCGCCCTGAACCGTCCGCCTCGTCCTGTGAGACGGGAGAGGAAGCTGGCGCCGGGAATGGGATAATCAACCGTCAGCCGGTCCACCTTCAGCAGGGGCTTTGCCGCTGTCTGCTGGCGGCCGGCGACAGCCGGGCTGGCCGCAATCCGCTTCGGCATATGGCTTGATGCCGCGAGCAGGCGGCGGGAATAGGGGGCATTGAAACCGCGCAGCAGCTGGCTGGTGGGGCCTTCCTCCACCAGTTCCCCGTCCTTCATGATGGCGATACGGGCGGCCATGTCGGCCACCACGGCCAGATCATGGCTGATCAGCAGCAGCGCAATCTTGTCCCGGTCAACGATTTCCTTCAGCAGATCAAGGATCTGCGCCTGAACAGTCACATCAAGGGCTGTTGTCGGCTCGTCGGCGATCAGAAGCTTCGGGCGGCAGGCGATGGCCATGGCGATGACCACGCGCTGGCGCTGCCCGCCTGACAGTTCATGCGGAAACCGGTCGGGGGAGACGTGCGCGCGCGCCAGGCCCACCCGGTCCAGCAGCAGCGACGCCTCCCGCTCCGCTTCGGTCCGGCTGGCCTTGCCATGCACCACAAGGCTTTCTGCCACTTGTGTGCCGATGGTCTTCACCGGATTAAGCGCGGTCATCGGCTCCTGGAACACCATGGAAACGACATTGCCGCGCAAGGTGCACATGGCCGCCTCGCTCTTGTCTGCCAATTCCTCGCCGTCCAGGCGGATGGATCCGGAGAGCTTCGCCCGGTGCGGCAGCAGACGCAGGATCGAGAGCGCGGTGAGTGACTTGCCCGATCCGCTTTCCCCTACCAGCCCCAGCACTTCGCCCGCGCTGATCTCGAGGCTGAGATCACGGATGATCTGCCGGGAACCAATGTCCAGCGACAGGTTGTTGATCGTCAGCAGCGGCGCGCTCATGGGCGCCCCCGGAGTTTCGGGTCGGTCAGGTCGCGCAGGCCATCCCCCATCAGGTTAAGCCCCATCACCGTCAGCACGATCGCAAGGCCGGGGTAAAGCGCCAGTTGCGGGGCAAAGGCCATCATCGTCTGCGCCTCGTTCAGCATCCGCCCCCAGCTCGTCAGCGGCGGCTGGGCGCCAAGGCCGATGTAGGAGAGCGACGCCTCGGCTAGGATACCGAGGGAGAACTGGATGGTTGCCTGCACGATCAGCATGTTGGCGATATTCGGCAGCACATGTTCCACCGTCACCCGCACTTCGCCTTTTCCTGCCACCCGGGCAGCCATCAGATATTCGCGAGAGGAGAGGGCAAGCGCCGCTCCACGCGCCACACGGGCGAAGACGGGGATGTTGAACAGGCCGATGGCCAGAATGGCGTTGAAGGCACCGGGGCCGGCCAGTGCCGTGATCAGCACCGCCGAGAGCAGGGCCGGAAAGGCAAAGACCAGATCGTTGAAGCGCATGATCGCTTCGTCCATCAGTCCCCGCCGGTTCGCCGCCCACAGGCCCAGCGGTATGCCGATTGCCATGCCGATGCCCACAGCAACAAGAGCTACGGCAATCGATGTGCGTGCGCCCACCATCAGCATCGACAGCAGGTCGCGGCCATAGTGATCCGTGCCGAGCCAGTAGGTGAGGCTGGGGCCCTGCAGCTTGGCGGACACCTTGAAGGTGGCAATGTCATGCGGCGTCCACACCAATGACAGCAGTGCCGCCCCGAGGAACAACAGCGTCAGCGCAAGGCCGAGTGCGAAGGAAAGATGCCGTCTGTTCACGCTGCCCTCCGCCGCAGCCGCGGGTCCGCCAGCGCATAGGCCGCATCCACGAGGAAAGTGACGAAGATGACGAAGCCGACCATCAGCACCACGACGCTTTTGACGACGATCAGATCGCGCTGGGTGATGGCCTGAAAGATCAACCGCCCAAGCCCCGGCAGGTAGAAGACATTTTCGATGACGATCGTTCCTGTCACCAGAAATGACAGCTGCAGGCCAAGGATCGTCAGGACCGGGATCATCGCATTGCGCAGCGCATGGCCCCACAGAGCGGCGCCTTCTGTCAGCCCCTTGGCACGGGCGGTACGGATGTAATCCTCATGCAGCGTGTCGACCAGCGCCGAGCGCATGATCCGGGCCAGAATCGCCGCTTGCGGCAGGGCGAGTGCTACGGCCGGCATGATCAATGCTGCCAATGCCGCGCCAATTCCCTTGTCCCACCCCGGAAAGCCGCCGGAGGGCAGCAGCCGCAAGCTGACCGCAAAC
This sequence comes from Pannonibacter anstelovis, assembly GCF_036881715.1. Classification (NCBI taxonomy): domain Bacteria; kingdom Pseudomonadati; phylum Pseudomonadota; class Alphaproteobacteria; order Hyphomicrobiales; family Stappiaceae; genus Pannonibacter; species Pannonibacter anstelovis. Next base: position 91,593 of record NZ_JBAKBF010000005.1, read on the forward strand.
ACATAGACGAGCAGCATGGCAAACCAGAAGTTCGGTACGGCCACGCCCACCTGCGTCAGCGCCATGATACCAGTGTCTGCGGTCCGGCCCCGGCGGCTCGCCGCCCAGACACCGGCTGGGATAGCAATCACGATGGTCAGCAGCAGGGCAATGAGCGCGAGCGGCAGCGTCACTGGCAGCCGGGCGGCCACCAGATCACGCACGGGCACCGAATAGGTGTAGCTGATGCCCAGATCCCCTTGCAGAAGTCCCGCAATCCAGAGCAGGAAACGTTCCGCCGCCGGGCGGTCGAGCCCCATCTGGTTGCGCAGGGCCTCCAGCGTGTCGGGCCGCGCCTCCACGCCCAGCATCAGCTGGGCCGGGTCACCGGGAATGACTTCCAGGATCAGAAACACCGCCAGCGCCGCCGCCAGCAGCGTCAGGCACAGGCTCACGAACCGGCGCAGCAGGAAGCCGGTCATGCGGCCACCCTGCAAGGCATGGAGACGCGAGAGCCTCGTTGTGTTCTTGCCCTCATGCGCCTCAGTCTTCCCAATGGACGCCGGTCAGGTCATTGGCCTGCACTGGTGCATTTTCCCAAAGGCCCTTCAGCTTCGCGTCCCACACGCCGGTCTTGGGCAGCTGAAACAGGAAGCCGTTGACGGCATCCTTTGCCAGCATTTCCTGCGCCTGCCGCAGCAGCACGTTGCGCTCTGCCTCATCGCTGGTGATCCTGACCTTTGCCATCAGTGCGTTGAAAGCCGGGTTCTTGTAATTGAAGTAGTAGTCATCCCGCGCATAGATATCGATATCATTGGCTTCGGTGTGGGCAACGATGCTCAGGTCATAGTCCTTGCCCTTGAACACCTGCTCCAGCCACTGCGCCCATTCCAGCGGAATGATCTCCAGCTCGATTCCTGCTTCCTTGAACTGTGCGGCCAGAATCTCGCCGCTGCGGCGGGCATAGCTGGGCGGCGGCAGCTTCAAGGTGGCCTTGAAGCCATTTGCGTAGCCTGCTTCCGCCAGCAATGCCTTAGCCTTCTCCACGTCGAACGGATAGGTGTCCGTCAGGTCTTCATAGGCGGGGGCATGGGGGGCGAAATGGGAGCCGATAGGCGTGCCATAGCCGAACTGCGCACCGTCAATCAGTGCCTGCCGGTCGATCAGATGCGCCATCGCCTGCCGGACGCGCGGGTCGTCGAAGGGTTTGCGGGCATTGTTGGTGGCCAGCACAGTCTCGCCCTCGGTCGTGCCGACCACAACGGCAAAACGTGGATCAGCCTCGAATTGCAGCAGGTTTTCCGGTGCCGGATAAATCGGGAAACCGTCCACATCGCCCGACATCAGCGCCGAAAACGAGGCGGCATTGTCGGCGATGATCTTGAAAACCGCCTTGTCCAGTTTCACCGGGGTGCCCCAGTAGTCCGCATTCTTCTGCAGCTCCACGCGGTCGCCCTGCACCCACTGCCCGAAACGGAAGGGACCTGTCCCGACAGGGGCGGTCTTGTTGGTCCCGGCGCTTTCCGGAGCCACGATCACGGCATCACCGGTTCCCAGCAGGGTAATGAAATCCCCCACAGGCTGCTTCAAGGCGACGGTCACTTCGGACGGGCTGGAAACCGTCACGCTTTCGATCGCCTCGAACCGGGCCTTCTGCGCATTGACGCTCTTCGCCGCCTTGGCCCGCTCCAGCGAAAACTTCACGTCTTCGGCATCAAAGCTGGTGCCGTCGTGGAAGGTTACACCTTCACGCAGCTTGAAAGTGTAGGTCTTGCCATCTTCCGAGATGGTCCAGCTTTCGGCCAGCGCCGGCTTCACGGTGCCATCCGCAGCAACCTGCGTCAGGCCTTCAAAGAGGTTGATGAACACAACCTCGTCAATGGCGGCTGCAGCGCCTGCGGTAGGATCAAGGTGAGGCGGCTCCAGCCTTACGCCGAGCGTCACATCCGTGCGCGCTGCCTCGGCTGGGACCGCCGCAAGGATCGCGAACAAAGATAGACTGCAAAGTGCCATATGGCGCAGGCCAAGGGCTGAAATCCGCGTCATTTCCCATTCCCCCCAACGGTTGAACCCGGCTTTATGATCAGGAGTTTAACCGTCCGGACGGGGAAGGGAAGTGAAAACTCGGCAAAGCTCTGAAGCCTCTCCGTTCAGGCCTCCGGCAGCGGGATGAAGTCCTCTTCGTCCCCCGGCACGATGTCGAACTTGCCCTTGCGCCAGTCTTCCTTGGCTTGCTCGATCCGCTCTTTCGACGAGGAGACGAAATTCCACCAGATATAGCGCCGCCCGTCCATCGGCTCGCCGCCGAGCAACATGAAGCGGGCCGGGCCCTTTGCCGTGGCGCGGATCTCCAGCCGGTCGCCGGGCTTGAAGACGAGAAGCTGGGCGGCGCCAAAGGTCTGGCCGGACACCTCGACTTCGCCTTGCAGGATATAGATGCCGCGCTCTTCATAGCCTGCATCCAGAGGAATGCGTGCGCCTGCTTCCAGATGCACATCGGCGAAGAAAAGATCCGTTGCCGTTTTCACCGGCGACTGCGACCCGTAAAGCCCGCCCGCAACAATCCGAACGGTTGCGCCCTGATCGCTCAGGGCAGGCAGGGCTGCATCGGAATGGTGGGCGAAGAAGGGCTCGCTTTCCTCCATGTGCTTCGGCAGGGCTACCCAGCTCTGGGTGCCGAACAGAGGGCGGGGCGCTGCCTTGCGCTCGTCCCGCTCCCGTTCCGAATGGACGATGCCGCGACCGGAGGACATCCAGTTCAGCTCGCCCGGCTTGATCAGCTGGTCGGAGCCGAGGCTGTCGCGGTGATAAAGCTCGCCTTCCAGCAGATAGGTGACTGTCGCAAGGCCGATATGCGGATGCGGCCGCACGTCTACGCCACCGCCAACGATCAGTTCTGCCGGTCCGATCTGGTCGAAAAAAATGAAAGGGCCGACCATGCGCCGCCGGGCGGAGGGCAGGGCGCGCCGCACCTCAAAGCCGCCAAGGTCCGACGTGCGCGGCATGATCACGGTCTCGATCTGGTCACAGCTCGCCGCATCACCGGGAACCGGATCGGGTGCATTCAGCCAGGTCATTGTCTCTCTCCTCGTGCGAAACCTTGCCATATTTGAACTTTAAGGTGGCCTTCTTCGTCCGGCCTGTCCATTGAACAGTCTGTTTCCCCTTCCGTTCCCTTCCCCTTCGACAGAGACAGAACATGCAGCGCGTGATGATTGTTGGCGGTCCTGGTTCGGGCAAAAGCATCCTCGCGCGGCAATTGGGCGAGCGCACAGGCCTGCCTGTCTTCCACATGGACCAGATCCATTGGCTGCCGGGCTGGGTCGAGCGCAGCAAGGAAGACAAGGACCGCTTGAGCAGCGAAGTCCACCAGCAGGAGCGCTGGATCTTCGAGGGCGGCCATTCGCGCACCTATCCGGAGCGGATCGCCCGGTCCGATACCTTCATCTGGCTTGATGTGCCGGTCTGGCTGCGCATGATCCGGGTGCTGCGCCGCAGCTGGCGCTACCGCGGGCAGAGCCGTCCGGATCTGACGGAAGGCTGCCCGGAGCAATTCAACAAGGAAACGCTCAAGTTCCTGCATTTCATCTGGACGACCCGGCACTCCGCCCGCGCCAAGCTGCTGGAGGTCTGGCAATCCCCGCCGCCGCATCTGGCCGTGCACCGCCTGAAGAACCTTGCGGAGGTCAGGGCCTTCCTCGAAACGGTCAAGCAGTCATAGGCCCGGCATTCCTCACCCGAACATTGCCCTGTCCTCCGCCACACAGGCGCGCAGGAAGTCCTGCACGGCGGCAATGTGGCGCAGCGGGCGGGAGCTTTCGTGCGTCACCATCCAGTAGGCCCGCTTCACCTGCACCTCCGGCAGAACGGGCCGGAGGTTTGCGTCATTGCGGGCGATGAAGGCATGCAGAATGCCGATACCCGCGCCCGCCCGCACCGCCTCCGTCTGGCCAAGCGCCGAGGCAATCTCGAAGCGGGATGTCCAGTTGCGGGTAAAATCCGCCGCATAATTGAGGGCAGGGGAATAGATGAGATCTTCCACCGAGCCGACGAGATCATGCTCTGAAAGATCCGCGAGCGTCTGCGGTGTGCCACGCCGGGCGAGATACTCCGTGGAGGCATAAAGACCGAGGGCATAATCCACCAGTTTCGCCGCCACCAGCCGCCCATGCTCCGGCCGTTCGATGGTCACCGCGATATCTGCCTCGCGCCGGGAGAGCGAGAAAGAGCGCGGCATCGGCACAAGCTGTATGGTCAGGCCCGGATGCGCCCGTGTGAGCCGGGCAAGGCGCGGGGCAAGATACGTGACGCCGAAACCGTCCGGCGCTCCGATGCGTACCGTGCCGCTGATGCCCGGATGCGTGCCGGACAGGCTGGAGCTTGCTGCCAGCAGCTCCGCCTCCATCCGTTCGGCTGCTGGCAGCAGCCGTTCGCCCGCTTCCGTCAGGCTGCATCCCGTTGTGCCGCGCTCCACCAGCCGTGTGTTCAGGCTGTCTTCCAGTGCGGTCAGCCGCCGGGCGACCGTCGCATGGTTCACCCCCAACCGCCGCGCCGCGCCAAGCATCTGGCCCGAGCGGGCGACAGCCAGAAAGATCTTCAGGTCATCCCAGTTCATGCTGCGCTCCAGAATGTGCAAAAATGCACAGCGGTTGCGGGAAATGCGCTGTTGTTTTTGCAAAATAACACAGGCAAGACAAGGGCATCAAAATGGATGCCATGCGAGGCATCACCAGCCCGGAGGAAAGCAGATGCGCAAGATCGGACATTTCATCGGCGGCAAGCACGTGGAGGGCACGTCTGGCCGCTTCGCCGATGTCTTCAACCCGGCAACCGGTGAAGTTCAGGCGCAGGTGGCGCTGGCCACCAAGGCCGAGCTGCGCGCTGCCGTTGAAAATGCCGCTGCCGCCCAACCCGCCTGGGCAGCGCAGAACCCGCAGAAGCGCGCCCGCGTGATGATGAAGTTCGTCGATCTTCTGCACCGCGACATGGACAAGCTGGCCGAGGCCCTGTCCCGCGAGCATGGCAAGACCATTCCGGACGCCAAGGGCGACGTGATCCGTGGCCTCGAAGTCGCCGAGTTCTGCATCGGCGCTCCGCATCTGATGAAGGGTGAGTTCACCGAAGGCGCAGGCCCCGGCATTGACATGTATTCCATGCGCCAGCCGCTTGGCGTTGTCGCAGGCATCACCCCGTTCAACTTCCCGGCCATGATCCCGATGTGGAAGTTCTGCCCGGCCATCGCTGCTGGCAATGCCTTCATCCTGAAGCCGTCCGAGCGTGATCCCTCCGTGCCGCTGATGCTGGCCGAGCTGATGATCGAGGCCGGTCTGCCGGCCGGTATCCTCAACGTGGTCAACGGCGACAAGGACAGCGTGGACGCAATTCTGGATGACGATATCATCCAGGCAGTCGGCTTTGTCGGCTCCACCGCAATCGCCCATTACGTCTATTCGCGCGGCTGCGCGGCGGGCAAGCGCGTGCAGTGCTTCGGCGGCGCCAAGAACCACATGATCATCATGCCGGATGCGGACATGGATCAGGCGGTGGATGCTCTGGTCGGCGCCGGCTATGGCGCGGCAGGCGAGCGCTGCATGGCGATTTCTGTGGCCGTTCCGGTGGGCGAAGACACAGCAGACCGCCTCATCGCCAAGCTTGCCCCCCGCGTTGAGAGCCTCAAGATCGGGCCTTACAGCGGCGGTAATGACATCGACTTCGGCCCGTTGGTGACGAAGGATGCCTATACCCGCGTCAAGGGGCTCGTGGACAAGGGCGTTGCGGAAGGCGCCAAGCTCGTTGTCGATGGCCGTAACTTCAGGCTCCAGGGCTATGAGAACGGCTATTTCATCGGCGGCTGCCTGTTCGACAACGTCACCAAGGACATGGAGATCTACAAGACCGAGATCTTCGGCCCGGTCCTCTCCGTTGTCCGCGCCAAGACCTATGAGGAAGCCATCGATCTGCCGATGAGTCATGAATACGGCAATGGCGCTGCCATCTTCACCCGCGATGGTGACGCTGCCCGTGATTTTGCCTCGCGCATCAACATCGGCATGGTCGGCATCAACGTGCCGATCCCGGTTCCGCTCGCCTACCACACCTTCGGCGGCTGGAAGAAGTCCGGCTTCGGCGACCTGAACCAGCACGGCCCGGACGCCTTCAAGTTCTACACCCGCACTAAGACGGTCACCTCCCGCTGGCCCTCGGGCATCAAGGACGGCGCCGAATTCGTTATTCCGACGATGCGCTGATCAGGTCTGGATTGAACTGGAAAGGGCGGCCCCGGTGGCCGCCCTTTTGCTTTTACGCCTTCTGCTGCCTCTCGAACTCCGCTACCCCTCCAACTCAGTCCTGCCACGGCCCAGACCGTGGCAGGACTGAGTTGGAGGAAGGGCCATTCGTCCGCCTCCACCGGAATTTTCTGTCCACATGCGGCAAAACGCGTTTTTTTCCCAAGTTGCCTCCCTCTGTGGCCAGTCTATAACCGGACTAAGGTAAAGCTGGCTGCCGTGACCCGCATGGCGGCTGGCCCTGTTGGGGGACGGACAAGGCTGCTTTGCACAGCCGGTCAGGAAACGCATGAGTGAGCAGACAAGCGCCCACATCGCAGCGGACGGCTGCGCGGTGCATGGCGCGGATGCAGGCAAGGATGAGGTGAAATCTGTTCCGGCAGGAACAGCGCTGCTGCGCGCCATAACAAAGCCGGAGCGCCGGACCATTTCCTGCGCCGGGATGCTGGCAGGGCTGGCGGATTGCCTCTGGATTGCCCAGGCGGCGGCCATCGCCACGGCTGTGGTGCAGATTGCCTTTCCCGTTGCATTGAAACTGCCTGGCTGGCCAGCGCCGCTGTCGCCCTTTGAAACGGCGCAGGTGATGGCAGGCACCGTCATCCTGCTGGCCATTCTGCGCTACGCCCTGTCCTTCGCCGCAAGCCGCCTTGCCTTTGACGCCTCCGAACGCGTGAAAACTACCCTGCGCCGCCGCTTGCTGACAGGCCTCGCCAAGGCAGGCCCTGCTGCAAAGCTTCCTGTCAGCGGCGCTGTGGCGGCCGCCGTCACCGATCAGGTGGAGGCCGTGGGCCCCTATATCCGCCGCTTCCTGCCGATCCGTACCCGGCTGGTTCTGGCCCCGCTGGCCATTCTGCTGGTCAGTCTCTGGGTCAACTGGTTCGTGGCCGTGATTCTGCTGGTGGCAGGTCCGATGATCCCGCTTTTCATGGCCCTCATCGGCATGCGGGCACAATCGGCTGCTGACGAACAGCAGGGCGAGCTCGCGCGTCTTGGCGGATTCTTGATGGACAGGCTGGCCGGGCTCGAAACGCTCAAGCTTCTTGGCGCGGCAGAGCGTACGGGCCGGCAGGTGGCCGAGGCCGGCCAGTCCTTCCGCGTTGCAACCATGAAGGTGCTGCGCATCGCCTTCCTGTCCTCCACTGTGCTGGAGCTGTTCAGCGCATTGGGCGTAGCCTTTGTTGCCGTCTATGTCGGCTTTTCCCTTCTTGGCCAGATCGGTTTCGGAACCTGGGGCGCGCCGGTTGATCTGTGGTCCGGCCTGTTCGTCCTGCTGCTGGCACCCGAGTTCTTCTCGCCCTTGCGCGCCTTCGCCGCTGCCTATCACGACAAGGCCGGTGCGCAGGCAGCTGCCGCGCATCTTGCCGAGCTGCCCATGCCGGAGCAGGATGAAGCTCCTGCGCCAGTGCAGGCTATCATGACGCCGCCCGCCGGGCCGGTGTCAGTTACATTCCGCTCTGTCACGCTTGGTCATGAAGGCAGACCGGTGCTCGCCGGACTTGATCTTGATCTGCGCCCCGGTGAGTTGCTACATCTGCGCGGGCGAAGTGGTTCGGGCAAGTCTACGCTGATGGATGCGCTTATCGGCCTCAATCCGCCGCTTTCAGGTGAAATCCTGATCGCTGGCACGCCGCTTGCCGCGCTGGATCAGGGCCTTTGGCGCAGCCGCATTGCCTGGCTGTCGCAGGATCCGCGCCTGTTCTTCGGTTCCGTGCGCGCCAATCTGCGCCGCGCAGCGCCTGATGCGGCAGACGCGGATCTGTGGGCAGCGCTCGAATTGGCCGGTGCGAAGTCTCTGGTCGAGCAGATGCCGCGCGGCCTGTTGACCAGCCTGGGCGAGGATGGCTTCGGCCTGTCGGTTGGCGAGGCGCGCCGCATCGCCCTTGCCCGCGCCATGCTGCGGGCTGATCCGCTGCTGGTGCTTGCAGACGAGCCCACCGCCGGACTTGATGAGGACACTGCAGCCGTCGTCATCGCAGGCCTCAAGATCCTGTGCCAGGGCCGCAGCGCGCTCATCGCCAGCCATGATCCGGCACTTCTTGCGCTGCCGGGCCGGGTCTTCGACCTCGAGCCCCAGAGTCTGCCGGAGGTCGCCGAATGAGATCCGTCCTTCAGCTCCTGCGCCTGCAGTTTGCCGCTGGCCGCTCAAGTTTCCTTCTGGGGATTGCCGCAGCCCTCGTTCCCGCGCTGGCAGGCTTCCTGCTGCTTGGTGTTTCCGGCTGGTTCATCACCGCCTGCGCACTTGCAGGTGCGGCGGGAACGATGGTCAACTACTTTGTCCCCAGTGCCCTTATCCGTGCCTTTGCCATTGCCCGCACCGCCGGGCGCTATGGCGAGAGGATGCTGACGCATGATGCCACGTTCCGCTTTCTGGCGGATCTGCGCGCCCGTGTCTTTTCCGGTTTTGCCCATCGCCGTGCCGCCAGCGCCCTGCAGAGCCGCAGCGGCCTGAAATTGTCCCGGCTCACGCTGGATATCGATCAGCTCGACCGGGTCTATCTGCGTCTTGCTGTGCCTGCGGCTGCGCTGGCGGCCGTGCTGGCGGTGGCAGCGCTCATGGCGGCAAGCCTTGTGCCCGCCGCCTTGCTGCTGGTGCTGCTTGGCCCGCTGGTGCTGCTGGGCGCCGCCCGCCGGGTGATGGCGCCGGCCATGGCACAGGAAGCGCGCCGTGCGGAAGCGGCCGAAGAGGCCATCCGCCTGCGTACTGTTGATTGCGTGGCGGGCCGCCGCGATCTTGCCGTCTATGGCGGTCTCGATCAGCCAGTGGAAGCCGTTCTTGCCGCAGACCGGCGCCGTGCCAAGGCTGCCGGCCGCATCGAGCGTGTCACGTCCCTTGCGGAACTTGCCGTCATGGCCTCCGGTCAGGGCATTGCCGCCATCGCACTCGTTGTCATGGCACGCGAGATGGAAAGCGGATTAGCAGGCGCTGCCATTGCTGCGGGTGTCATTCTTGCTTCGCTGGCGCTGGCCGAAACGCTTGCCGGGCTGCTGCCTGGCCTTGCCGCCTTCACCCGCACCCGCCGCGCAGCAGACCGGCTGGTGCCGCTGGCCGCCAGTGCCGATGGGCATCCGGCAGAGACTGCATTGTTACAGGGTGCCGGAACCGCGCCCGCAGGCGCCGTTCTGGCGCTTTCATCGGTCAGTTTTACCTATCCCGGCGCCATCCGGCCGGTGCTGGAGGATTTCAGCCTCACGGTTGCACCGGGCGAGTGGCTCTGCCTTGCCGGACCCAGCGGCTGCGGCAAGTCCACGGTTCTGGCTCTTGCCAGCCGCCTTATGCCGCCGGACAGAGGTCAGATCTGGCTGGAAGGCCAGCCAATCGGCGCGCTGGACGAGGCAATCCTGCGCCGTACTGTTGCCGTGGTTACGCAGAAGCCCGTTCTCTTCGCCGGAACGGTTGCCGAAAACCTGTGTCTTGCAGCTCCTGATGCCACCCCGGACGAAATGTGGCAGGCGCTGGAGCGTGTTGGCCTTCAGGATGTCATCGCTGCCCGGCCGGAAGGCCTGATGAGCCAGTTGGGGCAGGGCAGTACGGGCCTTTCCGGCGGTGAGGCACGGCGTTTCACGCTGGCCCGTGCACTGCTGCAGCGGCCCCGCCTGTGGCTTCTGGACGAGGTGACGGAAGGGCTTGATCCGCAAAGTGCTGCCCGTGTGCTCGACACGATCGAAAGCCTGCGCGGTGAGTCTGCCATCCTGATGATCTCGCATCAGAAGCGTGAAATGGAGCGGGCGTCCCGCATTCTGACGGTTGACGCACACTGATTTTCAAGCTGGCCGCTGATCCGTGACTATACGTATGGAGCGGTGCGTTAAGCCTTGAAATAAAAGCATGATCTGGCTGCGTCACCATGCCGCCTGCGCCCAGTTGCCCCTGCGGGCAAGCGCCGCGGCAACTGTTGGTAACAAAACGTCCATCAACGTTATACTATAGTTCGTCAAATCCGAAACTATGTCGCCGGCGGAACGTGAGATGGGGCTCTCGCGCCAGTCCGGGACGGGAGACAAGCTATGGATATCGGGGTCGTAGAACTCTCGCGCCTGCAGTTTGCGATGACTGCGCTATATCACTTCCTCTTCGTGCCACTCACCCTCGGGCTCTCCATCATTTTGGCGGTCATGGAAACCGTCTATGTGATGACGGGCCGCGAGATCTGGAAGCGCATGGTCAAATTCTGGGGCACGCTGTTCGGCATCAACTTCGTGCTGGGTGTCTCTACAGGCCTCACCATGGAGTTCCAGTTCGGCATGAACTGGAGCTATTACAGCCAGTATGTGGGCGATGTCTTCGGCGCGCCGCTGGCCATCGAGGGGTTGATGGCCTTCTTCCTGGAGGCAACCTTCGTCGGCCTGTTCTTCTTCGGCTGGGACCGCATGACCCCGCGCGGCCATCTGGTGGCGACCTGGGCCATGGCGCTGGGCACCAACTTCTCCGCTCTGTGGATCCTCATCGCCAATGGCTGGATGCAGCATCCGGTGGGTGCGGTGTTCAACATCGACACGATGCGCATGGAAGTCGCAAGCTTCTATGAGGTGATCTTCAACCCGGTGGCACAGGCCAAGTTCGTGCACACGGTTTCGGCCGGCTATGTCACGGCAGCCCTCTTCGTGCTGGGCGTCTCGGCCTGGTACATGCTGAAAGGCCGCCATCTGGAGCTGGCACGCCGCTCCATCGCCGTTGCTGCCGCCTTTGGCTTTGCGTCCGCCCTCTCTGTTGTCGTACTGGGTGATGAAAGCGGCTATGAGGCCAACACGAACCAGAAGATGAAGCTGGCCGTGATGGAAGCCATGTGGGAAACCGAGCCCGCGCCTGCGTCCTTCAACATCATCGCCATTCCGGACATGGAAAAGCGCGAGAACAGCTTTGCCATCCACGTGCCTTACGTGATGGGGCTCATTGCCACACGCTCGCTGGACCAGGAAATGGCCGGCATCAAGGAGCTGGTGGAACAGTCGAAGGAGCGTATCCGCTCCGGCGCCATCGCCCTTGAAACCCTGCGCGAGATCCGCGGGGGAGACGATACGCCTGAAAAGCGCGCCCTGTTCCAGCAGCATGTGCAGGATCTGGGCTATGGCTATCTGCTTGAGCCCTACACGGACACGCTGACGCAGGCCACGGAAGCTCAGATCGATGCTGCTGCCTGGAACACGGTGCCCAATGTCTGGCCGATGTTCTATGCCTTCCGTATCATGGTTGCCTGCGGTTTCTTCTTCATCCTGCTGACGGCAGTGTTCTTTTATCTGACTTCGGCCGGCAAGCTGGAAAAGGTCCGCCAGAACAACCGCTGGCTGCTGCATGTGGCCGTATGGTCCATCCCGCTGCCCTGGCTTGCCTGCGAAATGGGCTGGTTCGTCGCCGAATATGGCCGCCAGCCCTGGATCATCGAAGGCATGCTGACCACGGCTGCCGGTGTCTCCAGCCTGTCGGTCACGGAAGTGCTGCTGACGCTGGCCGGTTTCGTGGCGCTTTACACCGTGCTTCTCGTGATCGAGGTGAAGCTGCTGCTGAAATACATCCGCAAGGGGCCCGAAGAGCCCTCCCTTCCCGAGACGGGCATGACCTCGCCCCGTCCCATCCAGATTGCTGCGGAGTAAGACCATGGTCCTTTATGAACTCATCGACTATTCCGTCCTGAAGCTCATCTGGTGGGGCCTGCTTGGCATCCTGCTGATCGGCTTTGCCGCAACGGACGGCTTCGACATGGGCGTCGGCACCCTGCTGCCCGTCGTTGGACGCACCGACATCGAGCGTCGCGTCGCCATCAACTCCATCGCTCCCACATGGGAAGGCAATCAGGTGTGGTTCGTGCTGGGTGGAGGGGCCATCTTCGCAGCTTGGCCACCGCTCTACGCCGTCAGCTTCTCCGGCTTCTATCTTGCCATGTTCGTGACGCTGGCGGCGATGATCCTGCGCCCTGTCGCCTTCAAGTACCGCTCCAAGAGCCCGGATCCGGTCTGGCGCAGCCGCTGGGACTGGGCGCTGTTCACGGGCAGTGCCGTGCCGGCGCTGGTCTTTGGCGTGGCCGTCGGCAACGCGCTGCAGGGCGTGCCTTTCAGCTTCGACAATGACCTGAGGATGACTTATTCCGGCTCCTTCTTCGGCCTGTTCTCGCCCTTCGCACTGCTCTGCGGCCTGCTCTCCGTCGCCATGCTTGTGATGCACGGCGGGGCCTGGCTTGGCCTCAAGGCGGATGGCGTGGTTGCACGGCGGGCGCGCTTCTATGGCACTATCGCTGCATTTGCTGTCATCGTGCTCTTTGCCCTTGGCGGCCTTGCCATCTCCTCCGGCTTTGTCGAAGGCTACCGCATCACCAGCGCCATTGATCCGCAGATGCATGCCAACCCGCTGGCCAAGGTGGTGGAACGGGCGCCCGGCGCCTGGATGGAGAATTACAGCCTCTATCCGTGGATGATCATTGCCCCCGTGCTCGGCTTTGCCGGGGCACTTGGCGCGCTCATCGGCCTCAACACCCGCTTCGAGGCGCTGACCTTCATCTCCTCGAAGCTCTCCGTCTTCGGCATCATCGCCACGGTGGGCGCGTCCATGTTCCCCTTCATCCTGCCCAGCTCGCTGCAGCCTGAGGCCGGGCTGACGGTATGGGACTCGTCCTCCAGTCACGCCACCCTGTTCAACATGCTCGTTGCGACCATCATCTTCCTGCCGCTGATCCTCATGTACACCGCCTATGTCTACCGGGTGCTGTGGGGCAAGGTGAGCGAGCAGAGCGTCGCCAACGATCATTCGGCTTACTGAAGGAGACCGTCCATGTGGTACTTCGCCTGGATCCTCGGCATGCCGCTGGCCTGCTGTCTCGCCATCCTCAACGCCATGTGGCTTGAAATGCGCGAGGACACTGAGAAGCAGCAGAAGGCAAACTGAGAAAGGGGGCAGCCCGTCCGGGCTGCCTCATGCCACGGCCACGGCCGTGGCATCTCCGTTCCGTGACCTGTGTCTTGGCAGGCCTGGAAAGTCCCGCCATTCATCCGGCGCGGCGCGCATATTCCCTGGCAAGATCGAGAAACGCCCGCACGCCAGCGGAAAGATTGCGGCGGCCGGGATAATAGAGGCACAGTCCCGGATAAGGCGGTGTCCAGTCCTCAAGGACCCGGACAAGGCGTCCCGCTTCGATATCAGCAAGCGCTTCCTGCTCCATCGTATAGCCCACACCGGTGCCTGCAATTGCTGCCGCCCTTACAAGGCTGGCCTCATCGAGGGTAATGGGGCCCGGCACATCAAGATGCAGCTGCTCGCCATCCTTTTCGAACCGCCAGCGGAACAGCGCGCCATCGGGCAGGCGGACGCGGATGCACCGGTGATTGAGCAGATCGGGCGGAACCATCGGACGGCCATGTTTTTCGAAATAGTCGGGGCTGCCCACCACCGCATGCCGCTGTGGCTTGCCCAGTGACACGGCGATCATGTCGCTCGGAACGAGCCCCGCAACCCTGACGCCCAGATCGAACCCGTCCCGGACAATATCGACCATCTTGCCTTCGGTGACGATATCGGCGTGCATGTCCGGATAGCGCCGCAGAAACTCCAGCACGAGCGGCGAAAGGATCGCGCGGGCTGCAAAGGGAGCAGCGTTGATGCGTATCGTTCCGGACGGGGTGTCGCGTTGCGCACGCACGCTATCCAAAGCCGTATGCAGATCCTGGAGCGCAGGCGAAATCTGCTGCACGAAAAGCCGGCCGGCCTCTGTCAGTGACACGCTGCGCGTGGTCCGGTTGAACAGCCGTACCCCCAGTCCTGCCTCCAGCTTGCTGACCGTGTGGCTGAGCGCCGTCGTCGACATGCCGAGTTCGATGGCGGCGGACCGGAATGTCCCCCGCCGTGCAATGGCGATGACTGCTTCCAGCTCTCTCAGGCTGGCGTGTTCCATTGTCCCGATCCGTTCATCATGGCATACAAGTTTATCCCGCTTATCCATACAATGCTTCAAGGCTAAAGTCGTGTCATCGGAAAAGGAGAAACACGATGGATATGCCCGTTATCGTGAAAGCGTTTTTTGACGCAGACAGCCGCAACGACGCGGAGGCGCTGTCGAATGCGTTTGCGGCAGACGCAGTCGTTCAGGACGAAGGCGCCGACCACAAAGGCAGGAGTGCCATTCGCAGCTGGTGGAGCGCAGCCAAGGCGGCATCCCAGTTTGTTGCCGTGCCCTTTGAAGCTACGTCAGGCGACGGAAAGGCTTTCGTCCGCGCCAAGGTGAGTGGTGATTTTCCCGGCAGTCCGCTCACCCTTTCTTACGCTTTCACCCTCCGGGATGGCGAAATTGCCGCGCTGGAGATCACGGCATGAGCGGCTTCCTTGATCTGCAGGGCAAGCGGGCCCTGGTCACAGCGGGAACCAAAGGGGCAGGGGCTGCGGTGGTAAGCCTGTTCCGGGAGCTCGGCGCACAGGTACTGACCACGGCCCGGTCGCGTCCGGCAAGCTTGCCGGAAGAGCTCTTCGTCGAAGCGGACCTGACGACCCTCGAGGGATCTCAAACTGTCGCAGAGGCTGCACGCCAGCGGCTCGGCGGTATCGATATCATTGTCCACATGCTGGGGGGCTCGTCAGCCCCCGGCGGCGGCTTTGCGGCACTGACGGAGGATCACTGGCAGCAGGAACTGTCGCTTAATCTTTTGCCTGCCGTCCGGCTGGACCGGCTGCTGGTCCCGGAAATGGCGGCACGGGGAAGCGGCGTGGTCGTGCATGTCACGTCCATCCAGAGAGTGATGCCGCTGCCAGAGGCCACCACCGGCTATGCCGCGGCCAAGGCGGCGCTGTCGGCCTACAGCAAGGCCCTCTCGAAGGAAGTTTCGCCCAAGGGCGTCCGGGTGGTCCGGGTGTCGCCGGGCTGGATTGAGACCGAAGCCTCGGTTCATCTGGCAGAGCGCCTTGCAAGGGAAGCGGGCACAGACCTTGAGGGCGGAAAGAAGATCATCATGGACGCGCTGGGCGGCATTCCGCTGGGCAGGCCGGCAAAGCCGGAGGAAGTTGCCAACCTGATCGCTTTCCTGGCCTCCAGCCGCGCCGCCTCGATCACCGGCAGCGAATACACCATCGACGGGGGAACCGTGCCGACGGTGTAACCGCCACTGCATGTAACCGCTGGTCAGGCGGGTGTGTCCCACCCGCCAAGCCGCGAATAGACGGCGTCGCGCAGATGACGGATGCCGCGGTTCAGTTCGGCGAGTTCCTGCGGTGTCTGGGCGGAAGCGGCAAGCAGGGTGTCGCCAAGGCAGCCAGCCTTGTGCTTCAAGGCCATACCTTCTTCCGTCAAGGCGATCACCACCTGGCGCTCGTTGCTCAGGTTCCGGGTTCTGCGCAGCAATCCGGAGGCTTCGAGGCGCTTCAGGACCGGGGTAAGCGTGCTGGATTCCAGGGCGAGGGCGCGGGCGATTGCACCTACTGTCTGCCCGTCTTCCCCCCACAGCACGTTAAGCACCAGATACTGCGGATACGTCAGGCCCAGCCCGTCGAGCAGGGGCTTGTAGGCGCGCTGTATGGCGATGCCGGCACTGTAGATTGCGTAGCACAACTGGTCGTGCAGGGGCGGTGGATCGTTGGGGCGTTCGGTCATTCTGGGCTCCTGTTTCCCTCTATATACCTCATGCATCGGCGAAAACAAATATCGCGATAATAAACTGCTTGACGCGGGGTACGGGCTTCGATAGTGAATATATCGCGATAAACATTATCGCAATTTAAGAAGGAGAGAGACATGACCAGCCAGATCAAGACCACCATCGCCGCGATTGCAGCGGCCGCCGCATTGTCTTCCACCCAGCCTGCAAACGCTGCTGACAACATTCCTCACGATCAGTCCGTCAAGAATGTCGTGCTCGTCCATGGCGCTTTCGCGGATGGCTCGGGCTGGAAGGGCGTCTACGACAACCTCACACAGCGCGGTTATCGTGTGACCATCGTCCAGAACCCGCTGACCTCTCTTCAGGACGATGTTGCGGCCACAAGGCGTGCACTTGCACGGCAGGATGGTCCTGTCATTCTCGTCGGGCACTCCTGGGGCGGGACTGTCATCACGGAAGCAGGCATTGACCCCAAGGTTGCAGGACTGGTCTATGTCTCCGCGTTGTCCCCGGATGCGGGCGAGACAACGGCTCAGCAATATGAGGGCTTTGCCCCTGCATCGGAATTCGTGCTGGACATCACGCCGGATGGATTTGGCTATGTCAGCCCGGAGAAGTTCAAGGCCGGCTTTGCGCATGATACGACTGATGCCGAGGCTGCCTTCATGCGGGACTCTCAGGTTCCGATCAACATGTCGGCATTCGGCACCAAGCTCGAGAATGCAGCCTGGCGCATGAAGCCCAGCTGGGCTGTGATCGCGACCGAAGACAAGGCGTTTGATCAGGCCATGCTGGTGCATATGGCCGAGCGCATCAATGCAAAGATCACCCGGGTGAAGGCGAGCCACGCGCTGTTCATGACGCAGCCTGAGGCCGTTTCTGACACCATCGATGAGGCCGCCAGGACCGTGTCAGCTGTCAGCAAATGATGGCCGCCGTGCGAGCGGGGCACATGCCGCAATCCTCAAACAACAAACCCCGGCACGAGGGATCGCGCCGGGGTTTGTCTTGTCCGTCAGCCGGAAAGCTCTATCAGGCAGCCTTGGTGGCTGCGTCCGCCTTCAGGGCTTCGAGGATGTTCTGCGGCGAGGAAACGCCATAGGGGTCGGTGGCGCAGTTGTCGGAGAAGCCTTCTTCCTCGAACCACTTCTCGACGCGGCCATTGTTCACAACAGCAGCATAGCGCCAGGAGCGCATGCCGAAGCCGACGTTGTCCTTGGCAACCAGCATGCCCATCTTGCGGGTGAACTCGCCCGAGCCATCCGGAATGACCTGAACGTTCTTGATGTCCTGAGCCTTGGCCCAGGCGTTCATCACGAAGGCATCATTGACCGAGATGCAGTAGATGGCATCGATGCCGAGCGCCTGAAACTCGCCGAACAGCTTCTCGAAATCCGGCAGCTGATAGGTGGAGCAGGTCGGCGTGAAGGCGCCGGGCAGGGAGAACAGCACGACGCGCTTACCGCCAAAATAGTCGGCCGTGGTCTTGTCTTCCCAACGGAACGGGTTCGGCCCGCCAACGCTTTCGTCACGCACGCGGGTGCGGAAGGTCACATCGGGAACGTTTCTGCCGAGCATGGGTCAACTCCTTGAAGTCATGAGTGTTTCCATCAGCGCAGGAAAGTGCGCCGGGAAAAGCGGGGCTTGCCGCCCCTTGAACTTGGGTGCCTGGACAGCCGGGAGGGGCCATCCGGAAAACCGCTACCTCAAATGCTGCAACGCCGCAACCCCATGCGGCAGTGCGGCGCAGGGGGCGCTTGCCAAATGATGCGGAAGGGCTGCCATGACGGCCCCCATTCTGGAATTTCTGCGGGAATGGGCGTATATGCGGCGCCATGACGATCAAGACACCCAATGCGGCCGGGGCAAATGCCTCTGATGCCTCCAGCGCAATCTACACACCGGGCGCGCCGGTCTTCTCCGTCGCCCCCATGATGGACTGGACGGACCGGCATTGCCGGATGTTTCACCGGCAGTTTTCGGCGCGGGCACTGCTCTATACGGAGATGGTGACGACCGGGGCGGTGATTCATGGCGACCGGGACAAGCTTTTAGGCTTTTCGGGCGCGGAGCATCCGGTGGCCTGCCAGCTGGGCGGATCGGAGCCGCAGGATCTGGCGGTGGCGGCGCGGATCGTCGAGGACTTCGGCTATGACGAGGTGAACCTCAATGTCGGCTGCCCGTCCGACCGGGTGCAGTCCGGCTCTTTCGGCGCATGCCTGATGCAGGAGCCGCAGCTGGTGGCCGATTGCGTGGCGGCGATGAAGGCGGTGGTGAAGATCCCTGTCACGGTGAAATGCCGCATCGGCGTTGATGATCAGGACCCGGAAGAGGCGCTGGATGCTTTGGCTGACCGGGTGCTGGCAGCGGGCGTTGATGCGCTCTGGGTGCATGCGCGCAAGGCCTGGCTCAAGGGCCTCAGCCCCAAGGAAAACCGCGATATTCCGCCGCTCGATTATGGCCGCGTGCGCCGCCTCAAGGCGCGGCTGCCGCAGCTTTTCATCGGCATCAACGGCGGCATTCCCTCGCTTGATGCCTGCGAGGCGCTTCTGGCGGAGGCTGACGGCTTGCCCGGTCTTGACGGGGTGATGCTGGGCCGCGCTGCCTATCACGATCCCGCGCTGATGGGAGCGGTAGACCGGCGGATCTATGGGCTGGAGACGGGCGACGTCAGCCCGCGTCAGGCCATCGAGGCCTATATTCCCTATATCGAGGACTGCCTGTCGCGGGGCATCCGCCTGTCGCACATTACCCGCCACATGCTGGGAGCCTTCACGGCGGTTCCGGGGGCGCGCCTCTTCCGCCGCATCCTCACGGTGGAGGGTGTCAAGGCCGGTGCGGGCATCGAAGTACTCACTTCTGCCCTTGCTGCCCTTGACGAGGCGCAGGAAAGGGCGGCAGATCGGATTGCGGACAGTGCTGCCTGATCAGGTGGCGCAGCCTGCGCCATAACTCCCGATCTGCCCGCCTGCGTCCCTTCAAGAGGCCCTCATGGATATGTCCCTTCTCACCGGCGAGACGCTGGGTCTCATCGCTGCGCTGATTGCCTCCGGCATCATTGCCGGGCTCATGGCCGGACTGTTCGGCATTGGCGGCGGGGCGGTCCTGGTGCCGGTGCTCTATCAGTTTCTCGCCATTCTGGGCGTGGATGAATCGGTGCGCATGCATGTGGCGGTAGCAACCTCGCTCGGCATCATCGTGCCCACGTCTTTGCGCTCGTTCTTTGCCCACAAGGCGCGTGGGGCGGTGGACATGGAGCTGCTGAAAAGCTGGCTCATCCCGCTGCCGCTCGGCGTTGTCGCAGCGTCTCTGGTGGCCGCACATGTGTCGGGGCAGGGGCTGAAGGGCATCTTTGCGGTGATTGCGGTGGCCGTCAGCCTGCGCATGTTCTTCAACCGGGACAGCTGGCGCCTTGGTAAAGATATCCCGGGCTTTCCCATCCGGCCCCTCTGCGGCGCGCTCATCGGCTTTTTTTCCACGCTCATGGGCATCGGCGGCGGGGTGATGAACAACACCTTCATGACGCTCTATGGCCGCCCGATCCATCAGGCCGTGGCAACATCGGCCGGCACGGGCGTGCTCATTTCCATTCCCGGCGTCATCGGCATGGTATGGGCGGGCTGGGGCGAGCCTTTGCTGCCGCAGTTTTCTCTGGGCTACGTCAACCTGCTGGGCGTTGCCGTCATCATGCCGCTTACCACCTTTGCCGCGCCTTTTGGCGTCAAGCTGGCGCACCGCATGCCCAAGCGCGCGCTGGAACTCGCCTTCGGCACCTTCCTGATGCTGGTCGCCATCCGCTTCGGCATTGGCCTGCTGTAAGGTCTGAGGCTGCGGCGCAGCTTACGGCTTCAGCAGCAGCCGTTCACCCTCCACCTGCCAGCCGGACAGGCGGGAGAGAGCGCTCATGCCGAGGAGACTGGTTTCCAGGCTGCCGGGGCGGGCGACAAAGCCGCGCACGTTGGACAGGGATATGCTGCCGATGCTGACCTGCGCCAGATTAACCGGCGCCACCATGGTGCGGCCATTGGCGGTAGACACGGGAACGGAATAGGACAGACTTTCCGGGTCGATGCCCGAGGCCTGTGCATCGCGTTCGGTCAGCACCACGGCCGAGGCGCCAGTATCGACGAGAAACCGGACCTTGTTGTCATTCACCAGCGCTTCCAGCTGAAAGTGGCCGGAGGCATCGCGCATTACGGCGACGGTGCCATCGGTCTGTGGCACGGTCATGCCCGGCGCCAGCGCGCCCAAAATGCGATAGCCGCCTGCCACCAGCTCTGTCCGGTAGGTGTAGCCGCCCACGAGCACGAGGCCGAGAAGGCCCCAGATCACCACAGCCCGCAGCACTTCGCCCGCGCGCGGCGCGCCAAAGACAAGGCTTGCCATCACCACAAAGCCGATAGCTGACAGGGCTACGATGCGCGGGGTTGCGGAGGTATCGGAAAAGGTCTCCTCAAGAGCCGGAAACTCGAAGAGATAGGTCAGCCCGGCTGCGATCATGACGAGCACAAGGACGGCCAGCGAAAGTCCATAGATCTGCCGCATGGAGGCTCCTGATCAAATGGCCGGAACAGCGTCAGAGCTGCAGAGCGTGCCGGGGGAGGCACTCATCCGCGCCCGCCTTGCGTCAAGCTGCATCATCACCTGGCGGCGGTGCTCAGGGGCAAATCCCGCCCAGCCGGCGATTTCTTCCAGCGTCCGGGCACAGCCCCTGCACAGCCCGCTCACCGGGTCCATGATGCAGACCTTCACACAAGGGCTTTCAATGCCCGCCATCGGTTCACCCTGTCTCTTGCGCATCCTTGGCCTAGCGGCCTCCCGTGACGATCTCAACCGGCGTTGTCACCAAAGTCACAGGCAATGTCACGGCGATGTTGACCGTGCCTGTCACAAAGCTGCCAAGTGTCCGGCCGGTGCTGGCCAGGGCGCCGCCGTCCCCATTAGGAACATCCAGCTTGTTCTGGCCCAGAACGGCGGACAATTGTGGCGCGATGGCGGCGAGGGCGGCAAACTTGGAGTGATTGATCGCATCCGGCCCCTTGAGATCGGTGAGATCGACGACAACCGCGCCGAGTTTGGCGAGCGCCGCGTCATCCTCATAGCCGCCCACACGAGCCTTGCCGCCTGCGATCAGCTGCGAGATGCCAAGTGCCCTGTCATCGCGGGACAGAAGCAGAATCAGCGGGCTTTTCAGCTTGCCGACGCGCTGCATCTGGTCCTTGAACACATCCATGTCGATGTCGGGCGCAGCCAGGACAACCTGATTGATGCGGCCCCGCTGGGCCGGTGTCATCTGCCGCATGGTTTCCATCAGCAGCCAGGTGCCCATGGAATGGGCGAGTATGTTGATTTGCGTCGCACCGCTGGCGGCAATGTCCTCGATCGTTGCCTGCAGCTCATCACGCGCAACCGTTGCGCTGTTGAGGTCATAGACATATTCGGTGATGTCCCCGCGCGAGGCCCAGGTGAACAGCACCGGCACGCCGGGGAAACCAGCATCATGCACCACCTGCGTGAAGCGGTAGAGCCCTTCGGCAAACAGCGTGTTGTAACCATGGATGAACAGCATCACGGACCGCTGTTTCGGCGGGCGTGAAGCCAGTTCCGCTTTCAGCTCCCGCCGGAAGGCCGCTGCATCCTGAAGATAGGCGGTGGACCGGGGCACCATTTCCCTTGCCGGATCTCCGGGAAGGACGGCAGGCCATTCGATCGCGCCGGAGACATGCGTGGGCGGTACGGAAATGACGGCCTGCGCAAAATCACGCCCTTCGCCGCGCTCCCCGTCAAACAGGGTGTTGGGCGTGCCGGTGCGGCTGCGCGTGGTGGCGATCAGGATCTTGTGGTCCTTGGCGCCGGGGGCGGGTTTATCCGTGGGCACCAGTGCCCCGGAGACAGGGCGGCTTGCGCAGGAGCACAGCAGAAGTCCCATAAGAGACATGCTGAAGCTGCGGCGTGACAGAAGCATCGGATTTTTCATCAGAAGGCTGTGTCCCTTCAAGTCCAGGCCAGAAGCCCGCCAAGAAAAACGGTCAGAGTGACCTGCTGAATGGCTCCTAACACGTCTCCTGTGACGCCGCCAATTGCTTTGAGTGCCAGTTTTGCTGTGAACATGGCACTATAAATTGCAAGAGCCAATCCAAGTATGACCCCGAAAACAGGTTGCACACTGAACAGGCAAAGAAAAACCGGCAGCGTAAACAATCCGCCTTTAAGGGCCGCGCCCGCTCCCGGCACGCCGAAGCGCGCGCCCAGCCCGTCCGGCCGGGCAGAGGGCTGAGCGGCCCACTGCCAGAGCATCAGCGTGCGGCTCAACATCTCCGCCGCAACCAGCACCAGCATGGCCGCAGGCGCGCCAGTGCGCTCCAGCAGGGCGGCGGTCAGCGTGATGCGCAAGGTCAGGAACAGGATCAGCGCCATGGCACCGAAGGCACCGATGCGGCTGTCCTTCATGATCTCCAGCCGCCGTTCCGGCGTGGCCCCACCGAAAAAGCCGTCGGCCACATCCGCCAGCCCGTCCTCATGCAGCGCGCCGGTCACGGCGGCTGCCGTCATCACAGCCAGTGCCGCAATCGCAAGAGCGGGCAGGGCCGTCAGGGAAAGCAGTCCCAGGACCAGCGCCGGAATGAGACCGGTCACGGCCCCTGCCAGCGGCATGGCCCTTCCGATTCTCCGGAAGTCTGGAACAGAAGCCGGGTCATCAAGGTTGTTCACCGCAGGCAGTGGCAGACGTGAAAAGAAGCGGATGCAGGCCGCCGTATCGGCGGCGAGTTGCCGCAGCCACCCGCTGCTCTCTGGCGTGCTATCAGGCTCCTGCGGCTGGCCCTGCGGTGTCATGCGCCCTCGCTCTCTGCCATGGCGGTTGTCTTTTGCCGGAGGAGCCTTATAGAACGGCAAGCCTTTGGCGCCAATCGCTGCCCGCAAGTCCGGAGAACACCCCTCGTGTCCATGTCCCCGTCCGCTCTTCCTTTCGATGATATCCGCAATCTTGTGGCCGAAATGCCGGGACCGGATGAGGCGGCGGTGGAAACCGTTCGCGCCCGCGACAGCCAGCTGACCAAACCGGCCGGTTCTCTCGGCCAGCTTGAAAGCATTGTCGAGTGGCTGGCCGCCTGGTCCGGCAAGCCTGTGCCGAAAATCACCCGCCCGCTGGTTGCCATCTTCGCCACCAATCACGGCGTCGCTGACAAGGGTGTTTCGGCCTATCCGCAGAGCGTGACACGGCAGATGCTGGAGAATTTCGCGGCAGGCGGCGCGGCCATCAACCAGATCTGCGCGGCCTATGATCTGGGCCTGAAGATCTTTGATCTGGCCATCGACATGCCAACGCCCTCCATCACGGATGAAGACGCGCTGGACGAGCCGAACTGCGCCGCCACCATGGCCTATGGCATGGAAGCGATTGCGGGGGGCACGGATCTCCTGTGCCTTGGGGAAATGGGCATTGCCAACACCACCGTGGCTGCCGCCGTCTTCAACGGCCTGTTCGGCGGCACGGCGGCTGACTGGGTTGGTCCCGGCACCGGTGTGGATGCGGCAGGGCTGGAGCGCAAGCGTGCGGCCGTGGAAATGGCCGTGTCACGTCTGGGCGCTGCCGCCAAGGATCCGCTGGAGGTGCTGCGCAAGGTGGGCGGACGCGAGATTGCCGCCATGGCCGGTGCCATTCTGGCGGCCCGCCTGCAGCGCACGCCGGTGATCGTGGATGGCTTCGTTTCCACGGCGGCTGCGGCAGTGCTTTACAAGATGGACCCGTCCACACTCGACCACTGTCTCTTCGGTCATGTGTCGGCAGAACCGGCGCACCGCCGGGCGCTGGAGGCCATGGGCAAGACGGCGCTGCTGGATCTCGGCATGCGGCTGGGCGAAGGCACAGGTGCGGCCATGGCCGCAGGCATCGTCAAGGCGGCGGCGCAGGTTCATGCGGACATGGCGACCTTTGACAGCGCTGGCGTTTCGCAGAAGGACTGAGCGCCCGCTCTGATCAGGAGGCCCGGCGGCGCAGATTGGGCCGCCGGACTGGCAGCGTATAGATGTCGTCGAACAGCTGCGGCATGGCGGGAAGCACACGGGCGGAAGGCAGGGTGACACGCACCTCGGTGCCCTCGCGCAGGCGGGACTTCAGCTCGAATGTGCCGCCGTGCTGATTGACGAGAGCCTGGACGATGGACAGGCCAAGGCCAGTGCCGGGCTCCGCGCTCTTGATGGCCATCGAGCCCTGCCCGAAAGCCTGAAGCACGATCGGAATTTCTTCTTCCGGAATGCCGGGGCCATTGTCCTTGATGGACACATACTGGCCGCCGTCGCTGGTCGAGCCGATGCGGATCAGCACCTCGCCGTTGGAGGGAGTGAATTTCACCGCATTGGACAACAGGTTCAGGATCACCTGACGCAGCGCGCGCTCATCGGCCCAAAGGCGGGCAAGGCCTTCCTCATGGCTCTCGCGGATGGCAATCCCCTTGGCCCTTGCACGCACCTGCATCATGCTCTGGCAGTCTTCCACCACATCCTGCAGGGAAACGGCTTCCTCATTCAGCTCATACTTGCCCGCCTCGATGCGGGACAGGTCAAGGATCTCGTTGATGAGGTTCAGCAGGTGCTGGCCGGAGCCGTGAATGTCGGAGGCATAGCCCCGGTAGATCTTGTTGTTCATTGGCCCCATCACCTCATCCTTCATGATTTCGGAGAAACCGAGGATGGCGTTGAGGGGCGTGCGCAGCTCATGGCTCATGGTGGCCAGGAAACGCGACTTGGCAAGGTTTGCCTCTTCGGCGCGGCGTCGGGATTCATCGGACACCGCATTGGCCTGTTCCAGCTCGGCGATCAGATGGTCCTTCTCGGCGCGGAAGGCCAGCATGGCGCGCGAGGAATTCAGCAGCTGGTTGCCCAGCACCAGGAAGAAGCCCTGTGCGCCGACAGCCATGGCCGCCATGGCATAATGCAGCGGCGCATGGCGTTGCAGCAGTGCGAGCGACATGGCCAGCGTCACCGGAAGCGTGCTGGCCAGCAGCGCATGGGGCAGGGTGGACGACTGCATCGTCGCCATGGCGATGACGATCAGCATGATCGAAAACTGGAAGATCTCAATGCCTTCCGCCGTACCGCTGGAGGCAGGCAGCAGGAAGAAGGCACCCCAGCACAGGCCATAAAGAAAATCGCCGGCCGTAAAACGCCGCCGCCAGGGGCTCGTCTGGCGCTCTTCCTGCGTCATGCGTTCGAAACGCCGGCAGGTGGACACGGTCAGGACCCAGATGCTCACTGTAAACATGAGCCAGCAGGCCACCAGAACTGGCGAGATCCACATCAGGGACACGGCGGCCACGATGATGAGGAACATGGGCCCGGCGAATGCTGCGCTGACACGCGCCCTGGCAAATAGCAGCAGCAGCTCGGTGTTGAAATCAGGCGGAACGCCTTCCTTCGCCGACAGGCGGTCGCGGACCTGACTGACCGTGCGCGCAACCTCACGGCGGCGTTGTGCACGCTCCCGGTTGATCGCCGTCTTTTGGTCGCCCCTGCCGGGGGAAGTCTGGCCCATTGCGGTTCTGGCCGTCGGCGGCCATCCTCCTCACGTGGTTTCTTGATGCTTGACACAAGTGTGCCTCTTTCTGTGTTTTGGATCAGCAACCCTTAAGAAGCGGCTCAAGGACTTGGTTAAAAAAGGCAAAACAGCGGCAGACAGTGATCTGGAAAGGGCCCGTGGCGTCGTGGCTTCGCCGGGGCTCGCCCCGCTGGCCCGGCGCGTGTCGCTCTGCCGGATGTGTCTCGAAACACCCCGCGGCAATCCGCTTCCGCATGAGCCGCGCCCGGTCGCCCGCCTGTCGGAGACGGCAAGGCTCTGCATTGCTGGGCAGGCGCCCGGAACCCGGGTTCATGCGTCCGGCGCACCTTTCACGGACCCTTCCGGGGACCGCCTGCGCAACTGGCTCGGTATCGGGGATGATGTTTTCTACGATGTCTCACGCGTTGCGATCGTGCCGATGGGTCTGTGCTTTCCGGGCCTCGATGCCAAGGGCGGTGATCTTCCGCCGCGCCCGGAGTGTCGTGCCACCTGGCATGACAGCCTCTTTGCGGCCATGCCCCAGCTGAAGCTGGTGCTCGTCATCGGCCGCTATGCGCAGGCCTATCACCTGCCGCATCTCAAGAGAGCCGGATTGACGGAGATTGTTGGCAACTGGCGCGCCATCCTGGCGGAAAGTGAAGAGCGCACGGGGCCTGCCTATCTGCCGCTGCCTCACCCCTCCTGGCGCAACAACACCTGGCTGCGCCGCAATCCCTGGTTCGAGGAAGAGCTGGTTCCGGAGCTGCGCTGCCGGGTGGCGCAACTGCTGCAGCCTTGAGACTGCCGTGCAGAGTTGAGGAAAATTGTTCCCCGGCATGTCACAAACTCAGTGTCAGGACCCGTTCAGTCTTCCATTTACCGCTTGCCAACGAAACAAAAATCCATTCTCTCATGAGATGTGGCAGGACAGTGTCCGGCCGCCGTTGTACCGCATCTGGAACCAGAACATGATTGACCGCATCGACCGGCGTATTCTGTCCATCCTGCAAGAGGATTGCACCGTTCCGGTCGCCGAGATCGGCCGCCGGGTTGGCCTGTCCACCACGCCCTGCTGGCGCCGCATCCAGAAGCTGGAGGAGGATGGCGTGATCACGGGCCGTGTTGCCCTGCTGGATCCGGAGAAGGTCAATGTCAAGGTGACGGCCTTTGTCGCCATCACCACCAACCAGCACACCGAAGACTGGCTTCGCAAGTTTGCCGATGTGATCAAGGAACTGCCGGAGGTGGTGGAGTTCTACCGCATGGCAGGGCAGGTGGACTATCTTCTGCGCGTCACTGTGCCGGATATCGCCGCCTATGATGCCTTCTACAAGAAGCTGATCTCGAAGATCGACATCACCGATGTGTCGACCACCTTCGCCATGGAACAGATCAAGTGCACGACGGAACTGCCGCTGAGCTACATCCCAGTTGAGAAGACCCGTGCGGAAAGTCAGGGCTGACGGCCCGAACCGCAGATCTGAATGAATGGACAGGAAGAGGCGGAGCTGGCAAGCGGCCCCTTCGCCTCAGTATTCCTTTTCGTAGAAGATACCGGCTTTTGATGAGCCGTCAGCTCCCACTTCACCGCGCGCCTTTAGATTGCGGTTGAGGTCGATATCCACCTTCACCCGGCTGGAATTGGCGGAAGTTCCCTGTTCCACCCCCAGATAGATGTTCTCGTTGATGTAGCGCCCGGCGGAAAGCGAGGGCCCGTCCGCACCGCCAAGGTTCACATCCACCGCATCCAGCCCGAGAGACTTGCGCAGCTGTGACAGCGGTCCGGTGTCACTGCCACCGGTCAGGGACGTTACGGCAGCGGCCAGCTGGGCGATCTGGGTGGGCGACAGGTTGGTCACCGAGCGGTCGAACAGCAGCTGCGCCAGAATCTCGTCCTGTGGCAGTGCCGGGCTTGAGGTGAGGTCAATCACCGGGTCTGCCGCGCTGCCCGTCACCATCAAGTTGATCGAGGTCGAGCCGGCTGAAGTTGCTGCCAGGAAGTCCAGATTTGGCGTCAGTGAGCCTGTGAAGCCGATGGAACCGCGTGAGAACGTCAGCCGCCGCGTCAGAATGTCGAGCAGGCCACGGCGCAGCGTGAAGCCGCCAAGGGCCTGCGGATTGGCCGTGGTGCCCGCCAGCCGCAACGTGCCGCCCAGTTCCGCATCGACACCGCGGCCGCGCACGAACACGCGCGAGGGCGCGGACAGGGTAATGTCCAGCCCGATCGGGGCTGAGGCCGAACTCTGCTGGCCGCCGCTGCTGCCGCCTTCCGCCTGCAGCTCAGCAATCTGCGCCCGCACCGGTTTCGGCGCATTCAAATGCTTGACCGCCAGGGGCGACAAGGCACCCGGCAGGCTTTGCGGAATGTTGATGTTGGCGGTGCTGATGTTGACGGTTCCGCTCAGCCGTCCGCCCGTACCGGTCCCTGCCAGAGGGCCGGAGAGCCTGAGGTCTGCGTTCAGGTCCGCCGTCACAACTCGCCCGTCGCTGTAGCGCGCGTTTACCGCTTGAATGGCCAGCTCGGCCGGAAGCCCTTCGCCGAGTCCCACTGTGCCATTGGCAGACACCCGGCCGCCTGCGGAAATCGCAGCGTTGAGGCCCGAGATGGTGATCTGCTCGCGCGTTATACCGATGGAACCGGCGAAATCGCGTAAGGTGAGGCCAGTGGCAAGCTCCGTCAGCTCCAGCCCCTGCGGCTGCATCTGAAGATTGACCGCCGGATTGGTCAGCTGCCCACTGATCCGGCCGCTGACGGCCAGCGTGCCTGCGCCCCGGTATCCCATTTCCGTCAGGCGCACGCGGGCAAGGCCCAGCGGCACCGAACCGTTGACGCCGATATCCAGTGAGCCTGCCCCGGCCAGATTGACCGGGCCTTCCGCCGTCAGCGCCAGTCCGTCCGTGCCGGTGATGCGGGTGGTCTGGGTGATGCGATTGCCAGAATAGGAGCCGGTGCTGTCCAGCCCGATCGGACTGATGCCGTTCTGCGCCAGCAGGGATGCGGTCAGTCCCCGTCCGGAGAGCTTCCACGACGCTTGCGGCGCTGAGGCCGCGCCCGTGACCGTGGCCGTACCGCTTAACGTGCCGCCGAGGCCGTAACCGGGTGCAAAGGCATTGCCGGGCGCCAGCGGCACATCGGCCAGCGACGCCTTGATGTCGAGCCTGTCGCCGGCCGTGCCGGAAACATCCAGCCGCCCGCTGCCAAGCGCCAGCTGGAGCGGCTCGATGCGGGCTACCGTGCCCTCATAGGCCAGCCGCGCGGGGCGGACGAGGGTGGTCTTCAAGCCGCTGTAGTTGCCCTGAAGCCGGTCCAGCGCCAGATCAAAACCGGCAGCGGTGGCCGTCAGGCTGCCGGTGGCGGACACGCCATCGGCGCCCTGAAGACGGGTATCCAGGTTGAAGCCCGTGCGCGTGCCATCGCTTTCCGCCGACAGGGTGAGGCTCTCGGCAGCGGTTGCCCCGGCCATGATCTGGCGGGCTTCCACCTTGCCGCGCGCCTGCGGCACGGTGAGGAGATCAAAAACCTCGCCATTGATGGCGAGGGTGCCGATGCGGTTGTCCTGATAGGCCACGTTGCGCCCGCTGGCCGTCAGGCTGACCTGCAGGCCGTTCTGATTGCCGGAAATACGTGCCGTTGCATCCAGCGTGCCGGCGACCGGTGTCAGCAGCAGCGGCGACAGGTCCTCAAGCGCGGCGCCCTTGAACACAAGCTCGCCCGTCAGGGTTTCCAGAGCACGGGTGAGGCTTGCAACGCTCAAGGCGCCATTGAGTTCGTTCCGCCCGGCGGCGAAAGAAATGTTCCGTACCTCGGCTGCGCCTTGCGAGGAACTGACATCGGCCCGGGCGGTCAGCGGCGCGCCGTTGAGGCTGCCGCTCAGGCGCAGGGCACCTGCCGGGGCCGCTGCATCGGCCTTGCCATCCAGCTCCAGCACCAGGTCCGTCAGAGGCGTGCCTGCAAGCGTCAGCTGCGCGGATTTGGCGCTTAGGCTTACGTCAGGTCCGGACAATGGGCCATTTGCCCTCACGGACGCCTCCAGCGCACCTGTCAGCCGTGGGTCGATCTCCTCCACCCGCGTCAGAACCGCCTTGAGCTCACCGTCAACCGTTGAGGCGGCCCCGCCTGCCGTGAGCTTTCCGGTTCCATCCAGTTTCAGTGCAGAGGTGCCAAGTGCCAGCTGCCGGAAAGCAATCTCACCGCTGCTGCTGATCCCTGCTTCCAGCTGCCCTTCCAGCGCCCCGGCAAGCAGCCTGTCCACCTGTTCGAGACCGGTGGCGACATTCGTCCCGGCAAGAGAGGCACGAATTGAGCCGGACTGCTGGGAAGGATTGCCCTCCACAACCATGTTCATGGCAAGCGAACCGGAGGTTTCAAGGCCTGTCATGCCCGAGAAGCGGGATAGATCGTCAAGGGTAAGTTCTGCGGCAAGCCGGGCATTCGATTGGGCGATCACGCCATCTTGCAGGCGAACCTGTACGCCCGGAGCGCTCAGGGTGCCGCGGCCGATCGACACTTGCTTCTGACTGCCCAGAAGCTGGCCGACAACTTCCAGCGTGGAGTCGCCCGCGAGGCTTGAGAGACTGGCGTCTGCCGGCTGCAGCCCGCCCAGAGTGAGCCGGGCAGAGAAGGGAAGACGGAATTCGTTTTGCAGTTCGGCGCCGATGCCGGTGGCCGACAGTTGCAGCCGCTCCAGTGCGCCCTGCGGCGCCGACAGGCGGTCCCCCTGCAGATTGAGGTTCCAGTCCGCCTTGGCCAGGGAGCCTGAAAGATTCCCTGTCAGCGACAGGGTCTGCATGATGTAGCGCTGGCCGTCAGCTTCAAGAGCCAGAAGCGCATCCCCGCCTGCAGCAATCCGTGCATCCGTCTTTGCCGAAAGGGCCCCGGACTTAGGGTCCAGGCTGCCGCTGGCATTGGCCTGCAGGGTGCGGGTGGTTACGGCAAGCGAAGCCGACAGGGGCTGGTAATCCTGCGACATGATCAGGCTGAGATCCGCCTGCGTGTCGCCTGCGGCCAGCGCTGCGGCGGCAGGTGGCACCAGCGGCTCCAGCTGGCCGGTCAAGGCCAGCTTCAGCTCTCTTCCGGCATCGGTGCGGGCCAGTTGCGCCGCCCCGGTGACGGTGCGCCTGCCATCCAGGGCAACAGCCAGATTGGCTGCCCAGTTGTCCAATGGGCCGGAGCCATCGAGGTTGAGGTCAACCGCAGGAAGCCCCTCGATCCCGGCAAGCCGGGCGACAAGCCCGCCGCGCGGTTCGCTTGCCCTGAGCGACAGGGTCAGTGCACCGGACTGGGAGACATAGGCAAGCTGGCCGGAGATCGCGCCACGGATACCGTCGGTCCGCTCGATGTTGAGAGAAGCATTGACCGAATCAGCCGGACCTGAGGCCGATGCCTGCCCCCTGACGGAAAAGCGCATCGGGGCGCCAGCAACATCTTCGCCAAGGTCAGCCTCGGCGATGTTGAGACGCCCAAGAGTGATCCGGCGCAAAGGCGGCTTGAAGCCGTCCTGCTGGCCATCGGTGGCCGTCTCCGGGAGAGCAGGGCGGCGCTGCAGGGTGACGCGCTGCGCGCTCACGCTGTCGATGTTCAGCGAGAGCCCGAGCAGTGCCAGCGGGTTCCAGTTTACATCGAGATCTTCAATTTCGCCATAAGTGCCAACAGGATCCGTCAGTTCGAGCCTGTCGAGCCCAATGCTGCCATTCCAGCCGATGGTCAGGCCTGAAAGCCGTGCACCACCGTCTGCGGTATCCAGAAAACGGTTGGCCAGCCGCTCGGCCGCAGCCTCGCCAAGTGGCGTCGGCAGCATAGCCAGTGCAAGGCCTGTCAGGGCCGTCGTCGTCAGGGCGGCAATGCCGAGGCCCTTCAGGATGCGTCGTGTTGCGGTCATGGGCCTTTAGAATGCCTGGCTCAGTCCAAGATAGACCCCGAACTTTGGATCATCTTTTTCCGGCGAAAGTGGGACCGCTACATCCAGCCGCAAGGGGCCGATCGGGGTGAAATAGCGTATGCCGCCACCAACGCCGATCTTGAAGGGGCGGGAGAGATCCGGAGCCATGGCACTGTAGGCGTTGCCCGCATCGACAAAGCCGACCACGCCAAAGCTCTCCGTAATGCGAACACGTACCTCGCCCGAGAGTTCCAGCATGCTGCGCCCGCCGGTGACTTCACCGTTCCTGCGCGGGCCGGTGTTGCGGTAGGCATAGCCACGGATCGAGCCGCCGCCGCCTGCAAAGAACCGGCGGCTTGCCGGCACGTCATCCACTCCCGGCGCCACGATGCTGCCGGCCGCCACACGTCCGGCCAGGATGAAGCGTTTTGCATCATCCAGCGCGGCATAGGTGGAGAAGGAGCCCTTCATGAACATCATGCCGTTGCCATTGCGGATGTCATAGGCAGGCTCGGCAAAGGCGACGGCCAGTACACCGCGTGACGGATTGAACACGTCATCGCGGGTGTCATAGGTCAGCTCCGCCGGGATACCGGCCAGAAGATAGGAGCGGTTGCCGAAGGCATCCGTCTCGTCAATGAAGCTGACCTGCGCCCCCACCCGCCCGGACAGCTGGCCGGAGAAGGTGCGCTTCAGATAGGCATCGCCCGAAACCGACCGGCTGGTATAGGCATCCGGCGTTTCCTGCCTGGCGCTGAGGCTTGTGGAGAAGCTCGTCAGCGGCCCGAATACGCCGGGCTTCTCGAAGGCGATCCGCGCGGCATATTCCATGTCCTCGGCTGCCTGGTTGCCAAGCCTGCCGACGGATCCTTCAACGCTCAGAAGCTCGCCCTTGCCGAAGAGATTGCGCCGCCGCCAATAGGCCTCGACGCCGCCGCCTTCGGAACTGGACCATGTGGCTCCGGCGCCAAGAACATGCCGCTTGCGCTCAGCCACCTGAATGATGATGGGCATCCGGCCATCGGCTCCGGCTACCTCGCCCTCGACCATGCTGACGGTGGCGAAGATGCCCAGATCGTTCAGCCGCTTCTGTGCCTTGGCCAGAACTTCCGGATCATAGGGTTCCCCCTCGGGGATCATCGCCATCTCTGCAACGAACTCCGGATCGGTGACCTTCGTGCCTTCTACGGTGACCGTGCCGAATTGCGCTGCCGGGCCTGCCTCGGCGATCAGTTCCACGTCCAGCTTGCCTGTGGCATGGTCGGCCGTGATGTCGCGCTTCGCTATCTGCGCCTTGGGGTAGCCGTTCTGGCGCAGGGCATTGACGATCTGCCGTTCGGCGGCAACGATCTTGGCGGAGTTGGCCGTTTCTCCCTGCACAAGGCCCCAGGTCTGAGGGCTATCGGGAACACCCGGTGCGCCGGTGGAAACCTGAAGGCTGCCGAAGGTGAACAGCGGTCCAGCCGCGACGTTGACCGACACCTGCACGGGACGCGGACCGGGAATATCACCACGCTCCAGCACGCTCTGCAAGGGCTGCCCGCCAAGCCGGATGTCGACGGTGCCGCCATAGAACCCTTGCAGATAGAGCTGGGCGATCAGCCGGTCGAAATCATTGAGCGCACGTGCGATCAAGCCGTCACTGCCGGAAGGCGGAGAGCTCATCTCGGATATCAGAACGGAAGCTGATTCCAGCTGGTCCTTCAGGTCGTCCGATCCGCCGGAAAGAGACAGCTCTGCCTCATAAGGCAGGGCATCAGCTGCAACCGTTTCGTCGTTGCCCCACAGGTGCACACCAAACAGTTCGAAAGCGGAAGCAGGATAAGTCAGCGGTGATGCGGATAGAACAAGGGCCGCAGCAAGGCATGCCACCGGCAGCCGGAGACCGCGCGGCAGCCGCGCTGGCCAAATGGCTTGCAAAGCGCTGCCGAGCCGGAAATTCCGTCCGGACCTGTCTTCTGACGGAAGACGCATCAACTTGCTACCGTCCCACACCTCATGCCGGGATTGACCCGGCGTGTCCCAAATCCTCGCGCGAAGCGCGGCATCATGCCCCTGTATGGCACGGCCGGACGCCGTTGGCGAGCCTCTTGCTAACCATACGGGAGCCCGGAGATACCCTATCCCCGGGGTCAGTCTGGCGCAGAAGTGTCAATAGTTTCCAAAGATTGAGACTGAGCTGGCGAGCCTGCCAAAGGGCAGGGAAGCTCCGGCAACCTCAGAACAGCTCCGGCTCCGGAGCCACGCCAAGCTGGCGGCGGGCGGCGGTGAGAGTGTTGGCCATGAGCATGGCAATGGTCATCGGTCCGACGCCGCCGGGCACCGGCGTGATCGCACCGGCCACTTCAGCAGCTTCCGCGAAAGCCACGTCACCGACAAGCTTTGTCGCACCTTCGCCCTTGGCCGGGTTCGGCACGCGGTTGATGCCTACGTCGATCACGGTTGCACCGGGCTTGATCCAGCTGCCGCGCACCATTTCCGGACGGCCGACGGCGGCCACAACGATATCGGCGCTGCGCACCACTTCGGGAAGGTCCTTCGTGCGGCTGTGGGCGATGGTCACGGTGCAGCTTTCGGCCAGCAGCAGCGCGGCCATCGGCTTGCCGACAATGTTGGAGCGGCCGATGACAACCGCATTGAGGCCGGCGAGGGGTGTTTGCAGCGTACGCTTTAGCAGCACGAGGCTGCCAGCGGGCGTGCAGGGCACAAGCGCCGTGTCGCGGGCGCCTGTTGCCAGAAGGCCAACGTTGACCGGATGGAAACCGTCCACGTCCTTTTCCGGACGGATCAGACGCAGCACCTTGGTTTCATCGATATGGCCGGGCAGGGGCAGCTGTACCAGAATGCCATGGATGGTATCGTCTTCATTCAGCTGCTCCACCAGCGCCAGCAGGCTGGCTTCGGATGTGTCTGCGGGCAGAGTGTGCTTGACTGAATGAAACCCGCAAGCCTCTGCAGCGAGGCCCTTGTTGCGCACATAGACCTGGCTTGCCGGATCCTCACCTGCCAGAACCACCGCCAGCCCGGGCCGCTTGCCGGTTTCCGCCAGAAGCCTTGCGGCACGTGCGGAAATTTCGCTGCGCACGGAGGCCGCGATTGCCTTGCCGTCAATGAGGTTTGCCTTGCTCATGGGTCACGTCTTTCACAAGCGGCGCGGGAGGCGCACCGGCTGGCTGATTTTGCGCGCACCATAGGCAGCAAGCCCTGCGCTGAAAAGAGGCTTTTGGCTAGTTTCTCGTCTTTTTGCCGGAGCTTTCCAACCGGGTCAAAGCTTGCGGATGAAAGACGTAAGGCAG
Source organism: Pannonibacter anstelovis (assembly GCF_036881715.1). Classification (NCBI taxonomy): domain Bacteria; kingdom Pseudomonadati; phylum Pseudomonadota; class Alphaproteobacteria; order Hyphomicrobiales; family Stappiaceae; genus Pannonibacter; species Pannonibacter anstelovis. The sequence continues at coordinate 126,139 of NZ_JBAKBF010000005.1, forward strand.
GAGATGGCACAGACGATATGATAGAGCGAACTCGCTGGTGCAGGCTCATCAACGAAGCTGCCGTCTTCAAGCCATTTGTCGCGCCACAGACCCTGAACCGGCACGTCTAGATAGGCCTGCAGTGCTTGGCCGGCCCTCAGGGCAGAGGCGATCGCGGCTTCCCGTCTTTCACCGGTCTGGATTTCCGCAAGGGCTATTCCGGCCTTGAGCCATTCGGTTTGCACCCAGAGGCGTGCCGCCTTGTCGCGTGGCGTCAGGTCCCCATGGAGCTCCATGATAGCTGCGCCACGGGACGGATCGATTCCGTATGTTTCAGCAAGGTCGGCAAGCCTTGCGGCAACGGGCAGGATCCCGGCAGTCTTTCCGCGCCGCTTCGCCCAGTTCAGCAACAGCCAGGCCCATTCAAACTGATGACCTGGCTCTACCGACTGCATGGATGCGTCCTGCGGCAGCGACCAGTCTAGCGCGAAAAACTCATGCAGGGCGCCAGTGGCCGGATCAATGAACCGGGTCAGCGCGAGTGTGACGATCTGATCCGCAAGATCCCGCCAGCGCATGCCGCCGCCGGCATCTTCCATGGCAAGACAGGCCTCCAGCATGTGCATATGCGGGTTGGAGCGGAGCGGTGCCTGCGGCGGATTGGCTTCGTGGAACCCGCCACCGGGATGAGCAAAGCTGTTGCTCAGCTCCAGCAGTGTCCGGTCTGCGCTTGCAAGCAGATCTGCATGCCGGTGCGGAATGGCTTTCGTGCCATGGGCAAGAGCAAAGACCAGGAATGCCTGATTATAGAGATCGAATGTGGTGTCGCGGGTCCGGCCGTCCCAGCTGATTGCATTCACCGCAAGCCGGTTCTCGTCACGGAAATTGTTCAGGAAATGACAGAGACCCCTATGGGCCTGGTCCTGCACTGCTCCCGTGTAGCCGAGCTGGGCTCCCTCAATCAGACTGTAGATCTGCCGCGGGGCAACACGTGCCCGCACCATGCCGCTCTCCGGTGCCCGGGCATCGTCAATGGACAATGTTTCGGCAAAGCGGCCCGTCTGCGGATCAAACCCGGCCTTCAGCCAAAGCGGCAGTGCACTCTCGCAAAGCCATGTTCTCAGGCGCAGGTCCAGATCTTTGATGGCGGCGAGTGCCGGAGACGTAGAAGCGGATGATATCATAGCGCAATCCAGTTCTCTGCGGCGGGGCGGCATAGGCCGGTTCTCAGTAGTTCTACTAGCGCAGCCTCTGCCGCATGGACAGGTCGTAGCGTAACCTTGATGTCAGACAAGCCGGCATAGTTATTGTCTGATTTGCGGAGGCTTGAAAAGGATGCATCCATCCGTAACCAGTCTGGCTTATCTAAAGGACGCGCACCGTCTCCTGCGCCTCAGAACAGACCTTCCACCTGACCTTCTGCATTCAGGTGGATGTCCAGCGCCGCCGGATGGCGTGGCAGGCCGGGCATGGTCATGATGTCCCCGCAGATGGCGACGATGAACCCGGCACCTGCCGACAGCCGCACCTCGCGCACCGGCAGATCGTGCCCTTCGGGTGCGCCGAGCAGGGCAGGGTTGGCCGAGAAGGAATACTGCGTCTTGGCCATGCAGACTGGCAGGTGGCCATAGCCGCTTTCCTGCCAGCGCTCCAGCTGGCGGCGGGCGGCGGGGTCGAAGGAAATCGAGCCCGCCCGGTAGATCTTCCGGGCCACGATTTCGATCTTGTCCGTCAACGGCATTTCGTCCGGATAGAGCGGTTCGAACCGGGCGCTGCCGCCGTCCGCCAGTTCCACCACCTTGCGGGCGAGAGCTTCCGTGCCCTTGGAGCCTTCGGCCCAGTGTGTTGCCAGAATGGCCTCGACGCCGAGACTGCGGCAAGAGGCCGTAACCGCAGCGATTTCCGCATCCGTGTCGGAGGTGAAATGATTGAGCGCCACCACCACCGGAACGCCGAACTGGCGAAGGTTTTCGATGTGGCGGCCAAGATTGCACAGACCGGCCTCGACGGCGGCCACGTTCTCATGACCAAGATCTGCCTTGGCGGCGCCGCCGTTCATCTTGAGCGCGCGCACCGTTGCCACCAGAACCACGGCTGAAGGCTCAAGTCCCGCCTTGCGGCATTTGATGTCAAAGAACTTTTCTGCTCCCAGATCCGCGCCGAAGCCGGCTTCCGTCACCACATAATCGGCCAGCCGCAGGGCTGTCTGCGTTGCCACCACGGAATTGCAGCCATGGGCGATGTTGGCAAAGGGGCCGCCGTGGACGAAGGCGGGCGTATGTTCCAGTGTCTGCACCAGATTGGGCTGGAAGGCCTGACGCAGCAGCACGGTCATTGCGCCGTCCGCACCCAGATCACGCGCCGTCACCGGGCTGCGGTCCGCACGTGTTCCAATCACGATATCGCCAAGACGGCGCTGCAGGTCTTCAAGATCGGTGGCAAGACAGAGGATTGCCATCACCTCCGAGGCGACGGTGATGTCGAAACCTGCTTCCCGCGTTGTGCCATTGGCCCGTCCGCCGAGGCCGGTGACGATCGAGCGCAGGGCCCGGTCGTTCATGTCCATCACGCGGCGGAAAGCGATGCGCTGCGGGTCCAGTCCGAGCGCGTTGCCCCAGTGCAGATGATTGTCGATCAGCGCGGCCAGCAGGTTGTGGGCGGAGGTGATGGCATGGAAATCGCCGGTGAAATGGAGATTGATGTCCTCCATCGGCACCACCTGGGCCTTGCCGCCACCCGCCGCACCGCCCTTCACGCCGAAGCAGGGGCCAAGCGAAGGTTCGCGCAGACAGATTGCCGTCTTCTTCCCTATGCGCGCCAGCCCGTCGCCAAGGCCGACTGTGGTCGTCGTCTTGCCTTCTCCCGCCGGCGTCGGGTTGATGGCGGTGACAAGCACCAGCTTGCCTTTCGGCTGGTCCTGCACATCGGCGATGAACGCGCCGGAAATCTTGGCCTTGGTCTTGCCAAAAGGCTCAAGTGCGTCCTCGGGGATGGCGAGCTTCGCAGCAATATCTCTCATCGGCAGCAATTGCGCTGCCCGCGCGATCTCGATGTCGCTCGCCATGTCTGCTCCCTGGAATCAGTCTTGTCCCGTCTGTCCTTGGTAGCCTGCCAGAAGCGTGCAGGGGAGAGGATTCTTGTGTGTCCGGTTACGAGCTCGCCTGGGTATCGATCAGGGTGAAACGGCTTCTGCCGCTTGGGTCCTGTGTCAAAAGGCCATGCCCTCCGGCCTGATCCATGATCTTTGCTGCGAGTGCTTCCAGAGGCACGGCTGCGCCGAACAGATAGCCCTGTCCCTTGGAGCATCCCGCTTTCTGCAGCAGCGCCTGCTGCTCCAGGGTTTCCACTCCTTCCACGGTCACGGCGATGTTCAGATCGCGCGCAAGGCCAACCACCGCCTCGATGATCGACTTGCTCTGTGGATCTGAAGAAAGGGAGCGCACGAAGCTCCTGTCTACTTTCAGCTCGTCCCAGTCGAACTGGCGCAGATAGGAGAGGGACGAGTAACCCGTGCCGAAGTCATCAAGGGCGATCGTGACCCCAAGCTTCTTCAGCCTGTCCAGGGTCGAGATGCAGCGTGCCGCATCGCTCATCAGAATGGATTCGGTCACCTCCAGCCGCAGCCGCTCCGGCGCAAGGCCAGTGTCCAGCAGGATCTGGCGCACAGTCTCAAGCAGGTCGTCGCGCAGGATCTGGGCGACGGACAGATTGACCGAAACGGGCAGTGTGCCAAGAACGCGGGCCGCATCCGAGCATGCCTGCTGCAGAATGGAACGGCCCATGTCCACGACCTTGCCCGAGCCTTCGGCTATGGGCACGAATTCATCCGGCCCGATGCGTCCCAACTGAGGGTGGGTCCATCGGGCAAGGGCCTCCACGCCAATGATGCGTCCGGTGCCGAGTTCCACCTGCGGCTGGTAAAAGGGGAGAATGTCGCCGGCCATGATGGCCGGATGCAGATCGGCTTCGATCTGGCGCCGGCGGGAAAGGTTAGCCCGCATGCCGGCATCGAACAACTGCACGATACCCTTGGCCCTGCCTTTGGCAAGGCTGAGAGCAAGGTCGGCGTTATCAGGGAGCTGCGTCCGGTCTTGAAGCCCGGGGCCATCGACAGCAAGCCCGATCGTTGCATCCACCAGCACGGTTCCGTGTTTCAGGCGATAAGGCTCCCGCAGAGCCTTCAGCAGGAACTCAGCCTTCTGACGGGCATCCTGAAGCCCGTTTTCCGTGCGCAGCAGGACGAGGAATTCATCACCGCCAAAACGGGCTGCCATGGCATTTTCCCAGAGCGAGACAATGCTGGTAAGCCGCTGGCCGACGCCGTTCAGCAGGGCATCACCTGCCGCATGGCCCAATGTGTCATTGACAGTCTTGAAGCCGTCCAGATCAATGGCGAGAACGGCAAGCGGGCGGCTGCTCTTGCGCTCCAGCTCAGCCCGGAAAAAGTCATGAAAGGCCAGGCGGTTCGGTAGCGAAGTGAGCTGGTCATGGCGGGCGACAAAAGCATGATCGGCCGCCGAACGTTCCGCCTGGGCCCGTGCTGCCACCAGCGTTCTGTTCTGCAGGAACAGGCTTGCCAGAAGTACCCCGCCGACGGCGAGAAGGGCGTAGGTCAGCCAGTTGCCCGCCATCATGGAGGCCTGAAGCCGTTCCCGGATCTTGTCTGCCTCGACAAGGCTCAGGCTATAGGCTTCCCCGCCAATGCGGTCGACAGCGGCCTTGACCTGGACCATCCGGTCAATGATTTCGAGTTGCGCTTTCGGGTCTTCGATCCGGTCGAACAGTGGTTCAAGGGCCTCCAGGTCGGCCGCCAGTTGCTCGAACCGTGCGACCCGCTCGGCGGACAGATCCAGAAACGTCCGGAATTGTCCGGAATTCCAGGTTTTCACGCGGCCGATCATGATCTGATAGTAGAGCTGCGCCTCGCTTGCGGCGGACTTGTCGCCCGTTGCCACATAGCGCGCGACCAGCTCGCGCAGGGCCGAGACCTCAAGACGGCCGTTGAAGCCAGTCCAGGCAATGTCGTAACGCTTTGCTTGAATGACGGCGTTCTGGTTGGCTGCAGTGATGTAGGGCTGGATTACAGCCGCCGCAGCCAGGCAGATGAAGAGAAATACAGTTATTCGCCGGAACCAGATCGTCATGGCAACAGTCACCGGTATGAGGGAGGGGCTTGTCACCTGATTGTAATCTGGCGTATCTGCCAAACGGCGCGCGAGTAGTAGCTTTCCGTCTTGAGCTCAGGCCTGTCACTGAAGGGGAATATCAAGAAGAGGGGCCCTTTATCTGCAACAGGCATGTGCTTACCGTTCTGCCGGGTTGCCAGCAGGCCTTTCGCCTGAACGACGTCATCAAACGGCATCTGGACGAAGTAGCTGTTGAGAGCCATTACCTCGACCATGCCACCTTGAACCCCTGCATGAGCCATCAGCTTGGCAAACGGGACACCTTCAAAAGTTACCTCGCCATCATGCCATGGCGTCACGGTTGTCAGGCTTTCCAGGCCCAGTGCCTCGATTTCCTCCATGGTCATCGAAACGGGACCGGATGGCACATTACCGTCAATCGTGAGAATGGCCGCTCCCGCTGAAGCTGTTGATGCGCCTTGAATAATGGACATGAAGAAAACAACGCTGGCAAAAATAGCAGGAAGGAGGCGCATCGAGACTCTCCGCAATATGAATAAAATTAGAGTAGCCCTTTCCCGTCCAAGACTGGGTAAAGGAAACCGTTAAAATTTTAGGCAGTTATCCTTTTCTGACCCAGCGTCAGATAAGGCGTGCCCAAAGCGAAAACGCGTTTCCGGGGCTGCTGTGCCCCACAATAGGTCAACTCGCTAAGGAAACGGTAAAATCTGGCGCCTGAGGATAAATTGCATGCATGAAACGGGAAATTTACCGCACTAGCCTGCCTGGCTGATGCGGTCCTCACCGTCTCATGTTCGTCATGCGGTATCAGACCGGGACAGCCGCCTGCCGCAGGTGCGTGCGCGCACCGCGCGAAGTGCGGTTGCCGCCCTGATAGGTGTTGCGCTCTTCCGTCGGCGTCACGAGAAAGCGTTCCCGGTAGCATTTGGTGAAATGCGAGGTAGAGGCAAAGCCGCAGGCAATGGCCACATCCAGCACCGCGCGCGAGGTACGGCGCAGAAGGTCCCGGGCCGTCTCAAGGCGCAGTTTCAGATAGTATTGTCCCGGCGTGCAGTTGAAGTGGCGCCGGAACAGCCGTTCCAGCTGGCGGGGTGACAGGTTCACGGTCATTGCCAGCTGCTGGCAGGAGAGGGGGTCCTCGATATGCATGTCCATGATGCGGATGGCTTCGAGGATCTTCGCATTGGAGATGCCTGTGCGCGCCTCGATGTCATGGCGCTGTGCGCTCTCGCCCGACCGCATGTTCTGATACAGGGCAACTTCGGCAACCTCATGTGCCAGCGCTGCCCCGTGGCGGATGGCGATGAGCCGCAGCATCATGTCCAGTGAGGCCATGCCACCGCCGCAGGTGATGCAGTTGCGGTCAATTGCAAAAATATCCGAGGATACATCCACGCCGGGAAACTCCTCGCGGAAGGACCGCAGGTTCTCCCAGTGGAGCGTGCAGCGCCTTCCTTCCAGAAGACCATAGCGCGCCAGCAAATACGCGCCTGTGCAGATGGCACCGAAGGTGCGTCCGCGTGCATTCAGTTTGCGCAGGCGCGTTCCCAGCTCCTTGTCCAGCGGCAGCCGTTCCACATCGATACCGCTGCACAGCAAGGTGATATCGGCATCGTCCAGATCGTGAATGCTATGGTTCACGCTGATTTCGCAGCTATTCGATGCTGCCACCGGCAATCCGTCCAGGGAATAGGTTTTCCAGCGGTAGAAGTCCCGCCCCAGAACCCGGTTGGCAAGGCGTAACGGCTCGACGACAGAGGTAAAGGCAATCATCGAAAAACGGTCGAGGAGCACGAGTGCAATAGTCTGCCCCTCGGTATCTGCCCTATGTGGCTGCGGACCGGAATTGGACATGGAACGCGGCACCCCTAACTCTGGAAGATTATGTATTTTCCGGTATGGAGCGCTATCATTGGTTAGTCTGTCAATGAAAATTTCCGCGCTTCAGCCACTGCGGAAACCGTTTCTGGAATCTGCTGCCGATTAGATTTTTTTTTATGTGGGAGGCATTTTCCAGGGCGCTTGTTGCTTCATATCAAGGCAAGGAAAGTGGTAGGTGATACGCCACAATAGCCTGTGTCTTGCCGGTGAGGGGGCGACTCTCTCTCACGCGCAAGTGCGGGCCGCTCCGATGGACTTGCCGCTGGCGTGATGTGTCGCGGCGTAACATGACTGGACCGCCATGAACGTTCTTGCCAAACCCGCCGACCTGGAAGCTGTCGCAGGCCCGAGCGCCTTCGTGCAGGAAGTGACGGAGGTCAAGCATTACACCGACCGCCTGTTCAAGTTCCGCACCACGCGGCCTGCTGCATTCCGTTTCCGCTCCGGCGAATTCGTGATGATCGGCCTGCTGATCGATGGCAAGCCGCTGTACCGCGCCTATTCGATCGCCAGCCCGTCCTGGGACGAGGAACTGGAGTTCTTCTCCATCAAGGTGCCGGATGGCCCGCTGACCCAGCATCTTCAAAAGATCCAGCCGGGTGACGCACTGCTGCTGAAGAAGAAGCCGACCGGAACGCTGGTCAACGACGCCCTGACGCCAGGCAAGCGCGTTTACATGTTCTCCACCGGCACCGGCATTGCGCCTTTTGCCAGCCTGATCCGTGACCCGGAAACCTACGAGAAGTTCGATCAGGTCATCCTCACCCACACCTGCCGTGAAGTTGCGGAGCTGCGCTATGGCGAGGAACTGGTGGAGGCGACGAAGAACGATCCCCTGATCGGCGAACTCGCCAGCGAAAAGCTGGTGCACTACACCTCTGTCACCCGCGAGGATTTCCCGCGCCAGGGCCGCATCACCGACCTGATCGAGAGCGGCAAGCTCTTCACGGATCTCGGCGTCCCGCCGCTGGACCCGGCCATCGACCGCGGCATGATCTGCGGCTCCATGGAAATGCTGCGCGACACCAAGGCCCTGCTCGAAAAAGCCGGCCTCAACGAAGGCGCCAACAACAAGCCCGGCGAGTTTGTCGTGGAGCGGGCGTTTGTAGGCTGAGGTCAGATCCTGACGAGCTTGGCTCAACGGGACTTGGTCGAATCCTTGCAGCATGGCACGCTTTCAAGGCGTGATGCGTCAGCATTCAGGGCCGCTGTGTGATACTGGGGCCCTGAAGCACGCGATTGTCCGTGCTGGCCGGACCGAAATGTTTGAGCGCGACAGTACGGCAGTTTCTGCCAAGTGAGCCCCGGCTGCGCTTCTTGCTGCTTGCAGGAAATCCTGAGGTTCTCTGGTTGCTTCCGGTTACGGAGCAGGCGCATGCCGCCGTCACATTCAGGCATTAAGTGATGGAGTGACCACGCAGATCAAACTGTGGAAAGGAGATTGAGTGGCGCAGCCAGCGTCTACAAACAGGTTTTTCAGACCCAATAATGGATAATGTGATCTTAAGAACTCTGAATGTAAGGCTAGATCTCATAATGATATTGCGGGATTCTGCCATGCTCTCACCTGAATCTCAAAACGATGGAAGTCTGAGTACGCGGATCTCCATGTTTCCATCTCAGCGGGCAAATTATATCCCTGCTCTCAGATTATTTACCAAGAGCGCCAGCCGTTCGACCTTTCTCGCGAAGTTTTCCCGGTTTGTGAATAAATTCCTTTACAGATTCGGAATTGGTGCGCTGCTCAATCGGTATGACAATTCATTTACACTATATTCTTCCCATTCCGATGCGATGCTCTACCGAAACTATGATGCCGCTGAGATTTTCTGTAATTTTGGCTCAGGGGCCTTTCATCACCGGCGCTGGAAAAACTATGACTATCCCGGCCAGTCCTCTTACTACAAGGCCATTCAAGGAGAGGACGGGGTTGATTTTCACGGGATTGATCTGTGCGCTCCGGGACTGACCGTTCCTGAGGAAAGCGAATCCGTTTCATTGATTTACTGCTCACACACTCTTGAGCATCTGGAAACTGACGGTGCACTTGGATTCCTGAGGGAATGCGCCAGGATACTCAAGAGGGGCGGCGTCATGCGTCTTGCTCTTCCCAACACGACGAATGATTTCCGGATCCTCCGGTTGATGGATTTACAAGAGAATGCTCCTGAGCAATGGAAGGAGGACCTTCTGAAAGATGCAGTCCCGCACATTATTCCTGTGGCGGGCGATGCCCTGAATATTGCTGAAGCAAGCAGGTTGGCGAAGGACGTCAACTTCGAGGCAGCAGAGTTTTACAGGGTATCCGTCGAAAGGGGAGTGGATGTCAGTTTTTCAGGCGCAAACCCCGAAAGGCACATCTCATTCTGGTCATATGAAAGCCTGGTATCGCTTGCCCCGGAACTGGGGTTCCGGTTTGTCATCCCATGCTATCAGGGGTCTTCAGTCGCGGCGCCGTTCCGAAACACCAGCGTCTTCGACACAACAGCCCCGCATTTCAGCTTCTATGTGGAGCTCGTCAAGTGAAACGCTGCCTATTGGTGTTGCCAACGGCGGTGCGGCGCCTGAACGCTTTCAGGGCGTGATGCGTCAACCTCGAAAGTGTCTGAATTAAAGGATAAGCGGCGCGGTTCGAGTGTCTCTTTCACTCTACGCTGTAGAAGTGCTTTTGCAGTGGAACGCTCCAGAAACCATCGGCATCGAGGATCCCGGCGAAACGTGCCGCAGAATTGCCCTGTCCAAAACTTCTGTCAGAGGCAAAGCGCTGACCCCATCTGTTGGTCAGGAAATCCGCTATCGCGTCACGGTCGAAGGCTGAGGCTTCGGTGATGGATGGCGCCACCGACCTGTGGAGTTGCCGGGTTCCGAGATTGAGACTCGGGATGCCAAGGAATGGCGCTTCGCGCACGCCGGCGCTGGAGTTGCCAATGATGGCAGCTGCATTCTTCATCAGCTCGGAAAAATAGGCAAAGCGCATGTTCGGCAGATGCCGGAAGCGCGCCGGATCGAGCTTCTCGATCTCTGCGAAGATATCCTCTGAACCGGGATCGTTGTTTGGGGAAATGACGATGAAGTTGCGGCCGCTTGCCGACAACGTAGCGAACAGGCTCTGCGCCTGTTCGCCGATCGTGTCCCGCTCTGATGTCACCGGATGGAACACGGCAATCCCGTATTCCTTGAAGGGAATTGCGTAATGCTTGCAAACTTCATCGAGCGTGACGCCGGATGGTCCGCCATGGAAGTCAAGTTCCGGAGAACCGATGTTGAAGACCGTCCCCGGCTCTTCTCCCAATGTGAGGACCCTTGCTCTTGCAGCCTCCGAACTGACAAAGTGATAGGTGCAGAGCTTGGTGTTGCAGTGGCGGTAGACCTCATCGATCGTACCTGACACTTCGCCCCCTTCGATATGGGCGCAGCGGATATAGTTTGTGGCGCAGACCAGAGCCCCGGCAAGGGCTTCGATCCGGTCGCCATGCACGATGGTTAGATCCGGCCGGTTTTCGTGAACCCAGTCCGAGAGACCCAGGATTGTCTTGGACAGGATGATGTCCTGCGGGTCGCCTTGACGCTGATTGATGAATTCATGTTTCACCACTCCCGGCAGCCGCTGCACTTCATTGCGGGTGAGGCCGTATTTTTCCAGCATATGCATGCCGGTGACGAAGAAAGTCACCTCGTGGCCGGCATCTCTGGCGGCAATGGCAAGGGGCTCCAGCTTGCCGAAATCAGCTCGGGTGCCAGTCAGAAACAGGAGCCGTCTGGCAGTCATTGGCGAGGCTCCAGATCGCTCCAGCGCAGTTGCTGGTTGCGCTTGACCGCAAGCGTGAGCTTGCGCCCGACAACCTCATCAAACCGCGAGACTGGTATCTCGCCATTGCCCGGACGCCGCGCCCATATATCGGCTTCGGTGATCAGATGGCCCTCCGGCAGATCCCTGTCCGCTACAACGGATCCACGGGCAAAGCGGTAGACATCTTCTTCCGGTGCCGTTCTCTTCTTCTCGTTGTGAAGCGCAATATGGATCTCCCGGGAGCGCTCGATCAGGAAGCGCAGTTCGGACGGGTCCATGGAACAGGAAATATCCGGTCCTTTGCGGTAGCGTGTATCCGTAAAATGCCGCTCCAGAATACAGGCACCCAGTGCCACGGATGCCAGAGCCATCTCCGGGCCGATGCTGTGGTCTGAAAAGCCAACAACAGCCTTGGGAAAGGCTGCCTTCAGGTCCCTCACGCCGCGCAGGGAGACGATCTCGGGCGGGGAGGGGTACAGGTTCGTGCATTCCAGCAGGGCATAGCCAATGCCGGCCTTTTCGAGGATATCGACCGATGGGCGGATACTCTCCAGCGTCTGCATGCCCGTGCTCATGATCACCGGCTTGCCGAAGCTGGCGATATGCCGGATCAGAGGCAGGTGATCGCATTCACCGCTGCCGATCTTGAAGCCGGGCACATCGATCGAGTTCAGGAAATCGGCGGCCGCGCGGGAGAACGGGGTTGATATGTAAATGAGGCCGAGGCTTTCCGTATAGGCCTTCAGCTCTTTCTCTGCCTCCAGCGGCAAGGCGCAGCGGCGCATCACCTCGAAGATGGAGACATCGGCATTGGGCGGAAAGATCTCCCTGGCTTCATCGGTCATCTCGTCTTCGACGATATGGGTCTGGTGCTTGATCATTTCGCAGCCACTCTGGGCTGCGGCACGCACCATGGCCTTGGCAACATCCAGGCTGCCACCGTGATTGATGCCAATCTCGGCAATCACCAGCGGCGGATGGGAGGGGCCGATCTCTCTATGGGCGATTTTCACGTCAGTTATCCCTTCGCCATCAGATCTGCGCAGCGCAGAAAGTCTTCAGCCGTGTCGATGTCCTGAGCCTCATCAGCCTGGACCGGCAATATACGGATCGATTCAGCGGAAAAGTTGCCGTCTGCGATGAACCGCGCAGCATCAAAAACATAAAGAACGCCATTCGGGCGTATCAGGGGAGGCAGGCTCTGGCGGTTCGCGAAACAGAAGTCCGGTGAGACCAGAGGCACAAAACGGTCACCATCGGCGAAGCCCCATTTCAGAACCGCAGAATCCGCAGGCGACACACTCATGACCAAGCTCGCACCGCCCTTTCTGAAAAGATCGATGCCGTTGCGCACGGTCTCGGCCCTTCGCAGCGGCGATGTCGGTTGCAGCAGAACCGCAATGCCTGAGGTCACTCCTGTGCGCGGCAGCAGCTCTTGCAGCACTTCTGCCATCACCGTGCTGTCCTGTGCCAGTGCAGACGGGCGCCGCACGCACTCCACCCCGGGTGGCAGGGGATGAGCGAAGATCTCATCAATATCAGTGCTGATGATAACCCGGCCAATGCCTGCTTCAAGGGCTGCATCCACGCTATGCATGTAAAGCGGTTTGCCCGCCAGAAGCCGGACATTCTTGCCTGGAAGCCCCTTGGACCCGGCTCTTGCTGGAATGATGGCTGTGACCTGAGCCGCAGTTGTCATGGGATCTCACTTCTGAAGGCGCAGCATGCGCGCTTCCGGAGAGAATGTTGATTTCCAGTTCTCCAGCCTTGACACCAGGCCGGGGATCAATTCGGCGACAGCCTGACCCGGGGCAAGTTTTGTGTATGTCGTATCCTTATACCAAGGGCTTTCTTCATTGCCGAAAAGATAGTGGTTGATGTTTTCGCCAAATGTCCAGAATGGAAGTCCATGGCAACCGGCAATATCAGCGACACTTGTGGCCGCAGTAATGATAAGATCGCAGCAATTGGCGAGTGCAGCCGCATCTTCAATATTGTTCATCTGGTCAATGTCACTGAAGGGGACGAGGTTTGCTCCCCGTCCTTGCTGCAAATAGATGATTTCACGCTCAAGATATGTATACTGTAGATTGACGAAGACGATGTCTTTGACCTCCACAATCGGTGCAAAATCCATGACGGAGAGATAGTTCTTTGAACGGGCAGGGGCGAGCCGGCTGGAGCGCCAGGAGACACCGACAACAGGCTTTCTGTCAGCCTCAGGAATTCTACTGTAGAGCTCCCTCGATCGTTCGAGGTTTACCTTGAACACGGGATGCCGGGTCTTCTGGAATGACGGCAGGTCTGGACGGATATGCCGCGGAAGGTCAGCTGAGGAAATCTGAAAATCGTAGTCGTCCGAGGTCGAAGTCAGTCCTGGCGTTTCAAATGTCGGAGTGCGTATGACGGCATCCGGGAAGCTGAGCCTGAAAGGAGCCAGCAGTTTTTGGGGCAGTTCGATGATTACCCTGCCCGCCACGTCCATGATGTCTTGGATCAACATGCCGTAGCGAAGGCAATCGCCAACACCCTGATCATTCCAGACCATGATGGTCTTACCAGTCAGATCCGAGCCATCCCATTCAGGCTTGTTGAATTTCCGGTTGAGGCATGACGAGATATTGGCCCTGAAACGGGCACCGTAATGCTTCCAGCCATTTTGCAGGTCGCCAGCACCAAGATAGGCAAGGGCCAGATTCCATTCGACATTGGGCTGGTCGCCTTTGCTTTTCGCCAGGACCTTCTCCAGAAGCTGGATACCCTCCTGGGGCCTGTCCAGTCTTAGCAAAATGATCGCGAGCGTCACGTCGACGGCCGGTTCGTGAGGGACCGAAGCGGCCGCTTCCGCAAAGGGAAGCGCCTCCAGGGGCTCCCCGAGCGCAAAAAGCACGCGCGCCATCTCGTGCATGAGATCGTGATTGCCGGGGAATCTGCCAACTGCGTCCTGCAGTTCCTCGCGGGCAATCTCGAGCTGCTCGGCGGACATGCGTGAACGGGCACGTTGCAGCCAGATATCCGGATTTTCGGGCGCGAACTGAACCGCCTTGTCGAAGAAATCAACGGCTTCGGCGTGCCGCTTTTGATCCCGCAGCATCACCCCATAATTCCGGTAGGCGTCGCCATAATTCGGGTGGTCGGCTATAATCTGCTTGAAGATCTCTTCTGCCTCTGTCTCCCGGTCCAGTTTGGTCATGGCCACGGCGCGCAGGCTTTGCGCTTCGGCAAGGCCGGGATTCAGTGCTACTGCGCGTTCGGCTGCGGCCAGCACAGCTGCATGGTTTTCTTCATTAAGGTCTGAGAGCGCCCGTGCCAGATTGGCATGATAGGGAGCGCGATCAGGGGCTAGGGAAATTGCCTTGCGGATGAACTCCACGGCCCGCTTGGGAAAGCCCAGCTGCCGGTAGCAGACCCCCAGGAGGTGATTGGCATCCGGAGATGAAGGGTTTTTCTTCAGGACGGTTTTATAGAGCCGCTGCGCTTTCTCGATTTCACCGGCCTGCTGCAGGGCTATTGCCTTGCGCATTGTATCGAGTGTCGTGTTGGCGGCGTTTGCCGGCTTGAAGCTCATTCGTCCATCCGCTGACTTCGGAGAATCACTGCGCAAAGTCTAGCAAGAAAAGCTCTGAAATGGATGAGCTGTCCGTATTCGTATGTGCGGCTAATGTTTGACGCAAACAGGCGGGCCCGCAGGGCCCGCCTTTCGATTCTTGATAAAAATCTTCAGGCCGCCTTGCTGGCCGCAGCTGCAATCTTTTGCAGGTTCTCGAAGAAGGCGCGTACATCATTCCCGATTTGCGCCGAGCAGCTCTTGAGGCCGTCTGCCGCAACCTGGAAATCTGCAGCGGCAGTACCAGTCTGGGCAATGGCGCCAGCCACACGGTCGACGTTGCCGGCCAGAGACTGAGAGCCGGAGGCTGCGCTCTGGATGTTGGACGAAATTTCGCGCGTTGCTGCGCCCTGTTCTTCCACGGCAGCGGCGATGGTCGCCGTCATGTTGTCGACTTCCTTGACTGTGTCGGAAATCGCATTGATCGACTTGACGGCATTCTGGGTTGCCGACTGAATGGCAGAGATCTGCGACGAAATCTCTTCCGTCGCCTTGGATGTCTGGTTCGCCAGCTCCTTCACTTCGGCTGCCACCACCGCAAATCCGCGTCCGGCTTCGCCAGCGCGTGCAGCTTCGATGGTCGCATTGAGCGCAAGCAGGTTGGTCTGCTCGGCGATCGCCTGAATGAGGCTGATGACATCACCGATCTTCTGGGCAGAATCAGACAAGCGTCCAACTTCGGCCGAGGTCCGGTTTGTCTCACCATTCGGCCCGGCGCGCTACATCCGACGCGCCGGTGATCTGGCGCGAGATCTCGGCTATGGAGCTCGATAGCTCCTCTGTCGCGGCCGCGATTGTCTGGATGTTGTTTGTCGTTTGAACAGATGAATGTGCAGCTTCGGAGGCCTCGGCAGTCGCAGATACGGACATGTCCGAGAGGGAGATTGCCTGGCGTGTCACCTTTTCGGCGCTGTTGTCCACCTCCGCCATGGAAGCATCAACCTTGACCTTGAATGTTTCGATGGCACGGCCGATCTCGCGCGCCTGCTCCTGCTGCTGCTCCATCAGGACTTCCTGATAAGTGGAGATCGCGAAGTCGAGGTCGAACAGGACCGCCTTGTTGAGCGCCTGCATGGCCGTCAGTGCCTTGCGCTGGGAGAAGCGGTGCTTCTTGAGGATAATGCTGACCAGCTCGTTCAGGACATACTGGTAGCCAGCGATGTACCACTTCGGTTCCAGTCCGATGCGCACATGCGCGCGGCCGATCCGGTCGATGCTCTCGAAATAATCCCGGTCAAACCGGCCGGAGAATAGCTTGGCCCAGTGTCCGCCCTGGGCCTTCTTGAGCGTATCCTCACGATTGCCGACAAGGGCTGCCATCTTGGGCTGCGACTTTACATGGGAGTAAAATCCGTCAAGCACTCCAGGCAGTGCCCTTTGGACGAAAGGCCAGAGTTCCGTAAGGGTCGACTTCGTCTCCGCGTCAATCCTTGCGAAGCTCAGACGACTCCTCATTTCCTCATCGCTGTGTAGCATGATCATTCCCCGATTTCGTTGCAATCAGGGTAGGCAGAGCCATTGAAGGAAGCGTTAATCCGCGACAGTAAGGGGTGGAGGAGCGCAAATTTTGCAAGCATAAATCAGAGAAAACGCGTTTAATTTATAATGACTTCGCAGAATTACCTAGGGGAATTTGACGTCTGTTTGGTGCTCGCGTTTGCGCCGAAAGTAAGGAGTTTGATAAGTATTGCAGCCGTGGGTTGGCTTTTGCCATTTACGGGCAACCTTCAAGCATTGATCAGAGAAAATGGTGGCGATGCAGGTACGCTCTTGCGAGTTTGACAGGATAGAATGGTTTCTGAACGATGGCCTAAATTTTTCACGCGTTGACGTGACGATGCTTGTGACGGGCAAGATCCGCCGCCACGGTGGTTTGCGTTCGAGCTGTGGTCTGTCCGTCTCTCCCGCGAGGATCTGCGTCAGCGCACCTACGCTATCGTCTATCACCGCTGCCATGCCTTGTGGCTTACGGCGACCAAATTCTACCCCCGGCGGTTCAATTGAACCGGAGCGCTATCCGTAAATTTATGCTAATTCATTGGAAATAATGGTGGGCGATGCAGGGATTGAACCTGCGACCTTTCCGGTGTGAACGGAACGCTCTCCCGCTGAGCTAATCGCCCGCCGCTGTGCAGCGTGGGACGGCTTCTATGATATTCTGCAGACCTGCGCAAGAGGGGCTGAGACAAGAATTTCAGGGTTGTGAACAGCCCTGTGCATGTGGTGTGAGAGGGATACGCAGGGTTTCAATTGCAGCTGCGAGGTCGGCAAACGCGGATATCACCCGGTCAGGTGAAAGATCCGCCACCGGGACACTGGCGTAACCAAAATCGACAGCAATGACGGGGATTTGAGCTGCCCGGGCTGCGGCGATATCGGTCGCTGTATCGCCAATCATTATCGCCTTGCAGGGCTCTCCGCCTGCACGCCGTATGGCTCCAAGCACCGGCAGGGAATCCGGCTTGGGCCTTGGATACGTGTTGCCGCCAACGATGGAGCCGAACAGGCCGGTCAGGGACAGCTCATCGAGTAGCTTACGGGCCAGGTTTTCCGGTTTGTTGGTGCAGATTGCCAGCCGCCAGCCGCTGCTGGCCAGGCTTTGCAAAGTCTCGGGAACGCCTTCATATGTCCGGCTGAATTTGGCGATATTGGCCTCATAGTAGTTCAGGAAATCAGTCCGCATTGCGTCCAGCAGAGCTTGTGCGGGATCGGCACCATGAAAAAGCAGGCCAAGACGGATCAATGCCGCAGCACCATTCCCGGCCTGCGGTCTGGCGAGCTCAAGCGGCACAGGCCCGTATCCGGCACCGGCGAGCGCTGCATTGAGAGCTGCCACCAGGTCTTCCGCCGTATCGGCCAGTGTTCCATCCAGGTCAAATACGAGCGTGGCCAAGCGACGGCCTCCCTGTCATGTGCTGCAGCTGATTCTCTGCCGATTTTGCAACGTGCAGCGCGCAGACGGGTGCTGTCAAAGCTTGTAAGCCGTCCTGAAACCGCCCCAGTGGATACCGCCCACTGTTATGGGGGCATCGACTTCCTGCAACCAAACGACGTTACCATTTCCCATATCACGTGCATATGATTGTACAAGTACAGGTCTGGTGTTGCGTGCCGCGCTCAGGCCCGCCCTGTCGTCAAAAATGCGCTTGTTCCGGCTGTTCGCCGCGTTCCAGGCCGGATCGTCAGGCCGCTGCGGATGTGAGTAGGCTTTATTATGCACCGGCAGATAGCCGTTGCGGTCAATCGCCACACAGAATGTCATGGCAGTATCCTGCGCGAGGATGGCGTCCTGGATCTGCGGCAGGATCTGTTCCAGCTGAGCAAGGGCACGGTTGCTGTACTGCACCGGATTGGTTCCCGGGATGGATCTGTAGTCGGTGTCGAACAAGGCATCACGCGTGAGCCGGCCGCTCTCGATGAGTTTGTGCATTGCTTCGCTGATGCGGGCAGCTCCTTCCTGAGCCCGCCGGACGGCTGTGGCATTCTTCGCCTGAATGCCGTGGATGAGCTTGTCGAGGGCCGCACCCGTCATGTCGTCCATTCGGGAAAACTGGCAGTGCAGGCCATTGTCACTTCTGTTGACGATCCGCAGATCAATCTGGCCAACACCATCAAGGGAAAGACGGGCACTGGCGGCAGCTGCAATATGCGAACCATTGCTTGGCTTGAGCAGGACGCCGGCATGGGAAATGTCGCGCGCTTCGACGGCTGCAGTCTGTCCTGCCAGGGAAATTGTGCCATTGATCCGGCAGGGGAGGCGATCCTCGACCCGCCGGTCGCCGGCCGGGCTCTGACGCAGCATCATCGTGAAGCGCGGCCCGAGCGCTGAAACCGAGGCCGCCATCTTGCCCACGGCGCCGTGAACACTGGCTCCGCTTTCCTCGGCGCGGGAGACGGAATTGTTGATGGTGCTGATGCGCTGGCCAACCTCGTCGATGAAGGCTGCCGTCTGGTTTGCCCTCTGACTGATGTCAGAAGTGGTCGCAACCTGTTCGCGGATCGCGTTCTCAACTTCGGCAAAACTTGGACGCAGTTCGGCAACGGCATCAATGATGCGGCTGACCGACGTGGTGCTCAGATCCGCCGAAGCTTGAAGCCGTTCGATCTTGCTGACGATTTCTTCCGTGGCTTTCTGTGTCTCCACCGAAAGCGCCTTCACTTCACTGGCAACAACTGCAAATCCACGCCCGGCGTCTCCGGCGCGGGCTGCCTCGATAGTGGCATTCAGCGCCAGAAGGTTGGTTTGCTTGGCGATGCCTGAAATCAGCCGGACAACATTGGCGATATCCGAGATCGCTGCCGTCAGTTCCAGAACCCCGGAATTGGCCTCGGTCGCGGCGCCAGTGGCGTCCTGCGCCAGCTTGCCCGAGCGTTCGACGAGTGCACCAATCTGCCCGCTGGATCCCGCCAGTTCTTCGATGGAAGCAGCAAGTTCCGACATTGTGCCAGTGGCGTTACCTGCTTCCGATTGGAGATCCAGCGCATCGGCACGTATCGTCTTCAGCGTATCCTGCTGCGAAGAAAGGAGGTTTCGAAGGTCGTCCGTTTCTGATGAGACCTGTGCCGTTGCTCTGCGCAGGTCCGTTTCTATCATGTCGATTGCGTTACCAATCCGGCGAGTGGCGTCATCCGGTTGTTCTTGTGTATCGGCCGGCGCAACGACTTGCGTCTTCAGCCCGAATTCATCTTCTCCCTCAGCCTTGAGAGACTTTGAAAAGAGCGGGGACCTGAAGTGCGGGCGCATTTTATTGTCCTGAGCATGCCGAATATCGAACGTTCGCAACGTCAGCTGAACGGCAGGTTAATTTTCGGCACCCTTTCGCAACTATTCTCCCCCGCCGAAGCCACACCTAAGAGACTTCGGCTTTGCCCTGGACATGCCGGCATGCTAATCACGCGCACAACATGCGGCTTCGGCCGGGGGCGCCGTCAGGGATGCCTCTTCCTGCCGCCGCCCATGGGTCTTTCAACGATTGCCGGAAGGGACAGGATGAGCGACGAGTTCAAGCGCCAGGCCGCCGAGCGGGCTATGGACGAAATCCGTGATGGCATGAAGGTCGGCATTGGCACCGGTTCGACTGCCGAGCATTTTGTCCGCGCTCTTGGTCAGGCCGTCCGTGCCGGGCTCAAGGTGACCGGTGTTCCAACGTCCGAACGCACGGCTGCGCTTGCCCGCGAGGAGGGCATTCCGCTCTCCACTCTGGAAGACATGCCTGTGCTTGACGTGACCGTGGACGGCGCAGACGAGATCGATCCGGACATGGCTCTCATCAAGGGTGGCGGTGGCGCGCTGCTGCGGGAGAAAATCGTCGCGGCTGCCTCCGGCAAGATGGTCGTTATCGCGGACAGTGGCAAACTTGTGCAGCGTCTGGGCAGGTTCCCGCTGCCTATCGAAGTCGTACCCTTTGGCCTTGGCGCCACCCGTATTGCAGTACGCGCTGTTCTCGATAGTCATGGACTGACTGGCGAAGTCTCGCTGCGTGGCGGTGAGGACCATCCTTTTGTCACAGATGGTGGTCACTACATCCTGGATACCTCGCTGGGAGCCATTCCGGATGCTGCAAAATTGGCCGCTGACCTGAACCTCATACCCGGTGTCGTCGAGACGGGCCTGTTCATCGGGCTGGCGGCCAAGGCTTATGTGGCCGGACCACAGGGTGTGGACGTTATAACGAAAGATTGAAGCTCTGGCCGCGGCACCTGCCGCAGCCGGGCAAAGACAATGCACGCTGGAGTTTGCAAATGAATCTGAAAGCCCTCTTTTCCGCAGGGGTCGTGGTTGCCGGTCTTGCCTTTGCACCGGCCGCCATGGCGCAGGACTTGACCGAAAGCCATCTTGCTGCCGCACGCCGTGCCGTGCTTGCTACGGACGCTCTGTCTGCGTTTGATGCCATCATTCCCGAGCTTGCCGAGCGGACCACAGGAATTTTCATTCAGGCCGACCCGTCTCTGACCGGTGTGCTCGATGAAGTGGTGACCGGGGTTGCTCTCAAGATGACCGATGAGCGCCCCGAGCTGAACAAGATGGTCTTTGAAGTCTGGGCCCGCCGCCTGACCGAAGAAGAGCTGACCGAGATTGCGAACTTCTATGAGAGCCCGACGGGTAAGAAGCTGACCCAGCTGTCGCCGGAAATCAGCGCGCTGTCGATTGGCGCTGCGCGTCAGTGGCAGGACAAGCTGTCTCAGGAAATGGTGGTGCAGGTGCGCGCCGAACTGGAAAAGCGTGGCCTGATCAAGCAGTAAGCGGTTTCCGTTTACCCAGCGGCCCCGGAGACGGGGCCGTTTGTTTTTGGATGTGACCTGAAGGATCTCACAGGATGAGCGAGTTCAACTACGATCTGTTCGTCATCGGCGGCGGCTCCGGCGGTGTGCGGGCTGCACGGATTGCTGCCACCCACGGTGCGCGCGTCGCAATTGCCGAGGAATACAGGTACGGCGGAACGTGTGTCATCCGGGGCTGCGTGCCGAAGAAGCTTTTTGTCTATGCCTCCAAGTTCTCCGAGGAGTTTGAGGACGCGGAAGGCTTCGGCTGGACGGTTGGCGAGCGCAGCTTCTCCTGGCAGACCCTGCTGGAGGCCAAGGACAAGGAAATTGCGCGGCTGGAAGGGATCTACCGCCGCAACCTCGACCGGACCGGCGTGGAGCTGTTTGACAGCCGTGCCGTCATCGAGGGGCCCAACAGTGTGCGGCTGCTCTCGACGGGGCAGGTCGTCACAGCGCGTTACATCCTGATCGCAACGGGCGGAACGCCGAATGTCGATCCCTCGCTGCCGGGCTGCGAGCATGTGATCACCTCCAACGAGGCCTTCCATCTGTCCGAAATGCCGAGGCAGGTGATTGTCGCCGGTGGCGGTTACATCGCCGTGGAATTCGCCGGCATCTTCAACGGCCTTGGCGCCGAGACGACATTGATCTACCGCGGCGAGGAAATCCTGCGCGGCTTTGACAATGATCTGCGCAAGGCCGTGCATGAAGAGATGGAGAAGAAGGGCATCAAGATCATTTGCGGCGACACGTTCTCCGCAATCGAGAAGGGGGCAGACGGCAAGCTGACGGGTCACACCAAGGGCGGCAAGGCGCTGCCTGCCGACCAGATCCTCTTTGCCATCGGCCGCCGCCCGAATATTGCAGGCCTCGGCCTCGAGAAGGCCGGTGTGGAAGTGGGGGAGGACGGTGCCATCCGGGTGGATGAAACGTCCCGCACCTCCGTTCCTTCGATCTACGCCGTGGGCGACGTCACCAACCGGGCCAATCTCACGCCGGTGGCCATCCGCGAAGGCCATGCCTTTGCCGATACCATCTTCGGCGGCAAGCCCTGGACGGTGGATCACAGCCTCATCGCAACGGCCGTCTTCTCCCAGCCGGAACTTGGAACGGTTGGCCTTACTCAAGAGGAAGCGCTGAAGCGCACGCCGAACCTCGACATCTACAAGACCAGCTTCCGTCCCATGAAGCACACCCTCTCGGGTCGGGACGAGAAGATGGTGATGAAGCTGATCGTCGATGCGGATACGGACAAGGTGCTGGGCATCCATATTCTGGGGCCCGATGCTGGTGAACTGGCACAGGTGCTCGGAATTACGCTGCAGATGGGGGCAACCAAGGCCGACTTTGACCGGACGGTCGCAGTGCATCCGACTGCCGCAGAGGAACTTGTGACCATGCGTGAGCCTACGGAACGCCTGCGCGGCTGAAGCTGGATCCTGCAGCCTCACGCAGACCGAATATGCCTGCACCCGATAAGGCTGGCTCATCGGGTGCAGGTCAGTTCAAAGCGTTGCGTTATGGTTTTCAGAACGTGACAGGCGAGGGGCGGGAGGCTTCGTGGTCCCGCAGGCTTAATGCCCGCGCCCTTTCGGCGGGCGCTTGATAACAGTGCCACCATCGCTGATTGCGAGAGGGGATTTTGCTGGAATGGCAGCCGGTATCGTGCTTGTGCCGGCGTCCGTACCGGGCACAGTATCTTCTTCTCGCGGCAAGCTTGCAGCAAAGACAAGTGTGCCGTCCCGCGCAGACTTTGCGGCGTAAAGGGCTGCATCTGCCGCGGCAAGCAGGGCCTCATCCGTGCTGCCGTCAATGGGGGCAATGGCAATGCCGATGCTGACACCAAGCTCTGCCTGGATGCCATTCGGCATCGGGATCTTCTCGTCCAGTGCTGCCATGATCCGGCGCCCCAGTGCCGCTAGCTGATCGATATCGGCAAACTCGAGCACCACGATAACGAACTCGTCGCCGCCCATGCGTCCGGCAACACCTGCGCCGCCAACTTCGGTCTCAATCCTGCGGGCAACCGTCGCGAGAACTTCGTCACCTGCCGCATGGCCATAGGTGTCGTTGATCTGCTTGAACCGGTCCAGGTCACAGCCGATCAGCGCGAAGGGTTTATCCGGCAATCCAGAGATGGCATTTGCGAGAATTGCGCTGATCTGCCGGCGGTTGGCCAGGCCCGTGAGCTGGTCGTGATCGGCCAGATAGGCAAACTCCTGTTCCCGATGTTCGAGGGAGCGGGTCAAAGTGCCAACCTTACGCGATACGGCGAAGGCAGACCCGGCAAGCATTGCCCAAAGCAGCAGAATGGTCGGCAGGATCATTCGCCAGACATGCTCGCCCGGCGTTTCGCTTGTCCATTGGAAATGGCCGATGACCGTGCCGTCTGGTGACTTGATGGGCCAGCTCGTGCTCCCAGCAGGCGGCACCTCTCCGGGCACAAACTTCATGTCGCGGAAAGCGAGCTGGGAATTTATGTCGGCGGTAAAGCCCTCGTCGATCAGGCGGGCGGACATCAGGATGATCGGCGGTCCGGAAGGCTGCGTCACGGCTCCGTCATCCGGCACGATCGGCATGGCGCTGATGAAGGTGGGCGTCTGGTCGAGCAGGACATATGTGAAAGTGGCCATATCGTCGATGGCGGGTGGGCCGCTGCGGCCGAGACCTGACCCCGAGAGAGTGCGCAGCCCCTCGTACTTGCGCACAGCGGCCTGAGATACAGTCAGCAGCACTGAAGACGGTGGCAGGCTCTTGCGGCCGATGCGGGAGACCTCCCTGCGTGTTTCCGCCAGCAATGCGCCTTGCGGATCGACCAGGAAAGCCCGTTCGTGCCCGAAGTCATACCAGAGGGAGTCCAGCAGTTCGTAGCGGACAAAGGCCGGGTTGAACTTGATCGAGATATTGGCCACCGCCCGGTCCCAGCGGGCAAGGGTCATCTGATCCCTTGCCATCAGCCGCTGGCGGTCGTGAAGCGCACTTTCGATCAGACGCATTTCGTTCCGCACAGCTTGCCCGTCGGCCGCCCGGGAGGCGATGTAGCCGACGTAAAGCAGGGATGCTGTTGCCAGCACCATGAGGAGCGAAGCGAGAAAATAGACTTGATACGTCAGACTCCAGCGTCCTGCCGGGTTCTTCCCTATGCCTGCCACGGATGACACGCTGCCAATCCTTTCTGGATCTGATGGTCCGCGCCGCGCGGATGGCCTGCGCAAGTATTAGCAGCCCACAACATACCTGTAAAAAATGATGTAGGGTATAATAGGAAACAGGCCCTTAAGTTCATCAAGGATATCGGGGTTCTTTTCCTTCCAGGGTTGGGTCCGCGTTCTTCTTCTTGGCATTCCTCCGTATTTTTACGATGGGTCGGTGATGGAAACCGTGCCTGCCGTTCCGGCAGGCCGGGCAGGCGGGCAGTGGCCCGCCTTGCATTGCGGCACCTGAGCCACGGTCGCCCGGATTGCTGGCGGGATACTGTCCTGGACTGTAGTCTTGAGCCGTCAACCCGTGTATAAGGCCGCACGTTTCTTGTCCTTCGGGGGGAGACGTTTGCAGCACGTGATGTGAGGAAGTTCCGGCGCCCGTTCTTTTGAAGGCAGCGGGCCGACGGCAGATGCAGGGTCTGCCGCCCGTTTGCTCAAGGCAGGCAAAGCAGCCGGACCGTATTGGAGACTGTGTGATGGCGGAGAAGTGGACACCGGACAGCTGGAGATCCAAGCCGATCTTGCAGGTGCCGGATTATCCCGACAAAGAGGCCCTGGCGGACGTGGAAAAGCGTCTGTCGACCTATCCGCCGCTGGTTTTTGCAGGTGAGGCGCGTCTTCTGAAGCGCCAGCTTGCGGATGTTGCGGCAGGACGGGCATTCCTTCTGCAGGGTGGTGACTGTGCGGAGAGCTTCGCAGAGCATCATCCGGACCACATCCGTGACTTTTTCCGCGTCTTCCTGCAGATGGCAGTCGTCCTCACCTATGCGGCCTCCCAGCCGGTGGTGAAGGTGGGCCGCATCGCGGGCCAGTTCGCCAAGCCGCGCTCCTCGGACATCGAGAAGCAGGGCGACGTCGAGCTGCCGAGCTACCGCGGCGACATTATCAACGACATCGCCTTCACGCCGGAAAGCCGCATCCCGGATCCGAACCGCCTGTCCATGGCCTACCGCCAGTCAGCCGCGACGCTGAACCTGCTGCGCGCCTTCGCGCAGGGCGGCTTTGCCAACCTCGATCAGGTGCACCGCTGGATGCTGGGCTTCGTCAAGGACAGCCCGCAGTCGCACCGCTACCAGGAACTGGCAGACCGCATTTCGGAATCGCTCTCCTTCATGCGCGCTTGCGGCGTTTCGCCGGACAGCGTTCCGCAGCTGCGTTCGACTGATTTCTTCACCAGCCATGAAGCGCTTCTGCTCGGCTACGAGCAGGCCTTCACCCGTGTCGATTCCACCTCGGGTGACTGGTACGCCACGTCCGGCCACATGCTTTGGATCGGCGACCGCACCCGCCAGCCGGATCATGCCCATGTGGAATTCTTCCGCGGCATCAAGAATCCGATCGGCCTCAAGTGCGGCCCGTCGCTTTCTCCGGATGGGCTGCTGAAGCTGATCGACATGCTGAACCCGGAGAACGAAGCCGGCCGTCTGACGCTGATCTGCCGTTTCGGCGCGGACAAGGTGTTCGATCACCTGCCGCAGCTGATCCGCGCCGTGGAGCGGGAAGGGCGCACGGTTGTGTGGTCCTGCGACCCGATGCATGGCAACACCATCACGGCCGCTGGTTACAAGACCCGTCCGTTCGAGCGCATCCTGAAGGAAGTGGAAGCCTTCTTCGCGGTTCACCGCGCCGAGGGCACCCATGCCGGCGGTATTCACATCGAAATGACGGGTAGAAACGTCACCGAATGCACCGGCGGCGCCCATGCGCTTACCGCCGATCAGCTGGGTGACCGCTACCACACGCACTGTGACCCGCGTCTCAATGCCGATCAGGCCATCGAGCTTGCCTTCCTTGTGGCTGAAAACCTCAAGAAGGAACGCGAGGCACGCACGGACAAGATCGCAGCCAGCGCCTGAGCGCAGCTGTCTTGACAAGCATCACGAGGGGCAGGCCGCAGGTCTGCCCCTTTTGCATTTGCCCCAGGCATCGGTCTGCACGATGCCGAATAGCCGCTTTCCCCTGTCGGAAGTGCTGACGGGAGGCATGCCTCTAACCTTGGTTTAACGCAACGGCATATAGAACGGCCCTCGAGAGTGGAGGAGCCAATGCGGATGCAGCTGGAATTGTCGGGGGTGTCGATCCTTGTTGTCGATGACAATGCGCATATGCGCGCAATCCTTCGTTCGATTCTTGCTGGCTTCGGTGCGAGGCGCATTTTTGAAGCCGCCGATGGGGCCGACGGTCTGGAAATCGTCATCGACCGCGCGCCCGATCTCGTTCTGCTCGACTGGATGATGGCACCGGTCTCGGGTGAGGAGTTCCTAAAGCTGCTGCGGGGGGACAAGGATCATGTTCTGGCGACGACGCCTGTGATTGCCGTTTCAGGCCATGCGCGCCGCAGCGTCATTCTGGATGCCATGCGCCAGGGTGTTCACGGCTTCGTCGCCAAGCCGGTTGCGCCGGCCGTGCTCTATCAACGTATAGAGGATGCCTTGTTGCGGCAGGAGCGAGATGGACGCTCCAAGGGCATGCGCCGTCCGGGTTGGGGAAGTGCTGCGCCAGCACGGCAGGCAGGTGCGGCGCTGGCCGCAGCCGCAGCAGGGCATCTGCCAGAAAACTTTGCTCTGCTCTAACCACACATCATGAGTCGTGATCGCCCGATTGCAAGGCCCGCAAGGGCGCGCTAAATCAGGTGTCATGAGCACAAGCACCCGCCCCGAGGCCCTTTCCGGCCACCTTCGCCTCGCCATTGCCCAGTTGAACCCGGCCGTCGGCGGTATTGCCGGCAACGCGGATCTGGCCCGCCAGGCCCGTGCCGATGCGGCCAGGGCAGGGGCGCATCTGGTGCTGCTTTCCGAGATGTTCCTCTCCGGCTATCCAGCGGAAGATCTGGTGCTGAAGCCCGCTTTCGTCCGTGCCTGCCGCACCGCGCTGGAAGGCCTTGCTGCTGAAACCGCAGATGGCGGCCCCGGCATGATCATCGGCCTGCCATGGGCAGAAGGCGGCAAGCTTTACAATGCGGTTGCACTGCTGGACGGCGGCAAGGTGCAGGCCCTGCGCTTCAAATATGACCTGCCGAATTACGGCGTCTTTGACGAGAAGCGGGTCTTTGATCAGGGGCCGCTGCCGGGACCGGTGGATTTCCGTGGCCTCCGGCTTGGCCTGCCGATCTGCGAAGATACCTGGACCGATGAAGTGGTCGAATGCCTGACGGAAACCGGCGCACAGATGCTGCTGGTGCCGAACGGCTCCCCTTACTGGGCGAACAAGGCGGACGAGCGGCTGCAGATCATGGTGGCCCGTGTGGTGGAAAGCGGCCTGCCGCTTGTTTACTGCAACCAGACCGGCGGGCAGGACGAGCTTGTCTTCGACGGTGCCTCCTTTGCACTCAACGCGGACCGGTCGCTTGCCTTCCAGATGCCCCAGTTCACCACGGCGCTGACCATCAGCGACTGGCGCGAGGGGACGGATGGCGTCTGGCGGGCGGAGCCGGGCGAATTCGCGAAGCTGCCGGATGCGGATGAGGCCAACTGGCTCGCCTGCGTTATGGGCCTGCGCGACTATGTGGAGAAGAACCGCTTCCCCGGCGTCGTGCTCGGCCTTTCGGGCGGCATCGATTCTGCCATCTGTGCCGCCATGGCGGTGGATGCACTGGGGCCGGAGCGGGTGCACGGGGTGATGATGCCCTACCGTTTCACCTCCTCCGACAGCCTCAGGGACGCTGAGGCCAGCGCAAAGGCGCTCGGCATCCGCTACGACATCGTGCCCATCGAGCCGCCGATGACGGGCTTTACCGAAGTTCTGGCGCCGCTCTTTGCGGGCCGCACGCCGGATATCACGGAAGAGAACCTGCAGTCGCGCAGCCGTGGCGTGATCCTCATGGCCATCTCCAACAAGTTCGGCGCCATGGTGGTGACCACGGGCAACAAGTCGGAAATGTCGGTCGGTTACGCCACGCTCTACGGCGACATGAATGGCGGCTACAATCCAATCAAGGACCTCTACAAGACCGAGGTTTACCGCCTTGCCGCCTGGCGCAATGCCCATCTGCCGCAGGGGGTGAAGGGACGGGCAGGCGAGATGATTCCTGCCCACGTCATCACCAAGGCCCCAACGGCCGAACTGCGCGAGAACCAGACCGATCAGGACAGCCTGCCGCCCTACGAGGTGCTGGATGCAATCCTGCAGGGGTTGGTCGAGAATGAGCTTTCCATCGGTGAGATCGAGGCGCTGGGCTATGAGCGGGCGACCATCGAGCGGGTGGAGCATCTTCTCTACATTGCCGAGTACAAGCGCCGTCAGGCCCCTCCGGGCGTCAAGATCACCCGCCGCAACTTTGGCCGCGACCGGCGCTACCCCATCACCAACCGCTTCCGCGACCGCTGACCTGCCACGCGCAAGCCTCTGATTTATTGGGAAGAAAGGGCTGGCCCCGCCGTCTGTGGGAGCCGGTGGCATGCCATGAGCAAACCGCAGACCTATGGTGCCTTTCTCTCCGGCAATGCCCGCTGGCTTGGGGCAGCCTTCCTGATGACCGCCTTTTCCGGCTTCGGGCAGACCTTCTTCATCTCCCTTTCCGCAGGCGATGTGCGGGCGGAGCTGGACCTCAGCAACGGCGCCTTCGGCTCGCTCTACATGGCCGCAACACTTGGCAGCGCGCTGACGCTGCCCACCCTTGGCCGGGTACTGGACCGCTTTTCCGTGGCGCAGGTGGCAGCCGGCGTCATGGTCATGCTCGGGCTTTTCTGCGCTCTGATGGCCTCTGCCACCTCCATCTGGATGGCGGGGCTGGCGCTCTATGGCCTGCGTCTTTTCGGGCAGGGCATGATGAGCAACACCGCGATGACAGCGGCCGGGCGCTGGTTTGATGCGCAGCGCGGCCGTGCCGTGGCGGTGATCGGCCTCGGCTTCCCAGCCTCGGAAGCCATCATGCCGGTTACCTTCGTTGCCATCATGACCACCTTTGGCTGGCGGCAGGGCTGGTGGGTGGCGGTGGCTGTCATGCTGGCGGTGGTGCTGCCCATTGTGCTGCTGCTCCTGCGCAAGGAGCGGGTGCCGGTGAGCACAGCCAGCGACGTCAAGGTGGTGGAGCGCCGGCACTGGACGCGGGCCGAGGTGCTGCGCGATCCGATATTCTACCTTGTTTCCGCCGGTGTATTGGCTCCGCCCTTCATCGTCACGGCGGTGCTGTTTCATCAGACCTATCTGGTGGACCTGCGCGGCTGGACGAGGGAGCTTTTCGCAATGGCCTTCATCGTCATGTCCGCCTCGGCTGTGCTGTCGTCGCTGGTGCTGGGGCAGTTGATCGACCGCTTCACGGCGCGGCGCATCCTGCCTTTCATGCTGGTGCCGCTCGCCTGCGGCACGGCAGTTCTGGCGCTGGTGCATGCTCCTTACGCGCCTTTCATCTTCATGGGGCTGATCGGTCTCTCCAACGGCTTTGTGGCAACCTTCACCGGTGCGCTCTGGCCGGAGCTTTACGGCACCCGCCATCTGGGCGCGGTGCGCTCGGTCGTGTTTGCCTTCATGGTCTTTGCCTCGGCACTCGGGCCAGGGCTCGCTGGCTGGCTGATCGACTTCGGCGTGCCTTATGACGGCCAGATCCTTGGCTTCTCGCTCTATTGCGTGGTGATGACGGCAGCGCTCGCCAGTGCTTCCCGCGTGCTGCTGAAGCGGGATGATCTTGCCAGCACGGCGGACTGAGGGTAGGGGAAACGCATGACCGTAAAGCTCCGCTTCGCGCCCTCTCCGACGGGCCTCATTCACCTCGGCAACAGCCGTACCGCGCTTCTCAACTGGCTTTATGCCCTGAAGAACGGCGGCCAGTTCGTGCTGCGTTTCGACGACACGGATCTGGAGCGCTCGCGCCGGGAATATGCCGATGCCATCGAGGCGGATCTTGCCTGGTTTGGCGTCAAGCCTGACTTGATGGTGCGCCAGTCGGACCGGATCGCGCTCTATGACGCGGCGGCGGAAAAGCTGAAGGCGGCGGGGCTGCTCTACCCCTGTTACGAAACGGCAGACGAACTGGAGCGCCGCCGCTCCCGCGCGCGTGCAATGGGCCGGCCGCCGGTCTATGACCGCGCTGCCCTGAAGCTGACGGCGGAGGACAAGGCAAAGCTTGAAGCCGAAGGCCGCCAGCCGCACTGGCGCTTCCTGCTGCCCAATCATGATGGCGATCCGCTGGCCCCGCGCCGCACGGACGTAACGTGGGATGACCTGTGCCGTGGCAGCCAGTCCATCGACCTTGCCTCCCTCTCCGATCCGGTTCTCGCCCGTGCGGACGGCAGTTATCTCTACACGTTTACGTCTGTGGTGGATGATGCCGACATGGGCATCACTCATGTCATCCGTGGTGAGGATCACGTCGCCAATACGGCTGTGCAGATCGCCATCTTTGAGGCGCTGGGGGCGCCGCTGCCGCGTTTTGCCCACCACAACCTGCTGACCACGCTGGACGGCGAAGGCCTGTCCAAGCGCAAGGGCGCGCTGTCCATCAGCTCCTTGCGGGAAGCTGGCATCGAGCCGATGGCGGTTGCCTCGCTGGCCGTCCTCACCGGCACCAGCCACGCCGTTGAGCCGGTGCGGGACATGGAAAAGCTGGCGGGCATGCTGGACCTTGCCGGCATCTCCCGCTCATCCGCCAAATTCGACCCGCAGGAACTGGACAGCCTCAACGCCCGGCTTGTCCATGCCATGACTTACCAAGAAGCCGCGCCGCGCCTTGCTGCGCTCGGCATCGGCGGCGGAGAGGCCTTCTGGCTGGCCGTGCGGGAAAACTGCGCCCGCTTCGGCGATGCTGCCAGCTGGTGGGCCATCATTTCCGGCGAGTTGCCTGCCGATGCGCCGCAGGTGGCGGAAGAGGATCGGGCCTATCTGGCCGATGCGCTCGCTCTCTTGCCGGAAGGCCCGCTGGATGGCTCAAGCTGGGGCATCTGGACCGGCCTTCTGAAGGAGAAGACCGGGCGCAAGGGCAAGGATCTGTTCATGCCATTGCGCCTGGCGCTGACCGGCCACGGCCACGGGCCGGACATGAAGGCGCTGCTGCCGCTTATCGGTCGGGAAAGAACTGCGGCCCGACTTTCCTGACAGGCCCGCGTGCCTCACTTCTGGTTTCGTCCCCGGGCGCTTCTGGTGAGGCCGCCTGCTGATCTTGGGGCACGCCGTCCTGCGGCTGGCCTGCCCCGGCGGTGTTCTCCGCTGCGTCTGGTTCTTCCGCTGGCCGCGCAAGTGCGGGCAGGGAAGGGCGCATGTCCTCTGTTACGAGCGGGACGTCCTCTGCAGGAAGAGATGCGGTGACGAGGCTGGAGGCATCGAAGCCTTCGCGCAGATTCATAGCGGTGTCCGGGTCTGCATCCAGTGGCAAGTCATCAGTGCTCACAGGGGGCATGGACATGCGGATGGCATCTGTCTGCGGGTTGGCTTCACCTTGTCTAGCTCCCTTGCGCCCTCCTGTTACGGCCCAAAAGCCTCCTGCCTCTCCTGATACTGGCGACAGCGGAGCAGCCTCCTGCTTGGCAGATGGCGCAGCCTGACAGCTGCATCCGCTGACATATTCCTTGCGGTGGCGGAAGGCGTTGGGAAGTTCGCTGTAGCGCTCGCCGGCCAGCGAAATCATGTCCTCCGGATCACCGCCGGGATTGCGGTAGACGAACAGGCCCGTTTCTGATGCCGGGCACATGGCATTGCAGGCCGCTGCATCCTGACCGAACTGGCCTGGCCTGGCGCTAAAGCTGATCGGGAAAAAGTAGCCATCGCAGGTGCGCACGCACAATGTGCGGTACGTGGCATTGCGCGGGAAGTTATAGGCGGGATAGGCAAGTCCATCGCGGGAGCGTTCCTGATCCTGAGGAACCGTTTCCACCGCAGCGCGCCGCTCTGGCTGAACCGGCTGCATGACGGACCTGCGCTCGGTATGAAGCGGAGCAATGGGTGCTGCCGGTGCGCTTGGCTGGCCCAGCACACGGGAGAGAAATCCTTTCGGCTGCTGCGGCGCCAGCCTGGCATTGGCCTGAGTTTCTTCTGCCTCGCGCCCCTTGCCGCACATGTTGCGCTGCATCGCCTTGCGGATACGCAGAATTTCGGCCCGGTTCGCTGCAGTGCCGCCCCGGCCTGCCTTTGCCTTGCCTGCCTTGGCGCGCTGGCGCTCGATCTTGGCAAGGTTTGTTTCCATGCGCTGGATCTTGTCGAGGAGAGACGGGCAGCGTGCGTTGGCGTTCATGAGGCCGCACTGATAATAAGCCGCATCACGCCGTGCTGCCATGATGGCGCGGCCTTGTGCATCTGCGGCCTCGTCCCATTTTGAAGCAGCCGATGACGCACCAGCTGTTTCAAGACGGGAAAGCTGACTCGCAAGGGCCTCGCATTTCGAGGTGCTGGCAAAGGCGGCAGAAGCCCCCATGGTAAGGGCCATAAGGCCAGAAAGGGCCAGAAGCCTGTACTTTACGCGCTTCATGGTGACAGCCATCCCCAAACCAGGCCGTCCGGCGGCCCGGTCACTTGTGCAGGCCTAGCCTGCTCCCCAACGTCCCCAACGTAATTATCAGGGCTCGGCCTGCTCTTAGCAAGCAACGGGCCAGCCCGGGTTAACTCTTCAGGCTTTTCCCGGTCTGGATTGAAACGGCACCCATTTCATTGCGCTGCAGCAAGCCGAAAGAAATCCGGAGGAGCGGGCTTCCAATACGCGTTCTGGCTTGTGCTGACCTGCCATCCGCAGGGGATTAGCGACACGGACATCGCGGCCGAATATTGCCTTTTTCGCTCCGCTTTTCTGACAAAGATCTGGATCCATCTCGAAACTCTGCCTGTTCTTGTTGATAAAAAACGGGGGCTGCCATGATTTGTCTGCAATTGTTTGCGAATCGAGCCGGTCCGCGCTGAACTCTCACGTTGAAGTGATGAGATATGCGGCGTGGCGGGCCACAAGCGCCCGGCAGCAACTGGGGCCTCAGGGCCCAGCCAGAACGAAAGTGGACGCCATGAGCGAAGACAGCAAGGCGCCGGAAGGCAAGATTCCAGCCGTTTCCGTGTCGGAAGTGGCCAGCGGCTGCTACGCCCTGATGCGGGACGGCTTTCCAACGATTGGCGCCGTGCGCGGCGATGAGGCCATTCTTGTGGTTGATGCCCCGCCCAGCGTTGAGGCGGCGCAGGGTGTCACCGAGGCGCTGGAGCGGATCAGCGGCAAGCCGGTGCGCTATCTTGTGCTGACCCACTACCACGCGGGGCGCACCGCCGGAGCGCATGCTCTGGAGCCCGGCGAAATTCTTGCTTCCGATCTCACCCGGCGCCTGATCGAGGAGCGGGGTGAAGCCAACCTCGAGTGCGAGCGCCGCCGTGCATCCGATGGTGCGCCTGCGGTCAGCAATTCCCTGGTCTGGCCGGGGCTGACCTTTGCCTCTTCCCTGTCGTTGCGGCTCGGCTCGCGCGAGATCCGCCTCATGCATCTGGGCCGCGGGCACACGATGGGCGACATCGTGGTCTGGGTTCCGGATTCGGGCACCATCTTTGCTGGCGATCTGCTCAATTCAGGTGGTGTGCCCTATGCCGCCGATGGCCACCTTGGTGACTGGGTGAAGACGCTGGAGCGCCTGCGCGCCTTCAGGGCCAACGCCCTTGTTGCCGGATCCGGCGCGCCCTTGCGCGGGGCACAGATGGTCAACGATGCCATCACCCGCGCCAAGGAGTTCATTGAGACGCTGCGCACTTCGGCGGCTGCCTGCGTGGATGAGGGGCTCGACCTCAAGGCCACAAACGATGCCGTGCGTGATGCCATGGACCCGCGCTACGGCAAACTGCCAGGCTATGACAAGGTCATGCCGCTCAACATCGCCCGCGCTTATGATGAAGCCAAGGGCATCGACATGCCGCAGATCTGGACGCCGGAACGCGAACAGATCGCCATCAGCCGCCTTAGCCGTGCAGCTGCCAGCGAGGATGCTGCGTAAGGCAGCGCAAGTATACGGAGCATATGCCGCTCCCTGATCTGCCGTATCAGAACGGCCGGTCCTCGTGACTGGCCGTGCATGATCGCCAGAGCTGGGACCGTCTTAGCCTGAGGGGCCAGCCCCAGTGCCCAAGGCAGCCTTGGTACGAGGCCGCCTCTTCGCTCGCCATCCGGCGGAAAGCCGTTCACCGGCTCGCGTTCTTCATCATTCTCCTTCTCTGCTGCGCGCCAATCCCTGGCGCTCCAAGGTGCCATCTGCACGGCAAGCTGGCGCATTTTATCCGCAGTTTCTCACGGTTTCGAAAGGCTTCCGTTCAGCGGCGCTATCCGGAGGCCGCTGATGCGTGGCCGATTTTTGTTCGCGGGTGTTTCAGTATATGGAATGATGTGCTATCTAGTAGAACATAGTGGAGGAGGAACCCCTATGAACAAACTGAAACTCGCGCTTCTCGCATCTCTGATGGCTGTCAGCGCCATTGTTCCGGCGGCGGCTGCAACAAAGTTGATTCTCGCTGAAGCCGGCCCGGATCGGGGCCCAAGGGCCGAAGCCACGAAGTGGTTTGCCAAGGAAGTGGAAAGCCGCACCGGCGGAAACGTGACCGTGGAGGTGCACTGGGGTGGTGCGCTGTTCTCGGCCAACTCCGCCGTATCCGCCCTGCGCAACGGCGTTGCGGATCTGGGCACCGTGATCGGGGTCTACTTCCCGCAGGATATGCTGGCCTATGACATGGCCGACATCCCGATCCCGAACGATGATCCCTGGGTCGGTATGCGTGCCGTCGACGACATCATGCGCACCGATCCGAAGGTTCAGGAAAATCTGGCTGATCAGAACCTCGTCTATGTCGGCACCTTCACCACTTCTGCTGTTCAGGTGGGCTGCAAGGGCAAGACCATCCGGACCCTTGACGACCTGAAGGGCGTCAAGGTTCGCGGCGTCGGTGCCTACGGCAAGGCTTTCAAGGATCTGGGCGCCGTGCCGGTCGACATGAATGTCTATGAGGCCTATCAGGGCCTGGAAACCGGCCTCATTGATTGTACGCAGACCTATCCGTATCTCGTGAAGGCCCTGAAGTTCAACGAAGTCTTCGACAGCTACACCGAACTGGACTGGGGCCAGGTCGGCGCACTGGGCGTGTTCATGAACAAGGACAGCTTCGACGCCCTGCCGGAGGCGGATCAGGCGGCGGTGATGGAGGCTGGCAAGGGCATGGCCGATGAATTCGGCAAGCTCCTGATGAAGGCGAACACCGAGTCGGTCGATATTCTCAAGGCCGAGGGCAAGGAAGTTTTGAAACTAAGCGATGCCGACCATCAGAAGCTTCTGGCGGCCGGTGAACCCTACATCGCCGAATGGGTCCAGCGTGCAGATGCGGCCGGCCTCGATGGCGAGGGGATGGTTCAGCAGTACAAGGACCTCATCAAGCAGTACCGATCCGAGCGTGACGAGAAGGGGTATCCCTGGGACCGGAAATGACGGTCTTCCGGGCAGGCGCCTGCCTGCCCGCCTGCTCACGAGGTGACGCGCCGGATTAATCCGGTGCGCTGCCGGTCTGCTCACGGCCTGGGAGGGTGCCGATGAAACTCATAGAACGGATCATGCTGGAGCTGGCGGTCGTTTCCGTCCTCGCTCTTGTTGTTCTCATTACGGCGTCGATCATCGCGCGTGGCATCTTTCATGCCAATGTGCCGGACACGATCATCCTCGTGCGCGAGCTTATGGTCCCGTCAATCATCCTGCCTCTGGCGGCCGCGACCGCCAACAGGTCGCATATCGCAGTCACCTTTGTAACGGATGCGATGAGCCCGGCCTGGCGCAGCCGTCTGGTCCTTTTCGGCTGGGTGGTGGCCATGCTTGCCGTGATGCCTCTGATCTATGCCGCCTGGCGCGATTTCTCGCATGCCTGGAACCGCAACTCCTTCTATGACGGCGAGCTTCATCTGCCGCAGTGGCCGATGCGTTTCGTGTTTCTGGCCGGCCTTGCCGCAATGTGGCTGCGGCTTGCACTCGTCTTTGTGGCGGACCTGCGCGAATACCTGAGCACCGGGGCTATCCATGAAGAATCGCACAGCGGCGGGGAGGCCCTGTAATGGACGCGTCTACCATTGGCCTCATCGGCTTTGCTGTCGTCATTCTGCTGCTTGCCGCGCGGGTTCCCATCGCCTTCGTTCTGGCGTTTGTCGCAACGGTTGGCACTTTCTGCGTCTACGCGTTCCGCACCGGCGGATTTACGCCTGAGCGGGCCATCAATCCGACCGCATCCATGGTCATGTCGAGCTTCTTCGACCTCATTCACAGCTACGATCTCTCCATGATCCCGCTGTTCATTGCGCTCGGAAACATTGCCCATCATACGCAGATCACGACGCGCATCTATGATGCGGCCAATGTCTGGCTGCGCGGGTTCCGGGGCGGGGTCGGCATTGCATCGGTTACCGGCTGCGCCGCTTTCTCGGCGATCTCCGGCTCCTCGATTGCCTGCGCCTCGACCATGGGCCGTATTTGCGTTCCCGAAATGCGGCGTCTTGGATACGATCCGCGCCTGGCAACCGCCTCCGTGGCGGCAGGCGGCACGCTTGGCTCGCTGATACCGCCGTCGGTTCTGTTCATCCTCTATGGCATCTTCACGGAAACATCGATCAGCAAGCTGTTCCTGGCTGGGATTCTCCCCGGTCTGCTCAGCCTTCTGGGCTATGTTCTGGTCATCATGTGGTGGGTGCGCCGCGATCCCTCTGCTGCCCCGGTTGACGAAACACCCCGCGCGAAAGGCGCCCGCCGCAAGGCTGCGCTGCAGTCCTGGCCAGCACTCCTGCTTTTCGCCGTCATCATCGGCGGTATCTACGGTGGCATCTTCACGGCAACGGAAGCAGCTGCGGTCAGTGTGGCGCTGACAATCGTCATCGGTTTCCTTCAGCGCACGCTGACGCTTGCCAACATGTGGTCTGCGACCCGGGACAGCCTGACGCAGACGGCCTCCATCTTCCTGATTGCAGCCTGTGCCAAGGTCTTCGTGTCCTTCGTGGCCTTGACAGGCTCGGCAGCAACCGTGGTGAACCTTGTCACGAGTGCAGATCTGCCTCCTTTGGTGCTGATCGCCGCCATCGCGGTCATCTACATCTTCCTCGGGATGTTCCTGGACCCGATCGGCATCATCGTTCTGACACTGCCCTTCGTCATTCCGGTGGTTGACGGCATGCACATGGACCTCATCTGGTTCGGCGTTATTGTCGTCAAGCTGCTTGAAATCGGGCTGATTACGCCACCGGTTGGTCTCAATGTCTTCGTGATCGGAAACGTTACCGGGCGGGACATCCGTGTCGATCAGATCTTCGCCGGTATCATGCGGTTCCTGCCGGTCGAGTTCCTCGTTCTGGCGATCCTCATTCTAGTGCCGTGGATCTCCACGGCCCTTCCGAACGGTATGTGACCCATGAAGGACGAAAACGATCCGCGCTTTGCCACCACTCTTGCCCGCGGCCTCTCGGTGCTGCGTGCTTTCCGGATGGGAGAGGACGGGCTGTCAAACGCGGAGATTGCCCAGAGGACCGGCTTGCCGAAGTCTACGGTCTCACGCCTGACATGGACGCTGGTCCGGCTCGGCTATCTGGTGCAGTCCTCCAACGATGACCGCTTCCGGCCCGGCCCCACGCTGATTGCTGTCGGGCAGGTGGCCGGAAGCTCGCTGTCCTTCCTGGTGCCTGCGCATGATCTCATGAGTGAGCTGGCCGATGCCACCGGCACGCTGGTGGTACTCAGCGTGCGTGATGGCGACAAGCTGGTGCTGATCCGCACCTGGCGGCCACGGGGTGTCTCCTCCATCTGGCTGGAGGTGGGGCAGCGTATTCCCATGCGCAGGACAGCCTCCGCCCGCGCCTATGTCGCGGCGCTTTCTTCTGCCGAATTCGAGCAGCTTCTGAGTGCGCGGGATTTCTCCGGCGCCGATGAACTGCATGGCTGGGCCGAAGAGCGCAATCAGGCCCTCGCCGAACTGGCGGCCAAGGGTTTCGTGCGCACGGCAGGCGGGGCCCAGAGCGGCGTTGCCTATAACGCCGTGTCCGCTCCGTTCCGCCCGGGTGAACTGGCCGAACCCGTGACCTTCACCTGTGGCGCCTTGCCGGACACCGCTGATCTTGAGCGCATCGACACGCAAATCGGCCCGATGCTGAGCGAGGCCGTACGCCGCCTGGAGCGCATGACCGGCCAGATGAGCAGCCTGATACGAAAGGACATCCGCCCGTGACCGAGAGTCCCGTTGCCTACGAAAGCGCAGGCGAAACCGGATATATTTCCGTCGACAATCCGCCCGTGAATTCTCTTTCGGCCGCCGTGCGTAAAGGGCTGGTGGAGGCGATTGATGCCTTTGCCGCCGACACAACTGCAAAAGTGGCTGTGCTTTACTGCAAGGGCCGCACCTTCATCGCCGGTGCTGACATCTCGGAATTCGGCAAGCCGATGGTGGAGCCTTACCTGCCGGATGTCATCTCGCGCATCGAGAACTGCGCAAAGCCGGTGATTGCCGTACTGCACGGCACGGTGCTGGGCGGCGGGCTGGAAGTGGCGCTTGGCGCCCATGGCCGATTGGCCATGCCCGGCACGCGGGTTGGATTGCCGGAAGTCACTCTTGGCCTGATGCCGGGGGCAGGCGGTTCTGTCCGGCTTCCGCGCCTGGCAGGCTTTGCTGCGGCGGTCGATCTCATAACTTCCGGCCGTCAGGCAGGGGCTGACGAAGCGGTTGCACTCGGCATCATTGATGGCATCCCGGATGCCGCTGATCCGCGGGCAGCAGGAGAGGCGGAAGCGCGCCGCTGGATTGCGGAACGCCGCAGCCCGCGCCAGATCTCCGGTCTACCCGCACCTCGCCCGGAAGAGGATGAAATCAAGGCGGCCCGAGCCCGGGTGGAGCGGTCTGCCCGTGGTCAGATCGCCCCGGTCCGGGCCTTTGAAACCCTTGTTGCGGCACTGGGCATGCCTTTCACCGAGGCTATGGCCTTTGAGCGGTCAGCCTTTCTGGATCTGATGCAGACGCCGCAGCGCGCGGCGCTCATTCATGCGTTTTTTGCCGAGCGCAAGGCCGTGCAGCAGGAGGGCCTGAAGGGCATTCAGCCGCGCGCGATTGCCAAGGTGGGGATCATCGGCGGCGGCACCATGGGGCAGGGCATTGCCGCTGCGGTTCTCAATGCCGGGCTGGACGTGACACTCATCGAGCAGGACGAGGAGGCCGCAGCACGGGCGGCTGCCGGTCTTGCCAAGATGCAGCAAGGCGCGGTGAAGCGCGGAAAGCTGTCTCCTGAGGCATGCGATCAGATGCTGCGCGATAAGTTCCGCACCGCGGTTGATTATGCCGCGCTGGCGGAAGCGGATCTGGTGATCGAGGCCGTGTTCGAGAACATGGACGTCAAGCAGGAGGTGTTCCGCAAGCTGGATGCCGTGTGCCGTCCTGGCGCTGTGCTCGCCACGAACACATCCTATCTGGACGTGAACGCCATCGCGGCGGTGACCTCCCGTCCTGCTGACGTGATCGGCCTGCATTTCTTCTCGCCCGCCAATATCATGCGCCTGCTTGAAATCGTGGTCGCTGACAAGACCGCGCCGGAGGTTACCG
Source organism: Pannonibacter anstelovis (assembly GCF_036881715.1). Classification (NCBI taxonomy): domain Bacteria; kingdom Pseudomonadati; phylum Pseudomonadota; class Alphaproteobacteria; order Hyphomicrobiales; family Stappiaceae; genus Pannonibacter; species Pannonibacter anstelovis. The sequence continues at coordinate 165,496 of NZ_JBAKBF010000005.1, forward strand.
CCACAGCCTTTGCCCTGGCAAAGGCCCTGGGCAAGACAGGCGTCCGCTCGGGCGTCTGTGACGGCTTCATCGGCAACCGGATGATGAACACCTACCGGACGGCCGCCGACCACATGGTCCTTGATGGGGCATCGCCTTATGATATCGACCGGGCGCTGGTCCGGTTCGGCTTTGCCATGGGGCCCTATCAGGTCGGTGATCTTGCCGGCCTTGACATCGGATATGCCGCCCGGCAGCGCAAGGCAGCGTCGCGGGATCCGCGTGAGCGGGTGCCTGTTTTCGCGGACCGTCTGGTGGAGGCCGGACGGCTGGGCCGCAAGACGGGCCGTGGCTATTACATCTATGACGATGAAACGCCGCAAGGCCGTCCGGACCCTGAGCTTGAGGCTCTTCTCACGGAGGTGAGGGCTGGTCAGCCCGGGAATGCCGCCACCTTCAGCGATGAGGAAATCGTCGCCCGCTATATGGCGGCGATGGTCAACGAAGGGGCGAAGATCCTCGAAGAAGGCATTGCTGCCCGTCCGCTCGATATCGATGTGGTTCTGCTTCACGGCTATGGCTTCCCGCGCTGGAGAGGCGGCCCGATGCATTGGGCTGATGCGGAAGGCCTTGGCGCAATTGCTCAAAACATCGCGCGCTTTGCAGAAACGGATGACTTCTTCTGGAAGGTCTCGCCGCTTCTTGCGCGGCTTGCCGCCGAAGGGCGCACCTTTGAAACACTGAACACGGGCGAGGGGGCATCATGAGGGAGGCTGTAATTGTTTCGACAGCGCGCACAGGCATTGGCAAGGCAGCCCGGGGCAGCCTGAACCTGACACATGGTGCATGGATGGGCGCGGAGACGGCCCGCCATGCGGTAGAGCGGGCGAAAATCGATCCGGCGCTGATCGAGGACAGCATCTGGGGCACTGGCTATCCCGAGCACGCCACGGGCGGCAATATTGCCCGGCAGATCGTTCTGCGTGCCGGATTGCCCGTGACCGTTGCCGGCACCACGGTCAACCGCTTCTGCGCCTCCGGCCTGCAGGCGCTGGCGATGGGTGCGCATATGGTGCGTGCCGAAGGTGCGGGCGCCGTGCTGACTGGCGGACTGGAGTCCATCAGCCTGAACCAGCCGCCTCCGCGCCACTCGCGTGAGGCCTGGCTCGAGGAGCATCACCCTGATCTCTACATGCCGATGATCGACACGGCGGATATCGTCGCATCGCGCTATGGCATCAGCCGTGAAGCGCAGGATGAATATTCACTGCGAAGCCAGCAGAGGATCGCCGCAGCGCAGGCCGCAGGCCTGTTTGCCGAAGAGATCATCCCCCTGAAGGTGACGCGGCGCGTTGCCGACAAGGCTGCCGGCGAAACGAAGGACGAGGAGATTGTCTTCGCCAGTGACGAATGCAACCGCCCGTCCACCACGCTTGAGGGGCTTGCTGCGCTTCAGCCTGTAAAGGGAGAGGGCAAGTTCATCACGGCGGGCAATGCGTCCCAGCTCTCCGATGGTGCAGCCTCTCTGGTGGTCATGAGCGGCGAGCTTGCCACCCGTGAAGGCATTGAGCCGCTGGGAGCTTTCCGTGGCTTTGCCGTTGCTGGCTGTGAGCCGGACGAGATGGGCATCGGCCCCGTCTTCGCCGTGCCCCGCCTTCTGGAGCGGGCGGGCCTCAGCATTGATGACATCGGCCTGTGGGAGCTGAACGAAGCTTTCGCCAGCCAGGTTCTCTACTGCCGTGACCGTCTGGGCATTGATCCGGAGAAGCTGAACGTCAATGGCGGTTCCATTGCCATCGGCCACCCCTTTGGCATGAGCGGAGCGCGCATGGCAGGGCACATCCTGCTGGAGGGGCGCCGCCGGAAGGCAAAGTGGGGCGTTGTGACCATGTGCATCGGTGGCGGACAGGGTGCCGCCGGCCTGATTGAAATCTTTTGAGCCGGGATAACCATGGATATGACCTTTTCGCCTGAAGATCAGGCTTTCCGCGCCGAAGTGCGCCAGTTTCTCAAGGACCGTCTGCCTGCGCGGCTTTCGGAAAAGGTGCGCCTTCAGAAGGAGCTCACCAAGGCCGAGATCGAGGAATGGCATGCCATTCTGAATGAAAAGGGCTGGCTGGCCGGTGTCTGGCCGAAGGAGTTTGGCGGCGCAGGCTGGACAGCGTTCCAGCGCCACATCTTCGAGGAAGAAAGCGCCACTGCCTATGCGCCCCGCATTCTGCCCTTCGGCATCATGATGCTCGGGCCGGTTCTTCAAAAGTTCGGCTCGAAGGCGCAGCAGGACCACTTCCTGCCGCGCATCCTCAATGGTCAGGACTGGTGGTGCCAGGGCTATTCCGAGCCGGGCGCCGGGTCCGATCTTGCGTCTCTCAAGACCAGCGCCGTGCGGGATGGCGATCACTATGTGGTCAACGGCCAGAAGACCTGGACGACCCTTGGCCAGCACGCCAACTGGATCTTCTGTCTGGTGCGCACGAAGGCTGACGGCAAGCCGCAGGAAGGGATCAGCTTCCTTCTGATCGACATGAACACGCCGGGCATCACCGTGCGCCCGATCGTGCTTCTGGATGGCACGCCGGAGGTCAACGAGGTCTTCTTCGATAATGTGCGTGTGCCGGTTGCCAATCTGGTCGGCACGGAGAACGAGGGCTGGACCTACGCCAAGTATCTGCTGACCCACGAGCGGACGAACATCGCCGGTGTCGGTTTTGCCACCGCTGGCCTTGCCTCGCTGAAGCGCATGGCCAGGGCTCAGGTGGCCAACGGCAAGCCGCTGCTGGAAAATCCGCTGTTCGCCGCAAGGATTGCGGAAGTCGAAATTGATCTCATGGCCATGGCAACGACGAACCTGCGCATGCTGGCGCAGGCCGCTGCCGGGCAGGCGCCGGGGCCGCAGAGCTCCATGCTGAAGCTCAAGGGCACGCAGATCCGCCAGACCATCAATGACCTGACCCGCCGGGCCGCTGGTCCGTGGGCGCTTGCTTTCCCCTCCGAGGGGTTGGGCAATGAGGAAGCCGCACCTGGGCCGGAAGAAGCGGCTGCGGCAACCCGCGCATATCTCAACAACCGCAAGCTTTCGATCTACGGCGGATCAAGCGAGGTCCAGCGGACGATCATCGCCAAGCAGATTCTGGGCTTGTGAGGGGGCTGTCATGAATTTCGAATTTACCGAAGAACAGACAATGCTTGGCGAAAGCCTTGCCCGCACGCTTCAGCGCGGCAGTGATCTGGACGCGTTGCTGGAGCTTGGCGTCGGGACTGCCCTTCTGCGGGAGGAGCACGGCGGATTTGGCGGGCTTGGCCCCGATATTCTGCAGGTCTTTTCCACGCTTGGCCGCGCCGCTGCCGTGACGCCCTTTCTGGACAGTCTGGTTCTGGGGGCTGGCATTCTTGCGGAGGCTGGCGAGACGGAGCTTGCCAGGGCTGCGGCCTCCGGCGAAATCCGGCTTGCGGTGGCGCTTGATGAGCCCGGCACCCGCTACGACGGCACGGTGAAAACCTCAGTGCAGGATGGCAAGCTGAGCGGCGAAAAATCGCTGGTTACCGGAGCTGATGCGGCGACACATTTCATCGTCAGCGCGGTGGATGGGCTTTACCTGATCGAGGCCCTGGCGGACGGTGTTTCCTTACGCGCATACCCGCTGATGGACGGCGGTAGGGGTGCCGAGATCAGCTTCGCGGCCACTCCGGCCCGCCGGATCGGAGGTCTTGAGCTTCTGGCCCGCCCTCAGGCTGCGGCGATCCTGGCTGTGTGTGCCGATGCACTGGGTGTGATGGAGCGCACGGTGGATCTGACGATCGACTACCTCAAGACCCGCAAGCAGTTCGGCCGGCCGATTGGTTCCTTCCAGGCGCTGCAGCACCGCTTTGCCGATTTGATCACCGAAGTGGAGCAGGCCCGTTCTGCAGTCTGGAATCTGGCCGGGCATCTCGACACTGCAGACCGGGACCGGCAGGTGGCTGCCACCAAGGTTCTGGTTGGCAAGGTGGCGCGGCTGGTTGCCGAGGAGGCGGTGCAGCTTCACGGCGGCATCGGCATGACCGAAGAGTATGAACTTGCCTCTCTGGTGCGCCGCCTGCTGGCCGCAGATGCCCGCTTTGGTGACAGTGACGCCCATCTGGAGCGCTTCATCGCGCTGTCTGCCGCATGACGCTGCCTGACGAAAGCTCCCGGCTGATCACGGAGGAAACCGGCAGCCAGCGGCTGATCGGTTATACGCTGGAGGTTGGCCATCCCGATGGAGGTGGCCGCTGCCGGCTGATCGTGGATGAGCGGCATGTAAACCGCCAGAACATCCTGCATGGCGGCATCGCAACGCTGCTCCTCGACAATGCCTGTGCTGTGTCGGCCAGTCTGACCGTGGACGATACCGGCCGTCAGCCTTTCACGACCCTGTCGCTCAACGTGAATTTCCTTGCCGCCGGGCACAGGGGCGGCGTCACGGCCATTGGCCGGGTCACTGGCGGTGGACGGAAGATCATCTTCGCCAGCGCCGAACTGTTCCATGACAATGGCACGCTCATCGCAACCGCTTCAGGGGTATTCAAGCGTGCGCCCGCGCCCCCCGCCGGAAGCGGTGAAGCGGCCAGTGCCTGACAGCGTTCCGGGCGGGAGGAGGACACCGCCCGGAGCAAATGACATCACCTAGATCCAGCACAAGGGACGCAGCCGGCCTGCCAGAATGGCCGTCGCTGGTCCGGGAGGAACTCCATGTCTTTCAGCCGTATCCATCAGCCGCTTGACGTCCATCTCGCTGCCCGGCCCGAGGCAACCGCCTTCCGTGACTTCGATGGGAGCCGCATCTCCTACCGCGCGCTCAGCGAAGCGGTGGATGCCATGGTTGCCGAACTGGCCGGTCTTGGGCTTCAGGCAGGCGACAGGCTGCTCATTCTGGCTGAAAACTGCGCGGCACTGGTCGGCCTCGTCATGGCTGCTTCAAGGCTCAATGCGATTGCCGTACCTGTGAATGCCCGCATGACAAGTCACGAACTGCAGCGCATCGCGCCGCATGCGGACCCGAGGCTGACCGTCTATCTCTCCAACGTGTCGCCTGATGCAGCCGCTCATGCTGCGGAGGCGGGCGCGCGGTCCTGGCAGACCGCTCTTGGCGCACTTGAAATTTCCGGTCCTTTCCCGGACGCCGTCCCCGAGCCTGTCCGTCCCGGCCGGGAAGCGGTGGCGGTGATCCTCTACACCACCGGCACGACAGGCACGCCCAAGGGCGTCATGCTCACTCATTCCAATCTGCTGTTCGGCGGTGAAACCTCCGTGCGCATGCGCAAGATTGTGAGCGAAGACCTGATCCTCGGCGTTCTGCCCATGACCCATGTTTTCGGCCTGACGTCGATGATGATCGCAAGCGTCGTCGCAGGTGCCAGCCTCTGGCTCTTCCCGCGCTTCAACGCTGCTACCGTGCTTGAGGCGCTGACGTCTGGTGTGACGGTGATGCCGGCGGTGCCGCAGATTCATGCGCTGGTCATGGCGGAGGCGGACAAGCAGGGCCTGGCGCAATTGCCCACGAAGACCTTGCGTTACGTTTCCTCCGGTGCCGCGCCGCTTGATCCTGACTGGAAGCGCCGGGCGGAGCAATTCTACGGCTGCGCCCTGCAGAATGGCTATGGAATGACCGAAACGACGGCGGGTGTGACCCTGACCGTCAATCCGCGTGGTGTGGCCGATGTCAGCGTCGGCCCCGCGCTGCCCGGCGTGGAATTGAAACTGCGCAATCCGGGCAGCGACGGGGTGGGCGAAATCCTGACACGCGGTCCGCATGTGATGCCCGGCTATTTCCGCAACCCGGCTGAAACAGCTGCCGTTTTTGATGAAGAGGGTTTTCTGTGCACCGGCGATCTGGGCCGCATTGATGGCGACGGCAATCTCCACATTGCCGGGCGTGCCCGCGAGCTGATCATCCGGGGCGGCTTCAACGTCTATCCGCCGGAAGTGGAGAGCGCGCTGAACGATCATCCGGGCGTGCTGCAATGCGCTGTTGTTGGCCGCACGGTGAGTGGCGGCAATGAGGAGGTTCTTGCCTTCTGTCAGGTCCGCGATGCTGCGGCGCTGACCGAGAAGGAACTGCACGACCACGCCGCCAGCCGTCTCTCGCCCTACAAGGTTCCCTCCCGCATCATCATCACCAACACGCTGCCTGCCGCACCGACGGGCAAGATCCTGAAGAACAAGCTGATTGAAACCTTCAGGCAGGATCTCGACTGAGGAGGAGGGGCCCGGCGGAGGACGGGAAAACTGCTTCTGCGCCCGCAAGAAAAAGCCGCACGCTTCTCATTCTCCGGTCATCAGCCGGTAGCCGACGCCGGGTTCCGTGCGCAGGATGGCGGGGGCGGCCGGGTCGCGCTCGATCTTCTGGCGTAACTGGCCGATGAAGACGCGCAGATACTGCAGGTCATCCCCGTGTGCCGGACCCCAGACGGAGGTCAGCAGGATGCGATGGGTGACGACGCGCCCGGCATGGCGTGAGAGCAGGGCGAGCAGATCGTATTCCTTGGGTGTCAGCCGGATCTCGCTGCCATCACGAGAGACAGTGCGGCGGATGGTATCGATCACAAGTCCATCCGTCTCCAGCACCTGCGGCAAGGCTTCGGCCTGTCCGTGGTGGCGCAGGGCCGTGCGGATGCGGGCAGTCAGCTCGCCGATGCCGAAGGGCTTTTCGATGTAGTCGTCGGCGCCCAGATCCAGCGCGGCGATCTTCTCGCTCTCCCGGTCGCGGGCGGAGAGGATAAGGATCGGCAGGGTGCTCCAGCCGCGCAGGCTGGCGATCACGTCCTTGCCGTCCATGTCCGGCAGGCCGAGATCAAGGATAACAAGATCAGGCGCGGCGGTTGCCACCGCCTTCAACGCCTCGCCGCCGGTTGCCGCTTCCACCACGTCATAGCCCGCTGCCGTTAGCGCAGGCTTGAGGAACCGCTGGATTTGCGGCTCATCGTCAACGACAAGGATGCGTGCGCCGGAGGACTGTCCTGTCATTCTGGCAATTTTCCTTCCTGTGCGGTGCCAGCGGGAAAGCGCATGACCAGCCGTGTGCCCTTGCGCCGGATGGCCGGGCTCTCGGCATGAATGCGCCCGCCCATGGCTTCCACGAAACCGCGTGCGATGGCAAGGCCAAGCCCGGTGCCGGGCGCCCTCCCATCCGCCTTGCCGCGCCGGTAGAATTTCTCGAACACCCGTTCCAGATCCTCCGGCGGGATACCCTTGCCCAGATCTGTGACGGAAATGAGCACGTCCTCCCCGTCCTGCCTTGCATAAACGTTGACCGGCTCCTGTCCGCCATACTTGATGGCGTTGTCCAGCAGGTTGAACAGCACCTGACCCAGCAGCACGCTGTCGCCGCGGATCAGTGGCAGGCCGGGCGCAATGCCGGTGTCAATCGCCCGGCCGGGGAAGTAGCGCCTTGCCCGCTCGACGGAGGACTGGATCACGTCCGTCACATCCAGCCATTCCTGCCGTGGCTCGAGGCTGCCCGCCTCGATCCTCGTCATGTCCAGCAGGTTGGCGACGAAGCGGCTCATGCGGCTGCTTTCCTCCTCGATGGATTGCAGCAGGTCATCCTGACTTTCCGGGCTCATGCGCCGGCCAAGCTGGCGCAGGCTGGTGACAGAGCCAGTGATCGTTGCCAGAGGTGTCCGAAGGTCATGCGAGATGGAAGACAGCAGCGCATCGCGGTAGCGCTCGCTCTCCTGCCGTGCGGTCTGGGCGGCGCTGGCTTCCGACAGGCGGGCCCGGTCGATGGCGATGGCTGTCTGGTCGAGAATGGCCGACAGCGCCCGTTCCTCATTGATGCCAATGCGCTCAACCGTCTGCTCCACACCGCAGACGCCAACAGGCCCGTGAGGGCTGAGCAGGGGGCGGAACTCGAAGCGGCAGTTGGGCAGCGTGCCTGTGCCGTGCCCGGCGCGCTCCTCCTTGTCCAGCGACCAGCGGGCAGCTGTCAGAGCGGTCACGTCCAGTTCCGTATCCGGCGGCCAGGCCCCGGCGATACGCAGGTCACCGTTCTCCGGCACCAGCATGACGATGTTGCGCTTCAGGCTGGCCTGCAACTGCGAGACAGAGGCCCAGATCACATCCTCGGCCTTTTCCGTACCAGACAGCTTGCGCGAGAAATCATAGAGCGCCTGAAGCGCAGTCGCGCGCTTGCGCGCCGTTTCCGCCTGTTCGCGGATGCGCGAGGCAAAGCCTCCCGCGATCACGGCCACGCAAAAGAATACGAAGAACGAGAATACTTCGTGCGGCGCAGCGATGGTGAAGGTGTGGCGCGGATTGATGAAGAAGAAATTGTAGCAGAGCGCCGAAAATATCACCGCCAGCAAGGCAGCCGTATAGCCTGAGGTGACGGCTGCTCCCAGAACCGCCAGCAGGAACAGCAGCGAGATGTTGGGCAGGTGCACGAAGAGATCGATCACCTGGCCGAAGGCCGTGACGCCTGCTGCAAACAGCAGGGCGGTTGCCGCTGCATGCGGCAGGTCCTTCCAGGAGAAGCGGGGACGCCAGGCGATGGGGCGCGGCGCTTCCTTGCGTTCGGGGGTTACCAGATGCAGGCCAATGCCGGAGGCGCGGCGCGAGAGCGCTTCGGGCAGGGAGAGCGAGAAAAAGCGCCGCCAGCCGTGGTTCTTGCGCGCGCCGATGACGATCTGCGTGGCATGCTCCCGCCTTGCAAGGCGCAGGATTTCCTCCACGAAATCCGTGCCGATGATGCGCCGGGTTTCTGCGCCCAGCTGCTCGGCCAGATGCAGGAGATGCTCGATGCGGGCGAGATCCGGTCTGGTCTCTGCTTCCCGGTCGGCACGCTCCACTGAAACGGCCATCCACGGTGCGTTAAGGCCTGAGGCGAGGCGGCTGGCCACCCGGACGACTTTCTCCGAAAGGTCATCCGGCCCCACGCAAACGATCAGCCTCTCGCTCGTCGCCCAGGGCCCTTCGATGGCATGCTGCTTGAGAAAATCGACCATCTGGTCATCGACGCGGCCAGCCGTCCGCCGCAAGGCCAGCTCGCGCAGCGCGGTGAGGTTGCCAACCCGGAAGAACCGTTCGGTCGCCCGGCGGGCATTGTCCGGCAGGTAGACCTTGCCCTCTTGCAGACGCTCGATCAGCTCGGCAGGCGTCAGATCCACAAGGATCACCTCGTCCGCTCGTTTCAGCACCACATCCGGTACACGCTCGCGCACAGTTACGCCGGTGATCTGGGTCACCAGGTCGGCCAGGCTTTCCAGATGCTGGATGTTGAGTGCGGTCCATACATCAATGTCGGCGCCGGTCAGTTCCTCGATGTCCTGATAGCGCTTCGGGTGGCGGCTGCCTTCCGGGTTGGAATGGGCCAGTTCATCGACGATCAGAATGCGCGGCCGGAGCGCAAGGGCGCCGTCCAGATCAAAGGCCTCCAGCATACGCCCGCGGTGCAGCACCCGCTTGCGCGGCAGGACATTCAGCCCGTCCAGCAAGGCAGCGGTTTCGCTGCGCCCATGGGTTTCGACGACCCCAACGGCGACTTCGATGCCATCGGCCTTGAGGCGTTGCGCGCGGCTCAGCATGGCGAAGGTCTTGCCGACGCCTGGGGCTGCCCCGAGGAAGACCGTCAGCTTGCCGCGCCGGTCCTTGTCCGCAAGGGCAAGCAGGGCATCCGGATCGGGCCTGCGGTCTTCCTCGGCCATGCGGCTCACTCCTTGAGGCTGTCGAGCGCCAGATTAAGCGCCAGCACGTTTACACGAGGTTCCCCGAAGACGCCAAGCAACGGCTCTTCCGTGTGATCGCGCAGCAGGGTTCTGACCTTCGCCTCGGCAAGGCCGCGTGCCTGAGCAATGCGCGGCACCTGTGCCTGCGCGAAAGCGGGAGAGATATGCGGGTCAAGGCCGGAGCCCGAGGCCATAAGAGCGTCTGCGGGCAGGGGCGCACTCAAGCCGCTTGCGGTCAGCCTTGCCGCCTCTGCCTCCACCCGCGCCTTGAGGGCGGCGGATGTGGTGCCGAGGTTCGAGCCGGACGAGGCGCCTGCGTTGTAAGGCGTGTCCGGAGTTGCGGAAGGACGGGACCAGAAGTGGCGCGGATCGCTGAAGGCCTGACCGATGTAGAGCGAGCCTGCGGGCTTCCCGTCCCGCTCGATCAAGCTGCCGTTGGCTGCTCCCGGCATCAGAACCTGCGCGGCTCCGGTGATGGCGAGCGGATAGACCAGTCCGGTCAGGACGGTCATGGCGAGAGTGAGCACGATGGCGGGTCTGAGATGGTTCAGCATGGGGTTACACCAGATTGAGGGCGCTGACGGCCATGTCGATCAGCTTGATGCCTGCGAAAGGCAGGATCAGGCCGCCAAGGCCATAGATGGCAAGGTTCCGCCGCAGCAGGGAGGCCGCGCCTGCCGGACGGTAGGCAACGCCCTTCAGCGCCAGCGGGATCAGTGCCACGATGATCAGTGCGTTGAAGATCACCGCCGACAGGATGGCCGAACGCGGCGAGGCCAGACCCATGATGTTGAGGCTGCCAAGCGCCGGATAGGCGGCGATGAACAGCGCCGGGATGATTGCGAAGTATTTGGCCACATCATTGGCAATGGAGAAGGTGGTCAGCGAGCCGCGTGTCATGAGCAGCTGTTTGCCGATCTCCACGATTTCGATGAGCTTGGTGGGGCTGGAGTCCAGATCCACCATGTTGGCAGCTTCGCGGGCCGCCTGAGTGCCGGTCTGCATGGCAACACCCACGTCTGCCTGCGCAAGGGCAGGGGCATCGTTGGTGCCATCGCCGCACATGGCGATCAGGCGGCCGCCCTGCTGCTCGCGGCGGATATAGGCGAGCTTGTCTTCGGGCGTGGCGCTGGCCAGAAAGTCATCGACGCCGGCTTCCGAGGCGATTGCAGCGGCTGTGACCGGATTGTCGCCGGTGACCATGACCGTGCGGATGCCCATGGCGCGCAGGGCGGCAAACCGCTCCTTGATGCCAGGCTTGACCACGTCCTTGAGGTGGATAACGCCGAGCAGCCGCTTGCCATCAGCCACCGCCAGCGGGGTGCCGCCGCTGCGGGCGATCAGGTCTACGGCGCGGGAAAACTCTGCCGGAGCCGTTGCTGCCGTGAGGCGTGCGAAGGCCAGCACCGCATCCACCGCCCCCTTGCGCAGGCGGCGCTCTCCCATGTCCACGCCGGACAGGCGCGTCTCGGCGGAGAAAGCGATGACGGCATCAGGCGTTACCTGCGGCAGGGCGATGCCGAAGTCACCTGTGGCGAGGGCAACGATGGAGCGGCCTTCCGGCGTTTCATCGGAAAGGCTGGCGAGCAACGCCGCTTCCGCCAGTTCTGGAATGCTGACGCCGGGCGCAGCGGCAAAATCGCTGGCCATACGGTTGCCGAAGGTGATCGTGCCAGTCTTGTCGAGCAGCAGCGTATCCACGTCGCCTGCGGCCTCAACTGCACGGCCCGAGGTGGCAATGACGTTGAAGCGCACCAGCCGGTCCATGCCTGCAATGCCGATGGCTGACAGCAGCCCGCCGATGGTGGTGGGGATCAGCGTTACCAGCAGGGCCGCCAGCACGGTGACGGAAATGACCGCGCCGGAATAGGCAGCAAGGCCCCAGATGGCGGTGCAGACGAAAAGGAAGATCAGCGTCAGGCCCGACAGCAGGATCGACAGGGCGATCTCGTTCGGCGTCTTCTGGCGCTGGGCGCCTTCAATGAGGGCGATCATCCGGTCCACGAAGCTGGAGCCGGGCGCCACGGTTATGCGCACACGGATCTCGTCGGACAGCACCTCGGTGCCGCCCGTCACCGCCGAGCGGTCGCCGCCCGATTCACGGATGACAGGGGCTGATTCACCGGTGATGGCACTTTCGTTGACCGTGGCAACGCCCTCGATCACCTCGCCATCGCCCGGGATCAGCTCCCCGGCTGCCACCAGCACCTCGTCACCTACGGAGAGGCTGGCGGCGGGGATGCTTTCCGTACTGCCGTCCGGCAGGAGGCGGCGGGCGGTGAGTTCGGACTTGGTGCGCTTCAGGCTGTCTGCCTGCGCCCGCCCGCGTCCTTCGGCCACGGCTTCGGCGAAGGTGGCGAAAAGCACCGTGAACCAGAGCCATGCGGCAATCTGGCCGGAGAAGACGGTGTCTTCCGCTCCCAGCACCAGATCACGGGCGAACAGCACGGTCACCAGTGCCGCCACCACTTCGGTGACGAAGATGACCGGATTGCGCACCAGCTGGCGCGGGTCCAGCTTCACGACCGCATCACGCAAGGCGGGAAGCAGAATTGCGGGGGAGAGCATGTTCGGGCCGTGAGGCAGCTTCTGCCCCTTGGCATCCCTTGTGTCAGTGGACATGGGAATAACCCTTTCAGAAGGTCTGGCCGGCAAGCATCGCCAGGTGTTCGGCAATGGGACCGAGGGCGAGAGCCGGGAAGAACTGCAGACCGCCGAGAATGAGGATGATGGCGATGAGAAGACCGGTGAACAGCGGCCCATCGGTCGGGAAGGTGCCGGATGAGGCAGGAACTTTGATCTTGGCGGCCAAAGACCCGGCAATCGCCATTACAGGCACGGCATAGGCAAAGCGGCCGAGCAGCATGGAGAGCCCGAGGGTGGTGTTGTACCAGGGCGTGTTGCCAGTGAGCCCGCCAAAGGCCGAGCCGTTGTTGCCCGCAGCCGAGCTATAGGCATAGAGCATCTCCGACAGGCCGTGCGGGCCACCGGTGCCAAGGCTGGCAAGGGCCGTGGGCAGCAAGGCTGAGACGGCCGTAAACCCGAGGATCACCAGCGGCAGGATGAGAACGGCCAGCATGGCGAACTTCATCTCGCGTCCGTCGATCTTCTTGCCCAGAAACTCCGGTGTACGGCCCACCATGAGGCCCGCCACGAAGACCGAGAGCAGGGCAAAGACGAGCATGCCATACAGTCCCGAGCCCACGCCGCCCGGCAGAACCTCGCCAAGCTGCATCAGGAACATCGGCACCAACCCGCCAAGGCCGGTGAATGACCCGTGCATGCCATTGACGCCGCCATTGGAAAGGCCCGTGGTGACGGCGGCATAGAGCGCGGTCATGGCCTGACCGAAGCGCACTTCCTTGCCTTCCATGTTACCGCCCGCCGCATCCGCGCCAAGGGCGGTCAGGATCGGGTTGCCTTGCGTTTCCGCCCAGTAGATCACGGCAACGCCAGCGATCAGCAGCAGCGCCATGGCACTGAGCAGCGCCCAGGCCTGACGGCGGCAGTTTGCCATCACGCCAAAGGCATAGACGAGGGAGGACGACACGCTCAGCATGGCGAACATGTTGAGATAGTTGGAGAAGGCTGTCGGATTTTCGAACGGATGGGCGGCGTTGACGTTGAAGAAGCCACCGCCGTTCGTGCCAAGCTGCTTGATGGCTTCCTGGCTGGCAACGGGCCCGAGCGCAATCACCTGCTGCGCGCCTTCCAGCGTGGTCACCGTGGCCGAGGCGCTCAGCGTCTGCGGCAGGCCCATGGCAACGAATGCAAGGGCCACAAGGATGGCCAGTGGCAGCAGGATGTAAAGCACCGCCCGTGTCATGTCGGCCCAGAAGTTGCCGAGGGTGCTGGCCTTGGAGCGGGCGAAGGCGCGGGTGAAGGCGACGGCCAGCGCCATGCCGGTGGCGGCAGACAGGAAGTTCTGCACCGTCAGTCCGGCCATCTGGCTGAAGTGGCTCAGCGTAGTCTCACCACCATAGTTCTGCCAGTTGGTGTTGGTGACGAAGGAGGCTGCCGTGTTGAAGGCAAGGTCCGATGTCATGCCGGGAAAGCCCTGCGGATTGAACGGCAGCAGGTGCTGCAGCCTCAGGATCGCATAGAGGGCGAGGAAGCCCGTCAGCGAAAAGGTGAGCATGGCAAGCGTGTAGCTGAGCCAGCCCTGTTCGCGCTGCGGATCTATGCCCGCAGCCTTGTAGAAGCCGCTCTCGATGGGACCGAGAACAGGTGAAAGCCATGTGCGCTTGCCTGAAAAGACATGCGCCATGTAAAGCCCGAGGGGCTTGATGATGGCGAGAACGGCCAGAAAGAACAGGCCGATCTGCAGCCAGCCGGAAAGGGTCATGGGTGCGCTCCGTAGAGGATCAGAACCGCTCGGGCCGCAGCAGCGTAACCACGAGATAGATGCCGAGGCCGCAAACCACGGCGAGGCCGGACAAAAGCTGGAACATGGCTTGTGTCCTCACAGCCGGTCGAGGGCGCGGGCATAGAGCGCAAGCACGCCAAGACAGCCGCAACCGAGGGTCAGAAAGATGATGTCGGACATATGCCGGTCTCCTGTTGTGACCGGCACAAAATCGCCGCAAACGGCATCAGGGTTCGATTGGGAAGTCAGCCGGGGTGCATAAGGAAAACATAAAGGCCGGCTTCCTTGTGGAACCTGGCCTGGCTGGCGGCACACCCTGTGCGGCTATGGCTGCAGCTTGCGCCCGCTATGGAAAAGTGCTGGTGGAGCGGCCACATAAAGGGAATGTTGATTTGCGCAAGAGGAAAGGGCTAACGGCATGAGCATCAGACATGGAGGCGTGGCCGCAAAGCTCGCAGGTGGCATTCTGGCTTTTCTGCTGGCAGCGGGAGCCGCCGGGGCGGCGGAGGAGCCGGATCTCATATTCAAGAAATCCACCGTCTGGAAGTTCCTTACGCCCGACCACAAGCTTGCCACCTATGCCATTGACGACCCGGTGGTGGAGGGCGTCGCCTGTCATTTTACAGTCCCGGAAAAGGGCGGCATTGATGGCTGGCTCGGTATCGCCGAGGAGGTGTCGGACATCTCGCTCGCCTGCCGTCAGGTGGGGCCTGTCAGCTTCAAGGCGCGTTTCGAGCAGGGCGAGGAGATGTTCCGCCAGCGCCGCTCATTCCTGTTCAAGAAGATGCGGATCGTGCGCGGCTGCGACACCAAGCGCAATGTGCTGGTCTATCTCGTCTACTCTGACAAGCTGGTGGAGGGCAGTCCGAAAAATTCCACCTCGACCGTTCCCATCATGCCATGGGGTAGTGGTGAAGCGCCGCGCTGCGCTGATTTTCTGGATGAATGACAGGCAGAAGCCTGCACTGGCTTACAGTGCGGGCTCTTCCTCGTCCTCGGTCTGGGGGGCTTCCTGAGGCTTTGCATCGGGCGAGCAGAAGTGCGCGTAAAGCACCGCCATGACATCGCGTGCCGCATCACTCGCCAGCCGGTAATAGATCGTCGTGCCTTCCCGCCGGGTACGCACGAGGCCTTGCGCGCGCAGCAGGCTGAGCTGCTGTGACACAGTGGGCATGCGCATGCCTGTCTGCTCGGCCAGTTCCCCGACCTTGCATTCACGGTCTGCCATCATGCACAGCAGCATCAGCCTCGGCGTCGAGGCGATGGTCTTGAGAAACTGTGTGGCCGCTTCGGCCTTTTCTTCCAGAGCCTTGGTTTCCATGGGCGCAAGATGGCACCTCGACCCGATTGTTTCAAGCCGCGCCATCAAACTGTCTTCAGGCTTGCTGTGCCGGATTGCGACTTGCCCGCACGATCAGCCCCGGAACATGGCCGGCAGAAGGATGTGGCCGGCGCCGCAGCTGACGCCCGTGGTCATGCACATGCTCTTCTGTGCAGAAACCCCGAAAGGCATCGGCTTGCTGGAGGCAAGGGCTGCAAGGCCCGCGAAGGGGGAGGCGATGATGGCGAGAACGAAGCAGACCGAGACAAGACGTGCAAACATGACAGGCCCCATTTTCATCATGCCCGGCCGCTGCGGCGGGCTGTGTTCAACTCATGGCGCTACTGTGGCAGGGGCGCGCTGAACCGGGTCTGAGGGGCAAATTCAGCTGGCGTTCAGCTTCGTGAACAGGTGTTTGGAACCTTGATGATCCGTGGGCTGCCGCTTGCGTGGCGCGGCAGATGAATGCTTGACCGGAAACGGGAAACCGGTCACAACAGAGCCATGAATACGGCCAGCCGGACCCTCATTCCGATCACCATTATTTGCAGCTAGCACTTCTGCTGGCTGTGGCCGTTCCCTCCTTGCGCCAATTCCAAAGAGACGGACGCCCCCGGCCAGCAGGCCAGGAGACGACTTGTCATGACCAAAGCCAGCCCGGACGCCCCGGTTCTGCGCCTGACCAATACGCTCACCCGGACGAAGGATGTCTTCCATCCGATCGATCCGCAGAACGTGCGCATGTATGTGTGCGGACCGACGGTCTATGACTTTGCCCATATCGGCAATGCCCGGCCCGTCATTGTCTTTGACGTGCTCTACCGCCTGCTGCGCCATCTCTACGGGGCCGATCACGTCACCTATGTGCGCAACATCACGGACGTGGATGACAAGATCAACGCCCGCGCCCTGCGTGACTTTCCCGGCCTGCCGCTGAACGATGCCATCGCACGGGTGACCTCCACCACGGCGGATCAGTTCCACGCGGACGTGAAGGCGCTCGGTTGCCTTGAGCCCAGCCATGAGCCGCGCGCGACCCAGCATATCGCGGGCATGGTTTCGATGATCGAGACGCTGATTGCCCGCGGTCATGCCTATGTGGCGCAGACGCAAGATGGCGGCGAGGTGCTGTTCGACACGGGCTCCATGGCCGCCTATGGCCAGCTCTCCAAGCGCAATCTGGAGGACCAGAGGGCAGGTGCGCGCATTGCCGTTGACGCCCACAAGAAGAACCCGGGCGACTTCGTGCTGTGGAAGCTGTCTTCCCCGGAAGAGCCGGGCTGGGACAGCCCCTGGGGCCGTGGCCGCCCCGGCTGGCACATCGAATGCTCGGTCATGAGCGCCCATCATCTGGGCGAAGTGTTCGACATCCACGGTGGCGGGCTGGATCTCATCTTCCCGCACCACGAAAACGAAATCGCCCAGTCCTGCTGCGCCCATGGCACCAGCGTGATGGCAAACTTCTGGCTGCACAACGGCTTCGTGCAGGTGGAAGGGCGCAAGATGTCCAAGTCCGAGGGCAACTTCGTCACGATCCACGACCTGCTGCACACGGAAAAATTCGGCGGCAGAAAGTGGCCGGGCGAAGTGCTGCGGCTTGCCATGCTGATGACCCATTACCGCGAGCCGATTGATTTTTCGGTGAAGCGGCTGGAGGAGGCTGAACGGTTGCTGGCGAAGTGGCCCGAGGTTCAGGAGACTGCTGTTGTACCTGCCTCCGAAGTGCTGGCTGCCCTTACGGATGACCTCAACACGGTTGCTGCCGTGCAGGCTTTGCATAGCCTCGCACAGGACGCCGCAAAGGACAGTGCCTTGCTTCCGGTCTACTGGGCCAGTGCTCGTCTGCTCGGGCTCGCGCCTGTTGCCGCCGTGCTGGAGGATGTGGATACGGGACGCATCGAAGCCCTCGTTGCCGATCGTCTCGCCAGCCTGGAAGCCAAAAACTGGGCCGAAGCCGACCGCATCCGCGACGAGCTCTCCGCCATGGGGATCCAGCTCAAGGACGGCAAGGACGCAGCAACGGGCAAGCGTGTGACTACGTGGGAGGTGAAGCGCTGAGGGGCGTTTCGTCCCTCGAGAGTCTGCCCCCCACCCCTAACCCCTCCCCACGAGGGGGAGGGGGGCGGATGGGCGGCGCTTCAGACAGGTCTCCTCACTGCGGGTAGGGAAAAACTTCCTTTGTGTTGAGTTTCCTCCGGTCTGAAAGTGACGTGAAGCAAGGTCTCTCAGCCCCCTCCCTCCGGTGGGGAGGGGTAAGGGGTGGGGGGCTCGGCAGTAGAATGCAAACTGGCCAGTGTTGTGTGTCATGGCTAGGCGCGAGGTATGGCGAGTTGCAACAGGGAGAGACCAAATCATGACCAGTGAACGGTCTGGCGGGTGCCAGTGCGGCGCGGTGCGGTTTCGGGTGTGGGGGCAGCTTGGGCATGCGTCGGTGTGCCATTGCCGCATGTGCCAGAAGGCTTTCGGCGGCTTCTATGCGCCGCTGGTGTCGGTGCGCGAGGCGGATAGCGTGGAGTGGACGCGCGGTGAGCGGGCCATCTTCCGCAGTTCCAATGCGGTCTCCCGCGGCTTTTGTTCTGCCTGCGGCACGCCGCTGACCTATGAGGCGCCGGACGGCATGGCCATTGCCATCGGTGCTTTTGATGATCCGTCCGGGATCGTGCCGATTGTTGCCTATGGTGTGGAAGGCAAGCTGCCCTATGCAGATGCCGTGCCGGGCTTGCCGGAGCGCAAGACGGAGGAGGACTTTGCGGCGCTTGAATTCCTCGCCTCCATCGTCACCTTCCAGCACCCCGATCATGATACGGAAACCTGGCCGCCAGAAGGCGGACTGAGCAAGGAATGACCCGATGACGGAATTGCGCGGCCTTTATCCCGAAATCGAGCCCTATGCCTCCGGCATGCTCGATGTGGGCGATGGTCACACCATCTACTGGGAACGCTCGGGCACGCCGGGCAAAAAGCCTGCGGTGTTCCTGCATGGCGGGCCGGGCGGCGGCATTTCGCCCGCGCACAGGCGGCTGTTTCATCCCGATCACTATGACGTGCTGCTGTTCGACCAGCGCGGCTGCGGCCGTTCCACGCCTCATGCGGAGCTGGAAGCCAACACCACCTGGCATCTGGTGGAGGACATCGAGCGCCTGCGCAAGCTTGCTGGCGTGGACCAGTGGCTTGTCTTCGGCGGCTCCTGGGGTTCGACGCTGGCTCTGGCCTATTCGCAGACCTATCCGGAGCGCGTGAGCGAGCTGGTGCTGCGCGGCATCTACACGCTGACGAAGGCGGAACTGGACTGGTACTACCAGTTCGGCGTCTCCGAAATGTTCCCGGAGAAGTTCGAGCGCTTTCAGGCGCCGGTGCCGGAGGGTGAGCGCCATGCGATGATGGCAGCCTATCAGCGCCTGCTGACCCACCCGGATAAGGGCGTACGGGTGGAGGCGGCCAAGGCCTGGAGCCTGTGGGAGGGCGAGACCATCACCCTGCTGCCCAGCCTCGACAACAGCCAGCATTTTGGTGAGGACGAATTCGCCCATGCCTTCGCCCGCATCGAAAACCACTTCTTCATGCATGGCGGCTGGCTGGAAGAGGGGCAGCTGCTGCGTGATGCGGGCAAGCTGAAGCATATTCCGGGCGTCATCGTGCATGGCCGCTATGACATGCCTTGCCCGGCACGCTATGCCTACGCGCTGCACAAGGCCTGGCCACGGGCAGATTTCCACCTCATCGAAGGGGCCGGGCACGCCTTCAACGAACCGGGTATCCTCGACCGGCTGATCCGCGCCACCGACATGTTTGCAGGCTTGAGCAAAGCCTGAGACTTTAAAAAAAACAGCCAGAAACCGGTATCCAGACAATGACCCGCGAGAAACTCTACCTGTTCGACACCACGCTCCGTGACGGGGCGCAGACCAGCGGCATCGACTTTTCCATCGCGGAAAAGATCGCCATTGCCGAGCTGCTGGAGCGGCTGGGTGTCGATTACATCGAGGGCGGCTATCCGGGTGCAAACCCGACGGATACCGAGTTCTTTTCGGAGAAGCGGACGAAGACCGCCCGCTTCACCGCCTTCGGCATGACCAAGCGGGCAGGGCGTTCCGCCTCCAACGATCCGGGCCTGCAGCTGCTGCTGGAAGCCAAGGCGGATGCGAACTGCTTTGTGGCCAAGTCCTGGGACTACCACGTGGAAGTGGCGCTGGGCTGCACCAACGAGGAAAACCTCGAAAGCATCCGCGATACGGTGCAGGCGGCTGTTGCCGCTGGCCGTGAAGCCATGATCGACTGCGAGCATTTCTTCGATGGTTACAAGGCCAATCCGGATTATGCGCTGGCCTGCGCCCGCACGGCCTACGAAGCGGGCGCGCGCTGGGTGGTGCTGTGCGACACCAACGGCGGCACCCTGCCAGGCGAAGTGAAGGACATCATTGCCCGTGTGAGCCAGGTGGTGCCGGGAAGCCATCTGGGCATCCACGCCCACAATGACACAGGTCAGGCGGTCGCCAATTCGCTGGCGGCGGTGGAGGCTGGCGTGCGCCAGATTCAGGGCACGCTCAACGGCATCGGCGAGCGCTGCGGCAATGCCAATCTGATCAGCCTGATCCCGACGCTGATGCTGAAGGCGCCCTACAAGGATACGGTGGAACTCTCCGTCCGGCCTGAACGGCTGAAGGACATCACGGCCATCTCGCACGCGTTTGACGAGATGCTGAACCGCGCCCCGGACCGGCACGCGCCCTATGTGGGCGAGAGCGCCTTTGCCACCAAGGCCGGCATTCATGCCTCGGCCCTGCTCAAGGACCCGAAGACCTATGAGCATGTGGAGCCGGAAAGCGTCGGCAACAAGCGCAAGGTTCTGGTGTCCGATCAGGCAGGCAAGAGCAACCTGCTGGGTGAGCTGTCTCGGCTTGGCATAGACGTGGACAAGGCCGACCCGAAGCTGGATGCCCTGCTGACGGAAGTGAAGGAGCGCGAGGCCAAGGGCTATGCCTACGAGGCGGCCGATGCCTCCTTCGAGCTGCTGGCCCGTCGCATTCTGGGCAAGGTGCCGCGTTTCTTCGAGGTGAAGTCCTTCCGCGTCATGGTGGAGCGGCGCTTCAATGCGGTGGGCGAGCAGGTCACTATGTCCGAGGCTGTGGTGAAGGTGGATATTGACGGGGAGACCCGTATGTCCGTCTGCGAGGGCAACGGCCCGGTCAACGCGCTGGATGGCGCGCTGCGCAAGGATCTGGGCAAATATCAGTCTGCCATCGAGGGGCTGGAGCTGGTGGACTACAAGGTGCGTATCCTCGATGGCGGCACGGGCGCCATCACGCGCGTGCTGATCGAAAGCCACGACAAGACGACGCATCAGCGCTGGTTTACCATCGGCGTGTCGTCCAACATCGTCGATGCCTCGTTCCAGGCGCTGACGGATTCCATCACTTATGCGCTGTTGAAGTCGGCGGGATAGACACTCTGAACTTCACTCCCTCTGCCTCAGGCGGCAAGGGGAGTGAACGCGCAGGATCAGGAGGCAACCAGCTGGTTGCGGCCGGCGTCCTTCGCCGAGTAGAGCCGGGAATCGGAGGTCCTGATGGCCTCCGACAAGTCATGTCCAGG
The DNA here is from genome assembly GCF_036881715.1 of Pannonibacter anstelovis. Taxonomy (NCBI): domain Bacteria; kingdom Pseudomonadati; phylum Pseudomonadota; class Alphaproteobacteria; order Hyphomicrobiales; family Stappiaceae; genus Pannonibacter; species Pannonibacter anstelovis. The sequence goes on from NZ_JBAKBF010000005.1 coordinate 186,438, forward strand.
AATGACAGACAGGCCGATGCTTGCGGCGATGCGGAAGGTCTGCTCACCTGACGAAATGTCGAGGTTCTGCAAGCGGCAGCGGAATGCTTCAACGCGGGTGGTAATCTCTGCTTCGTTTTCTCCGGCGAGGACGGCACAGAACTCGTCCCCCCCCAGCCGCACCGCAAGCCCTTCTTCGCCGGCAAGCCGCAAAAGCTCGTCCGACAGGGCAATCAAAGCCCTGTCTCCGGCCTCGTGGCCGTAGGTGTCGTTGACATGTTTGAACTTGTCCACGTCAACAAGCGCCAGCCAGCGCACCTCGCCACGATTCTGAGCTTCGGAAGCAAGGCGGATGCCCTCACTGAACAGGAAACGGCGATTGTAGAGCCCGGTCAGGGCGTCCCGGAAACTGCGGTCACTGAGATCGGCAAAGCGGTCGATGACGTCCAGGTTCTGGGAAACCCGCAACAGCAGCTCTTCCGGCGGGCAGCTCTTGTGCAGAAAATCACTCGCGCCGTATTTCAGGAAGCGGATGCGGTTCTCCATGTCTTCGGAACCGGAAATGCCGATGACTGCCAGAGACTCCCGGCTGCGCTTGCGCCGGATTGCCTTCAGGAACGAGAAGCCATCCTCATCCGGCATGAAGTAGTCCACGATGACCAGCCGGATTTCCGGAAAGTCCAGCAGATACTGCATGCCCTCTTTGGCGGATTTGGCCACAAACATCTTGTAGCGGTGGCGGGCAATCGTCTCGCTCATGTAGGTCCGCTCGACCACCGCATCATCGATGACCAGCACCCCGATGGACGAGTTACGGCCCAGCCTCTGCACGAGGTCGCCAAGGTAGTCGAGGCTGGAGGGACTGTCCTTGATGATATAGTCGAGCACTCCCTTGTCGCGCATGGCCTTGCGCAGACCGGGTTCGAAGCGGCTTGTAAACACCACAGTGGGAACCTTGTGCGCAATGCACAGGTCTACGATCTGACCGTCCGGAGCATCGGGCAAGGTCAGGTCGACAAGGGCCAGATCAAAGCACTCGCTGCCGCCGAGTAAAGCTTCAGCCTCGGCAAGCGTCCGCGCCACCGTGACCCGGCGCTCTCCGATCTCAGCGAGTTTTTTGAGCGCAGCCTTCTCAAAGAATGCGGCATCCTCGACGAGAAGGATCTTTTGCATTTCTATCCGCCGGCATTGATAAAAGTGAGGTGCAGTGTGACCGGCAAATCCCAAACAAAGGGTTATCCTTAGGCGTCAATTTTTCTCAACTGGCGGCCGGTCTGCTAATGGCAAAGAGGGGAAAGTCAGGAATATCAATAGCTTGGCATGCCGCAATGTGCTTTCCGCATGTGCGGATGGGCCGCATCTGCGGAGGGCACCCTCTCGCAGGCATGCAGATGTCCCCTTCAGAAGTTCTCAAGTCCCGCCGGAGCTTCAAGAGCCTCGCTGACCTGCCTTTGCAGGCAAGCCTTTTCCAGCATCGGAATGATGCTGTCTATGTCTTCGGTGACGAGATAGGGGACGTCCTGCTCTGGCCGGATGAAGGCCTCATTACGCATATGATCTATGAGCTGCAGCAGAGGCGACCAGAAGCTGTTTATATTGGCGAGCAGAACCGGTTTGCGATGCTGCCCCAGCTGGGCCCAGGTCATCATCTCGACGACCTCTTCCAGAGTACCAATGCCGCCGGGCAGGGCGACGAACGCATCGGACTTCTGAAACATCAGTTTCTTTCGCTCGTGCATGTCGCGGGTGACGATGAGATCGTTCACCTCATGCAGCATGACTTCGCGCTGTTCCAGAAACTCCGGGATAATGCCGGTCACCTGCGCCCCGTGGTCGAGCGCTGACTTTGCGACAGCGCCCATGAGGCCAACAGAGCCGCCGCCATAGACCAGAGACAGTCCGGCCTCGCCGATCAAGCGGCCCACGCTGCGGGCGGCGTCCAGATAAACTGTGTCATGGCCGAAGCTTGATCCACAGTAGACACAAATGCTTTTGAGATTCGTCATGGCAAAATGTTTGGCATTGGCGGACAGCCATGGTCAAGCATTGCCTGCGGTAACAAAGTTTGCGCGCATTGTGCAAAACGGCCTTGATGCGGCGAATCTGCTAGATCTTGTGGTGTTCTTCGTGAAACGCTGGGGAACTGTTCAGAAAATGGCTGTCCGGTGCAGCCGGGCATGTGGCAGGGGCGAGTTGTGCGGCTGTTGAAGAGATCTGCTGCACTTCCAAGCAGGGTTTGGGGTCTGAGATGACACGTAAAGGGGTTACCGTCAGTCTGGTCATTGCCGTGATCGTGGGGATCATCGCACTGCTGACAGGCTATCTGAGCCGGAAAGATGCGGGAGCGCCCCGGGAAACGGCGAGTGCGCCGCAAGCCACAAGTCAGACAGCTGCCCCTGCAAGTCCCGCTGACGCCCCGGCGGCAATCCCTCCTGCGCAAGCGGAGAAGCCGGCGCCTGCGGTTGAGCAAGCAGCCACTCCAGCGCCTGCCCCTGAGCCGGAAGCTCCCACCTTTGATGTGGCCGGGATCGAGGCGGATGGCGCAGCCGTGATTGCCGGACGTGCAGCGCCGGGCTCCAAGGTGTCACTGCTGGCCAATGGCGAGATCATCGGGACTGCCACAGCCAATGAGGCAGGGGAATGGTCAATGGTTCTCGACAAACCGCTGGCACCCGGCGACTACGACATGCTGTTGCGCATGGAAACGCCTGACGGGAAGGCTGTCGAGTCGAAGCAGCGGCTTACCGTCTCCCTTCCGGGCAGCGGTAAGGAGCGGCCTCTGATCGTCCTCAACAGTCCGGATGCTCCCTCCAGCGTGCTGCAGCAGCCCGAGGCCATTGAGGTGGCCAGCGCTGAGGCAGAGCCCAGGCAGGATGACGCCGCCAAGCCGGACGCCGCAACCGCGCCAGCCCCGGCGGCAGCACCAGTATCTGAGCCTGCTCCGTCTGCCGCATCTGAAACTCCGGCGCCGGACGCGGGCACGAACGAACCGGCACCGGCACCTGCACCTGCCCCGCAAGCATCAGCTGCACCGGCTCCTGAGGCGGCTCCGTCTGCCGCCACAGAACAGGCCCCAGAACAGGCTCTGGATCAGGCGCCGGAACAGGCCGTTACCGCGACCCCGCCTGCACAGGCTGCAGACACCGCTCCAGCTGCTGATGCTGCGCCTGCGCCCGCTGAAGCCCCGGCGGCAGAGGCCGCGCCCGTCATCGCGCCGGTCACCGTGGAAGCGGTCGAGTCCGAAGATGGCAAGCTCTATGTGGCAGGTACCAGCACGGCGGATGCGCTGCTGCGCATCTATGTAGCGGACGCTCTCGTGGGCGAAACGAAAGCCAATGGGGAAGGCCGCTGGCTGCTGGAGACCACGGCAGACGTGCCGGTTGGTGATGTGGAGGTGCGTGCCGACCATGTGGACCCGGCCACCGGTGCCGTTCTTGCCCGCGCTGCCGTGTCCTTCCGCAAGGCCGAGCCGCAGGAGATCATTCTCAGCAAGGTGGAGGAGGCAAAGCCTGAGGGCGCGGCAGATGCCGAAGCCGCTCCGCAGATGCCGAATGTCATCATCCGCAAGGGCGACAATCTCTGGAACATCTCCCGCCGCCTTTATGGTTCGGGCTTCCGCTACACCACCATCTATCAGGCCAACAAGGACCAGATCCGCAACCCGGACCTGATCTATCCGGGACAGGTGTTCCTGACCCCGGACGCGGCCCCGGAAGGCCCTGCCCAGTAAGTTGCCGATCAATGCCAATGAGTTGCAAGGCGCCAGGGAACCGGCGCCTTGTTGCATTTCAACGTGGCGGAATGCTCTTCCTGACTCTCCGTCTCAACACGCTGACTCAGCGGCACCAGCCACTTGCACCGGCAATATGAATCACCTTCGCCGATCTGGCCGGAAAACCGGATTCAGAATGCCAAGTGCTTGAATCAATGTGTGAAGAAGCCGAATCTATCTCTCAGCTCTCAAGGCCAAGTGCCTGAGCCGACTCAACAATCCGGTCGATCAGCGCCGCCGATTCTCCCATGTGGAGCGCAGGGTCCTTCAGCGCGCTCCAATCCGCAGGAACCGGGGTCATGGCGGCCAGCACATCGAAGAGATGGGTGCCGCTGGACAGGACTGTAGCACAGGCTTTCTTTACCAAATCTTGCGCCTGCGGACGGGGCATGGTGGCGGCGAGCGCGAAGCTGGCGGCCTCTGCCAGCAACAGGCCGTTGCTCGCCTCGATGTTGGCGCGCATGCGGGCGGTGTCGATGACGAGGCTGTCCAGCAGGCTGGCGGCGGTGGTGAGTGCCTTGCCGGTGGCCGCTGCGATCTGCGGCAGGCTCAGCCACTCGATCAGCCAGGCCGCGCCGCTGCGCTCGTACTCGGCGATGGCTGCCTGCTGCAGGGTGCCGAGCTGACCACCGGTGTAACGGGCGAGGGCGATCAGCACCTCTGCGCCCACCGGATTGGCCTTGTTGGGCATGGTGGACGAGCCGCCGCCGCTGCCGGGGCGCAGTTCGCCGATTTCGTTCTGGGAGAGGAGGGCAATGTCCTGCCCGATTTTGCCAAGGCTGCCGGTGACGAGGGCGCACCAGCCTGCGAATTCCATCAGCCCGTCACGGCTCACGTGCCAGGGCACCGGCGAAACCGTGAGGCCAAGCCGCTCCGCCAGCTTTGCCTCCACGGCCAGCCCATGCGGAGCCAGCGCGGCAAGATTGCCCGAAGCCCCGCCCAGCGACAGGCGCAAAAGGCGGGGGCGCAACTGGGTGAGTCGCTCCAGATGGGAAAGGAGCGGCGCCAGCCACACGGCGGCCTTCAGGCCAAAGCTTGTGGGTGTCGCCTGCTGCATGCGGGTGTGAGCCGCCATGGGCGTTGTCCTGTGCGCTTCAGCCATGCGCAGCAGCAGCCGGGAAAGAGCACGCAAACGCGTCTCGTAGATATCCGCCAGCCGCGACAGCCGCAGCACAAGGCCGGTATCGGCAATGTCCTGACTGGTCGCGCCCCAGTGGACGAAGGGAGCATGGTCTGCAGGCACGGCCTTGCGCAGAGCCGCGACCAGTGCAGGCACGGGCACGCCATCCTGCGCGGTGGCCGCCGACAGCGCTGCGGGGTCCAGCGTCAGATGTCTTGCGGCCGCGCTGATCGCCTTCGCCGCCTCCGGCGGAATAAGTCCGCAGTCCCCTTGCGCCAGCGCGAGAGCTGCCTCCACCTCCAGCATGGCCGCAAGGGCGGCAGCATCACTGAACAGAGCCGCCGTTTCACCATCCTGCAGCAGGCCGGAGAGGAGAGGGGAATCGAAGGGGCTGACGGTCATGGCTGTCCCTGTTGCGGCCGGAAATGGCGCTGGCGGCTATTGGTACTGGAACGGCAAGGGCCCGCCAAGGGCGGGCCGGATGCCGGGTGCTGGAGCAACGCAGAAAACGCTGGAGCCGGGCCGGGGTGGCCCGGCCCCATGCACGGTGCCTGATCAGGGTTTGATGGGCTATCTGAATCGCCCCCCGGTCAGGTCCGTATCTTGCCTGCCCGGGATCAGATGTCGAAGAACACCGTCTCGTTTTCGCCCTGGATGTGGATGTCGAAGGTATAAACCACCTCTCCATTCCGCTCTTCGCGCTGGGCGATCAGCGTCTTGCGGCGCACCGGGTGTTCCACCAGATTGATCACCGGGTCCTTGGCATTGGCCTCTTCCTCGTCGGAGAAATAAAGCCGGGTGTTGAGCCCGATGTTGATGCCGCGTGCGACGATCCACAGACTGATGTGCGGGGCCTGCGGGCGCCCGTCACGCCAGCGCACGGAGCCGGGCTTTATGGTTTCGATGACGAAGACGCCGGTGTCGAAATCCGAGCAGCTGCGGCCCCAGCCCCGGAAATCCGGATCAAGCTGGCCTGACCCCTTGTCTTCCGGGTGGTTGTAGCGGCCATCGCTGTTGGCCTGCCAGCTTTCGATCAGCACATCCTTCAGCGGCGTGCTGGAACCGTCAAAGACGCGGCCCTCGATGCGGATGCGTTCACCGCGCGTATTCGGCCCAGCCACCACGTTTGAGAAATTCTTCTCGAAAATGTCGAATCCGGCTGCCTGCGGAGCAAGGCCGATGTGGACATAGGGTCCCGCCGTCTGGCTGGCGGTTTCCTGAAGATAGGGAAGCGGCAGAACCATGGCTCAGTTTCCTTCCAGACGGTTTTCGAAAAGCGTGGAGCGGCGGCCGCGCAGCACGATGTCGAAGCGGTAGGCCCGGTAGTCGAGCGGTGCAGAGGCCTTCATGTCCAGCGGGGCGATCAGCCGCTCGATGGCACCGGCATCCGGGATGGTCTTGACGATCGGGCAGATGCCGATCAGCGGGTCGCCCTCGAAATACATCTGGGTGATTAGGCGCTGCGTGAAGGAATGGCCGAACACCGAGAAGTGAATGTGGGCCGGGCGCCAGCTGTTGATGTAGTTGCGCCAGGGATAGGGGCCCGGCTTGATGGTGCGGAAGAAATAGTAGCCGTTCTCGTCCGTCAGGGTACGGCCGCAGCCGCCGAAGTTCGGGTCGATCGGGGCGAGATAGGTGTCCTTCTTGTGCCGGTAGCGTCCGCCTGCATTCGCCTGCCAGGCTTCCACCAGCACTTCCGGCAGTCCGCGGCCGTTCTCGTCCAGCACGCGGCCATGGACCACGATCCGCTCGCCGATGGGTTCCCCCGTCTTGGCGTAGTTGAGGATCATGTCATTGTCGAGCGGGCCGAGGTCGTTGTGGCTGAAGGCCGGGCCGGTGATCTCGCCCATGCCCTGTTCCAGCGACAGCAGCGCCTTCTGCGGCGAGCGCAGGACCGAGCTCTTGTAGCCCGGCGCATAGGCGGGCGGATGCATGGACAGCTCGCGCTGGTAATAGTCGCCCAGTCCCGGGCTCGGAAAGTTGCTTGGGGTCTCGCTCATGACTGGCCTCCCTGATCCAGATCAGCAGGTTTGCGCATTTCCTCCACTTCGCCCATCCGCCCGTTGGCGGCCAGGGTTTCGCGGGCAATCTTGAAGGCGGTGTTGGCCGCAGGCACCCCGGCGTAGATCGCCACATGCAGCAGGGCCTCGCGGATGTCGCGCGCGCTGGCACCGGTGTTGGCGCTGGCCCGCACGTGCATGGCCAGTTCTTCATGGTGGCCGAGCCCGGCCAGAAGGGCAATGGTGACGAGACTGCGCTCGCGCTTCGTCAGGCTGTCATCGGCCCAGACCGTGCCCCAGGCGCTTTCCACGATCAGCGTCTGGAAATCCTCGTCGAAGGGCGTCTGATTGGCAATGGCCCGGTCCACATGGGCATCGCCCAGAACGGAGCGGCGGGTCTTCATGCCGGTGGCATGGCGTGAGCCGGGGGAACGGTCAGACAAGGGAATGCTCCTCAAGGAAAGTATCAACGGCCGCGCAGAAGGCCTCCGGCGCCTCGACGCAAGGGATATGGCCCACCCCCTCGATCAGGGTAAAACGGGCGCCTTCGATAAGCTCAGCGGTGCCGCGCACCAGATCCGGCGGGGTCGAGCCATCCTCGCTGCCCGCAATCACCAGCACTGGCAGCTTCAGCTTCGCGGTGGAGGCGGTGAGATCAGCACCAGCCAGCGCATGGCAGATACCAATATAGCCCTCCCGTGTGGTGCGGGTCAGCATGGCGCGCCAGCCGGAGAGTTCCTCCGGGCGGCTCTGGCGGAAGGCGGTGGAGAACCAGCGTTCCAGAATGGGTTCGGAGAGTGAGGCAATTCCGCCCGTTTCAATCGCAGCGATGCGCTGGCTCCACATTTCGGCCGTGCCCACCTTGGCCGCTGTGTTGCTCAGCACGGCGGCCCGCACCAGACCGGGGCGCAGGGCTGCCAGCCCTTGTGCCACCAGTCCGCCGACAGACAGGCCCACGACAACGGCAGAGGTGATTCCGAGTGCAGCCAGGAGCTGGTCGAGGTCGGCGACAAGATCATCAATGGAATAGGGGCCATCGGGGTATTCGGACAGGCCGTGGCCGCGCATGTCATAGCGCAGGATCCGGAACTTCCCGGAATAATGCGCCGCCACCCGGTCCCATGAGCGGAAGTCCGTGCCAAGCGAATTGGCGAAAACGAGAACAGGCAAGTGCTGTTCGCCGCTGTCGCTCACATGCAGGCACACCCCGTTTGCGCGGATCATCTGCAACGCAATCTCTCCCTCTTGCCGCATCCCCTTGCGGGGCGCGTTCTCTCCTGCAGCAGACTATTTCATTCATTCATCGGTTATGTAAAATGACAAATTAGGCAAAGAACATAACCGGAGGGAATGGATGATCATTGATGGCCGGGTAAAGTACCGCCACATCCAGTGCTTTCTGGAGGTGGCCCGCAGACGGAGCCTCGTGAAGGCGGCGGATGCGCTGGCCATCACCCAGCCGGCCGTCTCCAAGACACTGAAGGAGCTGGAGGAAATCCTCGGCGTGCGCCTGTTCGAGCGCTCGCGCAAGGGCGTGGAACTGACCCAGTTCGGCGACGTGCTGCTGCATTACGCTGGGGCGAGCCTTGCGGCGCTGAAGCAGGGGCTCGACAGTGTGGCGCAGGCGCGCATGTCGGGGGATTCGTTCCTGAATGTCGGCGTCTTGCCAAGCGTGGCAGCGCGCATCTTTCCCGAGGCGGTGCAGCGCTTCGAGGCGGAGGCCATCGGCACGGTTCTGACGATGGAAACCGGGCCCAACCGCTTTCTGTTGGGCCGTCTCAGGGTGGGGGAGCTGGATCTTGTCGTCGGGCGGCTTTCAGATCCGGAACAGATGCAGGGTCTGTCCTTCACACATCTTTATTCCGAAAGCGTGTCGCTGGTGGTGCGCCGGGGGCATCCGCTGCTGGATGAGCTCTTGGCAGATCTGGCGCGGATTGCGGATTTCACAGTGCTTTACCCAACGCGGGAGGCGATCATCCGGCCGTATGTGGAGCGGCTGATGATTGCCAACGGCGTCAGCCATTTACCGAAGCGGGTGGAGACAATCTCTGACACGTTCGGGCGTATCTACACGCTGGACAGCGATGCTGTGTGGATCATCTCCAGCGGCGTGGTCGCGCGCGATATTGCCAATGGGGATCTTGTCGAGCTGCCCGTGAAGACGGCGGAAACGCTGGGGCCGGTGGGGCTGACCACCCGCGCCGACACGCCGCCAACACCGGCGCTCATCCTGATGCAGGCCTGCCTGCGCTTTGCCGCTGAGAAAGCACGCTGACCGATTGATACATGTCCGGCGGCGGCAATGGCGGCCTGATTCCAAGCATGCGTGCACGCCATGGGCCTGAATTGATGCTGCCGAAGGGATTTCTCCAAGAACCGCAAAAGGCGGCACTAAAGGTCCTGCATCCCGCATTCTGCGCAAAACTGTTTCTTATGCCTCGAAGCCGCGCCCGGTAGTCTCTCGTCTACGTTTCCGGTGCATCAGCCTGCCGCCGGAAAGAGGGAAAGGCAATCGCATGTCAGACCGGCTCAGCAATCTCCGGCGCCTTGAGGCGGAGAGCATTCACATCATCCGCGAGGTGGCGGCAGAGTTCCGCAATCCGGTGATGCTCTACTCCATCGGCAAGGACTCCTCCGTGATGCTCCATCTGGCGATGAAGGCCTTCTATCCTTCCAAGCCGCCTTTCCCCTTCCTGCATGTGGATACGGGCTGGAAGTTCCGCGAGATGATCACCTTCCGCGACGAGACCGTGAAGCGGCTCGGGCTGGAACTGATCGTCCACACCAATCCGGACGGGCTGGCGCAGAACATTAATCCCTTTGATCATGGCTCGCAGGTTCACACCCACATCATGAAGACCGAAGCGCTGAAGCAGGCGCTGACGAAATACGGCTTCGATGCGGCCTTTGGCGGCGCACGGCGCGATGAGGAAAAGTCCCGTGCCAAGGAGCGCGTTTTCTCCTTCCGCACGGCGGCCCATACCTGGGACCCGAAGAACCAGCGGCCGGAACTCTGGAACCTCTACAACGCCCGCGTGGCGAAGGGCGAATCCATCCGCGCCTTCCCCCTGTCCAACTGGACCGAGCTGGACATCTGGCAGTACATCCTGGCGGAAAACATCCCGATGGTGCCGCTCTATTACGCAGCGCGCCGCCCGGTGGTGGAGCGCGACGGCATGCTGATCATGGTCGATGACGACCGGATGAAGCTGCGTGCCGGGGAGACTGTGGAGGAAAAGTCAGTCCGCTTCCGCACGCTCGGCTGCTATCCGCTGACCGGTGCCATTGAATCGGAGGCTGATACGCTGCCTGCTGTTCTGCGCGAGATGCTGATTGCACGCACATCCGAACGCTCCGGCCGCCTGATCGACCACGACGACAGCGCCTCCATGGAAAAGAAAAAGCGCGAGGGGTATTTCTGATCATGGACTTCTCTGAACACCTCACGTCCGAAGAGGCCGTGCTCGATTATATCCGCTCGCAGGAAAACAAGGACCAGCTGCGTTTCCTCACCTGCGGCAGCGTGGATGACGGCAAGTCCACGCTGATTGGCCGTCTGCTCTACGACACCAAGCTGATCTTCGAGGACCAGCTGGCGGCACTGGAAAAGGACAGCCGCAAGCACGGCACCGTGGGCGAGGACATGGACCTGGCCCTGCTGGTGGACGGTCTTGAGGCCGAGCGCGAGCAGGGCATCACCATCGACGTGGCCTACCGCTTCTTTGCCACGGACAAGCGCAAGTTCATCGTCGCCGACACGCCGGGCCACGAGCAATACACCCGCAACATGGCGACTGGCGCTTCCACCGCCGATCTGGCTGTGCTGCTGGTCGATGCCCGACACGGGCTGATGACCCAGACCCGCCGCCACGCCTTCATTGCCTCGCTGTTGGGCATTCGCCACGCGGTGCTGGCGGTGAACAAGATCGACCTCGTGGATTTCTCGCAGGAGCGCTTCAACGAGATCCGGGAAGCGTTTGAAGAGCTGGCGCAGAGCTTCGGCTTCGAGACACTGCAGGCGATCCCCATCTCCGCCCGTTACGGCGACAATGTCACCAGCCGCAGCGCCCGCATGCCCTGGTATGATGGCCCCGTGCTTCTGGAGCATCTGGAAAGTGTGGATGTCAGCCTTGCCGGCACAGGTCAGCCTTTCCGCTTTCCCGTTCAGTGGGTGAACCGGCCGAACCTCGACTTCCGCGGCTATTCCGGCACTATCGCCAGCGGGCGTGTGGCCGTTGGAGATGGGCTTGTTGTCGCCGCTTCAGGCAAGACATCGACGGTCACGCGCATTCTTGGGGCCCATGGTGATGTGCAGAGCGCAGGCACCGGTGAAGCTGTCACCATTGTCCTCAAGGACGAGATCGATATTTCCCGGGGTGATGTGCTGGCGCCCGTCCAGTCCCGCCCGGACGTGGCAGACCAGCTTTCGGCTCATGTGATCTGGATGGCAGAGGAGGCCCTGCTGCCGGGCCGATCCTACCTGCTGAAGATTGGCGCGCGCACGCTCACCGCATCGGTGACGGATATCCGCCACAAGATCAACGTCAACACCTTCGAACAGACGGCAGCCAAGACGCTGGCGCTGAACGAGATCGGCCTTTGCAACATATCGCTGGCGGCTCCGGCTGCTTTCGAGGCCTATGGCGCGAACCGCACCATGGGTGCCTTCATCCTCATTGACCGCATGACCAATGCGACGGTGGGAGCAGGCATGGTGGCTCATGCGCTGCGCCGGGCGAGCAACATTCACTGGCAGGCGCTAGATGTGGACAAGTCCGCCCGCAGCGAAAGCCTGCGGCAGAAGCCGGTGGTGCTGTGGTTCACGGGCCTGTCAGGCTCGGGTAAGTCAACCATCGCCTCAATCGTGGAGAAGAAACTGCACCTCGAAGGCCGGCATACTTATGTCCTCGACGGCGACAATGTGCGCCACGGCCTCAACCGGGACCTGGGCTTCAGCGATGCAGACCGGGTGGAAAACATCCGCCGCGTTGCCGAGGTGGCGAAGCTCTTCACCGATGCAGGCCTGATCACGCTGGTGTCCTTCATCTCGCCCTTCAAGGCCGAACGCCAGATGGCGCGGGATCTGCTGCAGCCGGGTGAATTTGTCGAGATCTTCGTCGACACGCCGCTGGAGGACTGCAAGGCGCGTGATCCGAAGGGCCTTTACAGCAAGGCGGAAGCTGAGGAGATCCCGAATTTCACCGGCATCAGCAGCCCCTACGAGGCCCCGGAGAGCCCGGAGCTGCATCTCAAGACGGCAGGGCGTGAGCCGGAGGCACTGGCCGAAGAGGTGCTGCAGTATCTGCGCCGTGAAGGCCTCATCCCGGCGACCGGCTATTTCACTGGCGGCGACGGCATCTGAGCTCCGGATATTCCGGACAAGATCAAGGGCGCGGATCATCTCCGCGCCCTTGGTGTTTCAGCCTTGCCGGTATGCCCGTATCAGCTCTGGCCAGAGAGGCAGGACTTCAGCGAGTCAGCCATTTTGCGGGCAACCTCGAAATAGAGGTCCTTGCCATTGGCCACATCTGCGCCGAGGGGATCGAGAACGCCGGTGCGCACATCTGTGCCTTCGATCAGCACGTTGACGAGCTTGGGTTCGAACTGCGGCTCGGAAAAGATGCAGACAGCACCCAGATCCTTCATTTTGGTCTGGAGTGCAGCCACGCGCTCCGCACCCGGCTGCACTTCCGGGCTGAGGGTGACGGAGCCAGCTGCGCGCACGCCGAAGCGCTGTTCGAAATACTGATAGGCATCGTGGAAGACGACGAAGGGCTTGTCCTTGACCGGCTCCAGCTCTGCCGTCAGTGCGGTTTCAAGCGCAGTCAGCTTCTCTTTCAGGGCCTTGGCATTGGCAGCATAGGTGGCCGCGTTTGCCGGGTCGGCTTCGGCGAGGTGATGGGCAATGTCGTCCGCCATCGCCTTGGCGTTCTCCGGGTCGAGCCAGACGTGGGCATCGAATGTGCCGTGCTCATCTCCATGGCCGTGATCATGGCTTGGCGCTTCCTTGGCTTCGGTCGCGTGATCATGGCCCGTGTGATCATGGCCTGAGTGATCATGGGCGCCGTGATCATGGCCCTCGTGGCCGGCTTCGCCTTCCTCATCGGCGTGGTGGTGCGGCTCGAAGTTGGCATCCTCGCGCACCGGCAGCTTGGTGACGCCCGGCGCTTCGGAGAGTTCGACCGCTTCAGCCTTTTCGCCCAGCGTTTCGAGCGGCTTCTCCAGGAAAGGCTCCAGCTCCGGCCCGACCCAGAACACGACATCCGCATCGGCGATCAGCTTGGCCGTGGAGGGCTTCAGCGCGAAGGTATGCGGGGAGGCGGCGCCATCGACGACGACGGAGGGTTCACCCACGCCGTCCATGACGGCGGCAACAAGGCTCTGCACCGGCTTGATCGAGGCAACCACCTTGGGAGCGGCAAGTGCAGGGGAGAGGCTGAGCAGCATGAGGGCCGTGCCGGCCAATGCTGCGCGGGCGAGGCGGCTCTTCGAGCCGGTGCGGGAAGTCTGGGACATGGGAAGTCTCCTTCAGTCCTCGGGGGAAAGGCCCGGCGCAGAAGGTGCGTCAGGCGGATTTTGTGATGTTATGTTGTTACATCATTTGCGTGATCGTATAACGTATGAGATAAGTCCCGGCAACCCCGATCCTCACACTGGAAAGCAACCGGCTTGTCTCCCAGCGGCTCCCATCTCATCCAATTGTCCAATGCGGGCGTGCAGCGCGATGGCCGCTGGCTGGTGCGCGGCGTCGATCTGACCGTGGCCCCGCGTGAAATTGTCACGCTCATCGGTCCCAACGGGTCCGGCAAGTCCACAACTGCCAAGATGGCGCTTGGCATCATCGCGCCGACGGAGGGCACTTCGGTCCGCAAGGATGGGCTCAGGGTTGGCTATGTGCCGCAGAAGGTTGCCATCGACTGGACACTGCCGCTGACGGTCGGCCGCTTCATGCGCCTCACCTCGCCGTTGTCCGAAGCCGAGGCTGTTGAAGCCCTGTCCGCTACGGGCATCGCTCACCTGATCAAGGCGGAGATGCGCAACCTTTCGGGCGGCGAGATGCAGCGGGCGCTTCTGGCCCGCGCCTTTGCCCGCAAGCCGGATCTTCTCGTGCTGGATGAGCCTGTACAAGGAGTGGATTACAACGGCGAGATCCTCCTCTATGACCTGATCAAGGATCTGCGCGACCGGATCGGCTGCGGCATCCTGATGATCTCCCACGACTTGCATGTGGTGATGGCTGCGACGGATCAGGTCATCTGCCTCAACGGCCACGTCTGCTGCCGTGGCACCCCGGTCAATGTCGCCCGCTCCAGCGCCTACCGCGAGCTCTTCGGCATCCGGGCTGCCGGGGCGCTGGCTGTCTATGAGCACAGCCATGATCACGAGCATCTGCCCGATGGGCGTGTGCGCCACGCAGATGGCTCTGTCACCGACAGCTGCCATCCAGGCGATGGCCATCATGACCACGGGCACAATCATCACCACCACCATGGGGGCCATCATCACCATGGACATGGTCACGGCCATGAAGCGGGCGCTGAACCTTGCGCCAGCGTGAAGGAGGATGGGCGCCATGCTGGATGATTTCTTCACCCGCGCCATTCTGGCTGGCATCGGCGTTGCACTTGTGGCGGGGCCGCTTGGCTGTTTCATCGTCTGGCGGCGGCTGGCCTATTTCGGCGACACGCTGTCCCATGCCTCGCTGCTGGGGGTGGCGCTGGCGTTCCTGCTGAATGTCAACATCACGCTGGCAGTCTTCGTCATCTGCACGCTGGTGTCTGTGCTGCTGCTGACCCTGCAGCGGCGTGGCGGGCTGTCATCCGATGCGCTCCTGGGGCTTCTCGCCCATTCATCGCTGGCGCTGGGCCTCGTGTGCCTGGCCTTCATGACCTGGATCCGCATGGATCTGATGGGCTTCCTCTTCGGCGATATCCTGTCCGTGTCGCGGCTGGACATTGGCATCATCTATGGCGGCGGCGCGGTGGTGCTTGCTGTTCTGGCGATGATCTGGCGGCCGCTGTTCGCCGGCACGGTCAACGCGGATCTGGCCGAAGCCGAGGGCATGCAGCCGCAGCGGGCGAATCTGATTTTCATGGTTCTGATGGCGACTGTGATTGCCATTGCCATGAAGATTGTCGGCGTGCTGCTGATCACGGCGCTCTTGATCATTCCTGCCGCCACCGCCCGCAGGCTTTCTGCCGGGCCGGAGCAGATGGCGGTGATCGCCGCGCTGGTGGGGGCCTGCGCCGTTGTCATGGGGCTTTTTGCCTCACTGGACTTTGACACGCCCTCTGGACCGTCCATCGTGGTGGCGGCGATGCTGCTTTTCGGTGTAAGCCTGTTCCCGGTCCGGTCCATGCTGGGCCGCAAGCGCAACACGGGCAGTGCGGGCTGACCGGCGGCGGAGAGAAGGAAACGACGATGAGTGAACACCACGACCATCATCATCATCACCACGACCGCTCCGGCCTGACGCGCAATCAGAACCTCGTGTTCGGCGCGCTGGAAGAGGCGCAGGGACCGCTGACGGCCTATACCATCCTCGACAAGCTGCGGGTGGAGGGCTTCCGGGCGCCGCTGCAGGTCTACCGGGCGCTGGAAAAGCTCGTTGAAATGGGCATGGTTCACCGCCTGGAAAGCCTCAATGCGTTTGTCGCCTGCCGCCATCCTTCCTGCGAGGATCACGCCAGCACAGCCTTTGCCATCTGCGAAACCTGCGGATCGGTCAGCGAATTTGCCGACGAAGAAGTCTCCCGGCGTCTCGGTGGCTGGGCCAAGGGCGAAGGCTTCGCCCTGCGCAAGACGGTCATCGAACTGCGCGGCCTGTGCAGCACCTGCCGGGAGGCTGCCGCCACGCAGTGACGGTTGCTTATTCGCGGAAAAGCTCAGGCACGTCTGGCCAGTCTGCACCGGGGTGATGCGCAGCGATGGCTAGAAATTCCTCAAGAAACGCCTGACATCCCTCGTCGTGAACGAGGTGATGGGTGAGAATCCCCAGCGGTTCCCTGTCCGTGTTGCGGCGGCGTAAAAACTGCAGGTCGAGCCGGTTCCTCGCACTCTTCCAGCCGATGAAGCGCCGGTCCTTCTTCCACTTGATGATGTCCACATGGGCCTGCACCACGTGCGGGCCGTGATAGTGCCATGTGAAGGTCGAGAGACCAGTCAGTCCGGCTTCGGGCAGGCGGCGGATGATGCCGGGAGCGATCCGGTTCCAGGGCGGCACCATGGCAGGCACAAAGCGCGGCCCGAACAGCTGGCCAAGCCTCTCGTATCCGGCTTTCAGCTCTGTCAACGCTTCTGCCTCGGCCCTGCGCGTGCCGAATTCGGATGCCTTTTCGCCCAGATCCTTGAGCTGGTGGTTGAGATGCTGCCAGCCATGCTGCAGCACCACCGCATGGGGATCCTCCGCCAGCCGCTGGGCAAGCGCCTGCGTCGCCGTCCGGGGTATCACGGCCAGGGCCACCTGCACCTTGTGAGCGCGGGCGAGGGTTAGGATAGCTTCCAGCGCCGGCGTCGGCTCGATGGCATCATCATCGCGCCACCAGAACCGCACCTTCCGGTCCCGCTCCGCAAACCAGTCGAGATGTGCCCTGAGGCTGTCCCGGAACGCGGCGAGCTCAATCGTCATGTGCGGAACTCTTCCAGATCCTTGAGGAGAATGGCGGCGCTCGCCTCCGCGCCGCCAAGGCGAACGGAGGTGGCATTGGCGGGCAGGGACAAGGCCTCATCCACCGCCCGGGCAAGTGTGGCGGCAGAAAGGTCCTTCTCGGCCAGCATGACAGCCCGGCGGTGCCCTGCCAGCGCCTCGGCACGCTGGGTCTGCTCGGTTTCCTTCACCTGTGCAAACGGCACAAGCACGCTGGGCACGCCCGCCCGCAGGATATCCAGCACCGTGTTGTAGCCAGCCTGACTGACAGATAGCCTTGCGCGGGCGAGAAGGTTCGGGAAATCCCGGCGTGCCCGCTCCACGATCATGCCTTGCGGTGCGCGTGCCACATAAGAGGCGAAAGCCTCCGCCTCTACGTCATGGCCCACCAGAAGCCGCCAGCGCGCATCACCTGCGCGTGCCGACAGGGCGCGGGCACCAAGGGCCGCTTCAATGAGAGCAGCAGAAACAGCGCCGCCACCGCAGGAGAGGATCACCTCGTCCCGGCCATCTTCGCCGGGCGCCTCTGGCCGCCCGTCCGTGCTGACATAGCCGGTGTAGCGCACCAGATGGGCTATGCGGTCCGCGAAGGGGAAGCTGTCTCCCAGCTCCACGAAGTCCGGATCGGAATGGACCAGCACCCGGTCATAGGAGGCCAGCGCCTGATCCGCCATCCACTCTTCTTTCCAGAGCTGCTGCTTGCGCACCAGAATGTCGCGGATGGAACTGGCGGTCAGGGGCCGCCGTGGCAATGCGCGAGCATGAGCCAAGAGCGGTGCCAGCTCGAACTCGAACTGGCGGCGGCCGAAGGGGTAGGTTTCGGTGAGGAGGATATCGACAGGCCGGGACTTGAAGGCAGTCATCGTGGCCTCTGCCCGGTTGGCCATCCATGCCTCGTCAATGTCAACGCCCTCCGGCGTCACCAGCCGGTTGAACACTGCATCGGGGCTGCGCACCGGCGGCAGTTCGATGACGGTGAGGCCGGAGACATCCAGCGTCGGCGGCAGAATGTTGCCGGTCGCCAGCGTCACGTCCACGCCGCGTGCTGCCAGCGCCTGCCCGATGGCGGCCGCCCGTACCGCATGACCGGTGCCGAGGAGGTGCTGAACATGGATGAAGGCGTGCAGGGGGCGTGTGGATGTGCTGGTCATCAAAGTCTCGTCCTCACACCCAGATAGTGCTTTTGCGCTGCATGGAGAAGGGCATCGAGACGGGATGCGCCCGCGCCGAGATCATGCCGGGCGAGAATACGGGCGCGGGCAGCCTCTCCCATGGCAGTGCGGAGGCGCCGGTCCAGGATCAGACGGCGCAGGCTGGCGGCGAGGGCGCCTGCATCGCCTTCGGATGACAGAAGCCCGGTCAGGCCATCCTCGACAATATCCGGCACCCCAAAGGTGGCGCCGCCCGCAACGGCCAGCCCGCTTGCCTGCGCTTCCAGAAAGACAAAGCCGAACGCTTCGCGGATGGCTGGCCAGACGAATACATCGTGGCAGAGATACTGCTGCGGCAGCGCTTCCGGCGGCAGGGCTCCTGCAAAGCGGCAGCGGTCGGCGGGAAACAGCGGCGTCAGACTTTCGCGGGAAGATCCATCACCAACGAGGGTCAGCTCCCAGTCGAGGTCCATCACTTGCGCCAGCGCCTCGGCCAGCACCCGGTAGGAGGCCTCCTTGTCACCGGGGCGCATCATTCCCACCGCCAGCAGCCGCACCGGGCCTTCTCCGGGCCGGGACGGGCGCGGTTTCAGAAACGGCGTTGCGTCGAGAAACGGCGGGAAGAGATGCAGCACATCCGGCGGCAGCACCGGCTCAAGGCAGCCCGCATCGGCCCGGTGGATCGCACCCACCGCATCAGCGCGCTGAAGCGCCGCATCGGCGGCGGCAAACCCATATGCCCAGGGGCCGGTCTGACGCTTGGGCGCACGGCTGGCTTCCAGCACCACATAGGGGATCGCGAAATGGTCCGCCACCGCAGGCCCGATCCAGTCCGGGGCCTTGTGGTAGAGGTGATAGGTCACCCACACATCCGGGCGCCAGCCATCCGCTTCCCAACCGCCGGTGATCCGCTCGGCCTCCACCTGTGCCGCCGCATGAGCCTGCGGCAGGTCTTCCGGTGCGGCGCGCCATGTCTTCAGTCTGCTGGCCACGCGGGTGTCATGGCCGCCCGCTTCCAGCGCCCGCAGGATGAGCTGCGCAAAGGTCCGGTCGCCGGAGGGCACCGGATCATCGGCAGGCTTCATAGGCGCATAGAAGGCGGTGCGCATTCCGGTCAGACCAGTGCCCTGAACTTCACCGCCAGCCGGTCCAGTCCTGGCGCGGTGGCAAATTCGGCCCGCACCTTGCGCGAGGCGGCAAGGCCCAGTTCATCACGCAGGGCGGGTGCCGTGATCAGCCGGGCCATCGCCTCTGCCAGCGCCGCAGGATCTGCCGGGGGCACCAGAATGCCCGTTGCGCCGTTGTCGATCAGCTCCGGAATGGCGGAAACGGCGGTGGACAGGCAGCACAGGCCCATCGACTGGGCCTCCATCAGCACGTTGGGCAGGCCGTCCCGGTCACCGCTTTTCGTTACCTTGGAAGGAAGGACAAACAGGTCGGCGTCAAGGGAGGCAGCAATCACCTCCTCACGCGGGCGGGCGCCCATCCAGGTGATACGGGGGGAAAGGCCGAGCTTGTCCGCCTGCGCCTTGAGGCTCTCGGACAATTCGCCGCCGCCGATATGGGTGAAATGCCAGTTGAGCCCTTGCGGCAGGCGGGCGAGGGCGGCCAGAAGATCGTCATAGCCCTTCTTCGCCACGGCCCGGCCAACGGACAGAAGCCGCACCGGCTCGCCGCTGCCGTCACGGGTGGAGGGGCGGCCAGAGGGTTCGGGAAAACCGGTGAAGTCCAGCCCGTGATAGACCAGCTCCACCTTGGCAGGATCGGCCGAGAGGCTGCGCAGATAGTCAACATTGACCGAGGTGCAGGTCACGCCCCATGCGGCATCATCAAGCTTTGTGCGCAGCTCCCATTCGGGGCTTGTCCAGATGTCCTTGGCGTGGGCCGAGAAAGACCAGCCGCGCCCGGACAGATGCGCCGCATAACGCGCCACCGAACAGGGCGTGTGCAGATAGTGGGTGTGGATCCACGTCACGTCTTCCGGCAACTCATGGGCAAAGACGCAGGCCTGACCCCAGCGCCGGTGCCGGCCTGCATTGCTCTCATGCTTCAGATCAGCTTCGAACAGGGCGCGGGCTGCGGCATAAGTGGGCTGCTGCTCCGCCCAGCGGCGGGCGCGGGCAACGCGCTTCGGATCGTCTTTCAGATATTCCGGCAGATACAGCACTTCGGCACTGATCTGCCGGTGCAGCTCGTGAATGAAGGGGTCGTAGGGCTTTCGCAGCGCCACAATCAGTTGGCCGATGCCCCGGCGCTCCAGCCCGAGGATTTCCTGTGCGATGAAGGTTTCCGACAGGCGCGGATAGCCTTTCACGACAACAGCAATGCGGGACATGGGAGAAGCCTCTGGTCTTGATCTGAAAGGGCGCGCTCAGACGGCGGAGCGGCGCTGCTGCTGGAAGCGGGGGCGGGCGGACAGGATTTCCTCCACGCGTGTCTCTATCACCTCGATGCCGCTAAGAAGGTTGTCCACTCCCGCCATGGAGGGCCGGGCGCGGCCGGGCAGAGCCGCCAGGGCGTCCAGCATGGGCTCAACTTGCGGATAGCGCTCGATCGGCAGCACCGTCAGCAGTCCCTTTTCCTCGGCCTGAGCGGCGCGGATCGCCTGCTCCCGGCGCGGGATGATGCGCGGCACCAGCAGGGTCGGCTTGTCGAAGGACAGGATCTCGCAGAACGTGTTGTAGCCGCCCATGCCGACGATTGCCGTTGCTGCCTGAAGGTAGGGCTCGATCTGCGGGGTGAAGCGCATGATATGCACGTCGCGCAGATGCTCCGCCCGTGCCATGAAATCCGACACTGCCGCCGCCGGCATGAAGGGGCCAAGCACGATCAGAGCTGGAAACAGCGGCCGTCCGTGCGATTCATATGCCCGCATCACCCAGTCCACCATCTCCACTCCGTCACCACCGCCGCCGGGCGTGACCAGAATGAAGGGTTCCTCGCCAAAGGGGAGGGGCTCCGTCAGCTTGGCGCCCTTGGGCATTTCGCGGCGCAGAAAGCCGGTGTAGAGCATCTTGTCGAAGACGGATTGCGGCAGGTCTATCCCTGCCAGCGGATCGCACATGCCCTCCGGGCCATAGACCCACAACTCGTCATAAAGATCCTCCAGTGCGGGATGCACGTTCTTGCGCTCCCATTCCTGCTGCAGGATATGCGGGTCATCCATCACGTCGCGCAGACCCAGAACCAGCCGGGTACCGGTTTCTTTCAGCATTTCCAGCGTGCCCAGCACCTCACCGCGCAGGCCGAGAGGCTCCTTGTCGACGATGAAGATGTCGGGGGCAAAGACCTGTGCCGTGTGCTCGATGATGGAGGAGCGGATCTCCAGCGTGTGGTCGATGTTGAGATGCAGCGACAGGGACGTGTATTCCCCGTTGCGCAGCTTGATGACGCCGGGAATGCGTACAAAATCCACCCGCGAACGGAATTCGAAGCTGCCGATAATCGGCGAGCCGGAAAGAATCAGGACCGACAGCGTATCAAACTTGCCGACCAGTGACTGCGCAATGGCACGGCACCGGCGCAGATGGCCAAGACCAAAGGAGTCATGGCTGTAGATCAGGATTCGTGGCGATTCGGACTTCATGTGCCCCCGCGTGGTGCCCCGTCGTGTGTCTCTGTCGCGGCTCTCCCGAGCGTAAACCGCTCCGGCCTGAAGCCGATCCCTTTCCGTCCTGCGCCTTTGCTCTCTTGAATTCCGGCAGTTTTGGGGCGGATCAGAAAAACTTTCTGCCTCTATGGCATATCCGGCGTTGCGAGTTAACTGGCAACGTCATACCAGTACAAGGATGGCCGCAGTTTCGCCAGACTGGACTTCACTATGGAAAAAAGCCTTTTTCGCTTCATCTGGAAGTTCAGTGCGCGGCAACAGCTCTTCATCCTCTTTCTGACGGTACTGTCTTATCCGGTCAGCTACATCCTGCTGGAACTGCCAAAACAGATCGTCAACGATGCTGTGCAGGGTGATGGTTTTCCGAGGGAAATTCAGGGATTTGAGTTTGATCAGATCTCCTACCTTTTCCTGCTCTGCATCACGTTTCTTGCCCTCGTCGTTGTCAGCAACGGGCTGAAGCTCTGGATCAATGTTTACAAGGGGCGGCTGGGCGAACGCATGCTGCGCCGCCTGCGCTTCGAGCTTTTTCAACGTGTGCTGAGATTCCGCCTGCCGCACTTCCGGAAGGTGAGCTCAGGTGAAATCATTCCCATGATCACCGCCGAGGTGGAAGATGTGGGCGGGTTTGTCGGCGACGCCATTGCGCTGCCAGCCTACCAGGGCGGCCTTCTGGTGGTGCAGGTGGGCTTCATCTTCATGCAGGACCCGCTGCTGGGCCTTGCTGCCGTCAGCTCCTATCCGCTGCAGGCCTATATCATTCCGAAGCTTCAGAAAAAGGTCGTGCTTCTGTCGCGGCAGCGCGTGAAGAACGTTCGCGTCATTTCCGACAAGCTCGGGGAAGCCATTACGGGCGTTCATGAAATTCACGCCAATGATACTTCGGCACTTCATTCGGCCGATATTGCCGACCGGCTCTACGAAAATTTCAAGATCCGATACGAGATCTACAACCGGAAGTACTTCATCAAGTTCGTGAATAATTTCATGAACCAGCTGACGCCATTCTTCTTCTATCTGATCGGCGGTTATCTGGTCATTCAGGGTAATCTCAGCATCGGTGCCCTGCTGGCGGTGATTGCCGCCTACAAGGATCTGGCCGGACCCTGGAAGGAACTGCTGGCCTATTATCAGCTGGTCGCCGATGTGCAGGTGAAATACCAGACCGTTGTGGAAAACTTCGACACCGCTGACATCTATCCGGTCGAGAGGCTGGTGGGAGATGAGCGCACCACCCTTGCAGGTGCACTCGAGATGCACAATGTCACCTTCTCTGGCGGCGCGGCAGGGCAGGAGGTTCTTGGCGTTTCCCTGGACGTGCCGGAAGGCACCCATTGCGCCATTGTTGGCGGTGATGGCTCAGGCCGCTCGGAGGTGCTGCAATTGGCGGCAGGACTGGTTAGTCCGGCCTCAGGACGGGTGGAGATTGGCGGCCATGACCTGGAGCGCCTGGGTGAAGCAACCCTCGGCCGGGAAATCGCCTATGTGGGCGGCGCGGTGCACATCTGGACCGGCACCATCCGTGACAATCTGTATTACGGGCTGAAGCACCGGCCACAGAACGAGGTGCAGCGCTCGGGCAAGGACCTCGACAGCTTCTTGCGGGCGATGCGTGAGGCACGCGAAACCCGCAATCCGCTGCATGATATTCACGCCACCTGGGAAGATCTGCGGGCTGCGGGCGTTGCATCCCGGGAAGATCTTGACGTGCTGGCGCTGGCGTTGCTGTCTGCGGCCGGCATGGAGGGCGACATCTACCGTCTTGGCCTCCAGTCCCGCTTTGATCCGGCACGCGATCCGGGCTTTGCCGAGCGTATTCTGGCTGTCCGTAGCCGGATCGCCGAACGTATTCACGAAGATGGCCGTATTGCCGCCCTGGTGGACCTGTGGGACGCCAATTCCTTCAACCAGAACGCTTCCCTTGCCGAGAACCTGTTCTTTGCGGTGCCGTCTGATCCCAATGTGATGATGGATCAGATGCCCTCCATGCCGGAGGTGAAGCAGTTTCTGTCCGAGACCGGATTGGAGACAAAGCTCGAGCTGCTGGGCCTGCGCATTGCCGAGACGATGGTCGAGCTTTTTGCCAATGTCAGTGGCGATTCAGGCCTGCTCAGCACCTATTCCTTCATCACGCAGGATGATCTGCCCGAGTTCGACAGGATCGTGCGGGCTTTCCGGTCTGAAGCGCTGAAGAATACGATCACGCCAGCCGACCGGGCACGTCTCGTGACGCTGGCCTTCCGCCTCGTTCCCGCCCGCCACCGCCTGGGTGTTCTGGACGAGGACATGCGCACGAAGGTGGTCGAGGCCCGGCGCGACTTCCGGCACAAGGTGGTGGACGGCAGCCGGAATTTCATCGCGGTTGACCCGGCCGTCTATCTGCCACCGCTCAGTATTGAGGACAACCTGCTCTTCGGCCGTGCCCGTCTGGACCGGCGCGACGCGCGCCAGCGGATCGACGCGCTGGTGCGGCAGGTTGTGGAGGAGGAGGGCCTGCGCGAGCCGATCATCTTCACCGGCTTTGACTATCATGTGGGCGTCAGCGGCTCGCGCCTGTCCGCCGGCCAGCGCCGCAAGCTTGCGC
The DNA here is from genome assembly GCF_036881715.1 of Pannonibacter anstelovis. NCBI lineage: Bacteria > Pseudomonadati > Pseudomonadota > Alphaproteobacteria > Hyphomicrobiales > Stappiaceae > Pannonibacter > Pannonibacter anstelovis. The sequence goes on from NZ_JBAKBF010000005.1 coordinate 210,300, forward strand.
TTGTCAGGGGCCTGCTGAAAAATGCGCCTGTCACTATTCTCGACGATGTTGCCGCAGGTCCTGGCGAAGATGACAAACAGTTGCGCCGCATATTGCGGGAGATCCTTGCGGGCCGTACGGTGCTGTTTGGAACGGCGCATGCTGACATAGCCTCGGAATTCGATCAGGCCGTGATCATGGATCAGGGCCGGACCGTCCGGCAGGACAACAGGGAAGAACAAGCCTGAAACAAGCTCTGGCTGCAAGTAATGGTGTAATGGAGGTTGGCCGTGTCTCTCGATCTGGAAGTCGACGCCCTGCGCAAGGTGCCCCTGTTCCGGGGCATCGATGAAACCAAATTGCGGCTTCTGGCATTTATCAGTGACCGGATCGGCTTTCAGCCGGGAGAGCATCTGTGCGAGCAGGGAGAGGAGGGCGATACGGCCTTCATCATTCTGAAGGGAGAAGCGGATGTGCGGGTGCACAGTAACGGCCAGGACCAGACCGTTGCCATCGCCCGCCAGCATTCCATCGTCGGCGAGATTGCCATTCTCTGCGATGTGCCGCGAACCGCAACGCTGGTCGCCAGAACCGACATGGACGTGCTGTCTGTCAGCAAGGACGATTTCCTGAAACTTTTGAAAGAATTTCCTGATATGTCATTGGAAGTGATGAGAACTCTGGCCCAGCGTCTTGAGCGCACGACCCGCGACCTGGCTGCTGCCAGGTCTGGTGAAGCGGCAGCATAGGGAGAGGCCGCGTGGCGGAAGATTTCTGGCTCCGGTGCTGGGGCGTGCGTGGTTCCACACCCACTCCTGGGGCTGGCACCTTGAAGTATGGCGGTGAGACGACCTGTTTTGAACTGAGGGCGGGGGATGCTCTCGTTCTGGTCGACTGCGGCTCGGGTGCGCGCAAGCTTGGTGCCGAACTGTGCATGCAGGGCAGCCGGTCCTTTGACCTGCTCTTCACTCACACCCATCTCGATCACATCTGCGGTCTGCCCTTCTTCAAGCCTGCCTATGATCCGGCTTTCACCATCAATGCCTGGGCTGGCCACTTTCAGGATGAAACGGACTTGACCGACATCATTTGCCGGATCATGTCCCCCCCGATCTTCCCCGTGGCCGCCAACACGCTGAAGGCCGTGACCTTCCGAAGCTTCCGCGCCGGTGAAAATCTGCCGCGCAATGATGGCCTGTCGATCCGCACCATCCGCCTCAATCATCCGGGCGGCGCCTGTGGTTACCGCTTCGATTTCCAGGGCAAGTCGATCTGCATCATCACCGACCACGAGCATGGCGATCCCGGGATCGACGCCAATGTGGAACGCTTTGTCGCTGGTACGGACGTGATGATCTACGACGCCATGTTCACGGACGAGGAATATCCCACCTATCGCGGCTGGGGCCATTCCACATGGCAGAAGGCGGTGGAGCTGTCGCAGAAGGCCGGGGTGAAGACGCCCGTCCTCTTCCACCACGATCCCCGCCGTGTGGACGGCGATATGGACACGATTGCCGCTGCTGCAAGTGCCGCCTATCCGGGCTGTCTGACCGCCATGGAAGGCATGATTCTGCGGCCTTGAGGGGCGCATGCCGGCAGATGAATGGCGGGGCATGGCCGATGCATCATGTCACTTCAAGGCGCTGACAAGCTGGTGCATCGTGTCTTGAATTTGCCCGGCCGCCGCACCGGCTCGCATCAGACCCTCGGCGCGGGCGTTTATGTGTGCCATCCCCTCTTTCGCCGAAGGCTGCCTGGCTTGACCGCCTCCGACTTTCGGCGCAGAGTCCCCTGCATGTGACGCGTTCGTCAATGAGTGCATAAAAGCCAATATAAATCATTGGCTTGGTCAAGAGTGTGAACAGGAGGAACTCATGCAACTCTCATCCGCCATTGCGGCCGTTGTTACCGGTGGTGCATCAGGCCTTGGGGCCGCCACGGCCCGGCTTTTGGCTGCCAGCGGCGTGAAAGTGGCTCTGTTCGACCGCAATGCGGAGCAGGGGGAAGCGGTTGCCAGTGAGATTGGCGGACTGTTCATCAGCGTGGATGTGACGAATGAGGAGAGCGTCAAGGCCGGCTTTGCCACCGCGCGTGCCGCGCACGGCGTGGAGCGCATTCTCGTCAATTGTGCCGGTATTGCCCCTGCCGCCAAGACCACCTCGCGTGGCGAGCCGCATTCGCTGGAGCTGTTCGAGAAGGTGATTGCGGTCAATCTCTCGGGCACTTTCCGCTGCATCGCCCACGCGGCCACCGCCATGTCGGCACAGGACCCGCTGACCGCAGACGGCGAACGCGGCGTCATCGTTTCCACCGCCTCTGTCGCAGCCTTTGATGGACAGGTGGGGCAGGTGGCCTATGCGGCGTCCAAGGCGGGAATCGCAGGTATGACCCTGCCGATCGCCCGTGACCTGTCGAAGTCGGGCATCCGTGTCATGACCATCGCCCCCGGCATCTTTGAAACGCCGATGCTTCTTGGCTTGCCGGAAGACGTGCAGAAGTCACTGGGCGAGCAGGTGCCATTCCCCTCGCGCCTCGGCAAGGCCGCCGAATATGCCCAGCTGGTGAAGGCCATCTGCGAAAATGAAATGCTCAACGGCGAGACGATCCGTCTCGATGGCGCCATTCGCATGGCCCCGCGATAAGGCCGGTTTCTGCACAGTCCGGCCGGGCGGCTTTCGAGCCGCCGCAAAGCTTGAGAACTTTGCCGGAGAACGGCGGGCGAGGTGGTTGATGCCCGCATGTCGTTGATCCCCTTGGGGCAGTATAGCAGGCGCCTCTCCATGCAAATGGATGGCGCCTGTTCTTTTTTGTGCAGTTCTAAAGAATAGATCTGTGCAGCGCTTTTGTTGTTTTCCACAGGGGTTTCTCGTTTTTTCAGAAAATAAGCTCTCATCTCATTCAAAGGGGAACTTTGTGATTTAGATGCCAGTTTTGGACTTTGGATCTTCCTAAAACTCCCAGGATATCTCCTGCTAGTTGCAAGAAAGAGGTCTCATGGCACCCCGACTGCTTGATTTACCCGTGCGCCCCCTCTCCCTCAAAGGGGACGTTATCTCCATGCCCAAGGCGGTTTTTTGGGCAGTGCCCATCATGCTGGCTCTCAGCATCTTCCTTCTTGTCAGGGAGGGACCGGATCTCTGGCGGGACATCCGCATCAGCTTCAATCCGGTGGAAGTGGAGGGGGACGTGCGCAACGGCCAGTGCACCACCCGGCGCGGCGTTTTCACCGACTGTGAGGCTGAGGTTGCCTATGCCTTTGAAGGGCAGACCTATCAGAGCGAAGTGCGGATCATGTTCCTCGACATTCACATGGGGGATTATGAGACGGGCATCGTCATCTCCCGTGACAATCCTGAGCTTGCGACGCTGACGCTCGGTCTCGACAAGCTGTGGAATCGCGTCCTGACGCTCGGCAGCTTCTGCCTGCTGATGTTCGGCCTCTGCTTCTACACCATGTTCCAGTACATCCGCGCCCTTGGTGTGCAGAAGCGCTTGCGCAATCCTGCAGTCCTGAAGGAAATTCCTGTCCAGGTAACCGGCTTTGAAAGCAAGAAGGACGGCCTCTACATCACCTATACGGACAGCCTTGCCGAGGACAAGACAGGCCGCGTTACCCATACGAAGCTGGAAAATGGCCAGTTGCCGATGATCGTCGGCCAGCAAAAGGGCCATGCGGTGGCTCTTGCCGTGCGCCATGGCAATTCGGCGCTGCCGGTGCTTCTGGACGATCAGTTGACCCGTATCGAGATGACGGAGGAAGAACGGCAGACTGCGCTGCATCCGCTGGCAGGTCTTGATGTGCCGGCCAGCGAAGGCACTGCAGCGGAGGCGATGTCCGGCCCTCCGGCTCCGTCGGCCGGTCAGGTGGTGATGCGCGGTGTGAAGGCCTTTCTGGGCATCATCCTGCTCATGATCGTCGGTGCCGCCGGTTTCTGGGTCTGGTACGTGACCAGTTCGCCCACCGCCTTCCAGCAGCCGGGCATGGAGATCAACAACATGATGCCCGCTCCGCTCAACCGCTGGGGCTGTGATCAGCTGAAGGCCCGTTTCGGCAACGACCGCGCGCCCTACGGCTGCACAGCTGCCGATCATCAGAGCTGGAAGTAAGCACTTCCTGGCGAGTGAAAGAGAAAGGCCCGGAGCCATACGGTTCCGGGCCTTTCTCGTTGTTCTTTCCCTCAGAGACTCTGCAGCAAGGCCGGTGTCGGCCAGCCGTCGGCGGGGATGCCGAGGCGCTGCTGTTCTGTCTGGACGGCGCGGCGGGTGCCGGAGCCGAGGATGCCGTCGATCTTGCCCACATCATGGCCGCGGGCCTGCAGCTTGGTTTGAAGCGCGCGCATGCCTGCATCATCAAGACCCGGCTCGGGCGAGGTCTTGGCCAGTACCGGCGCACCGGCAAGGCGCGTGGCAAAATAGGCGGCGCTGGTCGTGTAGATGAAGGACTGGTTCCATTTCAGGTAAATGCCGAAATTCGGAAAGGCGAGAAAGGCCGGTCCCTTGCGCCCCTGCGGCAGAATGAGAGATGCGGGCAAGGCACCGGCAGGCAGCGTGCCACCGCGGGCCCTTATGCCAAGGCCTGCCCATTCGGAGACGGGCTTGGTCTTGTCGAGACTGCTTTCTTCCCACGGGAGATTGGCCGGAGTTTCCACTTCGATGAGCCAGGGCTGGCCGCGCTGCCAGCCGAGCGACTGGATGAAATGTGCGGCCGTCAGAATGGCATCCGGTGCGGAGGTCTTGAGATTGACGTGGTTGTCGCCGTCACCATCGACGCCATAGCGGATGATATCCTCCGGCAGCATCTGTACCTGCCCGATTTCGCCTGCCCATGCGCCAGTGGTGGTTGCCGGGTCAAGGTCGCCATGCGCCACCATATGCAGGGCGGCAATCAGCTGCGGGCGGAACAGATGCGGGCGGCGGCAGTCATGGGCCATGGTGGCGAGGGCGTTGAAGGTGTTGAAGTCGCCCTGCACGGCGCCGAAATCGGTCTCAAGCCCCCAGAAGGCCGTGATGACAGCAGCTGGAACGCCATACTCCGCTTCGGCGCGGGCAAAGACCTGCGCATATTTTTTCATGTTGTTGGCGCCGTGCTGCAGGCGCGCAGAGCTGACAGAACGGGCAGAGAATTCGATGAAGGTCTGCTTGAAGACAGCCTGCCCACGGTCACGCGAGAGGACTTTCTTGTCGATCCGGGCGTTTGCCAATGCCCGTTCGGCGATGCCCTGGGGGACGCCGCTAGCCACCGCTTCCTGCTCCACGCCTGCGAGAAAGGCTTTGAAGTCTCCACCGCATTGCGTCTGCGCGGCGAGGGCGGGCGTGGCGGCAAGGCCTGTCATAAGGGCGAGCGCAGCCGTACGGATGAGACTGCTGCGGGAAAGGGCTTTCATCGGGCGACTCCGTCTCTCCAAGGTTGCGAGAGGGTGGCCCGTCAGGGGGAAGCCGTCAACCGCCTGCAAAAGGAAGGCGGCAGGATTGCTCCTGCCGCCAGTCCGTCAGAAATTGCTTTCGCTCAGGCGAGCGACAGCTTGACGTCGATGTTGTTGCGGGTGGCGTTGGAATAGGGGCAGACCTGATGGGCTTCCTCGATCAGCTTCTGAGCCTGTTCCTGCGGCAGGCCCGGCAGGGAAACGGCGAGGGACACTTCAAGGCCGAAGCCACCTTCCGAACGCGGGCCGATGCCCACCGTTGCCGTGACCGTGGTGTCAGCCGGAACCTTCACGCCCGTCTGGCCGCCCACGAACTTCATGGCGCCAAGGAAACAGGCGGAGTAGCCGGCGGCAAACAGCTTTTCCGGGTTGGCTGCATCACCGCCTGCGCCGCCCAGTTCCTTCGGGGTGGAAAGGTTGACCTTGAAGGTGCCGTCGAGAGTCTCGGCGGAGCCGTCACGGCCACCGGTGGCGCGGGCTGCGGTGGTGTACAGAACGTTCACGGGCATTTCGGTCTCCTTTTGTATCGTGTGCGATTTAATCGCAAAAGATAGATATGATGGTTGAGGTCATCTGTCAAGCATTGCGATTTAATCGTGCGCGAATTAAATTCTTCTCCTGAAGGAGTAACCCATGACCCCATCCACCTGTTCCCCCGAAGGTGCCGCCTCTGGCCCGCTGACGCTTGGGGATCTGCTGTGCTTCTCCGTCTACTCGGTCAGCCATGCCTTTAACCGTGCCTACAAGCCGCTGTTGGAAGGACTGGGTCTCACCTATCCGCAGTTTCTGGTGATGATGGTGCTTTGGGAAGAGGACGACCAGACGGTCGGCGGTCTTGGCCAGCGGCTGGGGCTTGAATCCAACACCCTGACGCCGCTGGTGAAGCGGCTTGAGACCATGGAGCTCGTTGCCCGCCGCCGCGACCCTGCCGATGAGCGGCAGGTGCGGGTGAAACTGACGGACAAGGGTGCCGATATGCGCAAGGCCGGGCAGGCGATCCCGGAATGCCTTGGCGGGGCAGCCGGGCTGGATCTTGCGGAAATCCGCGACCTGAAGCGCAGGCTTGGCGAGCTTCAGCAGGCGCTGGAAAAAGCCACGGCCAGCCTCACGGGCTGAGTTCTGGGTCTAACGGCAATTGCCGCCGGATCTTGCGCTAAAGGACGAGGGCTGTGTGCCGGGCGCAAATTTGCGGTAGCTGGCGCTGGAGCCGCAGGGCCCGCCCGAGGACTGAAACTCTTCCAGGGGCACGGACGGCGCAGGCGGCTGCTGGGGGAGAGCCTGTTGCGGCGGGGATGGCATCTGCACCCCCTGTGCCGGAGCAACGTAAGAGGGAGCGCCGTAAGAGGGCAGGCCATAGGCAGGCACGCCGTAAGCCGGTGAGCTGTATCTTTGTGTCAGGCAGGTGCGGTAGGCGCTGTCGTAGAGCGCCTGCCAGATGCGCGGGTTCTGCGCCATGGTGCCGAGTACGCCAAGGGCCGCGCCAGCATGGGCGCCGCGCTCTGCGCCTGAGGGGCCAGCCCACGCACCGCCCGCTACAGTGCCATTCATGGCGCCTTCCAGAATGCTGCTCATCATGTCGCGCCCGCCGCCCGCATGGGCATTGGCAAACTCCCGCGCCGAGGCATCACACGCCATGTCCAGTCCTTGAGCGGCCGCAGGCAGCACATGTCCCGCCGTCAGAGCGGCGGCGAGACAGAAGACAGGGAACAGGGCACGGGCAACTGGCATGCAGGAACTCCTTGGCTTTAGCCTAGCACATTCCAGACCCAGGCGCCCACTATGGCCGGATTTTTACACGGCAGCCTGAGGAGACATCGCTCCCGTCACATCCTTCAGGGCCTCAACTGTGCGGGTGAAGGAGGCCTTGCGGGCAGCGGGGTCGTGGATGTTGCCGTTGAACATGATCTCGTCCGGCTGGTAGCGCTCGATCAGGCTGGCAAGCTGGCTGCGGATGGTTTCCGGCCCGCCGGTGACGCTGCAGGAGAGCGCCATCTCCACCATGGCCAGCATCTGCGGATCGAGCACCGTATGGATGTTCCCGACAGGCCGGGGCAGGGGGCCGGGCCGGCCGCTGCGCAGGTTGGCAAAGGCCTGCTGCATGGACGTGCGCAGATAGGCGCCTTCCGCGTCATCCTCCCCGGCAAAGGCATTCACCGCCAGCATGAAATGCGGGCGCTCAAGATGGCGGGACGGCTGGAAGCGGCTGCGGTAGATGGTGACCGCCTGATCCAGCGCCTGCGGGGCGAAATGCGAGGCAAAGGCATAGGGCAGGCCGAAATGGGCGGCGAGCTGCGCACCATAAAGGCTTGAGCCAAGGATCCAGACCGGAACTTCAGTGCCCTCTCCGGGTATGGCCCGTACATTGGCGCCGGGCTGGGCAGGAGAGAGATAGCCGATCAGCTCTTCAACATCGGCGGGAAAATCGTCCGAAGCCTGCAGCGTGCGGCGCAGGGCGCGGGCGGTGCCCATGTCGGTGCCGGGTGCCCGGCCAAGGCCGAGGTCGATGCGGCCGGGGAAGAAGGTTGCCAGCGTGCCGAACTGCTCGGCCACGACAAGAGGGGCGTGGTTCGGCAGCATGATGCCGCCGGACCCGACCCGGATGCGCTTCGTCGCATTGGCCACCTGACCGATGACGATGGCCGTCGCCGCGCTGGCGATGCCGGGCATGTTGTGATGCTCGGCCAGCCAGTAGCGGGTGAAGCCGAGGTCTTCCGCATGGCGCGCAAGGTCCAAAGTGCTGGCCAGTGCATCGCGCGCCGACGAGCCTTCGGGAATGGGGGAAAGATCCAGCATGCTGTAGGGCAGCATATGCGCCTCCGTGCTGTTTGCAGTGCAAAGGGTGGACAGGCGCGATGACCTGTTCGTGTCCCCCTTGAATTACGGACTGAGCAGTCCATATTCAAGGCCATGACGAAAAAGACTGCCGAACCACGCCTCTCTGCAGCCGGATCAACTGCTGGTCCGGGCCGCCCGCGTTCCTATGACGAGGGCGAGGTTCTGCGTGCGGCGCTGGAACTGTTCCGCCGTCAGGGCTTCGAGGCGACTTCGCTGGATGATCTGACACAGGCGATGGGCATCAGCCGTTCGTCACTTTATGCAGCCTTTGGCTCCAAGCAGGATGTGCTGCTGGCCGCCCTGCGGCGCTACTCGGCAACGGCGCTCGAGACGCTGAAATCCATCGGCGATGCGCCCCATGCGCACCGGGCAGAGGCGGTGTCCGCCATGCTGCGGGCGCTGGCGGATCCATCCGGCGGCAAGCATGGCTGCCTGCTGGTCAATTGCATTACCGAGCTCGCACCCCAGAATGAAGAGGTGGCCGCTCTCGGCCGCCGGCATCTGGAGCGGATTGAGGCGATCATTGCCGAAGCGCTGGATGAAAACGGGCCGGAAGCTCTGCGGGGCAGGGCAAGGGCGCTGGCTGCGCTCGCCATCGGTACGCTGACCTTGCGCAAGTCCGGCCTGGATGAGGCTTATATCTCCTCGGCGCTGGATGAAGGGCTTGCCCGGCTTCTGGCTCCGCCGCAGGCCATACCCGCCTAGAGACCATCCCACACATCACTAGATCCAAACCCCGCCCAATTATGGACTGATTGATCCAGAAAGGGCTGAAAACACCCCGGAAGAAGGAATGATCCATGACTGATGCAAAGCTTTTCTCACCCGTTCAGGCTGGCAGCATGAAGCTGGCGAACCGCATTGCCATGGCGCCGCTGACCCGCAACCGCGCCCGCGCCGAAGACGACACGCCCTATGACATTCACGTGGAGTATTACGCCCAGCGTGCCAGCGCCGGCCTGATCATCACCGAAGCCTCGCAGATCAGCCCGCAGGGCAAGGGCTATGCCTGGACGCCGGGAATCTATTCGGATGCGCAGGTGGAAGGCTGGAAGAAGGTGACGGATGCCGTGCATGCCAAGGGCGGCAAGATCGTGATCCAGCTCTGGCATGTGGGCCGCATTTCGCACAACGTTCTGCAGCCGGGTGGCGCCGCGCCGGTTGCCCCGTCCGCCATTGCCGCCCAGTCCAAGGTCTATGACGGCAACGGCTTTGTCGACACGCCGCAGCCCCGCGCGCTGGAGACCTCCGAGATTGCCGGTATCGTTGCCGACTATGTGAAGGCTTCCCGCAACGCGATTGCTGCTGGGTTCGACGGCGTCGAGATCCACGCGGCCAACGGCTATCTCATCGACCAGTTCCTGCGCACCGGCTCCAACACCCGCACGGACGCCTATGGCGGCAGCCTGGAAAACCGCACCCGTTTCCTTAAGGAAGTCATGGACGCGGTGGTGGATGCCATCGGCGCGGACCGGGTGGGTGTGCGCCTCAGCCCCTTCTCCAATGCCAATGATATTCATGATGACAACCCGGTCGAGACTTTCTCCCGCGCTGTGGACATTCTCAACGGCTACGGCCTTGCCTACCTGCACATGGTGGAAGGCCAGACCGGCGGCACGCGCGAGCTGAAGCCGGGTGAGGATATCGGCGCCCTGCGCGCCCGGTTCAACGGCATCTACATCGCCAACAACGGCTATGACCGGGCGAGCGCCATCGAGGCGGTTGAAAGCGGCCGTGCGGACATGGTCGCCTTCGGCCGTCCCTTCATTGCCAACCCGGATCTGGTGGAGCGCCTGCGCCGTGACGCCCCGCTCAACGAGCTGGACCGCGACACCCTCTATGGCGGCGGCGCCAAGGGCTACACGGACTATCCGGCCCTTGAGGGCAGCGCTGCCGCCTGAAGCCTGAGGGGCTTCAACAACATCAAAATGGCGTGAAATTGCGCTCCGGGCGGTTCTGCAGCAAGGAACCGTACCGGAGCGTACTCTTTTTGGGCTTTCCGCCCTTTCGCTCTCCCGAAAAAACTGCCAAACCCTACATTTGAAGCACGCAGCAAGCGTGAGGCGGACAAAGAGGCCGCCAGCAGGATAACCCCAGGGAGTTTCCAGATGCCCGCCTATCGTTCCAGAACCTCTACCCATGGCCGCAACATGGCCGGCGCACGCGGCCTGTGGCGCGCCACGGGCATGAAGGACGGCGATTTCGGCAAGCCGATCATCGCCATTGCCAACTCCTTCACCCAGTTCGTTCCGGGCCATGTGCACCTGAAGGACCTTGGCCAGCTTGTCGCCCGCGAAGTCGAGAAGGCTGGCGGTGTCGCCAAGGAATTCAATACCATCGCAGTGGATGACGGCATCGCCATGGGCCACGACGGCATGCTCTATTCGCTGCCCTCGCGCGAGATCATCGCCGATGCGGTCGAGTATATGGTCAATGCCCATTGCGCCGATGCGCTGGTCTGCATTTCCAACTGCGACAAGATCACGCCTGGCATGCTGATGGCCGCCATGCGCCTCAACATCCCGGTGGTCTTCGTCTCCGGCGGCCCGATGGAAGCGGGCAAGGCGGTGCTGGCTGACGGCACCACCAAGGCTCTGGATCTGGTGGATGCCATGGTGGCAGCTGCCGATGACCGCGTGTCCGAAGAGGACGTGAAGGTGATCGAGCGCTCCGCATGCCCCACCTGCGGTTCCTGCTCGGGCATGTTCACCGCCAATTCGATGAACTGCCTCACCGAAGCGCTGGGCCTTGCCCTGCCGGGCAATGGCTCGACGCTGGCCACCCACGCCGACCGCAAGCGCCTGTTCGTGGAAGCCGGCCACCTGATCGTTGATCTTGCCCGCCGCTACTACGAGCAGGACGACGAAAGCGTGCTGCCGCGCAGCATCGCCTCGTTCAAGGCCTTTGAAAACGCTATGACGCTGGACATCGCCATGGGCGGGTCCACCAACACGGTGCTGCACCTGCTGGCCGCCGCCTATGAGGGCGAGGTGAACTTCACCATGGCCGATATCGACCGCCTGTCGCGCCGCGTGCCGGTGCTCTGCAAGGTCGCGCCTTCCGTGCCGGATGTGCACATGGAAGACGTGCACCGCGCCGGCGGCATCATGGGCATCCTGGGTGAGCTGGACCGCGCAGGCCTCATCGACACCTCGCTGCCGGTCGTTCATGCTGCCAGCATGAAGGATGCCCTCGACCGCTGGGACGTGGTGCGCACCACAAGCGAAGCCGTGCACACTTTCTACTCCGCAGCGCCTGGCGGCGTGCCGACGCAGGAAGCCTTCTCCCAGTCGCGCCGCTATGAGCAAGGCGTTGATACCGACCGCAAGACTGGCGTCATCCGCTCGGCCGAACACGCCTTCTCCAAGGATGGCGGCCTTGCCGTGCTCTTCGGCAACATCGCGCTGGATGGCTGCATCGTGAAGACGGCGGGCGTGGACGAGAGCATCCTGAAGTTCTCCGGCCCGGCTTATATCTGCGAAAGCCAGGATCAGGCGGTGAGCGACATTCTCACCGGCAAGGTCAAGGCAGGCGATGTGGTGGTCATCCGCTACGAAGGCCCGAAGGGTGGCCCCGGTATGCAGGAAATGCTCTATCCGACGAGCTACCTGAAGTCCAAGGGCCTCGGCAAGGCCTGCGCGCTCATCACCGATGGCCGCTTCTCCGGCGGCACCTCGGGCCTGTCCATCGGCCACGCTTCCCCGGAAGCGGCGGAGGGCGGCGCGATCGGTCTGGTGGAGCATGGCGATCCGATCGTCATCGACATCCCGAACCGTATCATCCGCGTGGATGTGAGCGACGAAGTGCTGGCTGAGCGCCGCGCCAAGATGGAAGCTAAGGGCGCTGATGCCTGGAAGCCGGAAAAGCCGCGCACCCGCAAGGTCTCGGCAGCCCTCAAGGCCTATGCCGCCCTCACCACCTCCGCCGCCCGCGGCGCCGTGCGTGATGTGGATCAGCTGACCCGCAAGTGAGCAGCGAACGATACGAATGACAAAGCCGCCGGTGTCTTGCCGGCGGCTTTTGTATTTTCCTGCCTTGATGCGGTTTCGCACGCACAGACGATTGCTTAGTTACGGCGGCTGCGTGCCTCGCGCTCCCGTGTCTTGCGACCATAGAGCCAATCGCCAAAAACGGCGAGGCTCACGGTCACAAGCATGCCGAACAACAGGCTCCAGCCGAAAATGTAGGAAATGACGACACCGCCGACGAAGCCGGCGATCATGCTCATCAATTCAATAAGCGAGTTGCGTTGCATGGGGGGCTTCCGCCGTTTCCTGCAGGGCTTGTAAGCAGCTGTTTCTCTGATGCGCAACTTTCGTATGTCAGAGAGCCCTGTCTTGTCACGTAAAAATCTTGAATTGAAAGAAAAATGCAGATGTTTTGAACTGCATTACTGAGTCTGATAAAATTTAAAATCATCCATTGAGAAATTAGCTTCGTCTCATGAGAACTTTGTTTCTTTGGTTCGAAACTTTATAGGAAAAAAGACGCGCTCAGGTTGAGTATGTGGTGTGAAGACGCGGCCTCTGCCGAAGCAGGTCCGACTCAACGCTGTCTGGATTTGAGGTGACCTATTCCGTTACGTAATATCTTCTGCGCTGCGCCCGTCAGCTTGCAGCCCCTGCGCGCAGCACCATGCCGAACAGATCCCGCGGATCATCCGGATCAGCCAGCAGGTCCAGCATCTCGCAATAGGGCAGATCCTTCAAAAGCCCGCGCAGGTAGCGCAGGGCCGAGAAGTCCTCCACCGCAAAGCCGACTGAATCGAACAGCGTCGTTTCCAGCGCCGACCGGCGGCCCGGCGCGTCTCCGGCAATCACCTGCCACAGTTCCGTGACCGGGTGATCTGCCTCAAGCTGCTGAATCTCGCCCTCGATGCGGGTCTGGGGCGTGTATTCGACAAAGATGGACGAGCGCAGCAGGATATCCCGGTGCAGCTCCGTCTTGCCGGGGCAGTCGCCGCCCACCGCGTTGATGTGCTGGCCGCTGGCAACCATGTTGTCGGTGAGGATCGTGGCCCGCTGCTTGTCCGCGGTCACCGTGGTGATGATGGCAACGCCTTCAACCGCTTCTTCGGCGCTGGCGCAGACTGTGATGTCAAAGCCGAAGCCTGCGAGATTGCGGGCGCAGCGGCGGCTGGCCGCCGGGTCGATATCATAGAGCCGCAAGCTGTTCACACCCAGAAGCTTGCGGAATGCCAGCGCCTGGAACTCCGATTGCGCGCCATTGCCGATGACCGCCATGGACCGGGCATCTGCCGGGGCCAGATACCTTGCCGCCAGCGCCGACATGGCGGCGGTGCGCAGGGCGGTGAGGATCGTCATCTCCGACAGAAGCACCGGATAGCCCGTCTCCACCTCTGCGAGCACGCCAAAAGCGGTCACGGTCTGGCGGCCGGTGCGGGTGTTCTTCGGGTGGCCGTTCACATATTTGAAGCCATAGGCAACGCCATCCGACGCAGGCATCAGCTCGATGACGCCTTCGCGGGAGTGGGAGGCGACACGCGGTGTCTTGTCGAACAGGGGCCAGCGGCGGAAATCCTCCTCGATCACCTGCGCCAGCCCCTCGATAAAGGCCTCGATGCCCACCGCATTCAGAATGCGCATCATGTTGCCGACGCTGACGAAGGGCACCAGAGCGAGCGGCGAGGGGGCTTCCTGTGACGCATGGCTGGTGGTGGTGGTCATCTTCTGGCTCCGGGTTAATAGCTGCGGGTGGGGCGGTCCATGACCCGCCGTCCGAAGAGGCTCGCGGTCAGGTCGACCATCAGGCGGGCGGTGCGGCCCCGGTCGTCGAGAAAGGGATTCAGCTCCACCAGATCCAGCGAGGTGACGAGGCCGCTGTCATGCAGCATCTCCATCACCAGATGTGCCTCGCGGAAGGTGACGCCCCCCGGCACGGTGGTGCCGACCGCCGGGGCGATGTCTGGATCAATGAAGTCCACATCAAGGCTCACATGCAGGAAGCCGTTGGCGCGGGCGCAGCGCTCCAGAAACGGCTCCAGCAGGCGGGCGATGCCGTTCTCGTCAATGGCGCGCATGTCATGGGCGGTAATGCCCAGCTCCCGGATCAGCGCCCGCTCGGGCGGATCGACCGAGCGCAGGCCAAGAAGGCAGAGGTTGCCCGGTGATACGGGGGTGTCCAGCTTCTCCCCCAGGAGCACGTCAAACCCCGGCAGGCCGCAGGCAAAGGCAACCGGCGTGCCGTGCAGATTGCCGCTGACCGTGCTCTCGAAGGTGTTGATGTCGGAATGGGCATCAAGCCACAGCACGAATTGCGGCCGCCCGGCGCCCGCCGCATGGGCAGCGTGCCCAGCCAGTGTGCCAAGGGCGAGCGCATGGTCGCCGCCCATGTAGATGGGCATCTGCGGCCCTGCAGCCAGCGCCCGGGCCTTTCGGTAAAGCGCCCGCGTCCAGCCGGCAACGGCGCGCAGGTTCTTCAGCTTCGGGTCCGCGTCCGGCACATCCAGCGCCTGATCCGGCACAACGTCGCCGTGATCCTCGACGGCAAGACCGAGCGCTTCCAGTTCTTCCTGAAGTCCCGCAGTGCGGTATGCCGCCGGTCCCATCAGGCAGCCCCTGCGGCCTGCGCCTGCCTCCACCGGTGCTCCCACAAGCGCAATCTGCGTCATCCCTCGGCTCCTTCGATGCGTATCTGCGTCTCTTCCAGAGTGAAGGCATCAGATGGCAGTCTGAAGACGGAAAATTGATCACTCTGGGCAGCGGGCTATGCAAAGTGATAAGGAAGACTTTCCAAACTGGAAGGATGCCGCATGCTGGACGATACGGATCTTGCGTTGATTGCCGCGCTCAGGGCAGATGGCCGCCGCTCGATCTCGGATCTGGCGGTTGATCTGAAGCTTTCGCGGGCCACAGTGCGGTCGCGTCTGTCGCGGCTGGTGGAAAGCGGCGAGATTCAGGGCTTCACAGCCGTTCTGCGCAATGAGGGGCAAGACCTGCCGATCCGCGCCATGATGATGCTGGCCATCGAGGGCAAGCGGGCCGATGCGGTGATCCGCCGCCTCAGCGGCATGCCGGAAGCCCGGTCGATCCACACCACCAATGGCCGCTGGGATCTGGTGATCGAGCTCGCCACCCCGGATCTCGCCTCCTTCGACGCGGCCCTCCACCGCATCCGCCTCATCGAAGGCGTCTCGGCCACCGAAACCAGCCTGATGCTGTCAGCGGTGAAGACCTGGCGGCGGTGAGAACGGCCGGAATGCAAGAAGGCCCGGCAGGGCGGTGCCAGCCGGGCCTTCTGTCTGTTGCTGTGAAGTCTTATGCCCGCCGCGTTTTTACCAGACGGGTCACGACGTTTTCGATGATGCGGTGGCCCGCGTCCTGATCAAGGGACATGATGCTTTCCGGGTGGAACTGGACGGCAGCAATCGGCTCGCTGGTGTGCTCGATGGCCATGATCACCCCGTCTTCCGTCTCCGCCGTGATGCGGAAGTCTGCGGGCAGCTTGTCCTTCTTCGCAAACAGCGAGTGGTACCGGCCGACCGTGACCGGCGAGCTCAAGCCTTCGAACAGCACCGAATTGCCGGTGAGGGTTATGGGGGAGGGCTTGCCGTGCATTGGCACGTCGAGCTGGCCGAGTTCGCCGCCCAGCCCTTCGGCCAGAGCCTGCAGCCCGAGGCAGACGCCGAACAGCGGCAGGCCCCGCGCGCGGGCGCGGCCGATGGTGGCTGCGCAGTCGAAGTCCTTCGGGCTGCCGGGGCCGGGGGAGAGCACCACCAGGTCCGGGTTCACGTCATGGAACACATGGTCGGCAACCGGCGTGCGGTAGGTGACCACATCGGCGCCGGTCTGGCGGAAGTAGTTGGCCAGCGTGTGGACGAAGCTGTCCTCGTGGTCCACCAGCAGGATCTTGAGGCCCGTACCGGGCTTCTTCTCGCGCACGGTTTCCGTTGCCTTCACGGCCAGCCCCGCCTCGCGCACAGCAGCACGCATGGCTTCGGCCTTCAGTTCGGTCTCGGCCTCTTCGTCTTCCGGGATGCTGTCATAGAGCAGCGTGGCACCGGCACGGATCTGGGCAACGCCATCCTTGATGCGAACGGTGCGCAGGGTCAGCCCTGTGTTCATGTCGCCGTTGAACAGCACGGCGCCGATGGCGCCGCCATACCAGGCGCGGGAGCTTTTCTCGTTGTTCTCGATGAATTCCATCGCCCAGCGCTTCGGTGCGCCGGTCACGGTGACGGCCCAGGCATGGGAAAGGAAGGCGTCGAGCGCGTCCATGTCCTCGCGCAGGATGCCCTCGATATGGTCCACCGTGTGGATCAGGCGGGAATACATCTCGATCTGGCGGCGGCCGATGACCTTGACCGAACCGGGCACGCAGACGCGGCTCTTGTCGTTGCGGTCCACATCCGAGCACATGGTCAGTTCTGCCTCGTCCTTGGCGGAGTTCAGCAGCTTGCGGATCTGGGCCTCGTCCTCGATGGCATTCTTGCCGCGGCGGATGGTGCCGGAGATGGGGCAGGTTTCCACCCGCCGCCCACCGGTGACGCGCACATACATCTCCGGCGAGGCGCCGACGAGATATTCCGCATTTCCGAGGTTGATGAAGAAGGAATAGGGTGAGGGGTTGATCTGCTGCAGCCGGCGGGAGACGGCAGAGGGCGGATTGGCGCAGGGCTCGTAGAAGGTCTGGCCCGGCACGGTCTCGAACAGGTCGCCCCGGCGGAAATACTCCTTGGCCCGGTCCACGATCTTTGCGTACTCGCCCGGTTCATGGTCACCCCGGCCCGGATCTTCATTGGCCGGGTGATAGGCCTGCTTCTCCCCGTCACGCGGCAGGCCATGGGTGCGCTTGCCATCCACCTCGAAGTCATATTCCAGCACATAGGCGCGGCGGCCATGGTGATCGACGATGAGGATTTCATCGGGCAGGAACAGTACCAGATCGCGCTGGTCTGCCGGGCGCTTCAGCTTCAGTTCGATCGGCTCGAACTGGAAGGCCAGGTCATAGCCGAAGGCCCCGTAAAGGCCGAGCTGATCGTCATCGCAGGCGAACAGCTCCTTGATGGCGCGCACCACGGAGAAGGTGGAGGCCTGACGCGAGCGGTCTTCCTCGCGGAAGGGGGCGGCGGGCTTGCGCACCGTCAGCGTCATGCGGCCCTCACTGGCGGCGAAGTCCTCTACGTCCGGATGGGTGGCCAGAACGCGGGCAACGGCGGGCAGCAGCACAAGCCCGCGTGCGTTGAGAGCGCGGATCTCGACGTTGCGCCCTGCCGATTCCAGCACGAGCGGCGGATTGACCAGTGCCATGTCCCAGCGGGTGTAGCGCCCCGGATACTCATAGGAGGAGGAGAGGACCGCGCCGCGCTCTGCATCCAGCCGGTCGATCCAGCGGGAGGTGCCTTCCGCATAATCGGCCGGGCGTGCGCCGCGTGTGACGGCAATGCCGCCCTTGGTCTTTAAAGTCTGCTCAGCCGGTACCGGCATTCGTCCATCCTCCAGTTCAGGTCCAGGCCTTCCCCAGCCAGACCCCAGACAGACCAAAGGCCGCCTGCGGGTCTTGCCGCGGCGGCCTTTGGGTCAACTTCGATCACGTCAGAACATGAGAAATCGCAAGGCCGCCAATCAAGCGTCCTGCCACCACCAGCCCATGCGGATCATCTGCGTGTTCATGCCTGTTTGCCTAGCGCAGCCACAGGCAGCAGGCAACCGGTGAAACGGCCTAAAAACCGCCCCTGCGCCACTTGCCTTGCCCCTGTTGCAAAATAGACCAGTCGCTTCAAGCTTGAATTATTCGGGTGCCTTACGGGGGCGGCTCTTTTCATCTTTCACAGCCCGAAAATCGCCCCTGTCCGGCAGTTGCGCACCTTGTCGGCTGTGGTGCCGTTCCAGTGGAAGTCGAAATGATCGGCTTGCAGTGGAATGGGGATGAGGTCGGGCCAGAAGATGGCGGCACATTCTCCGCCTTCGCAGCGGACACTGTGGTAGAGGATACCGTTGGCACCTGAGGCTCTGAGTTCCCGGCCCAGCGCCTGCGAGGGGGCATAGTCATCCGGGTGGTGATAGCGGACGTCCGGTCTTGCATCATGCAGCTCAAGATCAAGGCGGCAGATCAGCATGCGGAACTGGGAGGTCCAGCCCGGCGCCTCCTGCGTGGCCCGCATGGTTAGGCCGTGATGATGGGCGACTTCCCGGATCGCCACTTCCTCGGCGTTGCCTGCGCTGTAGAGGCCATAGGTGCCATCGGTGAAGCGGCCCGGCCGGTCGGTGCTGACATGGACGAAGGGGGCCATCAGATAGCTGGCACCGGGGCCGCCAACCCGCCGGTGCGGCGGCACCAGATCCAGTTGCCCGAGGTGGTCCCAGATCCGCGGATTGGTTTTCGATTCCGCCGAGGCAAGCGCTTCCCAGTCCTGCGGGTCGGCAATGTCCTCGAACAGATCAACCGGCGGATAGATGGAGCGGATGAGGCGGAAGGCGCTGGGCCACTCCACCCGTGTGAGGGCCGGTGAATTCATCAGAAGCCGCCGCGCTCCGCGTCGAGATAGGCGCGCACGCGGGCCAGCGAGAACATGTCGCCCTGCGCCATTACCTCGACCGGCGAACGCCCGCCGAAGACCGGGTTCGGCTTGCGGACCCATGCATAGCCGCGCTCCGCGTCAGTGAAGAGATAGCGCAGGCCCTTGTGGATGCCCATCAGCAGGGAGAGGCGGGTGGCGAGGTCGCGGTCGATGCGCCCCGGCTCACCCGCCTTCCAGCGCGCATGGGTGCGGGCTGGAAGGCCGCCGAGAATCTCCCGTGCCTGCGCATCGGGCAACTGCCAGCGCTCGAACAGCCGTATCACCGCGCGAGCCATCGCTGCCGCTTCTTCAGCGGTAATCTGCGGCACGTCCGGCGCAGCGCGGGTGCGGGGGATTTCCTGCAGCATGGTCAGCTCCTTTTGGCATAAAGTATATATTTTTATGCCAAAAGGCAAGGTGGGCCAGTTTCACTGGCTCCCGTTCCTGCAGCGCGAGATGGATGCCTGCCCCTGAGGTTTGATTCACCGGGGTCGATCCCGCGCTCCCGGTGAATCTGAGCCGCCTAGTGTTCTCAGTATCAGAACTGGAGGCGCAGTCTGGCGTTTGCACCGTGCTCCTGGGCAATCTTGCCGAACTGGCTTGTGTAGGTGATGCCCAGTGTCGAGGACGGGGTCAGGCTGAAGTCGGCACCGGTTTCCACGAGTGCGGCGTTGCGGTCGAGCGGCGTGCCGGTCACGCTGAAGCTGCTGCCGGTGGCGAACCGTGCCGTTCTGGTGGCATTGAGATCGCCGAAGGCATAGAGCCAGCCGAGGGAGCCGCGCAGGCTTGCGGTCACAGGCCCGAGGTTGACGTCCGTCGAGGCGCGCATGCCAAGGGTGGTGTAGGTTGTATCGCTCGTGCTGCTGCCGATGGTGAGGGCCGAGATGCCGCCCGTTTCGGTGAAGCCGTCCGTCTTCAGATGCGTATGGGCAAGGCTTGCGAAGGGCTCGAATGCGGCATGTGCCGTTTCGATGCGGTAGCTGACCTCGCCAAAGGCATTCAGGCTGGAGGCGTCATACTTGCCTTCAACGGTTTCGTTGAGGGCGCTGATACTGCGCTTCGTGTTGACGTCATACCAAGTGTAGCTGAGGCCGGTGCGGAAGGAGAGGGCATCCCAGCTGGTGCCTGCATAGGCACCGGCATGATAGTTGCTGCTGTTGCCCTTGCTGTTGCTGTCATCGAAATATGAGCGGCTGAAGCCGCCGAAGACGCCGGCTCGCAGGTTACCGGTTATGATCGCATCGCCGCCCGCCAGCATGCCGGCATTTGCCATGCCGGTTGAGGAGCCGCCATCGGTGGCACCGGCCTGGCCCCAGGAGCCAAAGCCATTTGCCCACACGGCAAAGCGGTCTGGATCGGCGGGGACTTCCTTCTTTTCAAAAGCCGCGAAGCGGTCGTCCGTCACGGTTTTCTTTTCCTCGCCATAGCCTAAGACCGGCACGGTGGGTGCTGCCACGCCACTGGTAACGGCGCGGATGCGGGCGTTGACCGTGTTATTGACAGATGTATTGATTTTCACGAGGCCGCTGTTCATGTCGGCATGGCTCTGGCCGGACAGCTGCTGAAGTGCTTCGGCCCGCTGAGCGGAAGCCTGTCCCGAAACCGCAGAAATCAGACCGGCAGGTGCAGTGCCGGTTTGCATAACGGACGCAACAGACGACTGGTTCGGCGTCAGGAATGCGGACTGAGAACCGGAGGCCCGCAGCAGGCGGATGGTGCCGTTCGTCTCGTTGTAGGCTACTTCGTAGCCGCTCACGCCACCCCAGTCGACCGTCGAAAACGTGCCGGTGAGGCTTGATGCCGTCAGGATGGTATAGCTCTGCGCGGTAGCCGTTCCGGAAACCTGAAGTGCTGCGCCGCTGGCGATCGTCACGGTGCCCGTGAGGTTGATGGTATCACTGCTGTTGCCCGATACCTGCACCACATAGGTGGAGCCGCTTGCAAAATTCAGGGAGCCGGTCATGGTCAGCGTGCCCACGGAGCCGTCAAGCCCGGGCGACAGCCTGCCATCATTGCCGATGGTAATCGAAGAGCTGCCCGTTCCGATAGTTCCTGTTCCTGCCAGCGTGCCACCCGCAAGGGCGTTGATGATGCCGCCAAGCGAGCCTGTCACGTAGAGCGTTCCACCGGAGATATTTGTTGTGCCGTTGAAGGCAGAACTGTCGCCGGAAAACTTGGTGCTGCCCGCCAGATGCTCGATGGTGCCTTGGCCGGCAGCATTTGATGGACGGGCAATCGACGTTGAGAAATCGTAGTCCGTATTGGTGTGATTAAACACCAGTTTGCCTGTGCCGGCGCCGAACTCCAGCGATGCGGCATTCAGCTTTCCGGCAGCGGCGGCGCTGGAGCCGCTTGCAGCACCGATGTTGAGTGTGCCGCTCGAGCCCGTTACGTTGGCGAGATAGATCATTACCCCGGAGCTTCCCTCAGTACCCACCGTCATCTCAGCGCCGTCGGCAATGGTCAGTGTGCCGGCGCCATAAATGCCGATGTAAAGCGCTTCGGAGTTTGTCCAGGTGGAGCCTACCCCTGTGACGGTGGCCGTGCCGGTGCCGCCTTCGAACTGGCCAATGAAGCCATTTGTACTGCTGACCGCGCCGCCGTTCTCTACTGTCAGCGTTCCGGTGCCGTCATAGCCAATGTGGAGACCATCGCTGTTCGTCCAGCTTGAGGCGTTCCCGTTAGCGTCTGCTCCCGTGACGGTGACCGCGCCGCTGCCGACACCATCTCCGATAAAGCCGGACACACTGCTGACTGATCCGCCAGCGGCGATGGTCAGTGTGCCGGTGCCGTCTTCGCCTATGTTGAGCTCATCGTTGGTTGTCCAGGTTGAGCCCGGCCCCGTGACAGTGACCGCGCCGGTGCTGCCGTCAAACTGGCCGACGAAGCCAGTTGTACTGTTTACCGCGCCGCCATTCTCGATCGTCAGTGCGCCGTTGTTGATGCTGCCTATGAAAAGGATTTGACTGTTCGTCCAGGTTGAGCCCGCCCCCGTGACAGTGACCGCGCCGGTGATGCCGGATGGATGACCGATATCGCCATCTCCGATATTGCCTCTTGTACTGCTGATCGAGCCCCCGTCGCGGATGATCAGCGTGCCGTTATTATATTTTCCTACGATGACAGAGCCGTTGAAATTTACCGGTGATGTTATTTCATCAGGAACAGGGCCTTCAATGATCCACTGAGCTTGTGCTTCCGCGTGCGTGCAAAACAAGATTGTGGCGGATGCCAGAAGCAACTGGCGTGTACGATGGCTAGGCTTCCGGGAAGAGGTAATGCTCTGCTGATTTTGGGAGAGATGTGACATCAGTGGCCTGCTAGACAATAGGTAATCTTTGGCCCTCGTCTAATATGGCGATGCACGCTGTGTGAAGTGGCTATTTCCAGTGCAGCCTCCAATTGCTGATCTGCAAAATTTTCCTTAGGCCTGTTGTCGGGAGGCGGCACCGGTATCTGACCTATGGGTTTCAGTACTTTGTTTGGAGTTACGGAAAATATTAATTGTTTTTGCCGGCAGAGATCATGGCGAAGTGGTAGATTTATCAGGTTCTAATTTTTCTACATGTTGCGTGGTTGCAACAAGAAAACGCGCAGTTTTGGGTTTGTGCCGTCCGTGGCCAGCCGTTGCTGTGCACGGCTGAGTCGCGTTAGCCCTTCGTCCGTGACTTCTCCCGCAAGCCGGATTCCCGGCCGTTGCTGCATGTCGATATTTCAAGCTTGAAATAATTTCCTGCTGGTGGCAGGCTCATGCTCAACAAGACAAACGGAAGGGACTGCGGCAATGAAGATCCTGTGCCTGGGAGGAGGGCCTGCGGGGCTCTATTTTGCAATCTCGATGAAGCTGCGCAATCCGGCGCATGACATCACGGTTCTGGAGCGCAACAAGGCCAATGACACGTTTGGCTGGGGCGTCGTGCTGTCGGATGACGCGCTGGGCAACATGGCGCGCAATGACCCGAAGAGCACTGAAGAGATCCGCGCCAACTTCTCCTACTGGGATGACATTGCCGTCGTGCACAACGGTGTGCGCACCGTCTCCGGCGGCCACGGCTTTGCCGGCATTGGCCGCAAGAAGCTGCTGATCATCCTGCAGGAGCGGGCGCGGGAACTGGGCATAAATCTGGAATTCCAGCAGGAGTTCAAGACCGCTGAAGATTACCGCAAGGATTATGACCTCGTGGTCGCCAGCGACGGCATCAACTCGCTGGTGCGGCGCGAATATGCGGATGTGTTCAAGCCTGACGTGGATCTGCGCCTTTGCAAGTTCATCTGGCTTGGCACGCACCAGAAGTTCGATGACGCCTTCACCTTCATCTTCGAGAAGACCGGACACGGCTGGATGTGGGTGCACGCCTATCAGTTCGATGCCGACACGGCGACGGTGATCGTCGAATGCACGCAGGAGACCTGGGACCGCTTCGGCTTCGAGCACATGTCCAAGGAAGAGACCATCGAGACCTGCGAGAAGGTGTTTGCCGCGCATCTGGATGGCCACAAGCTCATGTCCAACGCGGCGCATCTGCGCGGCTCTGCTGTCTGGATGAACTTCCCGCGGGTGATCTGCGAGAAGTGGTACAACGGCAATGTGGTGCTGATGGGCGATGCGGCGGCGACGGGGCATTTTTCCATCGGCTCCGGCACGCGGCTTGCCTTTGACAGCGCCATTGCTCTTGCCACCTATCTCCACAGCGAAGCCAGCATGGAAGCGGCCTTCGAGCGCTATCAGGAAGAGCGCCGCATCGAAGTGCTGCGCTTGCAGTCTGCCGCCCGCAACTCGCTGGAATGGTTCGAGCAGGTGGAGCGCTATCTGGACCTCGACCCGGTGCAGTTCAACTATTCGCTGCTCACCCGTTCCCAGCGCATTTCCCACGAGAACCTGCGCCTGCGCGACCCGGAGTGGCTGCGCTCGGCGGAAGACTGGTTCCAGAAGCAGGCCGGCGGCCAGCCGGGGCGCACGCCGATGTTCGCCCCGTTCACGCTGCGCGGCATGCGGCTGGAAAACCGCATCGTCGTCTCGCCCATGGCCCAGTACAAGGCGGTGGATGGAGTGCCGGGCGACTGGCATCTGATCCATTATGCCGAGCGGGCAAAGGGCGGGGCAGGGCTTGTCTTCACCGAAATGACCTGCGTGTCGGCGGAAGGGCGCATCACCCCCGGCTGCCCCGGCCTCTATGCGCCGGAGCATGAGGCGGGCTGGAAGCGGCTGACGGATTTCGTCCATGCGGAAACGGCAGCCAAGATCTGCTGCCAGATCGGCCATTCGGGCCGCAAGGGGTCGACGCAGGTTGGCTGGGAAGGCATGGATGCGCCGCTGCCGGACGGCAACTGGCCGCTGCTGTCCGCTTCCGCCATTGCCTGGTCCAAGGGCAATGCGGTGCCGAAGGCGATGGACCGGGGCGATATGGATCTGGTGCTTGGCCAGTTCGTCGAGGCCGCGAAGATGGCGGAGCGCGCCGGGTTCGACATGATCGAACTGCACGCCGCGCACGGCTATCTCCTGTCGTCCTTCATCTCGCCGGTGTCGAACGTTCGGACCGATGAATATGGCGGCAGCCTTGAAAACCGTCTGCGCTACCCGCTTGAAGTCTTCCGCGCCATGCGTGCCGTCTGGCCGGAGCATAAGCCCATGTCGGTGCGCATCTCGGCCAATGACTGGGTGGGTGAGGCTGGCGTGACGCCGGACGAGGCGGTGGAGATCGCCCGGGCCTTCTCTGAGGCGGGGGCCGACATCATCGACGTCTCCGCCGGTCAGACGACGACGGAGGCGCGCCCCGTCTATGGCCGCATGTTCCAGACCCCGTTCTCCGACCGCATCCGCAACGAGGCGGGTCTGGCGACCATGGCGGTGGGCAACATCACAGAGGCCGATCAGGTGAACTCGATCCTGATGGCAGGCCGTGCCGATCTGGTCTGCCTTGCCCGTCCGCATCTGTCAGATCCCTACTGGACGCTGCATGCGGCGGTGGAGCAGGGCGACCGCAAGGCCAGCTGGCCGCTGCCGTATCTCGCCGGGCGTGATCAGGCCCTTCGCCTTGCCGAGCAGGCAAAGGCGAAGGTGGACGGCGCCAAGGCTGCGGGAGAGGTGATCCGGGCATGACGGTGGCAGGACGGCGCGTTCTCATCACGGGCGGCGGCACGGGCGCAGGGGCAGATCTTGCCCGCGGCTTCCATGCTGCCGGAGCGCAGGTCATCATTACCGGCCGGAGGGCAGAGCCGCTGCAGGCGGTGGCGGCTTCCCTGCCGGGCGTGCGGGCTCTGACGGCTGACGTGACGGACGAGGCCTCCGTGAAGGCGCTGTTCGAGGCTGCAGGCCCAGTGGATGTGGTGATTGCAAATGCGGGCGCTGCCGAGAGCGCCCCCTTTGGCCGCATGTCGCTGGATCAGTGGAATGCCATGCTGGCTGTGAACCTGACCGGCGTGTTCCTCACCTTCCGCGAGGGGCTTGCCCGGATGGACGGCTGGGGGCGGCTCATCGCCATTGCTTCCACGGCAGGGCTGAAAGGCTATCCCTATGTGGCACCCTATGTGGCGGCCAAGCACGGGGTTGTCGGCCTTGTGAAGGCGCTGGCGCTGGAGGTGGCCCGCCGTCCGGTGACGGTCAACGCCATTTGCCCCGGCTTCCTTGATACGGAGATGACGGAACGCTCCGTTCAGAACATCATGGCCAAGACCGGCAAGAGCCGGGACGACGCCATGGCCGCCCTTGCGGACACCAATCCGCAGAAGCGCCTCATCGCCCCGCAGGAGGTGACGGCCATGGCCCTTTATCTGTGCGCTGCCGGATCTGACGGGGTGAACGGGCAGGCGATGGCCATTTCAGGAGGCGAGGTATGAGCGCAGAGAAGGGAACAGCCGTGCAGGAAACGGAGGCAGCCGCCGTGCCGCTGTCCAAGCGCCGGCTGAAAACCTGGATCCGCATTCTCGGCGTCACCCGCATGGCGGAAGCGCATCTGCGCGAGTTTTTGCGGGTGGAACATGACACGACGCTGCCGCGCTTCGACGTGATGGCTGCGCTCTACCGCCGCCGCGTGCCGCTGAGCATGAGCGAACTGTCGCGCCTGCTGCTCGTTTCCAACGGCAATGCCACCACGGTGGTGGACCGGCTGGAAAAGGACGGCCTCGTCCGCCGTGTGCCCTTCGAGGCGGACCGGCGCACGGTACATGTGTCGCTGACGGACGAGGGGCTGGCGCAGTTCGAGAAGCTGGCCGCCGATCATGAGCGGGAGGTGGATCAGCTCTTCGCCAGGCTGACGGACGCGGATCTGGACGCGCTCAAGGACATATTGAAGAAACTCGGGAAGGATGCGCAATGACCGCTCTGGCTGATCTGAAGCCCCTGCACTTTCTCTGGCAGGTGAAGGACCGCATAGCGCGTGTGAGCCTCAACCGTCCAGACCGCAAGAACCCGCTGACTTTCGACAGCTATGCGGAGCTGCGCGACACCTTCCGCGCCCTTGTCTATGCCGATGATGTGGATGTGGTGGTCTTCGCCTCCAACGGCGGCAATTTCTGCTCGGGCGGGGATGTACATGACATCATCGGCCCGCTGGTCGGGCTCGACATGAAGGGCCTGCTTGCTTTCACCCGCATGACTGGTGATCTGGTGAAGGCCATGATCGGCTGCGGCAAGCCCATCATCGCGGCGGTGGATGGTGTGTGCGTCGGGGCCGGGGCGATCGTCGCCATGGCCAGCGACCTGCGGCTGGCAACGCCGGAGGCCAAGACAGCTTTCCTCTTCACCCGCGTTGGCCTTGCGGGCTGCGACATGGGCGCCTGCGCCATGCTGCCGCGGATCATCGGTCAGGGCCGGGCGGCGGAACTGCTTTACACGGGCCGCACCATGAGCGCAGCCGAGGGCGAGCGCTGGGGCTTCTTCAATGCCTTGCATGAGGCGGACAAGCTGGAAGAGGAAGCCATGGCGCTGGCCGCAAGGCTCGCCTCCGGACCGGTCTTTGCCCATGGCATCACCAAGACCCAGCTGAACCAGGAATGGAACATGGGGCTGGAACAGGCCATCGAGGCAGAAGCGCAGGCGCAGGCCATCTGCATGCAGACGCAGGACTTTGCCCGCGCCTACCATGCCTTCGTTGCCAAGCAGAAACCGGTTTTCGAGGGCAACTGAGATGGCTGACCGCTCTTTCCTCTCCTGGCCCTTCTTCGAGACCCGCCACCGCGAGCTGGCCGAGGCGCTGGATGCATGGTGCGCAGCGCATCTGCATGTGGACCATGCCGACACGGACGAGGCCTGCCGCACGCTGGTGCGTGATCTGGGCCAGGCAGGCTGGCTGCGTCATTCGGGGGCTGGCGAGGACGAGACGCTGGATGTGCGCAGCCTCTGCCTCATCCGCGAAACGCTGGCCCGTCATGATGGCCTGGCCGACTTTGCCTTTGCGATGCAGGGGCTGGGCATGGGAGCCGTCTCCCTGTTCGGCACGGCGGAGCAGCGCAAGTGGCTGGAGCGCACCCGTGCCGGCACCGCGGTCAGCGCCTTTGCCCTGACGGAGCCGGGCTCCGGTTCGGATGTGGCCAACAGCACCGCAGCGGCAGAGGCCGTTCCGGGCGGCTTCATCCTGACCGGCGAGAAGACCTACATTTCCAACGGCGGCATCGCTGACCTTTATGTGGTGTTTGCCCGCACTGGCGAAGCGCCGGGGGCCAAGGGCCTTTCCGCCTTTCTGCTGCCTGCGGATACGCCGGGGCTGGAGATTGTCGAGCGCATCGAGGTGATGGCGCCCCATCCGCTGGCGCATCTGCGTTTCAACGGTATCCAGCTGCCGGAGACGGCGCTGATCGGCAAGCGCGGGGACGGCTTCAAGATCGCCATGTCGGTGCTGGACGTGTTCCGCTCCACCGTTGGCGCAGCGGCGCTGGGCTTTGCCCGCCGGGCGCTGGACGAGGCTCTGGCCCGCGTGCGCCAGCGCCAGCTCTTCGGTGCGCCGCTGTCCGAGCTGCAGATGGTGCAGGGGCATATCGCGGATATGGCGCTGGATGTGGATGCCTCGGCGCTGCTGGTCTACCGCGCCGCCTGGACCAAGGACATGGGCGCGCCCCGCGTCAGCCGAGAGGCGGCGATGGCCAAGCTGCATGCGACGGAAGCGGCCCAGCGCGTCATCGACACGGCCCTGCAGCTGCACGGTGGTGACGGCGTGCGCAAGGGCTTTGCCGTGGAAAGCCTTTACCGCGAGATCCGTGCACTGCGCATCTACGAGGGGGCGAGCGACGTGCAGAAGATCGTCATCGCCCGCGCCGCGCTGGGCGAGGCGCGCTGAGCGAACCGGAATTTGAATGCAATCAGCGGGGCGGATGGCCCCGCAGGAAGACGGGAAGGCCACATGACACAGACAACGGCAGATGCCTCCACCGCCGAAAGCCCGCACGCGTTTCTGAACCCGCGCAACTGGAAGCCCGCCAAGGGCTATTCCAACGGCGTCGCCGCCAGCGGCCGCATGCTTTTCCTTGGCGGCCTGATCGGCTGGAACGGCCAGCAGGAGTTCGAGGCGAAGGACTTCACCGGTCAGGTGGAGCAGACGCTGAAGAACATTGTCGAGGTGCTGCGCGAGGGCGGGGCCGGGCCGGAGCATCTGGTGCGGATGACCTGGTACGTCACCGACAAGCAGCTCTATCTCGCCAGCCTGCGCGATGTGGGCGCCGTCTACCGCAAGGTGCTGGGCAAGCACTTCCCGGCCATGGCGCTGGTGCAGGTGGCCGGTCTCGTGGAAGACGAGGCGCTGGTGGAGATCGAGGCAACCGCCGTGGTGCCGGAGTGATCCGCCTGCGCGGATCGTGACATTCGGGAAGACGACGCTCAGGAACAAGACAAGGCGGCTCAAGGGAAAACCCGCTTCCGCAAAAGGAAGGGCCGCAGGTCCGCGACAGCGGGCAACCATCCAGGGGATTGATAATGACAGCTGTGCTGAAACTGGGTCCGAGTGCCCATGTGGATACATTCACCCGGGACAACCTGCCGCCCGCGGAGCTGTGGCCGGAGCTGAAGCTTGAGGGCTTCGACTATCCCGACTACCTCAACGCGGGCGTCGAGCTGACCGACCGCATGGTGGAAAAGGGCTTCGGCGACCATGTGGCGCTGATCGGCAATGGCCGCCAGCGCACCTACAAGGAACTGGCCGACTGGACGAGCCGCATCGCTCATGCGCTGGTCGAGGATTATGGCGTGAAGCCTGGCAACCGGGTGCTGATCCGCTCGGCCAACAACCCGGCCATGGTGGCCTGCTGGCTGGCGGCGACCAAGGCCGGCGCCGTGGTGGTCAACACCATGCCGATGCTACGGGCCGGGGAGCTGGCGAAGATTGTCAACAAGGCCGAGATCACGGTTGCCCTTTGCGACACGCGGCTGATGGACGAGATGGTCGCCTGCGCCAAGGACTCCGCATACCTCAAGACCGTGATCGGCTTCGATGGCACCGCCAATCATGATGCGGAGCTTGACCGGGCAGCGCTGGGCAAGCCGGTGCGCTTTGAAGCCGTGAAGACGGGCCGTGATGACGTGGCCCTGCTGGGCTTCACCTCGGGCACCACCGGTGACCCCAAAGCGACCATGCACTTCCACCGGGATATCCTGATCATCGCGGACGGCTATGCCCGCGAGGTTCTGGGCGTGACGCCGGAAGACGTGTTCGTCGGCTCCCCGCCGCTCGCCTTCACCTTTGGCCTTGGCGGCCTTGCCGTGTTCCCGCTGCGCTTTGGTGCGGCGGCTGCGCTGCTGGAAACCGCCTCGCCGCCCAACCTCATCGAGATCATCCAGAAGTACCGTGCCACGGTCTGCTTCACGGCACCCACCGCCTACCGGGTGATGCTGAAGGCCATGGACGAGGGGGCGGACCTGTCCAGCCTGCGCGCCGCCGTCTCGGCAGGCGAAACGCTGCCGGCGCCGGTCTATGAGGAGTGGAAGGCCAAGACCGGCAAGCCGATGCTGGATGGCATCGGTGCCACGGAAATGCTGCATATCTTCATCTCCAACCGCTTCGGTGACAGCCACCCGGCCTGCACGGGCCGTCCGGTCACCGGTTACGAGGCGCGGATCGTTGATGATCTGGGCCGCGAGATGCCGCGCGGCGAGGTGGGGCGTCTGGCCGTGCGCGGGCCGACCGGCTGCCGCTATCTCTCCGACAGCCGCCAGACCGGATATGTGCATGAAGGCTGGAACATCACCGGCGATGCCTTCTGGCAGGACGAGCAGGGCTATTTCCACTTTGCCGCCCGCAACGACGACATGATCATTTCCGCCGGTTACAACATCGCCGGGCCGGATGTGGAAGCCGCGCTTCTTGCCCATCCCGACGTACTGGAATGCGCCGTCATCGGCGCGCCGGACGAGGAGCGCGGGCAGATCGTGGAAGCCCATGTGGTGCTGAGCGCCGGTGTCGAGCCGGACGCTGCCACCATCAAGCGCCTGCAGGACCACGTGAAGGCAACCATCGCGCCCTACAAATACCCGCGCCGCATCCTCTTCACCGATGCTCTGCCCAAGACGCAGACCGGCAAGATCCAGCGCTTCCGGCTGAAGGAGGCGAGCTGAAGGGAAGCGGCTGAGGCCAGCCCCTAGGCCGCCGCCAGCCGTCTGAGGGCACGGGTCAGGTGCTCGATGAAGGCCTGTGCGGCAGGGGTGGGCATGCGGTCGCGGGATTTCAGCAGCATGATCTCGCGGGTGATGACCGGCTCTTCCAGAGGCAGTGCGCGGATGGCAGGCCCGCGCACGGCAGCGCGCGCATAGGCGGGCAGGACGGCAACGCCTAATCCCGCCTCCACCAGCGCCAGCGCGGTGGTGATCTGCGTCACCTCGAAGCTGATCCGGGGCTCGATCCGCACGCTTTCAAAGCCCACTTCCACCAGCAGGCGGATGCCGGAGTCCCGCGTCAGCGTCACCAGCGGCGCTTCGGCAAGGCCGGACCAGACCGCGCTGTCCCTCGCAGCAAAAGCACTGTCCTCCCGGCAGAACAGCATCAGGCTATCACGCACCAGCGGCTGGCGCTCGATGTCATCGCCTGCCGGGGGAAACGTGCCGACGGCGCAGTCGGCCCTGCCGCTGCGCACGGCTTCCAGGATCTGCTCCGTGCCTACATCGGACAGCTGCACGGCAATGCCGGGTGAGGCTGACTGAAAGCTGGCGATCACCTGCGGCAGCACGAAGCTGGCGAGTAGCGGCGGCGCCGCCACACGCAGCTTGCCGCGCCGCCGGTCGGCCAGCATGTGCAGGCCCTCCACCGCATGTTCCAGATCTTCCAGCACCTTGGCGGAGGAATGGCGGAACTCTTCGCCCGCTGCCGTCAGCTCCACCCGCCGTGTCGTGCGGTCAAACAGGCGCACCCCAAGGTCAGTCTCCAGATCCTTGATGGACTGAGACAATGCCGGCTGGGCCGTATTGAGGCGCTTGGCGGCGAGAGAAAAGCTGCCAGCCTCCGCCACAGCGAGAAAGCTCTGGATCTGCTTCAGGGTGATTTTCATGGAGGCACTCCGCCACCGGTCTTATTGATATGAAATTCAGTATGAATTTATCAGATAAATCTCCCTTGTCGATAAGTTGCCAATAGCCGATCCTGCCTTCAACACGCTTTACCCTTTGGCCTCACGGTCTGTGGGCGAGGGCTAAAGAGCCAAGGAACAGAAGGCCCCATCATGCACGATTATCCGGACCTCCAGCTCTACATCGGCGGCGCATGGCGCAAGACCGGCGAGACCCTGCGCGTGATCAATCCGGCAACCGAAGAAGAGACCGGCCGGCTGCCCGTCGCGGCCACAGCGGATCTGGATGATGCGCTGGAGGCGGCGGCAAAGGGCTTTTCCGTGTGGCGGCGCACCGCGCCGATGGAACGGGCGCGGATCATCCGCGCGGCGGCGGCCCTGCTGCGCGAGCGGATCGGGACAATCGCCGCCGATATCACCCGTGAACATGGCAAGCCGCTGCAGCAGGCGCGGCTGGAAGTGATCCGCGGCGCGGAGTTCTTCGAGTGGGACGCGGGCGAGGCAGAACGGCTCTATGGCCGGGTGATCCCGAGTGAGCCGGGCATTCGCTACATCGTCCACCATCAGCCCATCGGCACGGTGGCGGCCTTCTCGCCCTGGAATTTTCCGCTCAGCCAGCCTGCACGCAAGGTGGCGGGGGCGCTCGCTTCCGGGTGCTCCATCATTCTCAAGGCGGCTGAGGAAACGCCTGCCGGTGCCTGGCACATCGCCCGCGCCTTCCACGATGCGGGCCTGCCAGCGGGCGTGCTGAATCTTGTGTTTGGCGTTCCGGCACAGATTTCCGAGTATCTCATCCCCAAGCCGCAGGTGCGCCTTGTCGCCTTCACCGGCTCTACGGTGGTGGGCAAGCATCTGACGGGCATCGCCGCCCGCCACGCCAAGCCGGTGCTGATGGAACTGGGGGGCCATGCGCCGGTGATCATCTGCGAAGATGCGGATGCACAGAAGGCGGGCGTTGTTTCCGCCATCCGCAAGGCCCGCAATGCCGGTCAGGTCTGCACCTCGCCCACCCGTTTCTTTGCGCATGAAAATGTATTTGGCGCCTATCGCGACGCCTTCGTTGCCCGCGCCATGGCGGTGAAGGTGGGCAATGGCCTTGCTCCGGAGACGGAAATGGGCCCAACCGCCAATCATCGCCGGGTAGAGGCGATGGAGATGCTGGTGGCCGATGCGCTGGCCAAGGGGGCAAAGCTCCTGTGCGGCGGAAAGCGGCCCAAGGGGCCGGGCTATTTCTACCCCGTGACAGTCCTGTCGGAGGTGCCCGATGATGCCCGCGTCATGCAGGAGGAGCCCTTCGGGCCGCTGGCGGTGATCAATCCCGTCCGCTCACTGGATGAGGCGATTGCCCGGGCAAACAGCGTGCCCTACGGCCTTGCCGCCTATGCCTTCACCAGCTCCGCCGCCAATGTGGACCGCATCACCGACGAGGTGGAGGCGGGCAATGTCTCCATCAACACGCTGGAAGCCTCGGTGGCCGCAACGCCCTTCGGCGGGGTCAAGGAAAGCGGCTTTGGCCGCGAGGGCGGGGCGGAAGGCATCCTGCATTACACGGTCGTGAAGACCGTTTCCCACCGCATGGAAATCTGACGGCCCAGGCTGCCGTCCTGCGCAACTTTGCCCCACAGAGGGCAGCTGCCCGAAAGGCAATGAGAATGAAATACACACGCAAGGACGCCAAGGCGCATGCTTTCGCCACCATGCGCGGCATATGGGCAGCGGCCCTCATGCCTTTCCGGGCGGATCTGTCCATTGATGAGGACGGCTTCCGCGCCAACATGAACCACTGGATCGATGACCTTGGCATTGATGGCTTTTTCATCGCCGGCAAGCAGGGAGAGTTCTTCTCCATGCCCGTGGACGAGCGCAAGCGCTGCTTTGATCTGGCCGTCGAGGCGGCAGGCGGACGGGCCCAGACGATCATGTCCTGCTCGGACCAGAACATGGATGTGGTGATCGACCTTGCCCGCCATGCGCAGGCCTGTGGCGCGGACTATATCGTCGTTCACGCGCCCATCCTGCATTTCTTCAAGGCGCAGGACGAGACGCTGCTGCGCTACTACGAAACCATCGCCTCGAAGGTGGATATCGGCATCGCCCTCTGGTCCCATCCGGACAGCGGCTATCTGATGAGCCCGGAACTGTGCAACCGGCTGGCGGATATCGAGACGGTGGTGGCGATCAAATATTCCGTGCCGCGCGAGATGTACAAAAAGCTGACAGCGCTCGCCGGAGACCGGATCCTCGTCTCCACCGCCTCGGAGGAGGAGTGGCTCGACAACATTCTGGAGCTGAACTGGCAGCTCTATCTCTGCTCGTCACCGCCCTATCTGCTGCAGACCGCCGCCGACAGGCGGATGCGCGCCTACACGGATCTTGCCTTTGCAGGCAAGGCGGAAGAGGCGCGGGCGCTGCGCGATTCCCTTGAGCCGGTCCGCCGGGCGCTCAAGGACACGCGTCCTGCCGAAAAGCCCCATGCCCACCAGAAATACTGGCAGGACCTGCTGGGCCAGACCGGCGGACGGGTGCGCCCGCCCATGCTGGAGCTGACCGAAGACGAGAAAGCCCGCACACGGGCAGCATTTGACGCCTGCGGGCTCTGGCTGGATGATGGTGCCCGCAAGGCCCCCTGATCCCGCGCCCCGCTACCCCAGAATGACAAGAGCGGTCTGAAGACCCTGAGGAGAACGGCAATGGCCAGATTGAAAGCCTTCAATTTCCAGAAGTGGATCGATGAGCACAAGCACCTGCTGAAGCCGCCGGTCGGCAACCAGATGGTGTTCAAGGACGCGGACCTGATGGTCACGGTCGTCGGCGGGCCGAACAAGCGCACCGACTATCACGATGATCCGGTTGAGGAATTCTTCTATCAGCTGAAGGGCGACATGCTGCTGAAGCTCTATGACGGGGAAGAGTTCTACGACGTGCCGATCCGGGAAGGGGACGTGTTCCTGCTGCCGCCGCATGTGCGCCACTCGCCCCAGCGCCCGCAGGAAGGTTCGATCGGCCTCGTCATCGAGCCGGCCCGCCCGGAAGGCGCGCTGGATGCGGTGGAGTGGTACTGTTTCGAGTGCAAGGCGCTGGTGCACCGGGCCGAGGTGGATCTGGAGTCGATCGTTGATGACCTGCCGCCGATCTACAAGGCCTTCTATGCGGATGAGGCCAAGCGCACCTGCCCGGAATGCGGCACCATCCATCCCGGCAAGGAGCCGCCTGCAGGTTGGGTCAATCTGTAAATGTTTTAGGCTTGAAATATTTCTGGACCCTGTGCAAGCTGGGTCCCGGAAAAAAGATCAAGACTGGAGCTGACCAAAGATGGCAGCATCCGGCTGGCTGCCGCAAGGCGACAACAGAGGGTGAAGAGATGAAGAAGAGACTGTTTCTGGCCGCAGCGGGCATCGCTGCGCTGATGAGCGGCACTGCCCTGGCGCAGGATCCCCTGAAAATCGGCATGATCACGACCCTGTCCGGCCCCGGCGGCTATCTCGGCCAGGACATACGCGACGGCATGCTGCTCGCCATCGAAATGGAAGGCGGCAAGCTGGGCGGTGTTCCGGTGGAACTGGTTGTCGAGGATGACGGCCTGAAGCCGGGCAACGGCCGCCAGATCGCCGAAAAGTTCATGAACGACGACGGTATGAAGCTGCTCACCGGCATTGTCTTCTCCAACGTCGCCGGTGCCACCGTGCCCGATATCGTCAACAACGACGCGATCTATATTTCCCCGAACGCCGGCCCGTCCAATCTTGCTGGTGCGGAGTGCCACGAGAACTATTTCGTCGTGTCCTGGCAGAATGATGCCCTGCACGAGGCAGCCGGTGCTGCCGCCAAGAAGCTTGGCTTCAAGAAAGCCTTTGTGCTGGCGCCGAACTATCAGGCTG
Organism: Pannonibacter anstelovis; assembly: GCF_036881715.1. Lineage (NCBI taxonomy): Bacteria > Pseudomonadati > Pseudomonadota > Alphaproteobacteria > Hyphomicrobiales > Stappiaceae > Pannonibacter > Pannonibacter anstelovis. Next base: position 245,420 of record NZ_JBAKBF010000005.1, read on the forward strand.
GCAAGGACGCCATCAACGGCTTCAAGCGCACCTTCGGCGGTGAAATCGTTGGTGAGCTTTACACCCAGCTCGATCAGACCGATTTCGCTTCGGAAATGGCCCAGATCCGCGCCGCTGATCCGGAAGTCGTGTTCCAGTTCCACCCGGGCGGCCTCGGCATCGCCTTCCTGAAGCAGTATGCGCAGGCTGGCCTGACCGGTCAGATCCCGATGGTTCTGTCCGAGCCCTCCACCGATGCGGTGGTGCTGAACGCGGTGGGCGACGCCGCCGTTGGCATCTTTGCGACGGCTCACTGGAACCGCGATTTCACCAATGACGCGAACCTTGAGTTCGTCGAGGCCTGGGACAAGAAATACGGCCGCCCCATCACCTATTATGCCTCTCAGGGCTATGACACCGCCAAGCTGATTTCCTCCGCTCTGGCCAAGACCGGCGGTGTGGAAGACATCGCCAAGTTCCGTGAAGCTGTCCGCGCTGCGGACTTCAAGAGCGTGCGCGGCGACTTCAAGTTCGGTCAGAACCAGCATCCGGTGCACGACTGGTATCTGCTGGATATCGTCGCCGGTCCCGATGGCAAGCCGGTGGCCGTCACCAAGGACAAGCTCCTCGAAGACTATGGCGACGCCTACGCCGATCAGTGCAAGATGTAAGCTGACAGAAACGGCGCGGCTGGGGGCTCCGCCGCGCCGGACCTGTCTCAAGGCGCAAGGGCGCATCCGGTTTCCGGCCTGAACCTCAGGCCAGCCGATGCGGCCAGCCCGCCGGCCGCTCATTATAGGGCGCCGGACGGGTGGGTGCGCCTTGCCAGTCATAGTTCTGACAATCACCGGACGGGCGGATGATCCTAGTACTCGAGCAATTGCTGAACGGCCTTCAGTACGGCGTCATGCTGTTTCTGCTGGCGGCCGGGCTGACGCTGATTTTCGGCATCATGGGGGTGATCAACCTCGCCCATGGGTCGCTTTACATGGTGGGCGCCTATGCGGGCACCTGGGTGGCAGGGGAGACGGGCAGCTTCTGGCTCGGCATTCCCGCAGCCCTTGGCGCTGCTGCCCTCACCGGCCTTGCCATCGAGGCGCTGGTGATCCGAAAGCTCTACAGCCGCGATCATCTGGATCAGGTGCTGGCGACCTTCGCGCTCATCCTGATGTTCAACCAGATCATTGTCATGCTGTTCGGCCGCTCGCCAGTCTTCACGCTGCTGCCATCCGGCTTCGATGGTTCGGTGGAGCTGCTGCCGGGGCTCTATTATCCGCCTTACCGGCTGCTGATCATCGGCACGGGGCTTATGGTGGCGGTGGGGCTCTATTTCCTCATCAACCGCACCCGCATCGGCATGCTGGTCCGGGCAGGCTCGACCAACCGCGAGATGGTTCGGGCGCTGGGCGTTGATATCCGCCTGCTCTACACGGTGGTCTTCGGCCTCGGTGCGCTGCTTGCGGGGCTCGCCGGTTATATGGCCGGGCCGATCCTTGCCGTGCAGGTGGGCATGGGCGAGCAGATCCTGCTGGCGACTTTTGTTGTCGTCGTCATCGGCGGCGTGGGGTCGATCCGGGGTGCCTTTGTTGCCGGGATCACGCTTGGTGTCATCGACACCTGCCTGCGCGCGTTCCTGCCGGGGCTCCTGCGCAATTTCATGGCCGGGCCAGAAGCCGATGCGCTCGGCACCGGCATTTCGTCGATGGGGATCTACCTGCTGATGGCCCTTGTCCTTCTTGTCCGGCCCAAGGGCCTGTTTGCAGCGGGGTCGTGATGCGCAAGCCTATCCTTGCCCTTCTGCTCATCGCCGGTCTCGCCGCCATTCCCACGCTCACGGCCGAATTCGGCCAGGCCTCGCTGCTGGCGCTGGCAACGCGCATTCTCATCTATGGCATGGCCGCTGCCAGCCTCAACTTCGTGCTCGGCTATGGCGGCATGGTCAGCTTCGGACATGCTGCCTTCTTCGGGATCGGCGCCTATGTGGTGGGTATCCTCGCCACCCATCATTCCAGCGGCGAGCCGCTGTTCGGAATTATTCCCGGCACGGATCAGATGCTGATCACCCTGCCTCTGGCGGTTCTGGTAGCTGGTGTCTTTGCGGCAATCATCGGCTCGCTGTCGCTGCGCACCGGCGGCGTGCAGTTCATCATGATCACGCTGGCCTTTGCGCAGATGCTGTTCTTCCTGTTCGTTTCGCTGAAGGCCTATGGCGGAGAGGATGGCATCATCATCCGCCGCAGCAACGAGCTGCCGGGTCTCAACATGCGCGACAAAGCGACGTTCTATTACGTCACGCTGGTCATAACCGTGCTCTTCTTCTTCGGCCTGCGCCGTCTCACGCAGTCGAGCTTCGGTGCGGTGATCTCCGGCATCCGCCAGAACGAGCGGCGCATGGCCGCCCTTGGCATCCCGGCCTACCGCTACAAGCTCTACGCCTTCGTGCTGTCAGGCATGGGCGCTGGGCTCGCCGGGGCGCTGATGGCCAATTTCCTGCGCTTTGCCTCGCCGGACATGATGCACTGGACCAAATCGGGCGAGCTGATGATCATGGTCATCCTCGGCGGCGTCGGCACCCTGTTCGGCCCCTTCCTTGGTGCGGGTGCCTTCCTCGTGCTGGAAACATTCCTTGCGCAATGGTCCGAGCACTGGCCTCTGGCGCTTGGCCTGATCCTTCTGCTGCTGGTGCTGGGCACGCGCGGCGGGCTGCAGGCCCTCATCGCCCGCGTGTCACGTCTTGTGAGGGGAGGCGGCCAATGAGCGTTATCCTGTCCATCGAGGGCCTTGTGAAGACCTTCGGCGGTCTTATCGCCACCGATCACGTCAGCCTTGATGTGCGCGAGGGCGAGATCCACGCCCTCATCGGCCCGAACGGGGCGGGCAAGTCCACCCTGATCAATCAGCTCTGCGGCGAACTTGTCTCCGATGAAGGCTCCATCAGGCTGGCCGGTCAGGAAATTTCCGGCCTCAAGGTGCCAGAGCGCGTGGCCCTGGGCCTTGGACGCACATTCCAGATCACCAGCCTTCTCGACGAGATGACCGTGCTGGAGAATATCGGCATGGCGATCCAGGTGCGCGAGGGGCACAATTTCCGCATCTTTGATCTTGTCCGCGGCCGCCGTTCCGTCTGGAGCGAGGCGGAGGAGCGGGTGGCATCGAGCGGACTTGCCGGGCGGGGCAATGTGCGCGTGTCGGACCTCTCCCATGGCGAGAAGAAGCAGCTGGAACTGCTGGTGGCCCTTGCCATGAAGCCGCGCCTGCTGCTGCTGGACGAACCCATGGCCGGTCTTGGCCATGTGGAAAGTCAGGCCATGATCGGCATGCTGAACGAGACGCGCAAGAGCGCGGCCATGCTGCTGGTGGAGCATGACATGGAGGCGGTCTTTGCGCTTGCCGACCGTATCTCTGTGCTCGTCTATGGCCGCATCATCGCCAGCGGCACGGTGGACGAGATCCGCAACAATCCGGCCGTGCGTGAGGCCTATCTCGGAGCGGAGGACGAACTGTGCTGAGCGTCTCCAACCTTCAGGCCGCCTATGGCAAGAGCCAGGTTCTGTTCGACATCAACCTTGAGATCCGCGAGGGCGAGGTGGTGACGCTGATGGGCCGCAACGGCATGGGCAAGACCACCACCGTCCGCTGCATCATGGGGCTTCTGGCCCCGCGCGGCGGCGCCATCCAGTTCGAAGGCGTGGCCACCGCGGGCCTTGCGCCGGAGCGCATTGCCCGGCTGGGGGCAGGGCTGGTGCCGGAAGGGCGCCAGATCTTCCCCACGCTGAATGTGCGCGAGAACCTCGTCGCCACCGCCTCCAACCGGCTGAAGCGCAAGGACCCCTGGACTCTGGATCGGGTCTATGACCTGTTTCCCCGCCTCAGGGAGCGGGCGCACCAGATGGCCGCCACCCTGTCGGGCGGCGAGCAGCAGATGCTGGCCGTGGGCCGCGCGTTGATGACCAACCCGCGCCTTCTGATTCTTGACGAGGCGACCGAAGGCCTCGCCCCGGTCATCCGCACGGAAATCTGGCATTGCATCGAGCACCTGAAGCGCGAGGGGCAGTCAATCCTGCTGATCGACAAGAACCTGTCCGTCCTGAAGCGCCTTGCCGACCGGCACTATGTGGTCGAAAAAGGCCGTACAGTCTGGAGCGGGACGGGAGAGGACATGGACCGGGATGCTGAACAGGTGCAGGCCTATGCCGGGCTCTGAGCTGGCCGTCGCCCTCATCGGCTGGGGCGCCATCGCCCGCCGGGTGGCGGCGGTTCTGGCTGAACGCAACGCGCCGGTCCGCATTGTGGCGGTCGCCACCCGTGATGCTGCTGCAGATCTTGCGGGACTGCCGGACGGATGCCGCCATATCAGTTCTCCGGAAGAACTGACGGAGGGGGCAGGGCAGAGGCCGGGCCTCGTGCTGGAAGCCGCAGGGCGGGAGAGTGTCGCCCCCTTTGGCCGCGCAGCCCTTGCGGCCGGCATGGACCTTGCAGTTTCCTCCACATCGGCCTTCGTGGAGGGGGATCTTCTGGACGAACTGCTGGCGCTGGCCGCACGCACCGGCGCGCAGATCCTTGTACCTCCCGGCGCCCTCGGGGGCATTGATGCGCTGGCCGCAGCCGCGCGGCTGGGGCTTGATCATGTGCGCCACGAGATCATCAAACCGCCCGCCGCATGGCAGGGCACACCGGCCGTGGCGGCCTGTGATCTGGACCATCTCAGCTCGGCCCACACCTTCTTCACCGGCACCGCCCGGCAAGCGGCTGCCGCCTATCCGCAAAATGCCAATGTTGCGGTGATTTCCGCCATGGCAGGGCTAGGTCTCGACCGGACGGAGGTTGCGCTGGTGGCCGATCCTGCAGCCGCTGGCAATGCCCACCGCCTCACGGCCAGCGGAGCCTTCGGCAGCATGGAACTGATGCTGACCAACAAGCCGCTCGCCTCAAATCCGAAATCCTCCGAAATGACCGCCCTGTCGCTGGTGCGCCTGATCGAGAACCGCGCGGGTGCGCTGGTGATCTGACGCGGGCAGCCTCTGCTTTAAGGAATTGAGCCATGTCCGACGTTCCTGCCACTGCCACGACCCTGATTGCCGAAGGCGCCTGGCCACGCGATAGGCTTGACGCGGATTACACCGCGAAAAACTGCGTTACACCTGAGCATTTTGCGCAGATCATCGCGGAGTACGGCAACCGCTCCCGCCCGGCCAAGGCCATGGCGGGGGCGAAGCTTGATCTGGTCTATGACGCGGCGAGTGGCGAAAAACTGGACCTTTACGGCACCCGTGCAGGCGAGTTGCGCCCGCTGGTGATCTTCATCCACGGCGGCTACTGGCGGGCGCTGTCAAAGGACCAGTCGGCCTTCATGGCGCCGCTGCTGGCTGACCTTGGCATTGCCACCGCCGTGCCGGATTACACACTCGCCCCCACCGTTTCGCTCACCGAAATCACCCGCCAGATGCGGGTGGCTCTCGCCTGGCTCTGGCATCAGGCGGAAAGCCTCGGCATCGACCGCAACCGCATTTTGGTCACTGGCAGCTCTGCAGGCGGGCATCTTGCCGGAACACTCATGATGAACGGCTGGCAGCAGGACTTTGATCTGCCGGGACAGGTGCTGAAAGGCGCACTGCCGCTCAGCGGCCTGTTCGAACTGGCGCCTATCGCCGGAAGCCATGTGCAGGACTGGATGAGCCTCACCCCGCAGGAAACTGAAGCCCTCAGCCCCTTGCGTGCCCCCTCGGGTGCGCCTGCCTCGGTGATTGCAGTTGCCGAACACGAAGTGTCCGGGTTCTATCGCCAGACCCGCGCCTATGCGAATGCACTTGGCGCACCGGAGCTGGTGGTACAGGGCCGCAACCATTTTGATATCGTCTTCGATCTCTGCGATCCGGCAAGTGCGCTCTCTGCCGCATTGATGCGCCTGCTGCGCTGACGTCTCCGCCTTTCGGCCAATTTGCATCGCAGCATCTCACATCGTCATTGCAAATCCGCTAGAGTTGCAGAGTGGCAGGTGATTTGCGGCACGGCGCAGGGTGGGGCATCCGGCGTCCGGCGAGGAGAATGACGGTGCGGCTGAGGCAGGTTCTGGCGGGTGAATTTCGTGGAAGTGGCTTTCTGGCGGGCAAAGGCCGTGCCGCTCGCGGCCTGGTGGCGGCAGCCGTGCTCGGCAGCTTTGCTGGCGTTGGCGAGGCCCGCGCGCTTGGCAGCTGCCTTGAACGGCTGAAGAGCGATGCGGTGGCATCCGGCGTGCGGCCTGAGATCGCCGCCCGCATGCTTGATGGCGCCGGGACGGATGAGCGCGTTCTGCGCTTCTCCACCAGCCAGCCGGAATATGAGACCCCAATTTGGGACTATATGGCGACGCTGGTCGACGAAGAGCGCATCCGTGATGGAATGGCCTTGCTCGAGCAGCACAAGAAGACGCTTGCCGCTGTTGAGAAGACTTATGGCGTCGAGCGGCATGTGGTCGTGGCTGTCTGGGGCATCGAGAGCGATTTCGGGAAATCCAAGGGCGATTTCTATACGCCCCATGCTCTGGCAAACCTTGTCTGTGCAGGCGGCAAGCGATCGAAGTATTTCCGCAGCGAGCTGATGAAGACGCTTCAGATTGCCAACCGGGGCGATGTGCCGCCGGAGAAGTTCATCGGCTCCTGGGCCGGTGCCTTCGGCCAGACCCAGTTCATGCCTACGACCTATCTGCGTCTGGCGGTTGATTTCGACCGGGACGGGCGCCGTGATCTGGTGGACAGTTCCGCTGATGCGCTGGCTTCCACGGCCAACTTCCTGAAGGACGCCGGTTGGGAAAAGGGGCGTCCCTGGGGTTATGAGGTCAAGCTTCCGGCAGGCTACAAGGGGCCATCTGGCCGCAGGGCCAAGGCGAGCCTTGAGAGCTGGGCCCGCCGCGGCATCACCCGCCTGGACGGCAAGCCTCTGTCCGGCAATACGGAGGCGGGGCTGATCCAGCCCGCTGGCGTCAATGGCCCGGCTTTCCTGGTCACCCGCAACTTCGACGCCCTGTTTTCCTACAACGCCTCGCAGTCCTATGGACTTGCCATTGCGCTTTTGTCGCAGCTGATCTCGGGCGGAGAACCGTTTGCGGCCGCCTGGCCGACCGACGATCCCGGTCTTTCACGGGCCAAGCGTCTGGAATTGCAGAAACTTCTGGCGCGGGGCGGCTTTTATGACGGCGAGGTTGACGGCCGCGTCGGTCCGGCAACCCGTGAGAGTATCAAGAAGGCCGAGCAAAACTTTGGCTTGCCTGTCACTGGCAGACCGGGTTACCGCATTTATCAGGCACTTGGCGGCCAGTAGGCCGCCGCGGATTGCTTGCGCGGGGGCAGGAATGACCGGACATATTCTGACAGTCGCCCAGCAGAAGGGTGGATCAGGTAAAACCACCCTGACCGCACATGTGGCATCCGGGTTCCTGAACGGCATCGTGCAGGGACTGCCCAAGGGGCTGAGGGTCGCCATTCTGGATGTGGACCCGCAAGGCTCGCTCGGCACCTGGTATGAAGCGCGTGAGCGCAAGCTGGGTGAGGAGACGACCGGCATAACCCTGCGCACCGCCAGCGGCTGGGGCGCGCGGCGTGAGGCCAAGGCGCTCGCCCGCGACCATGATTTCGTCATCATCGACACGCCGCCGAAGACCGATGTGGACGCAAGGCCGGCCATCGATGCGGCCGAACTGGTGCTGGTGCCTGTGCAGCCGACCCCTGTGGACCTGTGGGCCACGGGACAGACCTTTCAGATGGCAAAGCGTGAGGATACACCCGCATTCCTGATCCTCAACCGGGTGCCGCCGCGCGCGGCCCTGACGGTGGATGTGGAAGAAGCCATCCGGGCGCAGGGGCTGGAGCGGCTGGCGCCGATGCTCGGCAACCGTACCGGCTTTGCCGCTTCCATGGGCGAGGGGCTGACCGTGTTCGAGACAGATCCGCGCGGCAAGGCCGCCGCGGAAGCTGCCAGCCTGATGCAGGCTATCGCGGCTCTGCTTGGTCCGAAGGGCGATTAACGGCTTGTGCTGCCCTGTCTGCAGGCTTTGAGGCGGGTGGCTTATGCGAGGCTGTTCCTGCACTTGACTGGCTTGGCCGGCTCTCGGCAGCATGGCCCACCGCACGTTGCTATCAGACATCCCATCGCCCAAAATGTGATCTGCATCGCTTGACGTGACGGGGGGCAGCCGCGATGCTCCCCGTGGATTTTTTGAGATCATTTTGCCCCGCTTGGGGGCGTCTGTGGTTTTGCCATGCGGGCAGGTTCCCGCTGGCAGGCAATGTTGCGGCGGTTCGAACGGCCTGAAACCGTCAGAAACTGCCCGGGAGGCACTATCATGCGGATTTTGAAGCGGATGTTCACGCCGGAGGGACGGGGCAAAGCTCCGGCTCCGGCCTTCGTGCGGCTTGGCCTCGCGGCACTTCTCGCCGCATCGGTGATTCTGCCGGTGGCTGGAGTGGCGCCAGCAGCTGCCCAGCAGAAGCGCATCGTGCAGGTGCCCAATGCCGATTATTTCGGCGGCGACTACCGTACGGTCAAGGACGTGGATATCGCCACCTGCGAAAGTGCCTGCCTTGATGACCGCCAGTGCAAGGCCTTCACCTACAACACCTCGGCCCGCTGGTGCTTCCTGAAGAACACCCAGGGTGAGTTGCAGGCCTTCAGTGGCGCCATTGCGGGCCGGGTGGTTGAGGTGAAGGTCTCTTCGAAGGCTGCCATTGCCGAGCGGAGGGCAGAACTGAGCTTCGTTTCCAACTATTACATGGAAGAAGCTCAGCGTTATGCCTCGCAGGTGACGCGCACCAGCACACCGGTGGACGCCCCCATTGAGACCCAGTTGCAGCAGGCCGAGCAGGACCTCCTGATGAGTTACTACTCACAGGCACAGACTGCCTTCGCTTCGCTTTTGGCCGTGGACGCCACTAACAGCGCGGCGTGGACAGGCATGTCTCTTGCGCAGGTCAACCAGCAGCCGGACGACTGGGAGCTGCGCATGGCCCTGCGCCGCAACAGTATTTCGGCTGCGGTCAATGGCTACCTCAACGCTGTTGACGGCGTTCAGCAGGGTGCCGCGCTTGAGGCGCTGTCGCGGGCCTTTGCCCTGTCGCAGGAGTGGAAGCCGGCCATTCGCAGCCTGCGCAAGGCGCGCGAACTGAACCCGGCCGATACGCCTCTCGGGGAGCGGTATGAGCAAATGGTGGCCGATCACGGCTTCCGCATTCTCGATCACCGTGTCGATGCAGATGCTGCCGAGCCGCGCATTTGCGTGATTTTTTCCGATGAGCTGGAAAAGAACAGGGACTTCTCCGACTTCCTGAAGGTTCTGGACACCAGTGGTACGGCAGTTTCCGCCGACGGCTCGCAGCTTTGCGTCACCGGTGTGCGCCATGGCCAGCGCTACGACATGCAGGTGCGTGCAGGCATCACCGCCAATGATGGCGAGCAGCTGGAAAGGTCCAGACACCTTAGCATCTATATCCGCGACCGTGCGCCATCGGTGCATTTCCTTGGACGTGCCTATGTGCTGCCGAAGGGCAAGGATGCGACGATCCCGGTCGTTTCCGTCAACAGCAAGGAAGTGGCGCTGGAAATCTTCCGCGTCGGCGACCGTGGCCTCGTGGATGTGGTGCGTGACGAGCGCTTCATGCGCCAGCTGTCCTACTACGACAGCAGCCAGCTGGAAGATGAGCTTGGCGAGAAGGTCTGGTCCGGCGTTGTCGAGACAGCCAGCCCGCTCAACGAGGACGTGACGACGGCGATCCCGCTGGAAGATATCGGTCTTGAGTTGAAGCCGGGCGTCTATGCCATGTCAGCGAAGTCGAAGCTGGACACGGCGGACGAGTGGAGCGCCAAGGCGACGCAGTGGTTCATCGTTTCCGATATTGGCCTGAGCTCCTATTCCGGCACCGAAGGGGTGATTGCCTCGCTGCGCTCGCTCTCCAGTGCCAAGCCGATGGAAGGCGTGACCGTGCGCCTCGTGGCCGTCAACAATGAGGTGCTGGGCGAGGTTGTGTCCGATGCCAATGGTCTTGCGGCCTTTACTGCGGGCCTGTCGCGCGGGCGCGGCGGCCGGGCTCCGGCGCTGGTCGTTGCCGAGACAGCGGAAGGGGACTACTCATTCCTCGACCTGCGCAAGCCCGCATTTGATCTTTCCGATCGTGGCGTCGAGGGCCGTCCGGCCCCCGGGCCGCTGGACGTTTTCAGTTGGACCGACAAGGGCATTTACCGCTCGGGCGAAACCGTCCACGCTCAGGCGCTGCTTCGAACGGCCAAGGCCGATGCGCAGACAGACCTGCCGCTGACATTTATCTTCGTCCGTCCCGATGGCGTCGAATACTCCCGCACCGTGATCAACGACGGCGGTTTGGGCGGCTATCTTCAGGACCTTGTTCTGCCGGCCGGCATACAGCAGGGTTCCTGGACGCTGCGGGTCTATCTGGACCCCAAAGGCAGTGCGCTTGCTGAAAAGACCTTCCTCGTGGAGGACTATCAGCCGGAACGTGTTGACTACACGCTGAAGGCATCTGCCGAGGCGCTGAGCATCGCCCGTCCAGTGGACGTGACGGTGGAGGGGCGTTTTCTTTACGGCGCTCCTGCCGCCAACCAAACGCTTGAAGGCGAGATCATCGTCGCCCCTGTCCGCAACCTCGCAGCCTTCCCCGGCTATGTCTTCGGTCTTTCGGACGAGGGTATCTATCCGGAACGTGCCAGCCTGCCCGAGGGCCTTGCGACCGATGAAAACGGAGCGGTGACGTTCCCGCTCTCCCTGCCGCAGCTGCAACCCACGTCCGGGCTCTACACCTCGACGCTGATCACCCGGCTGGTCGAAACCGGCGGGCGCTATGTCGAGCGCAGCCTTGATCTGCCGGTTCTGCCCGGCGGACCGCGCATTGGCGTCAAGCCCCTGTTCTCCGGCGGTGTCGATGAGGGCGGCCCGGCAGAGTACGAGATCGTGCTGATTGATGAGAACGGCAAGCAGATTGCAGGCAAGGATCTGACCTGGACACTGTCGCGCATCGACCGCAGTTATCAGTGGTACCGCAGCGACGGCCAGTGGAACTACGAGCCGGTGACCTCAAGCGAGCGCGTTTCTTCCGGCAAGATTGATGTTCCTTCCGATGCTCCGGCACGGCTTTCTTTGCCGGTCAACTGGGGTGAATACAAGCTGGAGGTCTCGCTCGGCGGCAATCAGCCGGCGGAGACCAGCGACACCTTCTCGGCCGGCTGGTACTCGGCAGGCGGATCGTCCGATACGCCCGACAGGCTGGAAGTGGGCCTCGACAAGTCCGCCTACCGTCCCGGTGAAACGGCCATCCTGCGTCTGAAGCCGAAGACCGAAGGCGTCGCCATTATCAATGTCTTTGCTGAGGGCCTGCTGGAAACCAAGACCGTCGAAGTGGATGGTTCGGAAACTGAAGTCAGCCTGGCGGTAACGGATGACTGGGGGGCGGGGGCCTATGTCACAGCCACCCTGCTGCGCCCGATGGACATCGACGCCAAGCGCATGCCCGCCCGCAGCCTGGGGCTCGCCTGGGGGCAGGTGGAGCCGGGTGACAGGAAATTGTCGGTAGAGATCACCGCGCCGGAGACCATGCGCCCGCGTCAGGAGCTGACAGCAACCCTGAAGCTCGCCAATGTCCCGGCAGGCGAAAAGGCCTATGTGACGTTGGCGGCCGTGGATGTGGGCATCCTTAACCTGACTGGCTACAAGGCACCGGAGCCCAGCTCCTGGTACTTCGGCCAGCGCCGCCTTGGCATCGAGATTCGTGACCTCTACGGCCAGCTGATCGACCGCACGGCGGGCACGCGCGGCACGGTTCGCTCCGGTGGCGATGGCGGTTCGGGCCTCAAGGCACCGCCGCCCGACGAGGAGCCGGTCGCCCTGTTCTCCGGTATCGTGGAAGTGAGCGATGACGGTACGGCGGCAATCGTCTTTGATGTGCCGGATTTCAACGGAACCCTGAAGCTGATGGCTGTTGCCTGGTCAGCCGGTGGCGTGGGCGAAGCCAGCCGTGACGTGCAGGTGCGTGATCCGGTGGTGATGAGCACGAGCATGCCGGCCTTCATGGCGCCGGGGGATACATCGCGCATCCTGATCGAGATCGACAATGTGGATGGCCCGGCCGGTTCCTATGAACTGGTGACCAGCATCGACGGGCCGGTGGAGCTGGAAGATGGTCAGACCACCCGCACGCTGGAACTCGCCAAGGGCGGCAAGCTGGAACTGCGCCTGCCGGTAAAGGCCCTGGAGGCAGTTGGCGATGCGGCCATTGATCTGGCCATGTCCGGGCCGGAAGGTACCACGGCGTCCAAGTCGCTGAAGCTTGGCGTGCGTGACACCCAGCCCTATTCCACCCAGACGGAGACGGTCGAACTGGGCGCAGGCGAAGAGCTGGTGCTGGACAGCGCCACGTTGGATGGCTTCCATGCTGATACGGCTTCCGTTAGCCTTGCCATCGGCGGCAAGGCGAACATCGACGTGCCTGGCCTTCTGGATGCACTGGACCGCTATCCCTATGGCTGCACTGAACAGACAACGAGCCGCGCCCTGCCGCTGCTGTATCTGAATGAGGTGGCAGAGGACGCAGGGTTTGGCACAGATCCGGAACTGCGCGAGCGTGTGGTCAAGGCCATTGCCCGGGTGCTTTCGAACCAGAACTCGTCCGGTTCCTTCGGCATGTGGAACAGCTACGGCGAAAGCGACACCTGGCTGGACGCCTACGTGACCGACTTCCTCGTGCGTGCCCGTGAAAAGGGCTATGACGTGCCGGACGTGGCCTATACGTCAGCGCTGGACAGCCTGCAGAACCGCGTTTCCTACGCCAATGACTTCTCGTCTGGCGGGGAGGGCATCGCCTATGCGCTTTACGTCCTGTCACGGACGGGCCGGGCCTCTATCGGTGACCTGCGCTACTATATGGACGTGAAGTTCGAGGACTTCTCGACCCCGCTTGCCAAGGCACAGGTCTCCGCCGCTCTCGCCCTCTACGGCGAACAGCAGCGCTCGGCCAGCGGCTTTGAAAAGGCTGCCGGCGCCCTTCCGCTCGAGCGGGCCGGTATCTTCCGCGAGGACTATGGCTCGCCGGTACGCGATGCTGCTGGCGTCCTGACCTATATGTCGGAAGCCGGGCAGAGCACGGCCAGCGGCCCGGTGGCTGACTTCATCGCCGCCAAGCAGGATTTAAGCGCCTACAACTCCACCCAGGAGATGGCCTGGATGCTGATGGCTGCCCGTCAGGCAAATGAAGATGCCCGCAAGGCTACCTTCTCCGTGAATGGCCAGGAGCAGACAGGCCGTCTGGGTTGGCGTTTCACCGGGGCTGATGTGTCGGATGAAGCTGTTACCTTTGCCAATACGAGCGGCAGGCCGCAGCGTGTCATGCTGACCGTCACCGGCCAGACAACCGAGCCGCTGCCGGAAGGCGGTGAGGGCTTTGCGATCTCCCGCAAGATCTATGATCTGGACGGGGCCGAGGTTGACCCTGCCGCCGTGCCCTACAACAGCCGCCTTGTGGTGGTGATCGAAGTGGAGCCGCTGACGGAAAACAATGGCCGGCTGATCGTGGTGGACCGCCTGCCGGGCGGCCTTGTCATCGACAACCCGCGCCTTGTCCGCTCCGGCGATCTTGGGGCACTGTCCTGGCTGAACACCATCGACATGCCAGACCATGTGGAGTTCCGTCAGGACCGCTTCGTGGTCTCAGTTGACCAGCGCCGCTTCGGCGATCCCGTGCTGACCTTCGCTTATCTGGCGCGGGCCGTGACGCCGGGCTCCTATGCTCATCCGCCCGCAACGGTGGAGGACATGTATGTCACCAGCCGCTACGGCGTGACGGCCACAGGCCGGTTCGAGATCCTCGGGCCAGTACGCTAAGTTGAGCGGGGAGGTTGATACCTGCCCGCGCTGAGACGGGATGAGCCAGTCATGACCGATGGCGAAGACAAGCTGGTTCAATCATCTGAACTTTCCGGGCGGGAGACATCCTGCCCGGAGATCAAGCTGCCGCGCTGGCGCAACAGGCGCCGCCTTCTGCTGATGGGGGGCGTTGCCGGGGTGATACTTGCCGCTGCCGGGGCAGGGGCCTTGCGCGTGGCTCTGGACGTGGCGGCGGTGCCATCCGCCCGTGAATATGATGATCTCTCCGTTTCCCGGACTGTGCTCGACCGCAATGGTGATCTGCTGCGCGCCTTCACCGCCTCTGACGAGCGCTGGCGCCTGCCTGTGGACGTCACCGCTGTCGATCCTCTTTATATAAAGATGCTCATCGCCTTCGAGGACAGGCGCTTCCGGGACCACGGCGGCGTTGATCCTCTGGCCCTGATGCGTTCACTTGGCCAGATGCTGATGGCGGGGCGCATCATCTCTGGCGGCTCCACTCTCACCATGCAGACCGCGCGTCTTGCCCGCGAGGCGGACACGCGCAGCCTGTCCGGCAAATATCAGCAAATGGTGGCCGCGCTCGCCATGGAGCGTGATCTCTCGAAGGACGAGATTCTCCGGCTCTATCTTCTGCGCGCGCCCTTTGGCGGCAATCTGGAAGGCGTGCGGGCGGCAAGCCTTGTCTGGTTCGGCAAGGAGCCCAGGCGCCTGACGCCAGCGGAGGCGGCTCTGCTCGTCGCCCTGCCACAGGCGCCAGAGGCGCGCCGGCCGGACAGATCCCCCAAGGCTGCCCGTGTGGCGCGGGACAGGGTTCTCGACCGGGCGGTAGAGGCCGGTGTTCTGGACGAAGAAGAAGCAGCGGCGGCCAAGGGCGAAGCCGTTCCTTCCGTACGCCGCGCCATGCCGATGATCGCCCCGCACCTGACCCGTCAGGTGGTAAGTGCAAATCCGCAGGCTCTGGAGCAGCGCCTGACCCTTGACCGCAATCTGCAACAGTCCCTTGAAGCCCTGCTGGCGTCGAAGGTGCGGGGTGGTAACTCGCGCCTTTCCGCCGCAGCCCTTGTGGCCGATCATACCACGGGCGAAATTCTGGCCTGGGTCGGCTCGCCCGGCCTTGAGGAAGAAAGCCGTCAGGGGCACGTGGATATGGTCACGGCAGTCCGTTCCCCCGGCTCGGCGCTGAAGCCCTTCATCTATGGCCTGGCTTTTGAGGAGGGCGTCGCTCACCCGGAAAGCTACATCGAGGACCGGCCGGTCCGAATCGGCGGCTACACGCCCACGAACTTCGACATGTCCTTTCAGGGTACGGTGACCGTGCGCGAGGCCTTACAGCTCTCGCTCAACATTCCCGCTGTCCGGCTGCTGGATGCGGTGGGGCCTGCGCAGCTGACGGCTCGCATGCGCCGCGCGGGCGTCGAGCCGGTTCTGCCCTCAGGCATTGCGCCGGGGCTGGCCATTGGTCTTGGCGGCGTCGGTCTCAGCCTCAAGGACCTCGCAACGCTTTATGCGGACCTTGCCAATGGCGGCAAGGCGATGCCGCTGCGCTTTGACATGAAGGCAAGCGCCCGGCCGTCTTCCCTGCCGCTGCTGGAGCCGGCGGCTGCCTGGTACGTGGGCGACGTCCTTCTTGGCGTGCCGCGCCCTGATTCGAGCAGAGAAGGCGAGATCGCCTTCAAGACCGGCACGGCCTATGGCTACCGGGACGCAGTTGCAGCCGGATTCGATGGCCGGCATGTGGTGGCCGTGTGGACCGGACGGGCGGATGGCACGCCTGTGCCGGGCATGACCGGCATCAATTCTGCCGCACCGATTCTCTTTGAAGCTTTTCAGCGGCTCGGAGCAAAGCGCATTCCTTTGCCTCAACCGCCCGCCGGTGTTTTGCAGGTTGCCAATGCCGGATTGCCTCTGCCGCTGAAGGAAGCACGTGTCCGTTCGCTCGACAGCGGAGGACCCCTTGCAACGCATTCTGCTGGAACACAGCCAGCACAGAAGAGTGCAGCCCTGCGAATCGCCTATCCGCCCGATGGGGCAGAGGTCGAACTCGGCCTTGGATCAGGCCAGAACGCGGCGCTGGTGGTAAAACTTCAGGGCGGACGCGGGCCATATGCCTGGTTCGCAAACGGCCGCCCCGTGGGAACAGGCCAGTTCATGACCAGTCTCGTCTGGCAGCCAGACGGTCCCGGCGATTCTGTCATCTCCGTTGTCGATGCAGACGGCCGCAGTGACCGGATTGGCGTCCGGCTGCAATGATTCCGGTCCGCGTTTGTCGTAAGACTGCTGCTGGAAAACCTCGGTAAACCGGCAGCTGTTGCCGGTCTGCCGCGCCGAATCCCCGTCCCGAGGCAGTCTTTCAACAGGCACTCACTGCCGGATTAACCAGAGAAGAAACGGATCCGTAAGGGTTTTTCCGCCCTGATCCGGCCTCACTGGTTACGGGATTCTTAAGATCACCCCCAAAGTCGTGACTTTCGTGCAACACCGGATTTTGAAAGCGGCCTTGAGCGGGGGCGAGAGGGTGTTTCTAGGTTGAACGAAAAACGCGGATGGGTATGGTCACTGTGCGAGCGGCCTCCGGGTCGCACTGGATTGCCGTCCAAGGAATGTTCATACCTCCGGCCGGTGGCAATATCAGAACAATTCGCGGGGATCGGTGGAATTCGATTGTAGCCCAAGAGGGCGGCGGCGATGAACACCATTGATTGACTGATTTGGAGGTCAGAAAATGAACCTTAAGAGCATTCTGCTCGGCGCGGCTGCTGCCGCTGCTGCTGCCACCGGCGCCCAGGCTGCCGATCTTCCGGTCGCTCCGGAGCCGGTTGACTACGTCCGCGTCTGCGACGCTTTCGGCACGGGCTTCTTCTACATCCCGGGCACCGAGACCTGCCTCCGCGTTGGTGGCCGTATCCGCGCTGACTTCTACTTCAACGACTTCGGCGACAGCAACAACAGCTGGGATGAGCGTACCGACGCTGGTACCTCGACCCGCGCTCGTGCCTACATCCGTCTCGATGCCCGCACCAACACCGAATACGGTCTGGTTCGCGCCTACATCGACACCTACTTCACGGCTGACTCGGGTTCTTCGGTCGGCACGACCCTGGACAAGGCGTTCATCCAGTTCGGCAACTTCACGTTCGGCCGTACCACGTCCTTCTTCGACTACTTCACCGGCAACGCTTTCAACAAGCAGAGCCAGGTGTGGTCTGACAAGGGTTCGACCTGGGTTGCTGCTTACACCGCTGCTTTCGGCAACGGCATCAGCGCTACCCTGTCGGTTGAAGATGGCACCTACCGTCAGGTTGGCACCGTCGGTCACCGCGCTCCGGACCTCGTTGCAAACCTGCGCGTCGACCAGGGTTGGGGTTCTGCACAGCTGATGGGTGCTCTGCATGAAGCCCGTCTTGCTAACACCTCGTCCAAGACCAAGGTTGGCTACGCAATCGGCGCTGGCGTGACCTTCAAGCTGCCGATGATCGCAGCCAAGGACTCCATCACCTTCCAGGCTCAGTACGCCGATGGCGCTACCAGCTACATGGGTAACGGCAACAACACCTACGCTGACGCCGTGTTCTCGGCTGGTTCCACGAAGACCACCAAGGGCTGGAACGTTGCTGCTGGTGCAACCCACTACTGGACCTCGCAGTGGTCCACGAGCATCGACGCTTCCTACGGCAAGCTTGACCGTCCGTTTGGTCTGGCTGACGTGACCCAGTGGAACGTTGCTGGTAACCTCGTGTGGGAGCCGGTCTCCGGCCTCATCTTCGGTGGTGAGCTCGAGTACCAGAACGTTGACGTCAAGGGCCTTCCGAGCAAGGACTCCATCCTCGGCATGTTCCGCGTGCAGCGCACGTTCTAATCAGATCCTCTGGATTTGATGGAAACCCCGCAGCGAAAGCTGCGGGGTTTTACTTTGTTCAAGAGGATGCGCGATCACAAGGGCCGCGTTATCCTGGCATCGCCCCGCCCCCGCATATTGCTGTGAGTGATCAGGCCGCCGGTCTACGGGTGTGCGGGTCTTTCGTGGCGGCAAGCTTCAAGCAGAAGACTTCCTGCCCAGCCGCCTGCTCAACCGTCCACTTTTGCCCGCAGAAAGTCCCCTATCGCCCTCTGGCTGAGGTTGTCCCACAAGAGCGGCGCGTGGCCCTCGTCCGGGATGGTCAGGCTTGAGAGGTCAGGGTGTGTGGCGGCCATGTCCTTTAGCGTGGCTTGCGTCAGCAGCCGGGAATTGGCGCCGCGCAGCACGAGCACCGGCCTGTCCAGCAACGGGGCGAACAGGGGCCAGAGTTCGGGCCAGGGTGTATCGGCGGTGATCGCCTCCATCGGCTTGTCCAGCGCAGGGTCGTGGTCAAAGATCACGCCATCATCAGTCGCCTTGCCGGCCTGCCTTGCGAATTTCAGCCAGCCGTCATCATCGATCTTCGGAAAATCACGGGCAAGGGCGTTCTTCAGTGTGGCTGCCACGTCTTCGAAGCTGGAATAGACCCGGCGCGCGGCAAAGCTGTCGCGGATGTCAAGGAGCGCGCCGAGCTCAATTCGCGGCCCGACATCGTTGAGGATTGCGGCACAGAATATCTCCCGCGGAATCTGGGCCGCCATCATCATGGCATGAAGCCCGCCGCGGGAGGTGCCCAGCACCGCAAAGCGGGGCAGGGCGGCCTGGGCCAGAAACAGGGCAATGTCAGAAGATTCAACGGGCAGGCTGTAATTGGTCCAGTTCGGATCCCAGTCGCTTCGCCCGCGTCCGCGGTAGTCCAGCGCAAAGACCTTACGCCCGTCCCTGGCGAGTGCCTGTCCCACATCCTCGAAGTCCCGTGTGTTGCGGCTGAGGCCGGGCAGGCATATCAGCGGCACGGCACCGGGCACCTCAACGGGCGGACGCCAGACGCACCCGGCAAGCCTGAGCCCGTCGGCAGCCGTCCAGTGAAAGTCTTCTGCCGTGATGCTCATGATCTCTCCCCGGCTGCCCGGCTCTTGCTGCCGGTTTGCAGCCACCATTTCCGGATGCCGCAGGAGTGGACATGCTACCTTGCTGCAACAGGTGTGCAAGGCCTGTCCGCAAGCGCAATCTGATGCCGTCTAAGCCATTGCCGCAGGGCCGCTTGCACATTATTGTGCCGGACCATTCCCGCCTGAAATCTGCGGGAAAACAAAGTCGAACAAGGAATTCTGAAAATGTTCAAGGGATCGATACCAGCGCTGATCACTCCGTTCCGGAATGGCGCGGTCGATGAGAAACGCTTTCAGGATTTTGTGGACTGGCAGATCAAGGAAGGCAGCTCCGGTCTCGTTCCGGTCGGCACCACAGGTGAAAGCCCGACGCTGACCCATGACGAGCACAAGCGCGTTGTTGAGCTCTGCATCGAAGTGACTGCAGGCCGCGTTCCGGTGATTGCGGGCGCTGGCTCCAACAACACCACAGAGGCGATTGATTTTGCCCGCCATGCGGAAAAGGCTGGCGCCGATGCTCTGCTGGTCGTGACGCCTTACTACAACAAGCCGAACCAGGCGGGCCTCAAGGCGCACTTCCGGGCGATTGACGAGGCGGTGGGCATTCCCATCATCATGTACAATATTCCGGGCCGCTCGGTCATCGACATGACGCCGGAGACCATGGCAGAGCTGTTCAGCACCTGCCGCAACATCAAGGGCGTCAAGGACGCGACGGCGAACATGGCGCGCGTGACGATGCAGCGCAAGGCCTGCGGACCGGACTTCCTCCAGCTCTCGGGCGAGGATATCACGGCGCTCGGCTTCAACGCCCATGGCGGGCAGGGCTGTATCTCTGTGACGGCCAATGTGGCACCGAAGCTGTGTGCTGACTTCCAGGCGGCAACGCTGCGCGGTGACTATGCCGCCGCGCTGGCGATTCAGGACCGGCTGGGCCCGCTTCACCACGCGCTGTTCATCGAGCCGAACCCGACGGGCGTCAAATATGCCCTGTCGCTCCTCGGCAAGCTCGAGAACGAAGTCCGTCTGCCGCTGGTTCCGGTCTCCCCGGAAACGCAGACCCAGATCCGCGACGCGATGGTGCATGCGGGCCTGATCAACTGAGATAGAGTGACCGGAAGGGCCTGCATTCGCCTTTCCGGTCTGATCTTCGGGAACTTCTCTCCGTAGTCATCCCGGACGCAGCGAAGCGGAGATCCGGGACCGGTGAGCCAAGGCGCACCGGTTATGGCTCTGGAGAAAAAACTTGCCCTCCGGCTCACCGGTCCCGGCTCGCGCTGTGCTTGGCCGGGATGACGAAGGAGGGGCAGGTTGTGTTGACAAACTGACCGGAAGGGCCACAACGCGGCGCTTCCGTGTCCATGCAGGGAAGATGTGACCATGGCGCCCAAGTCTGGCGGCCCCGCCCGGACGGTTGTTTCGGACAACAGGAAGGCGCGGTTCAATTACGAGATCGAAGACGTTCTGGAAGTCGGCATCGAGTTGCGCGGCACAGAGGTGAAAGCGCTGCGCGGCGGTAAGGCCAACATTCAGGAATCCTATGCAGCGGAGAAAGACGGTCAGATCTGGCTTTATAACTCCTATCTGCCGGAATACCTTCAGGCCAACCGCTTCAACCACGAGCCGCGCCGTCCGCGCCGCCTGCTGCTGCACAAGCGCCAGATCGCCAAGCTGGCAGCGGCAGTGGCCAAGGAAGGCAAGACGCTGGTGCCGCTGAAGGTCTATTTCAACGAGCAGGGCCGCGCCAAGCTGGAGCTCGCCCTTGGCCGCGGCAAGAAGCTGCATGACAAGCGCGAGACCGAAAAGGCCCGCGACTGGGCCCGCGAAAAGGGCCGCTTGCTGAAGTCTGGCAGCTGAAGCCTGGCGGGGGAACGGCTTCGGCTGATCCGCCTGCCTTGTGCAAACCTTATGGAAAACCCTGTGTCCAAGCCTGTTGGCAGCTTGTGAAAGAGCTGTTGGCAGGCTGTGGATATGTTGTGGATGAAACTCATAGCGGCACGATCATGCGCGAGACGCCGCCACCTGTGACGGACTACACCGTATCCGTCATCCCATGACTTGATCATGGGATCCACGCCGTTCCATTTCAGCTTGCTCTAGCCGTCATTCCGTCGCGATGCGGAGGGTCTTTATCCGTGGCTGGGCAATGGAATGGATGCCATGATCAAGTCATGGCATGACGGAGAGCGTAATACGTGTGGCGAGGATGGCTAAAGCACCGCTTCGGTCTTGCCCGATCCGGATTTGACCTGCTTTGGGCAGGCTTTGGAGCCGCATTGGGCCATTCGCCTGTCACTAACCCCACCGTATTCGTCATCCCATGACCTGATCATGGGATCCATGCCGTTCCATTTCAGCTTGCTCCGGGTGTCATTCCGGTGCGATGAGGAGGGGCTTTACCCGTGGCTGGGAAATGGAATGGATGCCATGATCAAGTCATGGCATGACGAAGACTATGTCCATGGCTATGATGCCGGGGAGCTCTAACGCATCGGGGAGAAGCCTTGCAGCTTCTCCCCGTGTTGTTTCAAAGTTTGCCCGTGCCGAATTTGTTGGTGCGGGGGAAGCCGGTGGGGGGGAGGCGGCCGGCCTGGCCCCGGTCGCCGCGCCAGTCGGCGAGGTCTTCCAGGGAGCGGTTGAAGCTGCGGCCAGAGCTGTCGATCCAGACAAGGCCAGTTTCGCCTGAGAAGACCACAGCATCGGCAACGCTGCCATCCCGGTAGCGCTGCAGGCGCACACCGCGTCCACGGCCCATTTCCGGCACCTGCGCCAGCGGGAAGACCAGCAGCTTGCGGTTCTGGCCGATGATGGCGACCTGATCACCTTCTACCGGAATACAGAGCACGGCCTCGTTCGGCGCGGTGACATTCAGCACCTGCTTGCCCTTGCGGGTGTTGGCGATGACATCGGCCTCCGGCACGATGAAGCCGCGCGCCTCGTCGCTGATCACCATCAGCTTGCGGCCCGGCTTGTGGATGAAGGCACAGACAATGTCCTGGCCCTCGTCCATGTCCACCATCAGGCGCACCGGCTCGCCATGCCCGCGCCCGCCCGGCAGGGTGGCGGCGGAGAGCGTGAAGAACTTTCCGGCTGTGGTCAGCAGCAGGATCTTGTCCGTGGTCTCGCCATGGAACGAGAACTTCAGCTTGTCGCCCTGCTTGAAGGCGACCGTCGAAAGGTCCTGCTGATGGCCCTTGAGCGCGCGAATCCAGCCCTTTTCCGAGATGATGACCGTGACCGGCTCCTTCTCGATCATCGCCTGCTGGATGTCGCCGATGTCATGATCAGGTGCCTCGGCAACGTCCGTCCGGCGCTTGCCGAGCTCGGTCTCCGGGCCATAGGCCTTGGCGATTTCCGCCGTTTCCTTGGCCAGATGTGCCCACTGCTTGGCGTCAGAGCCCAGCAGTGCATTGATGGCGTCACGCTCGGCGCTGAGCTTCTCGTGCTCCTTGCGGATTTCCAATTCCTCAAGCTTGCGCAGCGAGCGCAGGCGCATGTTGAGGATGGCTTCGGCCTGCACATCGGAGAGGCTGAAGGTGCGCATCAGCTCTACCTTCGGCTCATCCTCCTCGCGGATGATGCGGATCACCTCGTCGAGGTTGAGATAGGCGATCAGATAGCCTTCCAGCACCTCAAGCCGGTGCAGGATCTGCGCCAGACGGTGCTGCGAGCGGCGTACCAGCACTTCCTTGCGGTGATCCAGCCACTCGCGCAGAACCTGCTTCAGACCCATCACCATGGGCACCTTGCCCATGGACAGCACATTGAGGTTAAGCGGGAAGCGGGTTTCAAGCTCGCTGAGCTTGAAAAGGGATTCCATCAGAAGCGCCGGGTCCACGTTGCGCGAACGCGGCACCAGAACGACGCGAACGTCCTCGGCAGATTCGTCGCGCACATCGTCCAGCAGCGGCAGCTTGCGGGCTGTCAGCAGCTCGGCGATCTTTTCGATCAGGCGCGACTTCTGAACCTGATAGGGGATCTCGGTGACGACGACGACCCACTGGCCGCGTCCCAGGTCTTCCACCGCCCAGCGGGCGCGGACACGGAAGCTGCCACGGCCGGTCTCATAAGCCTCCTGCAGCCCCTTGGGATCATCCACCAGAATGCCGCCGGTAGGGAAGTCCGGCCCCTTGAGATAGGCCAGCAGATCCCGTGTTTCGGCGTCCGGATGCTTGATCAGGTGCTGCGCGGCAAGGCACAGTTCATGGGCATTGTGCGGCGGAATGGACGTCGCCATGCCCACGGCAATGCCCGAGGAGCCGTTGGCGAGCAGGTTCGGGAAACCGCCCGGCAGAACCAGCGGCTCGCGCTCTTCGCCATCGTAGGTCTCGCGGAAATCTACGGCATCTTCGTCGAGCCCGTCCAGAAGGCGCTTGGCCGTGTCGGTCAGGCGCGCTTCGGTGTAACGCATCGCCGCTGCGTTATCGCCGTCGATGTTGCCGAAGTTGCCCTGGCCTTCGATCAGCGGATAGCGCTGCGCAAAGTCCTGAGCGAGGCGCACAAGGGCATCATAGACCGCCTGATCGCCATGCGGGTGATACTTACCGATCACGTCGCCGACCACGCGGGCGCATTTCTTGAAGCCGGCACCGGGGTCCAGCTTCAGAAGGCGCATGGCGTAGAGCAGGCGCCGGTGAACCGGCTTCAGGCCGTCACGCACATCAGGCAGCGCCCGGTGCATGATGGTGGAGAGGGCATAGGCAAGGTACCGTTCTTCCAGCGCTTCGCGCAGGTTGACGCCTTCAATGCCGCTAGGTGGAATCAGCTCGTTTCCCATGCTGCGAGCCATAGCCCGGATTGTGCCGTCCACACAATTCTGTGGGGCCGGAAATGGCAGAATTCTGCTGGTTTTTCCCCGGTCTTGAGCGGTTTATCCGCCAAACCCCATCAGGCCTGCCTTCTCATAGGCCCTCGCGAAGGCTGCCGTCATGCCGGTGCGGGTGGCCGAGAGGTCAAGGCCCGCGGGGCCGGTGACATGCCGGTCGAGGAAGAAGGCAGTCAGCGTGAAGCCGCCGGCAAGGTCGGCGAAGTTGATCTCCGTGCCGGGCTGGCGCTCACCGTCCACCAGAAAGGCTGGTAGGGGCAGCAGCTTGTCCCGGTAGGGCGCTCCGGCATCGCGGCTGACGGCGCGGGCGCTTTTGGGAGAGACATAGGCCAGATCCCACGCCTGACCGGTTGCCGCGCAGCGGCTGAGATCAAGGCCAAAGCCGAGTTCCGTCAGGAGGGCAAGTTCATAGCGCACGATCAGTGGACCGGCGATCAGCGGCTCATGCAGGTGGTCCAGCACCACGGTGAGCGCCTGAAAGATGCCCTCATGCGCGGCGCGTTCCGGCAGCAGGCGGGTGAGGGCAGCAAGATGCTGCACGCCATAAAGTGCGCATGCTTCCTGCATCAGGAAACCGGCGCGTAACGACAGGCCTTCAACGGAAAAAAGGCCAAGCTGGCCGGGCAGCCGGGCGCGCCATGTGAGGCGCAGCGTGTTGCCGGGCTGCAGCAGCGGCGTCATGCGGGGGGAGCGGGCGGAGCGGACAAGGCCGAGATGCCGGCCCTGATGGCGTGTCATCACCTCGACGACAGCCGCGCTTTCCCCTTGCGGGCGGCAGGAGAGAAGAACGCCGTCATCTGTCCATTCCATCGGCGTGCCACCCTGCGTCTGTGTCGGGTTCCCCGCGCGGAATCAGCGCGGGAACTCAAGCCCCATTTCCCGGTAGCGCTCCGGATCATCGGCCCAGTTCTCGCGCACCTTCACGAAGAGGAACAGATGCACGGGGCGCTCGACGATTTCCGTCAGCTCTGTGCGGGCAGCCTGGGAGATCATCTTGATGGTCTGGCCCTTCTTGCCCAGCACGATGGCCTTCTGGCTGTCGCGCTCCACATAGATCGTCTGCTCAATGCGCACGGAGCCATCCTTGCGTTCTTCCCACAGCTCGGTCTCAACGGTCGAGACATAGGGGATTTCCTCGTGCAGCCGCTCGAACAGCTTCTCGCGGGTGATTTCCGCCGCCAGCATGCGCATGGGCGCGTCGGAAACCTGATCCTCCGGATAAAGCCAGGGGCCAGGGCGCACTTCTCCGGCGAAATAGGCGAGAATGTCGGAAACGCCATCGCCAGTCAGGGCGGAGACCATGAAGGTGCGCTCGAAAGCAACGGTTTCATTTGCGGTGGAAGCGACTTTCAGCAGCTTCTCACGGTTGGCCACGTCTGTCTTGTTGAGGATCAGCACTTTCTTGCCGGGCATGTCAGCAAGCCGGCCAAGAATGGCTTCCACTTCTTCCGTCAGGCCCTTGCGGGCGTCGATCAGGAGCGCCGTCACATCTGCATCCCGTGCGCCGCCCCAGGCGGTGTCTACCATGGCCCGGTCCAGCCTGCGCTTGGGTTTGAAAATGCCGGGGGTGTCGACAAAGATGATCTGCGACGCGCCATGCATGGCGATGCCGCGCACGATGGCGCGGGTGGTCTGGACCTTGTGGGTGACGATGGAGACCTTGGTGCCGACCAGCTGGTTGATGAGCGTCGACTTGCCCGCGTTCGGTGCGCCGATGAGGGCAACGAAGCCCGCACGGGTGCCGTCTGCGGTGTGAATGGCTTCCATGTCGTTCCCGGCGGCGCCGGGCAGGTCCTGATCGGTCAAATCTGTCGTCTTTCAAGGTGTCATCCGGCGTGGCAGACAGTGGTCCAGCCCCGGCGGGTCAATCATAGCGGGTTTGCGGTGAGAGGCGAAGCTTTCAGTGCTCCAGCCCCATGCGTCAGTCGCTCCAGACGCCTTCCCGCCGCAGCATGGTCTCGGCGGCAGCCTGTTCGGCAACACGCTTGGAGTTGCCGCGTCCTTCCGCGCTGGGGAATTTTTCCACCTGCACGGCAACGACAAACTCCGGCGCATGGTCCGGGCCGGTGCGGTCCACCACCTTGTAGAGTGGGGCCGGCAGGCTCTTGGCCTGCACCCATTCCTGCAGGGTGGTCTTGGCATCGCGCAAGGGGCCGGAGAAGGTCAGCATCCGCGGCTCCCACAGGCGGCGGACGAAATCTTCCGCCGTCTCGAAGCCGGCATCCAGATAGATGGCGGCAATCACGGCTTCACAGATGTCGGCAAGCAGCGCCGTCTTCTGGCGCCCGCCTGTCTGGGCCTCGCTCTGGCTGATGCGCATGTCATCGCCCAGCTTCAGCTCGATGGCGATCTCGGCGCAGGTCTCGCGCTTGACCATGTGGTTCAGGCGGCGGGCCATCTCGCCTTCATCAGCACGCGGGTAGTGCTTGTGCAGCATGCTGGCAACCGCAAGCCCGAGCACCCGGTCGCCGAGGAACTCGAGCCGCTGGTAACTGCCGCCCGACGTATCGGCGCCTGAAAGGGAGCTTGCGTGGGTCAGTGCCTGCTGCAGCAGAGCACGATTGGCAAATGTGTGGCCGATCCGCGCCTCGACGGCAGCGAGCATGTCTGTCTTGCGGGAGTTGGTCATGCCATCTTCCGCCTCAGATCGACTGGAACAGCCGGTCCCAGCGGACGGACCAGGGCCAGTACCAGAACTGCCAGGCCGGCTGACCGCCATCCACCGAGAAGAAGATCACTTCAGCGCGGCCGACAAAGTTTTCGACCGGCACATAGCCGACGCCGCCCAGTTCCACCGGAACGCGGCTGTCCGTGGAGTTGTCGCGGTTGTCACCCATCATGAAATAGTGACCGGCAGGCACCTTGAAGACCTTGGTATTGTCTGCCTGCCCGCGCGGGGTCAGGTCCAGCGTATCGTAGCTGACACCATTGGGCAGGGTTTCACGGTAGCGGGCGACGCGTCGTTCGTTGCCGAAATTGTCCGTGTCGACGAAATCCTCGATCCGCTCGCGCGGGACTGCCGCGCCATTGATATGCAGCACACCGTCGATCATCTGGATTTCATCGCCCGGCAGACCGATGACGCGTTTGATGTAGTCGGTCGAGTTGTCATGCGGCGTCTTGAATACGGCCACATCACCGCGCTCGGGGTCCGAGCTCAACACCCGGCCGGAGAAGGGAGGCAAGCCGAAGGGGAAGGAGTAGCGCGAATAGCCGTAGCTGTATTTCGACACAAACAGGTAATCGCCGATCAGCAGCGTGTTCATCATCGACCCCGAGGGGATGTTGAACGGCTGGAACAGGAAGGTGCGCACGACCAGCGCGATCAGCAGGGCCTGAACGATCACCTTGACCGTTTCGCCAAGGCTGCCGTCCTTGGCTTTTTTCTTGTCCGTCACGCTCATGTCGTCCTTCATTCGTGCCGCGAGGCGCCATTGGCCCCGGTCTGTCGCTGCGACTTTTAGCCGGTCAGGCCGGGGCTGGCAACGCAAGGCTTGCCAGAAGACTTGCTGGCCGCATGAGGAGGCGTCATGCCTCCTCGCGCACCGGCGGGGCAGGGGGCTCCGGCCAGTCCTGCGGCCAGGCGGAAATCACCACGAAGGCCTGCGCCAGCGGGTAGTCATCGGTAATGGTCAGGTCGATGCGGGCCTTGAAGCCTTCCGGCGTCAGGCGGGCGAGCCGCCCGGCGGCGCTGCCGGTGAGTTCAAGCGTCGGCCGGCCGCTGGGCAGGTTCACGACGCCCATCTCCCGCCAGGCGACGCCCATGCGGATGCCGGTGCCAAGGGCCTTGGAGCAGGCCTCCTTTGCGGCAAAGCGTTTGGCATAGGAGGCGGCGCGCTCGGCCCGGCGGTCGGAACGCTGGCGCTCCCGTTCGGTGAAGACGCGGTTGGTGAAGCGCTCGCCGAAGCGTTCCAGCGTCTGTTCGATGCGGCGGATGTCGATCAGATCGCTGCCGATGCCAAGGATCATGGCTGCCTTTCCGTGGGCCGTCCGGGGACGTGAACCCAGCACTTAAGAAGCGGATCAAGCGTCTTCAAGCTTTTCCGCCTCGCGGTGGGCTGTGCGGCGCCTTTCGAGGCGCTGATGCTTGGCTTCCTGATAGGAGCGCACGCTCTGGAAAACGATGACGTAGCACAGTGCACCGCAAACCAGCCCAAGGGGAATGCCGCCGATCATCATTGGCTTGATCACAGGCCAGAGCGTGTCGAAAGACTGCTCCAGAAGGTTGAAGCCATGTTCCGTGGCATCTTCGCGCCGGGCGATTTCATGCGGGCTGGAACCCAGGATCAGGTGGCCCAGTTTGTAGGTAGCCGCCCAGATGAAGGGGAACGTCAGCGGGTTGCCAACGGCAGTCCCCAGCGCGGACGCAATCAGATTGCCGCGGATTAGAAAGGCACAGGCCGCCGCCAGCATGAAGTGGAAGCCCATGAGCGGTGTGAACGAAGCGAAGGCCCCGGCCGCAAAGCCGCGAGCCACTGCATCCGGAGAGGCTGTCAGGCGCAGGACACGCTTGCCGTAGTAGCGGAACGACCGGGACCAGCTTTCCCGCGGCCAGACGGCCACGCGCATCTTCTGAAGTCTGGTTGGCGGTGTTCTGCGCTGAAACAGCATGCGCTCCTGTCTCCCTTTCGCGTTTTGCCTGCTCAGGCGAGGTTGCGGCTGCCCGGCTTTACCGGTGGCAGGGCTGCCAGTTCCGGTGGCAGCTTGTCCGGCTCATAGGCCGGCACCTTGTACTGTGTCAGCGATACAAGTGGCACGCTTGTGTCCGCCTCTCCGGCGGAGCGGTCAATCAGGCAGGCCACGGCCAGAACTTCGGCACCGATGGCCTTCAGTGCGTCAACCGTCTCGCGGCTGGACAGGCCCGTCGTGACGATATCCTCAACGATGACGACGCGCGCGCCCTTTTCCATCTCGAAGCGCCGCAGGCGGAACTCTCCGCCCTCACGCTCCACCCACATGGCAGGAACGCCGAGATGGCGGGCGGTTTCATAACCGGGGATCAGGCCGCCGAGGGCAGGGGAGACGACAGCATCGATCTTGCCAAGGCCAGCCGCTGCAATCTTCTGCGCCAGCGCCTTGCACAGGCGCTCGGTCTTCTCCGGATACATGAAGACACGGGCCTTCTGCAGAAAGACCGGGCTGCGCAGCCCGGAAGAAAGAATGAAATGCCCTTCCAGAATGGCCCCCGCCTCGCGGAAAACGGCCAGGACTTCGTCCTGCGTCATCGTCCAAAGTCTCCGTCTTGTGCCGGGTCAGCCGTTGACACGTGTCACGCTCGACACGTTCGGCTTGGCCCGCAGCTGGTTGATGATACGGTTCAGATGTTTCAGATCCCATACCTCGAGATCGATGATCATCTGATGGAAATCGGCCACCTTGCGGACCATCTTCAGATTGTCGATGTTGCCGCCATTGTCGCCGATCACCTGGGCGATGGCAGCGAGTGAGCCGGGTTCGTTCAGGGCGGAAACATTGATGCGCGCCGGGAAACGCTCCGGATTGTCCACGTCGATGTCCCAGCGCACGTCGATCCAGCGGTCGCTCTGGTCGTCGAATTCCTTCAGTGCCGGCGACTGGATCGGATAGATCGTCAGCCCTTCCGAAGGCGTCAGGATGCCGACAATCCGGTCACCGGGCACGGCGCCGCCATTGGGGGCAAAGCTCACCGGAATGTCGCCCGTCAGGCCGCGGATCGGCAGGGCCAGGCCATCGGAGCCCTGCACGGCATCGGGAATGCGGAATTTGAGGCCCTGGCCTTTTTCGAGGTCGAACCAGCCTTCGCCCGGCTCAGGCTTCAGATGGGCGGTGCGCTCGTCCTGATAGTCGGGATGAACGGCCTTCACCACCTGCTGTGCGCTCAACTCGCCGCGCCCGACGCTGGCCAGCAGATCGGCGATCGTTTCCTGATTGAGAAGTCCAAGGACGCCTTCCAGCAGGCCTTCCGAATAGGGCTTGTCCGCACGGTTGAAGGCGCGCTGCAGCACATGCTCGCCAAGAGCGCCATATTGCTTGCGGATGGATTCGCGTGTGGCACGGCGGATCGCGGCCTTGGCCTTGCCGGTGACGGCGATCGATTCCCAGGCCGGCGGCGGTGTCTGCGCTTGCGAGCGGATGACCTCCACCTCGTCACCGTTTCGCAGCTCCGTCACCAGCGGCATGATCTTGCCGTTGATCTTGCAGCCGACGCAGGTGTTGCCGATGCCCGTATGCACCGCATAGGCAAAGTCGATCGGCGTTGCCCCGCGCGGCAGGGCAATCAGGCGGCCCTTGGGCGTGAAACAGAACACCTGGTCGTGGAACAGTTCCAGCTTGGTGTTCTCAAGGAATTCTTCCGGCGTATCGCCCTGTGACAGGAGGTCGATTGTCCGCCGCAGCCAGTCATAGGCGCGGCTTTCATCCGTGTGCCGCGCAATGTTGCGCCCGCCGGTCTGCCCGTCCTTGTAGAGCGCATGGGCGGCAATGCCGTATTCGGCCACCCGGTCCATCGCTTCGGTGCGGATCTGCAGTTCCACGCGCTGGCGGCTTGGGCCGACGATAGTGGTGTGGATCGAGCGGTAGTCGTTCTGCTTCGGCGTCGAGATGTAATCCTTGAACCGCCCCGGCACCGTCGGCCAGGTGGTGTGGATGATGCCCAGCACCCGGTAGCAGGCCTCGGTGGTGCCGACGATGACGCGGAAGCCGTAAATGTCGGAGAGCTGCTCGAAGCCCAGCGACTTCTGCTGCATCTTGCGGAAGATGGAGTAGGGGCGCTTCTCACGGCCCTTGACCCGGGCTGCGATGCCACGCTCTGCGATCTGGGCGGTCAGCAGGCTCTCGATCTCGCCGATCAGCCCGCCGTTGCGCTCGCGCAGGCTCATGAGGCGTTCGGCAATCGTGGCATAGGCTTCCGGGTTGAGCACCTGGAAGGACAGGTCCTCCAGCTCCTCACGCATGTCCTGCATGCCCATGCGCCCGGCCAGCGGGGCATAGATTTCCATCGTCTCTTCGGCGATGCGGCCACGCTTGTGCTCCGGCATATGATGGAGCGTGCGCATGTTGTGCAGCCGGTCCGCCAGCTTGACCAGCAGCACGCGCACATCATCAGCGATGGCGAGCAGGAGCTTGCGGAAGTTCTCTGCCTGCTTGGTCTTCTGAGAAACGAGGTCGAGGCGCTTGATCTTGGTCAGGCCTTCGACAAGCTTGCCGATTTCCTCGCCGAAGACCGTATCGATCTCCGCGCGGGTGGCATCCGTGTCCTCGATGGTGTCATGCAGAAGCGCGACAGCAACAGTGGCGTCGTCCAGCCTGAGATCGGTCAGGATGGCGGCCACTTCGAGCGGATGGGAAAAATAGGGATC
Organism: Pannonibacter anstelovis; assembly: GCF_036881715.1. NCBI lineage: Bacteria > Pseudomonadati > Pseudomonadota > Alphaproteobacteria > Hyphomicrobiales > Stappiaceae > Pannonibacter > Pannonibacter anstelovis. The sequence continues at coordinate 276,369 of NZ_JBAKBF010000005.1, forward strand.
GCCGGAAGCGCGGGTCTGGGACCCGTGCTTCTTCATGGCATAGACATAAGCCTTGTTCAAAAGGCCTTCGTCGGCATTCGGATTATATCGGGTAACCCGTTCGACAAGCTCGTATTGGCGCATCATGGCCGCAGCAGACACCCTTGGACACAGATTGCAGCACCAGGGCTTGCCAACTCAGATGACCCGCCTCATGCCGGAATCAGATGTCGTCCGAACGCTCCGGCGGCACAAGGCCTTCCAGACCGCGCAGCAGATCCTCTTCCGACATGCGGTCGAACTCAACGTTCGAATCGTCTACCGCATTGACCTGGGTGCCGCCAGAATTGCTGGACGGAACGAGCGGAACGGCTTCCGCCTCCGGCTCATCCACTTCCACATATTTCTGCAGCGAATGAATGAGGTCTTCCTTAAGATCCTCGGGGCTGACCGTCTCATCTGCGATTTCACGCAGGGCGACGACAGGATTCTTGTCGTTGTCGCGATCGATGGTCAGCGGGGAGCCGCTGGAAATCATCCGGGCGCGATGCGCTGCCAGCAGCACCAGCTCGAACCGGTTATCAACCTTGTCGATGCAATCCTCGACGGTGACGCGCGCCATAGGACTTCTCCATATGTTCTGGAAATCAAGTGATGAGCGTATATTAGCAACTGCACCTTAGCGCAACCCTCGCTTTTTCGTGATTGAGCATGAGGTGCCACAAGGGCAAAAAAATGGCTTGAGAACCTTTCATATGCCAGGATGGTGGCCATATTTACGATTGCGGAATGCTGCGCCAATGTAGTACGCCAACTGTTGCGCCCATGAAAAGACGTTCAAATAATGGCGTTCAGTTAAAAGTTTAACTTTTGCTGCCTTGGAAGCAATGAGAACGAGCGAGTGATTGTTTATACAAGTCAATCAATTACGCTCCAAGAGATTGAGTGCTGCACCAAAGCCCGTTGGTGCTGGAAAGGAATTGCTTTATGTTTGATTCAAGAGAAAAAATTGCTTTGTTTATTGATGGTGCGAATTTGTATTCGACGGCTAAGGCAATTGGTTTCGACATCGATTACAAAATGCTTTTGAAGGAGTTTCAAAGCAAAGGCTACCTGCTGCGGGCCTATTATTACACCGCGATCATTGAAGATCAGGAGTACTCGTCGATTCGTCCGCTGATCGACTGGCTTGACTACAATGGTTACAAGGTTGTGACGAAGCCGGTGAAGGAATTTGTTGATTCCAGCGGCCGCCGCAAGGTCAAGGGCAACATGGATATCGAACTTGCGGTCGATGCCATGCAGCTGGTCGACAGCGTCGACCACATCGTCCTGTTCTCGGGTGATGGTGATTTCCGCTCGCTGGTCGAAGCTCTGCAGCGCAAGGGCCGCAAGGTCAGCGTTGTCTCCACCCTTCAGACCCAGCCGCCGATGATCGCCGATGACCTGCGCCGCCAGGCTGACCACTTCATTGAATTGGCGAGCCTTGCCAACCGCGTTGGCCGTGATCCCGCCGAGCGCCCCTCGCGCGCATCCGACCGTGACCGCGACATCGACGAAGACGACGACTACTGATGCCTGAGCCGCATACGGCTGGTTTTGCTCTGGACCCGGCACGCGACTGTCCGCTGTGCCCCCGTCTTGTCGCGTTCCGCGAAGAGCACCGGCGCCTGTCGCCGGACTGGTTCAATGCGCCTGTGCCATCCTTCGGTGACAAGGCACCATCCCTGCTGATCGTTGGTCTTGCGCCGGGCTTGCGTGGGGCCAACAGGACAGGGCGGCCGTTCACGGGAGATTACGCCGGCGATCTCCTCTATGAAACCATGATCGACTTCGGCTTTGCCAGGGGCGTTTATGAGGCGCGTCCGGATGACAGTCTTGAGCTGGTGGATGCATTGATCACCAATGCGGTGCGCTGCGTCCCGCCGGAGAACAAGCCGACTGGCCCGGAAATCAAAGCCTGCCGGCCCTTTCTGATTGCGACACTTGACGCCATGCCCTCGGTTAGCGCGGTGCTGGCGCTCGGGCGCATTGCCCATGACACCTTCCTGACCGCCCTGTCGCTGCCGCGTGCAAGATCACCTTTCGTGCATGGGGCAGGCCATGACATTCAGCTGTCTGGCCGCCCTGTGAAGCTCTTCGACAGCTACCACTGCTCGCGCTACAACACGAATACCGGGCGCTTGACACGCGACATGTTCCGCAGCGTGTTTGCGTCGATCCGGGCTCATGTGGACACAACGGCCTGATCAGCGCTCCGGCTGGGACCAGCCTTCCGGCCCCAGATGTTCTTGCGGCTGGAACCGTTCCTTGTAGGCCATCTTCTGCGACCCTTCGACCCAGTAGCCGAGATAGACATAGGGCAGGCCTAGCCTGCGGGCCCGCTCGATATGCTCGAGGATCATGAAGGTGCCAAGGCTGAGGCCTTCGACCGTCGGATCGTAGAAGGAATAGACCATCGACAAGCCGTCGGCCATGCGGTCGGTCAGGGCAACGCCGACGAGCGGCCCGGTGCCGCGCCGGGTCAGGAACGTATCCGGCCCGCGGCGGCGGTATTCGATGACCATGGTGTCCACATGAGTGTCCTCCACCATCATCGCATAGTCCAGCACACTCATCTCCGACATGCCGCCATTTTCGTGCCGGGCCAGAAGATAGGTGCGGAAGAGATCGTATTGTTCGCTGGAGGGTGAGGGGGGCAGCTCGGCGCCAACCAGCCAGTTGCCCTTTTTCCAGGTGCGCTTGAAGGAGCTGGTCCACTGGAAATCCGCCACACGCACCCGCACGGAGACGCAGGCCCGGCAGGCCTCGCAGGCCGGGCGGTAGGCAATGTTCTGACTGCGTCGGAAGCCGCCCTGTGTCAGCACGTCATTGAGGGCAGGGGCCTGATGACCGACCAGATGGGTGAACACCTTCCGTTCCTGCCTGCCCGGCAAATACGGGCACGGCGCCGGAGCCGTCAGGTAGAACTGGGGATGGTCGATCGGATGCCGGGTCACGTCGGAAGATCTGCCTCTCTTTGCAGACAATGATATCCCGACAGGATGGCGCGGCAAGAGAGAACGTCAAGCACCCATTTCCGGCAATTTACGTGCCGGAACGCCACGCCTCCGGTCTGGTATCAGAAACGGCGGTCCGCGTTGATGACGACAGTGCCAAGGATGATGTCATGCAGCAGACGCTTTCGGTCTGACACGAGGCTGACCAGAAGCACCAGCGGTGTCAGCAGCGTCACCGAGAACCAGAACAGCAGTGCGTGCATCGCCGCCAGCAGCGCATAGGGCTTGCCGCCATGCCACAGGCGCATTTCGAGGCCCATTGCGCGCATGCCCAGCGTTGACGCCCGCTCGCCGCCCAGCGTGATGGCGGTATAGGTCAGTGCCACGCCCTGCCACAGAAAGGCATAGGCGAACCACGCAAGACCCAGCGTGAAAATGCCGAGAAAGAATACGAGGATCGCAGCCAGAACGGTAAAGAAGGCGATGATAGCCGTGTCGATCAGGAAGGCCATGATGCGCTTGCTGCGCAGCCCGCTGAAAAGCGCAGGATCATCGGCCGGGCCAAAGCCGCCACGCCGGGGTTCCAGAATTTCAGCCTGATAAGACATTACCGCCTCCTGTTGCTCTCATCATGTGGGAAGAACAGGAAGCGCAGTCAATTGTTCCGTTTCAGTTTGTTCGAGATCTTATGCAGGCACTGCCATCTTTCAGGGTAAAATTCAGGCCATAACCTCGGCCACATTCATCTGGCGCACTGCGTAACCACGTTCCCGCAGGGCTTCGATGATGGTCTGGCCGTGTGCGGCGTCGAAGGTCTCGAAGGTGACATCCAGCGTCGCGCCCTTGGCGGGAACGTTGAGGAACAGGCGGTGATGCGACACGTCCACCACATTGCCGCCGCGCCCGCCGATGATGGAGGCAATCTCGCCCAGCACGCCCGGCCGGTCCGGCGTGTCGATGCGCACCGAGACAAGCCGGCCATCTCGGGAAAGTTCGCGGATCACGATGGAGGAGACGAGGCGCGGGTCGATGTTGCCACCGCACAGCACCAGCCCCACTTTCTTGCCCCGGAACAGGTCCGGTGAAGTCAGCAGCGCGGCAAGCCCGGCAGCCCCCGCGCCTTCGGCCAGGGTCTTCTGCTGGGTCAGGAACAGGTTGATGGCCCGCTCGATGGCGCTTTCCTCGGCCAGAACAATGTCATCGACCAGTTCACGCACGATCTTGCGCGTGAGGGCGCCGACGTCCTTCACCGCAATGCCTTCCGCAATCGTCGGCCCGCCGCAAGGCAGCTCCTCGCCATGCACGGCACTCCACATGCCCGGATAGAGGCGTGACTCGACGCCGACGATGGACATATCCGGCTTCGCACCCTTCGCAGCCACGGCCATGCCGGAAATCATGCCGCCGCCACCAACCGGAACGACCATGCACTCAAGGTCCGGCACGTCTTCCAGCATTTCCAGCGCAATGGTGCCCTGACCGCGGATGACATGCGGATCGTCGAAGGGATGCACCCAGACGAATCCCTTTTCCTCCGACAGGCGCTGCGCTTCGGCCGTTGCGCCCACCAGTGTGTCGCCCGCCAGAACCACCTCCGCGCCATAACCGCGTGTGGCAGTGATCTTCACGAAAGGCGTCGTCTCCGGCATGACGATGGTGGAGGGGATGCCGAGCCGGCCGGCGTGATAGGCAACAGCCTGCGCATGGTTGCCCGCCGACATGGCGATGACACCGCGCCGGCGTTCTTCCTCCGTCAGTGACAGCAGCTTCACCAGCGCTCCGCGTTCCTTGAACGCGTTGGTGACCTGCATGTTCTCGTATTTGACGAAAACCTCGGCCCCGGTCAGCGCCGACAGCTTTGGAGCAGGCAGGAACGGTGTGCGCAGCACGGCCCCCCGGATCAGACGCGCCGCATCTTCCACATCGGCAAGGGAAAGCGGCAGGGTGGCAGATGCCTGTCTGTCAGCGGGAGTGTTCATGGATCCGTCCGGAAATGGGCGGCCTCCGGAAGGCCGCACAGAGTGTTGAAAGTCCTGTCCCCATCGTCATCCTGCCAAGGCGGAGGGCAAGACGGGACCGATGAGCCGGGGTGCAGGCAGGTTCAGAGAGAGGGGCCGGCATGCCTTGGCTTTCCGGTCCCGGATCTCAGCAAAGCTGGAGCGGAAACACTGCGGCTGGGGCTTGTCAGCAATCGGGCGGCCCTCAGAGGCCGCGCTTGAGAAGTTCTGCCACACGGGGGGCGAAGTAGGTGAGAATCCCGTCCGCTCCGGCGCGCTTGAAGGCCAGAAGGCTTTCCAGCATGGCGCGCTCGCCGTCAAGCCATCCGTTCGCAGCTGCGGCCTGGATCATCGCATATTCGCCCGACACCTGATAGGCATAGGTCGGCATGCGGAAGGTGTCCTTCACCCGCCAGACAACATCCAGATAGGGCATGCCGGGCTTGACCATCACCATGTCGGCGCCTTCGGCAATGTCCAGTTCCACCTCGCGCAGCGCTTCGTCCGTGTTGGCCGGGTCCATCTGATAGGTGCGCTTGTCGCCGATCAGCGTCTTGGACGTGCCCACCGCATCACGGAAAGGGCCGTAGAAGGCGGAGGCGTATTTAGCGGCATAGGCCATGATCTGGGTTTCGCGGTGGCCGTTGGCATCCAGCGCCCTGCGGATGGCGCCGATGCGCCCGTCCATCATGTCGGAGGGCGCAATCACGTCCGCGCCTGCTTCCACCTGTGTCAACGCCTGACGGCAGAGCTGGTCAACGGTTTCATCGTTCAGGATGCGTTCGCCATGCATCAGTCCATCGTGGCCGTGGCTGGTGTAGGGGTCCAGCGCCACATCGGTGATGAGGCCGATGTTGAGGCCCGCCTGCTTGATTGCGCGGCAGGCGCGGCAGATGAGGTTCTCCGGATTGAGTGCCTCGTTGCCGTCGTCATCGCGCAAGGCGGGATCGGTGTAGGGAAACAGAGCCAGCGCGGGGATGGACAGGCTCGCCGCATATTCGGCCTCGCGCACCGCTTCGTCCACCGACATGCGCTCCACGCCCGGCATGGAGGGCACCGGCTGGCGGATGTTGCTGCCATCGACGAGGAAGATCGGCCAGATCAGGTCATTCACGGTCAGGGCATTTTCCTGCACCAGCCTGCGCGCCCAGTCGGCGCGGCGGTTGCGGCGCAGGCGGCGGCCGCCGAGAATGTCGTCAATATGCTCGGGGGAAACGTTGTGGAACGGGTTGGACATGCGGCGGGTCCTGGAGTTCGGAAGTTTTGATCATGCGTGATGGGCGCGGACTGTAACAACAGCGCCGCCGTGATGCCATAGGGAGGACTGCGGCATCATTGCCTTTGCCTCTTGATCTGGCCACTTGCGCCAACCCATAGGCCAAAGAGACGATCTGCCGCCAAATTGACGTTAAAGTCAAAACGGGCTACCCCAAATTGACAGGGTTGAAAGGCCGGAAGGACAGGCAGGAGGAGAAACTGCCGCCAGATTCCGCAGCCGCTCAGCCCTCCGTGAAGGCGGGAGGAGCCCCATGGACTTTGCCTTGAACGAGGAGCAGCGCGCCTTTCAGGAGGTGGCCGCCAGCTTTGCCCGCGACGAGATGGAGCCCCATGCGCGGGAGTGGGACGAGAAGTCCATCTTTCCCGTGGAGACCCTGCGTAAGGCGGCGGAGCTTGGCTTTGCCGGCATCTATGTGCGTGAGGATCTGGGCGGATCGGGCCTGACGCGGCTGGATGCAGCGCTGATCTTCGAGGAACTCGCCAAAGGCTGCACCTCGACGGCTGCCTATATCTCCATTCACAACATGACCGGCTGGATGATCGACCGGTTCGGCTCGCAGGAGTTGCGCGAGCGCTATTTGCCGGATCTGTGCAGCATGCGCCGCTTCGGCAGCTACTGCCTGACCGAGCCGGGCTCGGGCTCAGACGCGGCAAGCCTCAGAACCCGCGCTGTCCGGGACGGGGACAGCTATGTCCTCAACGGCACCAAGGCCTTCATCTCCGGCGGCGGGGCATCGGATGTCTACATCGTCATGGCCCGCACTGGCGGAGAGGGGCCGGGCGGCATCTCCTGCTTCGTGGTGGACAAGGGGACGCCGGGGCTGAGCTTCGGGGCGCAGGAAGTGAAACTCGGCTGGAAGAGCCAGCCGACGGCGCAGGTCATTTTTGAAGACTGCCGCATTCCGGCGGCAAACCGCATCGGCGATGAGGGCGAAGGCTTCAGGTTCGCCATGGCCGGGCTCGATGGCGGGCGGTTGAACATCGGCGCCTGCTCGCTCGGCGCGGCGCAAACCTGCCTTGAACGCAGCATTTCTTATATGAAGGACCGCCAGCAATTCGGCCGTTCCATCTCCACCTTCCAGGCCTTGCAGTTCCGGCTTGCCGACATGGCAACGGAGCTGGAGGCCGCCCGGCTGCTGTTGCACAAGGCGGCCATGGCCGTCGAGCAAAAGGCGGAAGGGGCCACGCGCCTTGCCGCCATGGCCAAGCGCCTTGCAACGGACACGGGCTTTCAGGTGGTCAACGAGGCGCTGCAGCTGCATGGCGGCTACGGCTACTTGCGCGACTATCCCATCGAGCGTTTCCTGAGGGATGTGCGGGTGCACCAGATTCTGGAAGGCACCAACGAAATCATGCGCGTCATCATTTCGCGCGATCTTATTGGCCGGTGAGAACAGCAACCGGGGAGACAGAAAAGCATGAGCGAGCGCGCGGACGAGGTTCTGTTCGAGGTGGCGGGGCAGGCGGGGCTGATCACCCTCAACCGGCCCAAGGCGCTCAATGCGCTCAGCCACGGCATGGTCAGGGCCATCGCCGCCCGGCTGGATGACTGGGAAAGGAACCCGGCCATCACCCGCATCGTGCTGCGCGGCAGCGGCGAAAAGGCCTTCTGCGCGGGAGGCGACATCCGTCAGGTCTATGACATTGGCGCCGTACAGGGCCTGAAGAGTGCGCCGGAGCAGACGGGCTTCTTCGCAGACGAATATATCCTCAACAGCCGCATCAAGCATTTCCCCAAGCCTTGGGTGTCGCTGATCGATGGCATCGTCATGGGGGGCGGGGTTGGCCTGTCGGTGCATGGCTCGCACCGGGTGGGGACGGAGAAGACGCTTTTTGCCATGCCGGAAACCGGCATCGGCTTCTTTCCGGATGTGGGGGGCAGCTACTTCCTGCCGCGGATGCCGCGCCGCACCGGCTACTACTGCGCTCTGACCTCGGCCCGGCTGAAGCAGGCCGACGCATTGCTGACCGGAGTCCTCACCCATGCGGTGGCGTCTGCCTCCATTCCGGCGCTGACGGAAGCGCTCTGCGCCGGGGAGCCGGTGGAGGCCGCGCTTTCCCGCTTTGCGGTGGATGCAAGCCCTGCACCGCTGCTTGAAGTGATGGATGAACTGGAGCGCGTTTTCGGTCTCTCCAGCGTTGACTCGATCTGGCAGGCGCTGGCGGCAAGTGATTCAGACTTCGCCCGAAATTGTCTTGGGATGCTGGCCTCCAAGTCGCCCACCAGTCTGGCGCTGACCTTCGAGCAGCTGAACCGGGGTGCAGAGCTGGATTTCAACGGCTGCATGCGGATGGAGTTCCGCATTGTCAGCGAGATCCTGAAGCACGCAGATTTTTATGAGGGCGTGCGGTCCGTCCTGGTAGACCGGGACAATGCACCGCGCTGGCAGGCGGCAAGTCTTGCAGAGGTGGACAGGACGGGGCTGGCGGCTTATTTCGAAAGGCCAGAGGGTGGCGATCTTCCGCTGCCCTGAGTGAAGCGCGGGCAGCGGCGGAAGACGCCGGGTGCCCCTTCCCGCAAGGCCGGACATGATCACAAGCTTTCAGGATCTCCTCAAGAACCGCCCGCCCTGGAGCACCGTGCTGCTGTGGTACCTGCGCTGCATGGCGCTGCTGCTGATCGCGGGCGGAGTGATCCACTGGGCCCGCATCGTCGGCTTTGCGCCCTGGCGTGGCGCGTGGTTCTGGGAAATGCCGGTCGAATGGCAGACGGCGACCGTCTTTTTCGGGGTGCTGGATCTGGTGGCGGCGATCGGCCTCTGGCTGGCGGTGTCCTGGGGAACGGTCATGTGGCTGTTCCGGGCCTTCAGCCAGATTGTCATGCATACGGCCTTTTCCGACATGTTCGGGCGGCGGCCCTATGAGATCACGTTCTATCTGGCGACAATCGGCATCTATCTGCTGCTGGTCTATCTGGTTGAGCGGGAACACAGGAAGAAATAGCCGGACCGGCCATGGCCCAAGCCTGACACGGTTCCGGATGACAGTTTGCGAACCGGGAGGAGTTGCGTCATGGCATCAGTGGGTTTCATCGGTCTTGGCAACATGGGCGGTCCGATGGCGGCCAATCTGGTCAGAGCCGGACATGCGGTAAAGGGGTTTGACCTGTCGCCGGAGGCCAAGTCCCAGCTTGAGGCGGCAGGCGGCAAGGCGGTCGCATCGGTGGCCGAGGCCGTGCGTGATGCCGATGCGGTTGTGTCCATGCTGCCGGCGGGCAAGCATGTGCGCGCCGTCTACACCGGAGAAGAGGGCGTTCTCGCCAGTGCCCGTCCCGGCACGCTCCTCATCGACAGTTCTACGATCGACGTGGACAGCGCCCGAGCCGTGGCGCAGGCGGCCGCTTCTGCAGGCATGGTCATGGTGGATGCACCGGTCTCCGGCGGTGTTGGCGGCGCTGCAGCGGGAACGCTGACCTTCATGGTCGGCGGCGAAGATGCCGCCTTTGAGCGCGCCAAGCCTTTCCTTGAGGTGATGGGCAAGACCATCGTCCATGCCGGTGGCTCGGGTACCGGTCAGGCGGCGAAGATTTGTAATAATATGATACTCGGCATTTCCATGATCGCAGTTAGTGAAGCGTTTATCCTTGCCGAACGGCTGGGCCTCGATGCCCAGAAACTTTTCGACATTTCATCCACAGCCTCCGGTCAGTGCTGGTCGCTGACGAGCTATTGCCCGGTGCCCGGCCCCGTGCCTTCATCGCCCGCCAACCGGGACTACCAGCCGGGCTTTGCGGCGCAGATGATGCTCAAGGATCTCAAGCTTTCCCAAGAGGCGGCGCAGTCTTCCGGCGCTGCAACCCCCCTGGGGGCACAGGCAGCAGCCCTCTATGCCCTCTTCTGCAATTCGGGCCATTCGGGCACGGACTTCTCGGGGATCGTCCGGTTCCTTCGTGGTGAATGAATTCTTTCAATCACTCGAAACAGACGAAAAGTCTCCGGTAAATTTTAAGAGATGATTCAGCGTATCTCTTAAGCGGATTTTAGAAGCGCCTCTGTATGGTCAGTCTCAAGGTGGAAAAAATAACCACCCAATGACAGGTAGAAATATAGAGGCGCAAACAAATGATCTCAGCTAACAGAGCTATGGACGCCGTTGCTCAGGCAGAAGAGGACACGGAACTCAAGCCGCTGTACCTGGAAGCACTGACGCTCGTCGAAAGACTTCACCGCCGTCTTCTTGACGTCATCAAGGACGAGTTCGACCGTATGGGCCGTTCCGACGTGAACAGTGTGCAGGCCCTGCTGCTGTTCAACATCGGTGATGCCGAACTGACGGCTGGCGAGCTGCGCACCCGCGGTTACTATCTCGGGTCAAACGTGTCGTATAACCTGAAGAAGCTCGTTGAGACTGGTTACATTCATCATCAGCGCTCGCGCATGGATCGCCGCTCGGTCCGTGTCAGCCTGACGCCGAAGGGCCAGGAAGTCGCGAAGATCGTGAATGACCTCTACGAGCGTCACATTCTTTCGGTCGAGCAGGTCGGCGAAATCCACGCTGGTGACTTCGCCACGCTCAACAAGTCGCTGCGCCGCCTGGAGCGTTTCTGGACCGACCAGATCCTCTATCGTCTCTGATCCACGGGGACTTGAGGCATCACGAAATGAAAAGGCCCGTGCCGGATAACCGGCGCGGGCCTTTCTTTTCTGCGCAAGCCTAAAGGGCTCAATCCGCCTTGATAACGTCAATCACCGCTGCGCTGATTTCCTGCAAGGCTGCGTTCCGAACGGCAAAATCAGCCTTCACATCCGACACAAAAATGACTGCAATCCATGGTGCCCGGTCCGGGGGTGTGATCATGGCGATGATGTTGCGGGTCTGGTCGCCGCTACCGGACTTGTCCGCGATGTGCCAGCCCTGGGGCGCGGTTTTACGCAGAAGTGCGCCAGTAACGCCGCCGTGGCTCATCCACTGGATCAACTGAGCGCGGGAACCGGCAGCAAGGACCTCGCCCAGGAGCAGCTCTTTCAGAGTGGACGACATGGCTGCAGGGGAGGTTGTGTCGCGCGGATCACCGGCCTTGAAGGTATTCATTTCAGGCTCGAGCCTGTCCAGCCGGCTGACGGTGTCGCCGGTCTGGCGGAAGAACTCCGTCACTGCTTCCGTGCCTCCCAGGCGGTTGATCAGAAGATTGGCAGCCGTGTTGTCGCTCATGTCGATGGTGGCCAGGCACAGCTCGCTCAGGGACATGGACTGGCCTACTTTTTTCTCCGTCACGGGAGCGTAGGACAGGATTTCTGAGCGGAGAATGGGAAGCACCTCGTCAAGGTTCAGCGTTCCTGCATCTGCGGCGGCCAGAACGGCACCGCAGAGCGGGGCCTTGAAGGTGCTGTTCATCAGAAACCGCTCATCGGCCCGGTTGGTCCATGACCAGCCGCTACCGGTATCATGCAGAACCACGCCCACGCGCGCATTCAGCCGGGACTCGATTTGGGTAACAGTTTCAGCAAGCTGAGCGTCCGCCGGGCCTGCTGCCGCCGGGGCTGCCAGCAGCAGGGAGAAGGCAAGAACCTGAGCGGAACGGCGGAGATGGGAAAGCGTTTTTTGCATGATCAATCCTTGGAAATGCCGGGCGTCAGAAAACGCACTTGCGGCTCTCTGACATCAAATGATGTCATGCGTTTCTTCTATTTCGGCTTGCATTCCGGGCTCAAACGACAAATCTTCAGGCGCAGTATTAGGAAAAGTAATGCGATGGACCGGCCTGATATTCCCCTCAATGCGCTGCGTGTCTTTGAAGTCGCCATGCGGCAGGGCAGCTTTACGAAGGCGGCGGTTGAGTTGCGCGTGACGCAGGCGGCCGTCAGCCACCAGATCGCACGGCTGGAAGATCAGCTCGGAGTCACCCTGTTCCAGCGCACCTCTCAAGGCCTGGTGCCGACGGATGAGGCGAGGCTGCTGGCCCCGGTTCTTGAACATAGTTTCGATGTGATTGGCCGGACGCTCGACAGGTTCCACGGCAAGCGGCACGTTGAGGTGCTGAGCGTCGGCGTCAACACCACCTTCGCTCTTGGCTGGCTGATGCCGAGGCTGGAGGCTTTCTGCAGTGCCCATCCTGAAATCGACCTGCGGATTTCGACGAACAACAACAGGGTCGAGATTTTGCGCGAGGGTCTGGACATGGCGATCCGCTTTGGCGCCAGCGGCTGGAGCGGGCATGATGCGCTTCCTTTGATGGAAGCGCCATTGTCACCGCTTTGTGCGCCGCAGCTGGCCGGTCAGCTGCGGGAACCAGCTGACCTTGCGAAGCTGCTTCTGCTGCGCAGCTACCGCAATGCCGAGTGGCCACAATGGTTCGAGGCGGCCCGGACGCCGGTGCCGCCAATCAAGGGGCCGGTCTTCGACAGTTCGGTTGCGCTGGCGGAACTGGCGGCTGATGGCGTGGGGGCTGCGCTGCTGCCTGTTGCGATGTTTCAGCGGCACATCCTTGAGGGGCGGCTCTTCCAGCCTTTTCCGGTCACTGTTCAAGCAGGGAGGTATCTTCTTGTCTGGCCCTCGGAGCGGCCGCAGACACGCGCAATGGCAGCCTTCGCGCAATGGATTTCCGAAGCCTGCAGCAACGACAGGCCAGTTGCAGACTGATGCCGGTGTTTATGCTCCGGTAGCTTGGATAGTCTTTCCAGCGCATGCAAAAAACGCAGTGTAGCCTTGCTGCACCAGCTCTCGCTTTTTGGCGGTGATGTGTTTACTGGACATGTTTCGGCCATAAACCCCTGACTAAAGATCCTCATGACTGCTGTGCCATGAGCGCAAGGCAGGGGCTGACAATTGCGCAAGGGACTTCACCGTTTGGGCATGCGGCGGCCGACCGGACCTAGGCTGCAATTTGTTAAGCCGCCGTGTGGTTAACTGGAATTCACCGGCAGGCACGTGAAGCAGTTTATGCGGATCAGAGCTGGCCGGGTGAACCTCCACGCGATGCGAAGGGAGCGACGGGTGTTGTTGCGCAACGGGAATCAGATCACGAAAGTCTCCGCCATCTTGGCCCGTACGGCTGCCCTGGCTGGCGCCTTGACCGGCATTCTTGCCGGAACAGCGCTGGCGCAGTCACCGCTGGAGGCTCTGCAGCAGTTCAATCAGCGCGCCGAGTGGGAAGACCGCTTCGATGCAACGCTGCAAGATCTGCAGTCGATCAAGACCGCGACGCCGACCCTCGCGCCCCAGACGGCCGAATATGTGGCTTCGGCGATCAACCAGTACAGCATGATCGTGCAGCGCGGCGGCTGGGAAACTGTCCCGACGCCGGGCCGGACGCTGCGCATCGGCGCAGAAGATCCCATCGTTGCGTCGCTGCGCCGCCGTCTGATCGCCTCAGGTGATCTGGAGCAGCAGGCCGGTGTCTCCACGACCTTCGATTCCTATGTGGACTCTGCCCTGCGCCGGTTCCAGGTGCGCCACGGCCTCATTCCGGATGGCACGCTTGGGCAGACCACGCTTGCGGCTCTGAACATTCCGGCCGATGTGCGCCTGCGCCAGCTGGAAACCAATCTCGTGCGCCTGCGCTCTCTCTCGGGGGATCTGGGTGAGCGCTACGTCATGGTGAATATTCCGGCAGCCGAGATCGAGGCTGTTCAGAATGGCCGTGTCCGCTCCCGGCACACTGCTGTCGTCGGCAAGATCGACCGCCAGACCCCGATCCTGAATTCCAAGGTCTATGAGGTCAACTTCAACCCGTATTGGACCGTGCCGGTTTCGATCATCCGCAAGGATCTGATCCCGAAAATGAAGCAGGATCCGCAGTATCTGGCCAAAAACAAGATCCGTATCTTCGACTGGAAGAACAACGAGCTTTCCTGGCAGCAGATCGACTGGAACTCGGACGAGGCAACGAAGTACCAGTTCCGGCAGGACCCGGGTGAAATCAACTCGCTGGGCGCCATCCGCATCAACTTCCACAACACACATCAGGTGTATCTGCACGACACACCGTCGAAGACGCTGTTTGGCACCGACAACCGCTTCCATTCGTCCGGTTGCGTGCGCGTCCAGAACGTGCGGGACCTGGTGTCCTGGATGCTGGAATCGACCACGCCGGACTGGAACCGGACCCGCGTTGACCAGACCATCCGTGATGGCCTGCGGGAAGACGTGAAGCTCAAGACTCAGGTGCCGCTTTACCTGACCTACGTCACGGCCTGGGCCAACGAAGACGGCACAGTGCATTTCCGCGAGGACATCTACAACCGTGATGGCCTTTATGGCGACGTTGCAGAGCTGCAGCTGCCCGGCCAGTGAGCCGCATCATTCAGATGAGACTGGAAAAGGGGGCTCCGGCTCCCTTTTTTGTTGCGCCGCAGGCAATGATGCCCATCTGATCCTTCATGGGCGCGTGTTTCATGTGCCGCCCGTTCTTCTGTCTCTGGAGATGCCAGCATGTCCGGCCATGCCAAGGGTGAAGTCTATCTGGAATTCGTGCCCATCGGCCGTCAGGTCAAGGTGGTGGCAATTGATGCTGCGACCGGCGTTGAAGTGTCGGTGATCGGCCCGGTCAATGCGGCGCAGTCGGATCTGCAGGCGCTGGCTCTTCGCAAGCTGGCAAAGCGTCTGTCCGAGGAGAACGGCACGCCGGAGGTTCCTCGCGGGGGCTGGACGGCGTAAATTCCTGCGCCATTTCCGGTATGGATCAGATCAGTGCCGGATTTGCGGATCACTGTGACGGTCTACCACTTGGTTCACCGGAATGCCTATGCTAAGTGCAGGGCTCCCGAAAGGGCCAATGCCGGAGCAATGCCATTTGCCTGCGCTTGGGCGGAAAAAAGGGCGAAGGGGCCCTTTGTGAATCGCTGAAAAGGACCTAGCCATGTCGATGTCGGATACCTTGGCCGGCGAGCCGATCTATACCGGTTTCTTCACTCAATCTCTGGCTGATGCCGACCCGGATATCTTCGGCGCCATCCAGAAGGAAGCCGGCCGTCAGCAGCGCGAGATCGAGCTGATTGCCTCCGAAAACATTGTCTCCAAGGCCGTTCTCGAGGCTCAGGGCTCGGTCCTGACCAACAAGTATGCCGAAGGTTATCCGGGCAAGCGCTATTATGGCGGCTGCCAGTATGTCGACATTGTCGAGACGCTGGCAATCGAGCGCGCCAAGGAGCTGTTCGGCGCCAAGTTCGCCAACGTGCAGCCGAATTCCGGCAGCCAGATGAACCAGGCCGTCTTCCTGGCGCTGCTGCAGCCGGGCGACACCTTCATGGGCCTCGACCTCAACTCCGGCGGCCACCTGACCCACGGCTCCCCGGTCAACATGTCCGGCAAGTGGTTCAACGTCGTGTCCTACGGCGTGCGCAAGGACGATCATCTGCTCGATATGGAAGAGATCGAGCGTCTGGCGCATGAGCACAAGCCGAAACTGATCGTTGCCGGCGGCACCGCCTATTCGCGCGTCTGGGACTGGAAGAAGTTCCGCGAGATCGCCGATGCGGTTGGCGCTTACCTGATGGTCGATATGGCCCACATCGCCGGCCTCGTGGCGGGCGGCGCGCATCCCTCGCCGGTGCCCCATGCCCATGTCTGCACCTCGACCACGCACAAGTCCCTTCGCGGCCCGCGCGGCGGTCTGATCCTCACCAACGATGAAGACATCGCCAAGAAGATCAACTCTGCCGTGTTCCCCGGCCTTCAGGGCGGTCCGCTGATGCACGTGATCGCCGCGAAGGCTGTTGCCTTCGGTGAAGCGCTGCGCCCGGAATTCAAGGCCTATGCTGCGGCTGTTGCTGCTAACGCGAAGATGCTGGCCCAGACCCTGCAGGAGCAGGGGCTGGACATCGTTTCCGGCGGCACCGACAACCATCTGATGCTGGTGGACCTGCGCCCGAAGAACGCCACCGGCAAGAAGGCGGAAGCCGCGCTTGGCCGTGCCAACATCACCTGCAACAAGAACGGCATTCCGTTTGACCCGGAAAAGCCCTTCGTCACCTCTGGCGTCCGTCTCGGCACTCCGGCCGGCACGACACGCGGTTTCGGGCTTGCCGAGTTCCGCGAGATCGGCATGCTGATCACCGAGGTCCTCGATGGCCTTAAGGCGGCGAACAGTGAGGAAGGCAACGCGGCTGTGGAAGCTGCGGTGAAGGCCAAGGTGATCGAACTCACCAGCCGCTTCCCGATCTACCCGGCCTGACAGCCTGACTGACGAGTACAAGAACCGGTCCGCGCCCTCCGGCGCGGATCGTTTGCATTTTGAGCGGAATTCGAAGAGCTTACGGCCACCAGATTCTTTGCGCCCATGCGGTGCTTGTGGCTTTGCAGGGCCCTGAATTTAAGGGCCTTGGTATAAGGAACGGATGACATGCGGTGCCCCTTTTGCGGCGGTGAAGAGACCCAGGTTAAGGATTCGCGCCCGACGGAAGACAACACGGCCATCCGCCGCCGCCGTGTCTGCTCCACCTGCGGGGGGCGGTTCACCACTTTCGAGCGGGTGCAGCTGCGCGAGCTGATGGTGGTCAAGCGCTCCGGCCGCCGCGTGCCGTTTGACCGCGAAAAGCTGATGCGTTCCGTCGAGATTGCCGTGCGCAAGCGCCCGGTTGACCCTGAGCGGATCGAGCGTATGGTCAGTGGTATCGTGCGCCAGCTGGAGAGCACCAGCGAAGGCGAGATCACCAGCGAGATGATCGGCACCCATGTGATGGAAGGCCTGAAGACCATCGATGATGTGGCCTATGTGCGCTTTGCATCCGTATACAGGAACTTCCGTGAAGCGCGTGACTTCCGCGATCTTCTCGGTGAACTGGGCGGTTTGCCCGGCAATGATGAACCCCAGGAGGATGCGTGAGCGAAGCTGAGGCTGTAGCTGTTGCACCCGCCGCCGGCGGCAAGAATGCCGTGACCGGTATCGACCGCCGCCTGATGCGGGCTGCCGCTGCCCTTGCGGCGCGAGGGCAGGGGCAGGTCTGGCCTAACCCTTCGGTCGGTGCTCTTGTCGTGCGTTTTGAGGACGGCGTGCCTGTCATCGTTGGCCGCGGTGTTACCTCGCGGCCCGGCGGGCCGCACGCTGAAGTGAGCGCATTGCGGCAGGCCGGAGAGCTGGCCCGCGGCGCCACCTGCTACGTCACACTGGAGCCCTGTTCCCACTA
The DNA here is from genome assembly GCF_036881715.1 of Pannonibacter anstelovis. NCBI lineage: Bacteria > Pseudomonadati > Pseudomonadota > Alphaproteobacteria > Hyphomicrobiales > Stappiaceae > Pannonibacter > Pannonibacter anstelovis. Next base: position 293,685 of record NZ_JBAKBF010000005.1, read on the forward strand.
CGGCCGCACACCGCCTTGTGCGCTGGCGCTGCGGGAGGCAGGCGTGGACCGTGTGGTGATCGGCTGCCTCGATCCCAGCCCGCGCGTGGCCGGGCGTGGTGTCGCCATGCTTGAGGAAGCGGGAATTGCCGTCTCGACCGGCGTGGAGGAGGAACTCTGCCGCCTGCTTCACGCAGGGCACCGGTTGCGTGTCACCGACCAGCGCCCGAATGTGGTGCTGAAGCTGGCGCTCTCGGCTGACGGCGGCATTGGCCGCGTTGGAGAGGGGCAGTTGGCGATCACCGGTCCTCTGTCGCGCAATGTGGTGCACGGTTTGCGTGGCAGCTGTGACGCGATTCTTGTCGGCATAGGCACGGCATTAGCCGATGATCCGGAACTGACTTGCCGCATGCCTGGCATGAAGGACCGCTCACCCGTGCGCGTGGTGCTGGACAAGGATGCAAGACTGCCGCTGAAAGGCCGTCTCGTGCAGTCTGCGGCCGATGTGCCGGTGTGGCTGGTGACGGGCAATCAGGCTGATCCTGCGCGTGTTCAGGCGCTTGCCGATGCTGGTGTGCTTGTCATCCGCGTGCCCGCCAATGAGGAGGGCATCGAGCCGAAGATCGCGCTGACGGCACTGGCCAACCGGGGTGTGACGCGCCTGATGGTGGAGGGCGGTGCGCGCGTCGCCCGCTCATTCCTGCAGGCCGGTGTGGTGGATGAAACCTGGATCTTCCACGGTGTGGCAGAGCTGGGGGCAGGGCGCATTCTGCCGTTTGATGGCGGAGCTGGCGGCTTCACCGCCGAATACCCGGATTTCCGTCTGGTTGATACGGCCGTCTATGGGCCGGACAGACTGTTGCGGTTCCGCCGCAAGGAGAGTTGAGATGTTCACCGGAATTGTCACCGACCTTGGCACCATTCTCTCCGTCACGGATATTCCCGCTGGCAAGCGCACCCGAATTGCCACGTCCTATGACGTGGACACGATTGACATTGGCGCCTCCATCGCCTGCGGCGGCCCCTGCCACACGGTGACCGCCAAGGGGCGTGACGAGACCGGCAACTGGTTCGAGGTGGAAAGCGGCGCCGAAACCCTGCGCCTGACGACTGTTGCGGACTGGAAGGCGGGGCAGAAGCTCAATCTGGAGCGCTCCCTCAGCCTTGGCACGGAACTGGGCGGCCATCTGGTGCTCGGCCATGTGGACGGGCTTGCCCGCATCGTCGAGCGGCGCGACCATCCGGACACTGTCTATTTCCGCTTTGATGCCCCGCGCGCCTTTGCGCCCTTCATCGCCCGCAAGGGATCGGTGGCGCTGGACGGCACGTCGCTGACGGTGAACGAGGTGGAGGGAACGGAGTTTTCCGTCTTCCTCATTCCGCACACGCTGGCGGTAACCACCTGGGCCGAAAGGCAGACGGGGGACAACGTAAACCTTGAAGTCGACATGATGGCGCGCTATGCCGCGCGCCTTGCCGATTTCCGCGAGCAGGCCTGAGGGGCTCGCCCCGCAAAAGGCTGGACAAAATCGGGCAGGCATGGTTCCTGACCGCACCTCTCAGACAGAAAGCGACACGACCGATGAGCTCCGCGCCTCACCTCCTGATTATTGAAGCCCGATTCTACGAAGACATCGCCGATGCGCTCTACGAAGGGGCGGCAAAGGCTCTGGACGAGGCGGGCGCGACCCATGACCGGATTTCCGTTCCGGGCGTGCTGGAAATTCCGGCGGCGCTGTCCATGGTGCTGACCTCCATGGAAAACGACGGCACCTTCTATGACGGCTTCGTCGTTCTGGGCTGCGTCATTCGCGGTGAGACGACCCATTACGACATCGTCGCCAATGAGTCGGCTCGCGTGCTGATGGATCTCATCGTCGATGCCGACCTTGCCCTCGGCAACGGCATCCTGACAGTGGAAAATGATGAACAGGCCTGGGCCCGCGCCCGGGTGACCGACAAGGACAAGGGTGGTGCCGCCTCGCGCGCAGCGCTCGACATGATCCGTCTTCGGGAACGTCTTGGGGTTTGATCTGACATGACCGGCGGAGCCGATCAGAACAACGGGCCGGAAATCCGTCCGGCCAACAAGCGCGGTGCCGCCCGTCTCGGGGCGGTGCAGGCGCTTTACCAAATGGATGTGGGCGGCTCGTCGGTGACTGATGTGGTCAACGAGTTCACCGCATTCCGCCTTGGCAAGGAAGTCGACGGCTACCAGTACCGCGATGCGGACGAACAGTGGTTCAAGGACATTGTGCGCGGCGTTGTGGCCGAGCAGCTGCGCCTTGACCCGTTCATCCACACCGCGCTGGTGGAAGACTGGCCGCTGAAGCGCATCGACAGCCTGCTGCGCGCCATCCTGCGTGCAGGCAGCTATGAGCTGCTGCGCCGCCGCGATGTGCCGCCGAAGGTGATCATCTCCGAATATATCGACGTGGCGAAGGCCTTCTATGCCGAGGATGAGCCGCGTCTCGTCAACGGTGTGCTGGACCGCCTGGCACATCAGCTGCGCAGCGCCGAGCTGGAGCCGGTGGAACCTGCGGATGAGGCGGGAGACGGTCAGGACGCGCAGGACGGCCAGTAGTATGGCCGCTGATGGGGCATATGCGGGGCTGGGCGAGTTCGACCTGATCGAGCGCTTCTTTGCCCCGCTTGCAACCGCCCCCGGCAGCCTTGCGCTGACCGATGACGCCGCTGTACTGAAGCCCTCTGCCGGACATGAGTTCGTCCTGACCAAGGACATGCTGGCGGCGGACGTCCACTTCTTTGCCAATGATCCGGCTGATCTGGTGGCGCGCAAGGCCTTGCGCGTCAACCTGTCCGACCTTGCCGCAAAGGGCGCAAGGCCGCTTGGCTATCTGCTGGGGCTTGGACTCGGCGGGGAGATGGCCGGGAGCGGGGCTGCGCAATGGCTCACCGGCTTTGCTGCCGGTCTGGCCGCTGATCAGGCGGAGTTTGCGTTCCCGCTGCTGGGCGGCGATACGATCCGCAGCGGCGAGCGCATGGTCCTGTCCATCACTGCCTTGGGCGAAGTGCCGGAAGGCCGCGCCGTGCGGCGCAACGGCGCAACGGCGGGCGATCTCGTCTATGTGTCCGGCACAATTGGCGATTCCGCCCTCGGCCTTGCCCTGCGGCTTGAGCCGGAGCTGGCACGCAAGCTCGGGCTGTCTGAACCTCATACAGAGTTTCTGCTGAGCCGCTATCTGCTGCCGCAGCCGCGCGTGGCGCTGGCCTCTGCCGTGCTGTCCCGTTCTTCCGCCAGTCTCGACATCTCGGACGGGCTTTGCGCTGATGCGGGGCACGTGGCGCGTCATTCGGGGGTGGATCTGGTCCTCGAGGCGGACACTCTACCTCTGTCGGATGCCGCACGTGCTGCGCTTGCAGCCCAGCCGGATCTCATCACCCGCGTGCTGACCGGCGGGGATGACTACGAGCTTTTTGTCTGCGTGCCTCCGGCGCAAGGGCAGGCCTTTGAGGCTGATGCCGCAACTGCTGGTGTGCCGGTAACCTGCATTGGCCGGGTGAAATCATCCGCTGCTGACAAGCCCACTGTCCGTCTGACGCGCGGCGGAATGCCTTTCACGCTTGCAGGGCAGGGCGGCTTCCGTCATTTTTGAATCCTGTCCCGGCTTCCTGCCGGGAAGCCATGCCTGATCCCCGCAGATTGCCGCGCCAGCCCGTTCTGCCCGGACCCAGCCTCAAAGCTTGCCCAAGAGCCAGTCTGGAGCCTGTCCATGTCCTCTCAGCCTTCCCTTTCGCCTGCACAGGACGCCGCTGCGGATGGTGACCGCATTGCCCGGCGCAATGCAGCGATTCTTGCCGCAGCGCAGGCTCTCGGCGGGGCAACGGCTTCCATCGTCATCGCCACCGGCTCGCTGACAGCGGCCTCGCTTCTGCCGGAAGCCCCTGGCCTTGCGACGCTGCCAATCTCCTGCATGATCCTTGGAACGGCCATCGGCACCCTGCCTGCCGGAGCAGTGATGAAGCGGGTGGGCCGGCGGACTGGATTTCTGGGCGGCTCGGTTCTGGGCTTTCTCGCCTCGCTGCTGGCGGCCTGGGCCATCCTCATCGGCAGCTTCTGGCTGTTCACACTGGCCTGCGCGCTTGCGGGCACGGTGACGGCCTTCGTCCAGCAGTTCCGCTTTGCGGCAGCCGACACGGCGAGCGATGCCTTCCGCCCCAAGGCCATTTCCTGGGTGATGGCGGGCGGCGTCTTCTCTGGCATCATCGGGCCGCAGACGGTGATCTTCACCAAGGATCTCTTTGCACCGGTGCTCTTTGCCGGAACCTATGCTGCCCTTGGCGGCCTGTTCCTGCTGATGGGCGTCATCCTCACCTTCCTCAAGGTCCCGCCCGTCAGGGAGAAGACTGTGGCGGATGCGCAGGCCCGGCCGCTGGGCGTCATCCTGCGCCAGCCGTCCTTCATTGTCGCCGCCGTCTGCGGGATCTGCTCCTACGCACTGATGAGCCTGGTGATGACGGCAACGCCGCTGGCCATGATTGGCTGCGGTCTGAGCGAAACCGACGCAGCGCTGGCGATCCAGTGGCATGTGCTGGCCATGTTCGGCCCCAGCTTCTTCACCGGTACGCTGATCGCCCGCTTCGGCGAGCGGACCATCGTTCTCACTGGCCTTGCACTGCTGTGCGGCTGTTCCGTGATTGCACTCATGGGGCTTGAAGTGGCGCATTTCTGGAGCGCGCTGATCCTCTTGGGCGTTGGCTGGAACTTCGGCTTTGTTGGCGCCACCAGCATGTTGACGCGCTGCTACCGTCCCGCCGAGCGGGCGACGGTGCAGTCCTTCAACGATTTCCTCGTCTTCGGCTTCGTTGCGCTTGCATCTTTCTCTTCCGGTGCGCTCCTGTACAGCTTCGGCTGGGCGACGGTCAATCTGCTGGTCTTCCCGCTTGTGCTCGTCTGCGTGATCCTCATGTTCGTGCTGGCCAAAGGCACACCGGAACCGGCGTTGTCTTGATTTGTTCCAAGTAAAAACAACCTTTCCTCAACCTCTTCTGCATTGCGGTATTTGCAGCATCAGTATCTGCTGCATTGCGGCGCATGTTTTCGTGTCTCTTGCAAAAATAAACGAGGGCAAGGACTTGACCGGCCCCATGTTCATTCTGCTAACGTGACGCTGTTGCGCCTTGCTGCGGAATGAGAGTGGACTTGCCGGAGCCTTGGCGCGCGTCGCAGCCCGTTGGAAGTCAAGATAAAATGCTGTCATAGAACGATCGGATTGCCGGGCTGCCCATTCATTGGGAGGACTCATGACCGAGCTTGTCGTCGTCATTGCCTGCGGCCTTCTGGCACTGGCTTACGGGGGCTGGGCGATCCAGTCTGTGATGGCATCCGATGCGGGCAACGCCCGGATGCAGGAGATCGCGGGGGCGATCCAGGAAGGCGCGCAAGCCTATCTGACGCGCCAGTACACAACCATCGCCATTGCAGGCGCTGTCATCTTCGTTCTCGGGGCCTGGCTGCTGGGCCTGCCTGTCGCCATCGGCTTTGCAGCAGGCGCGGTTCTTTCCGGCCTTGCCGGTTTCATCGGCATGATGGTGTCAGTCCGTGCTAATGTGCGCACGGCGCAGGCTTCCAGCCAGAGCCTCGCAGCAGGGCTGGAAATTGCCTTCAAGTCCGGTGCGGTAACCGGGCTTCTGGTGGCAGGCCTCGCGCTGCTGGGCGTCACGGTCTATTTCGTCATCCTCACCCGTGTCCTTGGCTATGACCCGACCAGCCGAAGCGTCATTGACGCGCTGGTGGCGCTCGGCTTCGGCGCCTCGCTCATCTCCATCTTCGCCCGTCTGGGCGGCGGCATCTTCACCAAGGGGGCGGATGTTGGGGGTGATCTTGTTGGCAAGGTGGAGGCAGGCATCCCGGAAGATGATCCGCGCAACCCGGCAACCATCGCTGACAACGTCGGCGACAATGTCGGCGACTGCGCGGGCATGGCGGCAGACCTGTTCGAGACCTATGCGGTAACGCTGGTCGCGACTATGGTGCTGGCGGCGATCCTCTTTGCCGGAACAGCGGCGACGGCTCCAGCCATGCTCTATCCAATGACGATTGGCGGCGCCTGCATCCTCACCTCGATTGCGGGCACCTTCTTCGTCAAGCTGGGGGCCAACAACTCGATCATGGGAGCGCTCTACAAGGGCTTCATCGCCACGGCGGTTCTGTCGCTCATCATCCTGTTCCCCGTCACGTCCTTCGTCTTTGGCGGCATGGGCGTGGTGCTGACGACAAGCGGCGGGCTCTCATTCACGCCCATGTCGCTCTATCTGTGCGGCGTTGCCGGTCTGGCCGTCACCGGCCTGATCATCTGGGTGACGGAATATTACACCGGCACCGGCTACCGTCCGGTCCGGTCCATCGCCCAGGCATCCGTTACTGGCCATGGCACCAATGTGATTCAGGGCCTCGCCATTTCCATGGAGGCAACGGCGGTTCCGGCGCTGATCATTATTGCCGGCATCATCGTCACCTATTCGCTGGCGGGCCTCTTCGGCATCGCCATCGCGGTGACCACGATGCTGGCGCTGGCCGGAATGGTGGTGGCGCTGGATGCCTTCGGCCCGGTGACGGACAATGCCGGCGGCATCGCCGAAATGGCGGATCTTCCGGCTGAAGTGCGTGTGACGACGGATGCGCTGGATGCGGTGGGCAACACCACCAAGGCCGTGACCAAGGGCTACGCCATCGGCTCTGCGGGCCTCGGCGCGCTGGTGCTCTTCGCGGCCTATACGGAGGATCTGCGCTACTTCATCTCCAACTCTGATCAGTACCCCTATTTTGCCGGGCTGACGGTGGATACGCTCGATTTCTCTCTCTCCAACCCCTACGTGGTCGTCGGCCTCTTCTTCGGTGGGATGCTGCCTTATCTGTTCGGCGGCATTGCCATGACCGCCGTGGGCCGGGCCGCCTCTGCCGTGGTGGAGGAGGTGCGCCGCCAGTTCCGCGAGAAGCCGGGCATCATGGCCGGAACCGAGCGGCCTGATTATGGCCGGGCGGTGGACATGCTCACCCGCGCCGCCATCCGCGAAATGGTCATCCCCTCGCTGCTGCCGGTGCTCTCGCCGATTGTCTGCTTCTTTGCCATCAACGCGATTGCGGGCAAGGCCAATGCCTTTGCGGCTGTGGGCGCCATGCTGCTGGGCATCATCATCACCGGGCTTTTCGTCGCATTGTCGATGACCTCCGGCGGCGGGGCCTGGGACAATGCGAAGAAGTACATCGAGGACGGCCACCACGGTGGCAAGGGATCGGATGCCCACAAGGCCGCGGTGACAGGTGACACCGTGGGTGACCCCTACAAGGACACCGCTGGCCCGGCGGTGAACCCGATGATCAAGATCGCCAACATCGTCGCCCTTCTGCTGCTGGCGGTCCTGGCGCACTAGGATCTGGCCTTCTGCCAGCCAAACAAGAATCCCCCGGAAGAACCTTCCGGGGGATTTGAACTTCTTGCAGATTGCCGGTTGGGTTCAGAGGCCCAGTGACGGGTTGGCGGCGCCGCGCAGGATCTGCGTCAGGAAACCATAGTCTGAGCCGCCGGTACGGGTCTTGCGGCCAATGAAGTCAAAGACCTTGCCGTCCTGCATACCGTAGTTGGCGATGTCTTTCACAAAACCATCCTGATCGAAATAGATGGCGACCACGCGCTGCTCGACGATCTTCGGGTTCAGGAAGGCCGTCGTCTCGGCAGTCTGGGAGATGTAGTAATAGGCGAGGCCGTCAATTTCGGACGTGGTGGACGGTGACCCGAGGACCAGCTCCACATTCTCCTTGCTCGACCCCACCTGCACCTGCTGCAGCATGTCGGGGGAGATGGAATGGCCATGATTGTAGGTCTGGGTGAAGCATCCCCCCACGGTCAGCCCGAGGAGAATGGGAAGCATCAGCACATGCGCCTTGGTCTTCATTCGTCGTTCCTGTCCCGTCTGAACCGGCCTTGCCGTCCGGTGCGTATTTGAATTCGTTCCTTGGCAAAGCAAGTAACCTGCGTTAGGGCACAAGGCAACACCGTCCGCACGGGACCAGTCGAGGCATTCCATGGTATTTGGCCTTTTCCGCCGCCGCACACGGCCATCCGAATACGCTCTTTATGGCGCTATCGTGGCTCAGGCGCGTCAGCCTGCCTTCTACGCAGCACTTTCTGTGCCTGACACCGTGGATGGCCGGTTCGACATGATGATCCTGCACGCTGTTCTGCTTTTCCGCCGTCTGCAGGGGGAAGGCAAGGAGGCCGCAGCCACGTCACAGGCGGTTTTCGACCTGTTTTTCCGCGATATGGACGCTTCCTTGCGGGAAATGGGCATCAGCGACAACAGGGTGCCGAAGAAGGTCCGCAAGATGGCCGAGGCCTTCTATGGCCGCGCAAACGCCTATGGTGAGGCTCTGGACGCGGGCAATGCCGCGGCCCTGGCGGCAGCCATCGGCCGCAACATCTTCACCGAAACGCCCAATGCGCCGGCTTGCGACAGGCTTGCGCTCTATATGATGGATGCGGTCAAAACGCTGGCGGATCTGCCGCTGGACGGCATCATGACCGCCAAACTCGCCTGGCCTGATGTGCCGGCGCTTGAGGGAAACCCGAATCATGAGTGATGTGCCGACACCTTTCTCGCACCGCTTTCAGGTGTCCCGTCTGGGTAATACGCCGAAGACCGTGGAACTGACCGCCGATGCAGATGCGCTTGCCCGCATAGCCGAGGCCTATGACCTTGCCGGCCTGACCCGCTTCACCGCGAAGCTGGAAGTGCGGCCGTGGAAGAAGGCCGGTGTCTTTGTCACGGGCGATCTGGAGGCCGAAGGGGCACAGCGCTGCGTCATCACGCTGGTGCCGCTGCCAATGACTGTGAAGGACCACTTCGAGCGTGCCTATGAGCCGGAACTTGATCCGCGCCGCCGCAATCCGGACCTTGGCGAGGATGGCGAGATCGAGATTGATCTGGAAGCCCCCGAGCCGCCCGATGCGATCGAGGACGGGATGATCGATCTGGGCGCGCTCGTCTGCGAACAATTTGTCCTGGCGCTGGACCCGTTCCCGCGTGCAGCGGATGCGGAACTGGAGTTCGAGACGCCCGCAGAGGTGGAAGAGGAAGACGAAAAGCCTTCGCCCTTCAAGGTGCTGGAGCAGCTCAAGAACAAGGACAAGCCATAAGGGGAAGCGGGCGAGGGGCAAAAACGGTTGTTTCCCGCCCCAAAACCGTTATGTTCGCCGCGCTGTACCTGCAAGATGGCGGACTGACCCTTTAGCCACCCCGGCATGCTGTGGCGGATCTGCCCGCATGAGAGTGGCAGTCTCGAGATGCTCTCGCGGCCTCTGGCCCTGATGAGCGCTCCCAAGCGAATGGACGACAAGAACCTTCAGATGGCAAAACCCATTCATATTGCCCTTGATGCCATGGGCGGCGACGCCGGTGCCGAAATGGTGCTGCCGGGGGCAGAGCTTGCGCTGCTCCGCCACCCCGGCATCCGGTTTCTGATTTTCGGGCAGGAAAAGATCGTCCTGCCGCTGCTGGAAAAATATCCGCGCCTGCGCGATGCCTCCACCTTCTTCCACTGCGAGGTTGCGGTGGGCATGGACGCCAAGCCCAGCCAGGCGCTGCGCCAGGGGCGCTGGCGCTCCAGCATGTGGCGCGCCATTGAGGCCGTTAAGAATGGCGAGGCTGACGTGGCCGTGTCGGCGGGCAATACCGGCGCGCTGATGGCCATGTCCACTTTCTGCCTGCGCACCATGGCCAACATCGACCGCCCCGCCATCGCTGCCATCTGGCCGACGGCGCGCGGCGAAAGCGTGGTTCTGGATGTGGGCGCCACCATCGGCGCCGATGCGCAGCAGCTGATCGATTTCGCCATTCTGGGCGGGGCAATGGCCCGCGCCCTCTTCGGTGTTGAAAAGCCGACCGTCGGCCTGCTCAACATCGGCGTGGAAGAAGTGAAGGGCCTGGAAGAGGTCCGCACCGCCGGCCGCATCATGCGTGAGGCGCCGTTCCGCTCCTTCTCCTATGCCGGTTTTGTCGAGGGCGATGATCTGGGCAAGGGCACCGTCGATGTGGTGGTGACCGAAGGATTTGCCGGCAACATTGCGCTGAAGACCGCAGAAGGCACCGCCAAGCAGATCGCGGGCTATCTGCGCGCTGCCATGAACCGGTCGCTGTTCTCCAAGCTCGGTTATCTGCTGGCCCGCGGGGCCTTCAACCAGCTGCGTGAGAAGCTTGACCCGCGCAAGGTGAATGGCGGCGTGTTCCTCGGCCTGAATGGCGTCGTGATCAAGAGCCATGGCGGCACCGATGCGGAGGGCTTTGCCAGCGCCATCGCGCTTGCCCATGACATGGTACGCAACGAACTTCTGCAAAAGATCTCCCAGGACCTCGTCCACTATCACCGTGGCCGTTTTTCCGTGTCCGCTGAAACTCCCGAAGGTGACGAGTGACCACCATCCGTTCGACCGTTCTCGGCTGCGGCAGCTATCTGCCCGAGAAAATCCTCACCAATGAAGATCTCGCCCGTATGGTGGACACCACCGACGAGTGGATCGTGCAGCGCACCGGCATCCGCCAGCGCCACATCGCTGCCGAGGGCGAGTTTACGTCCCATCTGGCGATCAAGGCCGCCGAGCGGGCTCTCGCCCATGCAGGCCTCACGGCGCAGGATATCGATACCATCATTCTGGCAACCGCAACGCCGGACAACACCTTCCCGTCCACGGCGGTCCAGGTGCAGGCGGCCCTCGGAATGCGCCACGGCGCCGCCTTCGATGTGCATGCGGTCTGCTCGGGCTTCGTCTTTGCCCTGACAACGGCAGATATGTTCATCCGCTGCGGCCAGGCAAAACGTGTGCTGGTGATTGGTGCCGAGACCTTCTCCCGGATTCTCGACTGGAACGACCGCACCACCTGCGTGCTCTTCGGTGATGGGGCAGGCGCTGTCGTGCTGGAAGGGCGGGAAGCCTCTGGTACTGTTGCCGATCACGGGATCTTGACCTCGCATCTGCGCTCGGACGGCCAGCACAAGTCCAAGCTTTATGTGGACGGCGGCCCCTCCACGACCCAGACGGTCGGCCATCTGCGTATGGAAGGCAAGGAAGTCTTCAAGCACGCGGTGGGCATGATCACGGACGTGATCGAGGATGCCTTCAAGGCCACGGGCCTGACCGGTGAAGATCTCACCTGGTTCATCCCGCATCAGGCCAACCGGCGCATCATCGACGCCAGCGCAAAGAAGCTTGATATTGCGCCGGAAAAAGTTGTCGTCACTGTCGATCTTCACGGAAACACCTCTGCCGCGTCTATTCCCTTGGCACTTGATGCTGCCGTCAAGGATGGCCGCGTGAAGTCCGGTGACCTCATCATGCTCGAAGCCATGGGCGGCGGCTTCACCTGGGGATCGGTCCTGTTGCGCTGGTAAGCAGTTTTGACGGGGGCTGTGTCATCACCTTGCGTGAAGCTGACAGCGCTCATATCTGCGGTTGACCCTCGTTTGCGGACGCAATACCGTACGTCCGGAAAAGAAGTTCCACTGCAAAATCAGCCGGATCACGCTCCGGGCGAGGAGGAGGCATGGGTAACAGGACCATCACGCGCGCTGACCTTTGTGAGGCCGTCTACCAGAAGGTAGGTCTGTCCCGCACGGAATCCTCCGAACTGGTGGAGCGGGTGCTTTCTGAGATTTCGGATTGCCTGGTGACGGGCGAATCCGTCAAGCTCTCTTCCTTCGGGTCATTCCTTGTCCGCTCCAAGGGGGAGCGGATCGGGCGCAACCCGAAGACCGGCGAGGAAGTGCCGATCTCGCCGCGCCGGGTGATGGTTTTCAAGCCCAGCAACATTCTCAAGCAGAAGATCAACGAGTCGCTGGCAGGCAACGGCAGCGACTGAGCTTCCGAACCGGTGACGCAGCATGAGCATGTCTGAAAAAAGCCCGGACGCTTTCCGGACCATCAGCGAAGTGGCGGAAGACCTGGATCTTCCCCAGCATGTTCTGCGTTTCTGGGAAACCCGCTTCACCCAGATCAAGCCGCTGAAGCGCGGCGGCGGGCGGCGCTATTACCGGCCGGATGACGTGGAGCTGCTGCGCGGTATCCGCCATCTTCTTTACGGTGAAGGCTATACGATCAAGGGCGTCCAGCGCATCCTCAAGGAGCAGGGCCCCCGGTTCGTCATGCAGATCTGGCGCGAAGACGCCATTCCGCTGGCCGCTGCATCTCGCATGGATGAAATGGAGGACGAGGACGGTGCAGCCGTGCCTCAGCCGCCGCAGCGCAGGCCGCAGGTGGTGATGCAGGAGCCGGAGCCCCCCCGCGATACGGGCGGCCTGCCGAGCGAGGTTCTGCCGCGCGGCCTTCTGTCAGACAATGATCCGCGTGCCCAGGCCGGGCAGGGCAAGGGCTTCCGGTTCATGGAACGGTTCCTGACCGACCGCAACGATGAGACCGGGCTTTCCAAGGATGACGTGCGCCGCCTGCAGGCGACATTGTTCGAACTGCTGGAATGCAAGCGCCTGCTGGATCAGGCGCGTTAGGGCCCGGATGTTCTGAACGCCGCCGGACTGATCAGTCCGGCGCAGGGAAAGCGCCGCTTTGGCTCAAGCTTTAACCCCACACTCCGTCCTGCCGTGACTTGATCATGGCAACCATTCCCTTGCCTATCCGCACGGTTTGCACGTCGAGTAGGGCGGCGGAACGCTTGTCCGGGGCGGGGTGAGAGGTCGCGGCATGGTTGGCATGATCAAGCCTGCCATGACGGAATTGAGAGGCCTTGCGATTTGCAGAGCCAATCGGTCATCTCGATACGCCATTAGAAATGTCGCCGGTGCCACTTGCCATGCTCCGCAGAGCTTTCGGCTTTAAGTGGTCGGGCAGGCCGGATTCGAACCGACGACCCCTTGACCCCCAGTCAAGTGCGCTACCAGGCTGCGCTACTGCCCGACGACAGGGCTCTCTCTATCCGCTTCCTTTGCCCGGCGCAAGACTTGCCTTGCATTCAAATCCACAGTCCGCTGTTTTTGCTCAAGCTTGTGGATGGCGATGAGGCCCCAGGCGAGGCCGAGCAGCAGGAAATAGTGGCGCCAGTGATCGATATCGATGATCACGCTCATCAAGGCATGGCCCACGAGCACCGCAAAAACGCAATGGACAAAGCCCGTCCACGGCCTGTGACGGAAGAGCAGGGGCACGAGAGCGGTAATTGTCCAGATCACCAGCAGCGGATAGACAACGCCGCCGAGCCAGCCGTAGGAGGTGAAGGCCTTCAGATAGACGTTGTGCTCGTCCTCGGGAAAATACTTGTTGAACTCCAGCGGTCCGAGACCAAAGGGCCGTTCCATGACCATCTCAAAGCCCATGCCATAGCGGGCAAAGCGGCCGAGGCGGGCGCCGTCATAGTCCTGCACAAGTCTTGCCCGCTCGCTGAACATGGCGGCGACGCTGTCGATGGACAGGGCGGCCGCAAGAAGCAGCAGCACTGCGGCAAGCCCGCCTGCACCCACCAGCACCAGCCGCAGCCGTTCCCGGGGGCGGCGCTCATGAATGAGGCTGAGCAGGTAGACGATGACACCCGACAGGGCCAAGAGGCCCCAGGCGCCGCGCGAGAAGCTGAGGAAGATGCCCAGCACCAGCACGGGCAGAATCAGCAAGGCGGCAGGGCTTGAGAACAGGCCCCGCGTCAGCAGCCGGTGGACCAGCAGCACCGTGGGCAGCACAAGGAACGGGCCGAAGACATTGGGGTCCTGAAAGGTGCCGCGCGCCCGGCCGTAGAGCGTGAAGATCTCGCTGCCGGGGAACAGCCGGAAATAGGCGGCAATGCCTATGGAGGCGCAGAGCAGCGCGCTTGCGATATAGGCGCGCTCGATAAGAAAGAGCCGGCTGGGATCGGTGCTGACAACCGCTGCGTAGAAGATCGCCGTTGCGGCGAGAAAGCCGGAGACGGCCATGTACATGGCAGCGGTGGGCACATCGCGGGCAAAGGGAACGGCCATGGTGCCGCCGGCCATGAACAGGATGAGAAGCACGGTCAGCGGGCCGAATTCAGGCCGCAGGCGCAGCCCGAACAGAAGCCACAGCATCAGAAGCCCGGCCATGAATAGCTCGTAGGGGGCAGGTTCCTGGATCACGAAGCCGCCGAGGAACACAGCCACCCACAGGGCCGCCGCGCTGATGCGCGAGGCAGGGACCATCAGCTTGCGGCCACGGCCCTGATCCCCGGCAAGGGCGGCCCCGGTGCTCAATAGGCGTTCTCCGTGTTCAGCAGGCGGATGGGTGTCAGGGCGAGGATCTTGATGTCGAATAGGATCGACCAGTTCTCGATGTAGTAGAGATCGAACTCGACACGCTTCTGAATCTTCTCCGGCGTATCCACCTCACCGCGCCAGCCGTTGATCTGGGCCCAGCCGGTGACGCCCGGCTTCACCTTGTGCCGGGCGAAGTAGCCATAGACCACCTCGTCCCAGGTCTGGTCATTGGTGTGGGCATTGACCGCATGCGGACGCGGACCGACGAGGGAGAGGGTGCCTGCCAGCACATTGAAGAGCTGCGGCAATTCGTCGATAGAGGAGCGGCGGATGAAGCGGCCGACCTTGGTGACGCGCGGGTCGCCCTTGGTCACCACCTTCTTTGCGGCCGGATCGGCCATGTCATGGAACATCGAGCGGAACTTCAGCACGTCGATGATCTCGTTGTTGAAGCCGTAGCGCTTCTGGCGGAACAGCACCGGACCGCGGCTGTCCATCTTGATGGCAATGGCGGTGGCCAGCATCACCGGTGACAGGGCAATGATGGCGAGGCTTGCCACGGCAATATCAAACGCGCGCTTGGCCACCATGTCCCAGTCGGTGATCGGCTTCTCGACCACATCGACGAAAGGCACCGCTCCGATGAACGAGGAGGCGCGGTTGCGGAAGCGCATCTTGTCGGTGTGTGCAGAAAGACGGATGTCGATGGGCAGCACCCAGAGCTTGCGCAGAAGCTCAAGGACGCGCTTTTCGGCGCGCAGCGGAATGCAGACAATCAGCATGTCGATGCGGGCGCGGCGGCCAAATTCCACCAGTGCGTCGATGTTGCCAAGCTTCGGATAACCAGCGACGACTTCCGGCGAGCGGTCATTGGCGCGGTCGTCAAAGATGCCGCAGATGCGGATGTCGTTGCCGCTCTGGCTCTCCAGCTCATGAATGAGATCAGCTGCAGCCTGCCCGCCACCGACAATGACCGCACGCCGCTCAAGACGGCCGGAGCGGATCCAGGAGCTCACCATCTTCGACAGGGCGAGACGGCTGACAACAAGTCCGCACAGACCTGAAGCGTACCAGAGTCCGGCAGCCTGCGGTGCAATGTGGCGCGGCAGGTCCGTCGTTACGAAGGCGATGGCAAACATGGCCAGAACCAGGGTCCATCCACCGGCTATGCGCCCGGTCTGGGCAAGGCCCGACCGCAGGACGCGGACCTGATAGGCATCAAAGCCCTGAAAGAAGGCAAGGGTGAAGAAGAGCGCGGCTGCAACGGCGCCAAATGTGAGCGCGGTGAAAGGCGTGCCGGTGAAACTCAGGCTGGCAAGGCCCGTTGCGGCGACAATGATGACATCGAGCAGCCGGACAGAGCCTTCAAGGACAGGCTGGGAGATGCCGTCACTGCGGAGGCTGCGGGCGATTTCTTCGGCGGCAGGTGAAAGCGCAGTGCCCGGGCTGTTGCCAGACCGGCTTCCGTCTCCGGCGGAAGTTGAACGGCGCAGCTCTTCCGCAAGCCGCTTGCGCAGGCTCTCGGCGTCGTCTGTGGTTTTTGCCGGCCCCTCGAAAGGGGCTGTCAGGGCTTGGGAAATGGGGGGAGTTTTGGAATCGGTGGTCATTATGATCCCTGCTTGCTCGATCTCGCCAAAAGCGATGCGCTTTGCGCGAGGGAGGAAGTGGCTTCCGTGCTTGTCACAGCAGGAATGCCAAGTAATTGATGATAAAAAGAAATGACAAGCTCACCCATACGCGGTGCGGTGAAGGTGCTCATAATGCTTTGCCGCACTTCTGCGGTCTGGGCGCGGGCCCGCTCCGGACTGGCCATGACCGCGCGCATGGCGCTGGCGAGGCGGCTGCTGCTGCCGGAATCGACGAGGCGGTCGGCGTGGACGCCAAAGATCTCCGGAATGCCGCCGACCCGTGTCGCGACGATGGGCATGCCCGAGCCGATCGCCTCCAGAACCACATAGGGCATGGCCTCTGCGCGGGAGGGCACGACGACACAACGCCCCATCGCAAAAGCGCGGCGTGCGGGCAGGGCGCCTGTGAAGGTGATGCAATCTGCCAGGCCCAATTGAGCAGCTCTCGCCTCGAACTCTTCTCTCTGCGGACCTTCCCCTGCGATGATTGCGCTGATCTTGCGGCCGGTCTGCAGTGTCAGGTCATAGATTGCATCTATGAAGAGGTCGGTGCCCTTGAGCTGGCGGAGCATGCCGACATAGACAAAATCAGCTGCATTGGCATGCGGGGCAACCGGTTCGAAGTCTTCGCTGAGCAGACCATTGTAGACGACCCTTGAGGGAACGGTCAGGGGCCCGATCTTGCTTTCATAGGCCGCCTTCTCGTAGTCGGCGACGAACAGCAACCCATCGGTGAAGCGGTTCTGCAAGCGCTCTATGGCGTGATAGATCCGCCCTTCGCATCTGTTCGGATCGTAATGAAGGCTGCCGCCATGCGGCGAGTAGACCCGCACTGGGCGGCGCTTGCGGCCGCGCAGCAGCGAGCCGATCAGCCGCACATAGGCCCCGCCCTTTGCACCATGCCCGTGCAGCACGTCCGGCGCGAGCGCGCGCACGCTGCCATAAAGCCTTGCCGCGGCAATAATGTCCTGCACCGTCAAATGCCGGCGCATGGCAAAACGGGTAACACCGAGCGCAAGATGCGGCCGGAGCCTGTCAAGAATGGAAAGGTCAAAGGCGGAGCCGGTGGAGGAATCACAAACGAGCCCCACCTCGTGGCCAGCTGCGGCCTGGGCTTTTGCCAGATCATGAATATGCCGGATCGTTCCCCCGATCGGAGACCGGAGGCAATGCACAATCCGCAGCGGCTGCGAATTCATCTGAAACTCCCTGACCTCACACGGGCTCTCTTTACGGAACTCTCGCGTGGACAGGAAGCAAACTAGACTAAAGGGATGATTTCCAGGTTAATCCGCACCCGCCTCAGAACAATCTTTCGCGGACATGGATTGTGTCGCCCGGACGCACCGGATCGGTGATGGGGACGCGGCCATTGAGGATCTCACCATTGATCTGGCGTGTCAGATCCGCGCTGGCCTGTTCTGCGCGGGCGGAGAAGCCGCCGGCGGTTGCGATGGCATTCTGGACCGTCATGCCGGGAACGTAGGCATATTGGCCGGCAGCTTGTACTTCGCCCATGACGAAGATTGGACGGTATTGATCCACCTCGACCGATACATTCGGATCGCGCAGGAAACCCTTGCGCAGTGAGGCTTCAATGGCCCTGGCAAGCTCTTGCTGCGTCTTGCCGCGTGCGGGAACGGATCCAATCAGCGGCATGGAAATATAGCCCGCCTGATCAACCACATAGGTGTTGGACAGGTCGTTCTGGCCAAAGACGATGATGCGCAGGCGGTCGCTGGAGTCGAGCCGGTAGGGCTGGGTCAGGATTTCGTGAAAGGCAGACGGCGGGCGCTTGTAGCCACTGCACCCGGCAAGGGTGAGGGCGATGGCAAATGCTGCGAACAGGCGCGCGTACATGACTTACTCCAGGCTGACACAGGGGCACGTTCTCAAAACGTGGTTAATGTCGCGTGAACACAACAGTGGGCAAACGGGGTGGTTAACTTAAATTTATAAAGGTTAATTTTTGTTTGGACTGGCGGGGGAATTGTTTAATGGTTCACTTACCATGTTTTGTCATTGTCGCTCTAACAAGTATGGAGTGAGGTGCATGGGCGGGTCGAAGGACATC